>NZ_JBIBHG010000034.1:0-1037 GCF_042956885.1 Streptomyces sp. NPDC008163 | reverse complement strand
CGCGGGGCGCGGCCCTCGGAGACGACGGCGGCCGGTTCGGGGAGGGCGCGTCGGTCGATCTTGCCGTTGGGGGTGAGGGGGAGGCGGTCGAGGACGGTGAAGTAGGTGGGCACCATGTGCTCGGGGAGCCGGTCGGTGAGATAGCGGCGGATGTCCTCGGTCGTGGTGTCGGTGTCCGTGACCACGTAGCCGGCCAGCTGGCGGCGGTGGGTGGTGACGGTGGCCTGGGTGATGTGGGGGTGCCTGAGGAGTGCGGCCTCCACTTCGGCGGGTTCGACGCGGAAGCCCCGGATCTTGACTTGGTTGTCGGCGCGGCCGTGGTAGTGGAGGTGTCCGTTGTGGTCGAAGTGGGCGAGGTCGCCGGTGTGGTAGAGGCGGGTGCCGGGTTGGCCGTGGGGGTGGGGGATGAAGGTGGTGGCGGTGAGGTCGGGGCGGTTGAGGTAGCCGTGGGCGAGGCCGTGGCCGGTGAGGTAGAGGTGGCCGGTGACTCCGGGTGGGACGGGTTGGAGGGTGGCGTCGAGGATGTAGGCGCCTTTGTTGGTGAGGGGTGTGCCGATGGGGATGGTGGGGTGGGGTTCGTCAGTGGGTGTGACGGTGTGGGTGGTGGTGAATCCCATGGATTCGGCGGGGCCGTATCCGTTGATCACGGTGGTGTGGGGTGAGAGCTGTTGGAGTCTGTGGATGTGGGCGGGTGATGCGGCTTCGCCGCCGGTGTAGGCGATGGTGACGGTGGTGAATGCTTCGGGGTGTTCGTCGGTGAGGTAGTTGAAGAGGCTGGCGGAGAGTTGGAGCATGGTGACGCCGTGGCGGCGGGAGAGGTCCGCGATGTGGGTGGGTTCGGGTTTCTGGCCGGGTTGCAGGACGGTGGTGCCGCCGTGGAGGAGTGCGCCCCAGAATTCGAGGCTGAAGGCGTCCCAGGAGACCGGTGAGCACTGGAGGAATACCTGGTCGGGCCCGAAGTTCCCGTAGGTCTGCGCGGTGACCGTGGAGACGAGGTTGCGGTGCGAGGACAGGATGCCCTTGGGCCGCCCGGTCGA
>NZ_JBIBHG010000033.1:0-1414 GCF_042956885.1 Streptomyces sp. NPDC008163 | reverse complement strand
GGGGTCAGTAGCGGTAGTGGTCGGGCTTGTACGGGCCGTCGACCTCGACACCGATGTACGAAGCCTGCTCCGGACGGAGCGTCGTGAGCTTCACGCCGAGCGCGTCGAGGTGGAGGCGGGCGACCTTCTCGTCGAGGTGCTTGGGCAGCACGTACACGTCGGTCGGGTACTCCTCGGGCTTCGTGAACAGCTCGATCTGGGCCAGCGTCTGGTCCGCGAACGAGTTCGACATCACGAACGACGGGTGACCCGTCGCGTTGCCCAGGTTCAGCAGGCGGCCCTCGGAGAGCACGATCAGGACCTTGCCGTCGGCGAACGTCCAGGTGTGGACCTGCGGCTTGACCTCGTCCTTGACGATGCCGTCGATCTTCGCCAGACCGGCCATGTCGATCTCGTTGTCGAAGTGACCGATGTTCCCGACGATCGCCTGGTGCTTCATCCTGGCCATGTCCGAGGCCATGATGATGTCCTTGTTGCCCGTCGTCGTGACGAAGATGTCGGCCTGCTCCACCACATCGTCGAGAGTCGCGACCTGGTAACCGTCCATCGCCGCCTGCAACGCGCAGATCGGGTCGATCTCGGTGATGATCACGCGGGCGCCCTGGCCCCGGAGGGACTCCGCGCAGCCCTTGCCGACGTCGCCGTAGCCGCACACGACGGCCGTCTTCCCGCCGATCAGGACATCGGTGGCACGGTTGATACCGTCGATCAGCGAGTGACGGCAGCCGTACTTGTTGTCGAACTTCGACTTCGTCACCGCGTCGTTCACGTTGATCGCCGGGAACAACAGGCTCCCGTCACGGTGCATCTCGTACAGGCGGTGGACACCGGTCGTGGTCTCCTCCGTCACACCACGGATCTCGGACGCCAGCTGCGTCCACTTCTGCGGCGACTCACCCAGCGTCCGGTTCAGCAGCGTCAGGATCTGCGCGAACTCCTCACTGTCCGCCGTCGCCGGGTCCGGAGCCGCACCGGCCTTCTCGAACTCGACGCCCTTGTGGACGAGAAGCGTGGCGTCGCCACCATCGTCCAGAATCATGTTCGGACCACCGGTCGGCGTGTTCGGCCAGGTCAGCGCCTGCTCCGTGCACCACCAGTACTCCTCCAGCGTCTCCCCCTTCCAGGCGAACACCGGCACACCCGCCGGCGCCTCGGGAGTGCCGTTCGGACCGACCGCGATCGCGGCGGCCGCGTGGTCCTGGGTCGAGAAGATGTTGCAGGAGGCCCAGCGGACCTCGGCACCCAGCGCGACCAGCGTCTCGATCAGCACCGCCGTCTGCACGGTCATGTGCAGCGAACCGGTGATCCGGGCACCCGCCAGCGGCTGCGCTGCGGCGTACTCCTTGCGGATCGACATCAGACCGGGCATCTCATGCTCGGCCAAAGTGATCTCCTTCCGCCCGAAAGCGGCAAG
>NZ_JBIBHG010000032.1:0-1421 GCF_042956885.1 Streptomyces sp. NPDC008163 | reverse complement strand
CAGATCTGGAAGAGGGGGTGGCGGGCGAGTGTGCGGGTGGGGTTGAGGGCGTCGAGGACGAGGTCGAAGGGCGCGTCCTGGTGGGCGAAGGCGTCGAGGTCGGCGGTGCGGACGCGTTCCAGCATCTCGCGGAAGGTGGGGTTGCCGTCGGTGTGGGTGCGCAGGACCAGGGTGTTGACGAAGAAGCCGACGAGATCGTTCAGTGCTTCGTCGGTGCGCCCGGCGACGGGTGAGCCGATGGCCAGGTCGGTGCCCGCGCCCAGTCGGGTGAGCGTTGCGGCGAGTGCGGCGTGGACGACCATGAAGGGCGTGGAGGCCTCGGCGCGGGCCAGCTCACCGATGCGCCCGAACAGGTCGTCCCCGAAGGTGACTTCGAGCTGGCCACCCCGGTGCGAGGCCCGTGCGGGACGCGGGCGGTCCAGATTGAGGGCGTGCTCCTCGGGGAGCCCTTCCAGCGTCTTGTGCCAGAACGCCAGCTCCTGGGAGAGCACGCTGTCCGCGTCGTCGGCGGCGCCGAGCGCCCGCTGCTGCCAGACCGCGTAGTCCGTGTACCGCACCGGCAGCGGTTCCAGGACACTCGCGGTCGCACCCGCGCTCCGCGCCTCGTAGGCCCGGGAAAGGTCATCGAACAGCACACCGGTGGACCGGCCGTCCGTCGCGACGTGGTGGACCAGGAGCAGGAACACCCAGGAGTCGTCGTCCACCTCGAACAGGGTTGCCCGGACGGGGAGTTCGGTCCGGAGGTCGAAGACATGGCGCGCGGCCCCGGCCATGGCGCGGTCCAGCTCACCGGAGGTCACCATGCGGCGCTCGACCGGCACCTGGGCGTCCGCGGCCGGTACGACGTGCTGGCGCGGTTCGCCGTCGACCGTCGCGAACACGGTCCGCAGGGGGGTGTGGCGTACGACCACGTCACGCAGCGCCGCGTCGAGCACACCGGCGTCCAGCGGACCGGTGAGCCGCATCGCCATCGGCACGTTGTACGCGGCGCTGCCGCCGTCCAGCTCGGCCATCAGCCACAGCCGGCGCTGGGCGAAGGACACGGGCGCGTCGCCGTCGCCGGACCAGGCCCCGGCGGTGAGCGGCGGGAGCGCGGGCCGGCCGTCGAGGGTGGCGATGTGCTGGGCGAGGCGCGCGGGCGTCGGGTGCTGGAACACGTCCCGGATGGTCAGCCGGATGCCCAGCACGTCGGCGAGGTGGTTGGTGAGGCGGGCCGCCAGCAGCGAGTGCCCGCCATGGGCGAAGAAGCTGTCCTCGACACCCACCGGCCCCGGCGTGCCCAGCACCTTGCTGAACAGGGCGACCGTGACCTCTTCGAGCTGACTCCGCGGGGCGCGGCCCTCGGAGACGACGGCGGCCGGTTCGGGGAGGGCGCGTCGGTCGATCTTGCCGTTGGGGGTGAGGGGGAGGCGGTCGAGGAC
>NZ_JBIBHG010000031.1:0-3337 GCF_042956885.1 Streptomyces sp. NPDC008163 | reverse complement strand
CGTGAAGCTCACGACGCTCCGTCCGGAGCAGGCTTCGTACATCGGTGTCGAGGTCGACGGCCCGTACAAGCCCGACCACTACCGCTACTGACCCCCTCCCGGCCCGGAACCGGCCGGACCTCGAACGGTCCGGCCGGTCCGGTCCGGCGCCGGGAGCTCAGCGCGGCCCGGACCGACCAGCAGCAGTCACGAACGCAGGCCCCCGCACCCCCGTGTCGGGGGCCTGCGCCGTACCGCACCCGCACGAGCCGAGGACTCGAAGGACCCCATGCCCCGCGGCCGATATTCGCTCCACGACGTTCACGACCACACCCCCCTCGGCGAAGAACACTTCCACTGCGCGCCCGGCCCGTCCGGCTGGCGCTACATCTCCCAAACGACCGCCCCGTCCGGCAGTCACCTGGGATCCGTCGACCTCACCCTCGATGAACTCGGCCGCCCCCTCCGACTCGAACTCCATTCCGCCGACTGGCAGGTCCGCGGTGCCGCCCTGGAGGGCCTCACCTGGGTCCGTACCGATCCGACGGGCACGCACGCCACCGAAGGCAATGTCCGCGCCCACGCCTTCAGCGGCATTTCCCCCGCCTTTCTGGTCGCGACCGCTCGTCTGCTGCGCCTCACCCCCGCTTCCCCCGAGACCCGCGTACGGGTCGTCACCTTCACGGACCCGGTCCTCGCCCCCCGTACCCTCGACCAGTCCTGGGCCCTGGTGAACAGTGAAGCGCACCCCACTGACAACGGCCCCCTGACGGTGGACGAATACCAGGTCAGCGCCCTGGACACGGGCGAACGGCACACGATCCACCTCGCCGGCGACGTGGTGCTCTCCGCCCCCGGTATCGAGCTCGAAGACCTGGAATCCCCGCCTTCCGACCGCTGACCCTCAGGCGGGCGGCACGAACCCGGTGGCAGGCGGACGTCCCGCCCCCTCGTCGGCCGTACCGGCACCGGGACGTACGGCATCTTCGACCGTTCGTACGCCGGTCCGAGGCTCCCGCGCGAACCGCCCCGTACCGGCACCGGCCCGGGCGGTCTCCCACGCCCTGCGCGCGTCCCGTACCTGCCGCTCATGCACCACGGCGGCCAAGTAGGCCGCGGCCGGGACGCCCGGAGGGGGCGGAGCCCCGGTGCGCGCGGCGACCTCCCCGCCGAGCCGCTCCGCCATGGACCTGCCCACGGCAGCGTCGAGCTGACGCATCCGTGTCAGGTACTGCCGTACCGCGACCCACAGCTCGTCCGGAACCGCCGACAGGTCCAGCCCGGCGAACCGCCCGACCAGCCACGGCGGAGGCGGCGGAACGGCCGCGGCCCGTCCCGCCGGCACCCGTTCCCGTACGACCAGCGTCCCCGCGAAGATGTCCCCGAGCCGCCGGCCACGCGCCGAGACCAGCGACGCGACGACGGCGACGACGCCGAACGTCAGCAGGATCTCCACGACCCCCATCGCCCCGCGCACGAGCGCGTGGCGGAACCGGATGGGCCCTCCGTCGTCCCGCACGACCCGCAGCCCGCACGCCAGCTTTCCCGGCGAACGGCCGCGGCTCAGCGTCTCGACCGCGATCGGGCCGCCCACGGGGACCAGCAGAAAGGCGGCGACGGACACCGCGGCCCAGGCGGCGTCGTCCAGTGAGCCACTGGCGAAAGCCAGGCCCAGCGCCACCAGGCCGAAGACCGTAACGACCACGACCAGATCGATGGCCAGTGCGAGGGCGCGGCTCGGCAGTTTCGCCGGCCGGAGCCCCAGCACCACCGCGTCCCCGGTCACGAGTTCACTCATCGCCCCACCCCTCGTCCGCAGGCCCCTGCCCGGCGGGCCCACAGTCTGCCAAGCTGACTCGTGACGCCACAGTCGTACGACCCGGTACGCCCCCATGCCTGGAGCAGCAGCCGACCATGGACCTCGATGTCTTCGTCCACACCCACAGCGTCGAGTGGGACCGGTTGGACCACCTCCTGCGCCGAGGATGTCGGCTGACGGGCGCGGAAGCCGACGAACTGGTCGACCTCTACCAGCGCACGGCGACCCATCTCTCCCTGATCCAGTCCAGTACCTCGGACCCGATGCTCGTCGCGCGACTCACACAGCTGGTGGCGCGCGCCCGTTCCGTGGTGACGGGCACACGCCGTGCCTCCTGGCGCGACGTCGCGCGTTTCCTCACGGCGGGATTCCCCGCCGCGGTCTACCGCTCCCGGCACTGGTGGGTGCCGACCGCCGTCCTCTCGACGCTCCTGGCCGCGCTGATGGGCTGGTGGATCGGTACGCATCCGGAGGTCCAGTCGGCCATCGCGGCCCCGGAGGACCTCCGCCGCATGACGGTTCCGGGCGGCGAATACGAGACGTACTACTCCAGCCATCCGGCGACCTCCTTCGCCGCCCAGGTCTGGACGAACAACGCGCAGGCCGCCGCCATGTGCTTGGTGCTGGGGGCCTTCCTCTGCGTGCCGGTGCTCTGGGTCCTCTTCGTGAACGTGGTCAACCTGGCCGTCGGCATCGGCCTGATGTCCTCGGCGGGGCGCCTCGACACGTTCCTGGGTCTGATCCTTCCGCACGGGCTGCTGGAGCTGACGGCCGTGTTCGTCGCCGCCGGCACGGGGCTGCGCCTCGGCTGGACCGTCATCGACCCGGGCCCGCAGACCCGCCGCGCGGCCCTGGCACAACGGGGACGCGCCGCGCTCGGCATGGCCATCGGCCTGGCGCTGGTGCTGTTCGTCTCCGGCGTCATCGAAGCCTTCGTCACCCCCTCCGGCCTGCCGACCTGGGCCCGCATCTCGCTGGGTACGGCCGCAGAGCTGCTCTTCCTCCTGTACGTCTATGTGCTCGGCGGACGTGCGGCCCGCGCCGGCGAGGCGGGTGACCTGAATGCGGTCGAACGAAGCGCCGAGGTGCCGACCGCCGCCTGATGTGCATCCGGCGTTCCTGACCTGCTAGTCTCCTCTTCGCCCCAAAAAACCGTTGACACGGCGAAGTGGGGGAGGTAGATTTAAACGGTTGCCTCGAACTGGACAAGTTCGGGTTCAGCCAGCTAATATCTATCTCGCTCTCACCGGAAATCGAATTTCCGCAGAGCCATTCGATTCCCACCTTCTGAAGTTGAAGCCGATTAGGTTCGGTCGAAACGCTTCTGATAAAGTCGAATCAGCCGAAAGGCAAGGCCACTTCAACGGCCGCCGGAATCAAATTCGAACCGGAAACGGAACGAAATGAGTCTGGTAAGGTTGGAACCGCCGAAAGGCAAAAGAAAGACCCGCTTCGACCGGGAATCGGACACGAAAGAGTCTGATAGAGTCGGAAACGCAAGACCGAAGGGAAGCGCCCGGAGGAAAGCCCGCAAGGGTG
>NZ_JBIBHG010000030.1:0-4200 GCF_042956885.1 Streptomyces sp. NPDC008163 | reverse complement strand
CTCCAGCAGCGCCGCCGCCTGGGCCCGCAACGCCTCCGCACTACGACCCGACACCACCCACGGCACCACCGGCAACGCGGAACCCGCAACCTCACGCGGCTCCTCGACCGAAGGCGCCTCTTCCAGAATCACGTGCGCGTTCGTCCCACTCAGACCGAACGACGACACACCCGCACGACGCGGACGACCCTCCACCACCGGCCACGCAACCTGCTCCCGCAGAAGCCGCACCTCACCCGCCGACCAGTCCACCTGCGGCGACGGCTCATCCACGTGCAGCGTCGCCGGGAGCACACCCTCCCGCAACGCCATCACCATCTTGATCACACCACTGACACCGGCGGCGGCCTGCGCGTGGCCGATGTTCGACTTGATGGAACCGAGCAGCAGGGGCATTCCAGCAGGCCGGTCCTGGCCGTAGGTCGCCAGCAGCGCCTGCGCCTCGATCGGGTCACCCAACCGTGTACCGGTGCCGTGGCCCTCTACGGCGTCGACGTCCGCGGCGGTGAGGCCCGCGGCGGTCAGGGCCTGGTGGATCACCCGCTGCTGCGAGGGGCCGTTCGGGGCGGTGAGCCCGTTGGACGCGCCGTCCTGGTTGATCGCGCTGCCGCGTACGACGGCCAGTACGGGGTGTCCGTTGCGGCGTGCGTCCGACAGCCTCTCCACGAGGAGCAGACCGATGCCCTCGGACCAGCCCGTGCCGTCGGCCGCTCCCGCGAACGCCTTGCACCGGCCGTCTGCGGCGAGGCCGCGCTGCTGGCTGAAGTCGACGAAGATCTCGGGGGTCGGCATGACCGTGACACCGCCGGCCAGCGCCATGGTGACCTCGCCCTGGCGCAGCGCCTGGCACGCCATGTGCAGTGCCACGAGGGACGACGAGCACGCCGTGTCCACGGTGACGGCGGGGCCTTCGAGACCGAGGGTGTACGCCACCCGTCCCGAGGCGATGCTGCCCGCGCTGCCGTTCCCGAGGTATCCGGTCAGGTCCTCGGGAACCTCGCCCGGCCTGCTGCCGTACTCGTGGTACATCAGGCCGGTGTACACACCCGTCCTGGTACCGCGCATGGTGTCGGGGGCGATGCCCGCGCGCTCGAACGCCTCCCAGGCTGCCTGGAGCAGCAGCCGCTGCTGCGGGTCCATGGCCAGTGCCTCGCGCGGCATGATGCCGAAGAACTCGGGGTCGAACTCCGCCGCGTCGTGGAGGAATCCTCCGTCGCGCACATAGGTCTTGCCCACACGGCCCGGCTCCGGGTCGAAGAGCGCCTCGACGTCCCATCCCCGGTCCTCCGGGAAGCCGCCGATGACGTCGCGGCCCTCGGCGACGAGTCGCCACAGGTCTTCGGGGGAACGGACACCGCCCGGGAAGCGGCAACTGATGCCGACGATGGCGATGGGGTCGTCCGTACCGCCCGGTGCCGGTGCCGGCGTCGCGACCGCCGGGGCGGGCGAGGTTCCGGCGTCCGCGAACCGGCCGGCGAGGTGCCCGGCGATCGCGCGCGAGGTCGGAAAGTCGAAGACCAGGGTGGCGGGCAGTCGCTGCCCGGTGGCCTGGGTCAGGGCGTTGCGCAGCTCGACGGCCGCCAGGGAGTCGAAGCCCAGCTCGCGGAAGGCGCGGTCGGGTTTCACCTCGTCGGCTCCGCCGTGGCCGAGTACCGAGGCCGCCTGTTCGCGCACGAGGTCGAGCAGTGCGCGTTCCCGGTCGGCGCCGGACAGCGCCCGCATCCGCTGCTCGAACTCCGAGCCGCCGAGCGTGGCGCCGACTGCCTCCACGACACGCCGGACAGGGCCGCGGACGAAGCCGCGCAGGGCTGCGGGGACCTCGTCGGCCCGGGCGCGCAGCGCGGCCGGATCGGTGTCGAGCGGCACGAGCACCGGCAGGCCGCCCGTGGCCAGGGCGTCGTCGAAGAGCTCCAGGCCCCGGGCCGGGGCGAGCGCGGGCAGGCCGAGCCGCCGCATGCGGGCGAGATCCGTCTCGTCGAGCGCGCCGCCGAGCCCGGTGTCCGCCGCCCACATGCCGAAGGCGAGTGCGTGCGCGGGCAGCCCGGCGGCGGCACGGTGCTGGGCGAGGGCGTCGAGAAAGACGTTGGCTGCCGCGTAGTTGGCCTGTCCCGCGGCCAGCACCAGTCCGCCGGCGGAGGAGAACAGCACGAAGGCCGTCAGGTCCGTCTCGCGGGTGAGCTCGTGCAGGTGCCAGGCGGTGTCCGCCTTCGGCCTCAGGACGGTGTCGAACCTCTCCGGTGTCAGGGTGCCGACCAGGCCGCTGTCGGCGACCGCCGCCGCGTGCACCACTCCCCTGAGGGGGTGTGCGGCGGGGATCGCGGCGAGCAGCGCGGCCAGGGCGTCGCGGTCGGCGACGTCGCACGCGGAGATGGTGACGTCCGCGCCCGCCTCGGTGAGCTCGGCGCGCAGTTCGGCGGCGCCGGGTGCCGCGTCACCGCGCCTGCTGGCGAGCAGCAGGTGCCGTACGCCGTGTTCGGTGACCAGGTGCCGGGCGACCATGGCGCCCAGGCCGCTGGTGCCGCCGGTGATGAGCACGGTGCCGTCGGGGTCCCAGTGCACGGCGCCCTCGGAGGCGGCACGGGCGGCAGGCGTGAGACGGGGCAGCAGCACCTCGCCGTCACGCAGGGCGAGCTCGCGCTCGCCGGAGCGGGCAGCCGCGCCGAGCAGGGCGGTGGAGGCGTCCGTACCGTCGGTGTCGATCAGTACGAAGCGGCCGGGGTTCTCCTCCTGGGCCGCCCGGACGAGACCCCACACGGGGGCCTGGGCGAGGTCGACGGCGTCCTGCGGGCGGGGAGCCACGGCGTTCGTCGTGAGGACGACCATCGTGGAACCGGCGGCGCGCGGATCGGCCAGCCAGGACTGGACGGCCTCCAGGGCTTCCCCTGCCGCCTTGCGGACTCCGGAAAGCACCTCGTCCTGCCGCGCGGTGCCGAGGCGGGCGAGGACGAACGGCGGGAAGGGGCTGTCGGTGCCCCGGACCTGGGGCAGGGCGGGGAGCCGCGCGCCCTCGGTCACCGTCTCGAAGGCCGGAGCGGTGCGCCAGTCGAGCCGCAGCAGGGACGTGTCGTGCCCGCCCCTGGCCGTGTCGAGCTGCTCGGCGGAGACGGGGCGGGCCACCAGCGACTCGACGGTCGCCACCGGCCGGCCCTGCTGGTCGGCCACCCACATGGCGGAGACCTCGTCCCCGCGCAGCCTGCGGATGTGGACCCTCAGGTCGGCCGCGCCCGCGGCGTGGAGCGTTATCCCGTTCCACACGAACGGCAGCAGAGTGGCTGCGTCATCGCTGTCGGCCTCGCTGAGGAGGTCCGCGTGCATGGCCGCGTCCAGCAGCGCCGGGTGCAGACCGAAGCGGGCTGCCTCAGAGCGGGCGGGCTCGGGAAGGGTCACCTCGGCGAAGACGTCGTCGCCCTGCCGCCACATGCGGCGCAGCCCTTGGAAGGCGGGACCGTAGCCGTAGCCGCGCTCGGTCAGCACGTCGTACGCGTTGTCGGCCGGGATCTCCTCGGCGCCGGCCGGGGGCCACTGCGCGAGGTCGAACGTGGCCTTCGCCGTCCGGGGTACGACCAGGCCGGCGGCGTGTCGGGTCCACTCCTGTTCGTGGCCGTGCTCGGTCCGGGAGTAGATGTGCACCGTCCGGGCGCCGTCCGTCCGGGGCGCGCCGACGACCACCCGCAGGGCGACCGCCCCGCGCTCGGCCAGGATCAGCGGCGCTTCCAGCGTCAGTTCGTCGAGCGTGGGGCACCCGACCTCGTCACCGGCACGCACGGCAAGTTCGACGAAGCCCGTGCCCGGCAGGAGGATCCCGCCGAGCACCCGATGGTCGGCGATCCAGCGCTGCCCCTCGGCCGAGATGCGGCCGGTCAGCACGACGGAACCGGTGTCGGGCGACGCCACCGCCGCGCTCAGCATGGGGTGCTCGACGGCGTCCTGGCCGACGGCTCCCACGTGGCCGATGCCTGTGGCGTCGCCGTCCAGCCAGTACCTCCGGTGCTGGAAGGCGTAGGTGGGCAGGTCGGTGGTGCGGGCAGCGCTGCCCGCGAAGTACGCCCGCCAGTCGACCTTCACCCCACGCGCGTGCAGCCGTCCAACGCCCGTGAGCAGTTCCACGGCCTCGTCACGGTCACGGCGCTGCACCCCCACGAACGCCACCTCGTCGGGGTCACCCTCACCATCCACGGTCACGCACTCCGCGCCCATCGG
>NZ_JBIBHG010000029.1:0-4425 GCF_042956885.1 Streptomyces sp. NPDC008163 | reverse complement strand
GGGGTTGCATGTGACGGGTGTCGAGCCGCGGTGGGCGGAGTACTTCGCCCCGGTCGGCGCCCACCGCGTCGACCTGCCCACCTACGCCTTCCAGCACCAGCATTACTGGCTGGCCGCTCAGCCGCTGGACAACGTGTCGAGCGCGGGACTGACCGCGACCGAGCACCCCCTGCTCCGTGCGCTCGTCGAGCTCCCCGAGGAGGACGGGTTCGTCCTGACCGGACGGCTGAGCGCGGCCGAGCAGCGCTGGTCCGCCCACCACGACCTCGAAGGCGTCACGGAGTTCCCCGGTACGGGTCTCCTGGAGCTGGCCCTCTGCACGGCGGACCGGATCGGCTGCGGCCTGGTCCGCCGTCTCACCGTCGAGGAGTCGCTGGTCCTCTCCGGGGGGACACCCACGGCGCTGCGTGTGGTCGTCGGCGCGCCCGACGAGGCGGGGGAGCGGCAGCTGACCGTTCACTCCCGCCCCGAAGGCGCGGACGTGCCGTGGACCCTGCACGCCAAGGGAGTCCTGGCCGAGGGCGCCGGAGGCGCGCCGGAGGCGGGAGCGGGCGGGATGGAGGCCGGTGCGGCCTGGGAGGACGGTCCTTGGCCGCCCCTGGGCGCGGCCGAAGTCGATGTGGACGAGCTGTACGAGCAACTGCTCGGGCGCGGATACGGGTACGGACCGGCGTTCCAGGGGCTGACGGCCGCCTGGCGGCGCGGCGACGAACTGTTCGCCGAGGTCGTACTGCCCGAGGAGGCCGGCCAGGCCGACCGCTTCGGCGTCCACCCGGCGCTCCTGGACGCGGCGTTGCAGGCGGAGCGCCTGCACACCGTGCACGAGGGCGCGGTGGTCGCACCGGCCGAGTGGCAGGACGTGGTCCTGCACGCGGCGGGCGCCAAGGCGCTGCGGGCACGTATCACGCCCGGTGACGCGGGCCGGGTGTCGGTGACCCTGACCGACCCGTCCGGTCTGCCGGTCCTGTCGGTGGCCGCTCTCGCGTCCCGCAAGGCCCAGGAGGGCCGGCCCGCCGGGGTACGCGGCGACGCACTGTTCCGACTGGACTGGATCCCGGCGGACCACCCGCTTTCCGGCGGCCAGGACGCGGGCAGCGGCCTCGTGCTGCTGGGCGACGGCCCCGCCGCGTCGGCCGGGTCCGTGCCCGCCTACGCCGATCCGGCCGCGCTGGCGGCGGCAATCGGTGAGGGCGCGCAGGAACCGGCCCTCGCCGTCCTGTTGCTGCCGCCGACCGGCGACGACGTGCCCGAGGCCGCTCGGAACCTCGCGGAACTCACGCTGGACGCGGTACGGAAGTGGCTCGCGGAGGAAGAGCTGAACGGATCGCGGCTGGCCGTGGTGACGCGCGGCGCGGTCTCCGTGCACGGCGCCGACGCGGACGCCGCCCAGGCCACCGTCTGGGGTCTGGTGCGGGCGGCGCAGGCGGAGCACCCCGGCCGGTTCCTCCTCGTCGACCTGGACGGGGACCCCGACCGCGAACAGGGCCGGGAGCTGGACACGGTCGCCGGACACGAGGACCCTTGGCGAGCCGTCGCACCGGCGGTCGCGGCCGGCGAGCCCGAGGCCGCCGTACGCGGCGGAGCCGCACTGGTCCCCCGGCTGCGTACGGTCTCCGGGAAAGCGGCGGGCGCGCCCCCGTGGTCGCCCGACGGCACCGTCCTGATCACCGGCGGCACGCAGGGCGTCGGTGCCGCGATCGCACGGCACCTGGTGTCCGCCCGGGGTGTGAAGCGCCTCGTGCTGACCGGCACCTCCGCCGACCCCCTGGTCGCGGAGCTGAACGCGCTCGGGGCAGAGGTGACCGTCGAGCAGTGTGCCGCCGCCGACCCGGGGGCGCCGGCCCGTCTGCTCTCCCGTATCGGCGACGCGCACCCCCTTACCGCCGTGGTGCACGCCGAGTCGGCCGACCACAACGCAACCATCGGCAGTCTCACCCCCGACCGGCTGATGTCCGTCCTGAACGCGCGTGCCACCGCGGCGTGGAACCTGCACGAGGCCACACGCGACCACCAGCTGGACGCCTTCGTCATGCTGGCCACCTCGTCCGGACTGCTGCATGGGGCCGGGCAGGCCGCCACCGCCGCCGCGAACACCTTCCTGGAGGCACTCGCCCACCACCGGCACGCCCTGGGCCTCCCGGCCGTCGTGTCGGCCTTCGGTCCCTGGGCGGCCGACCGCGAACAGCGGACCGGCGACGCGGCAGCCGCCCCGGCCGGAGAGGGCGCGTCCGCGGCGGGTGCGTTCGCGGACGGATACGAGCGGCGCATGAGCCAGGCCGGGCTGCCCACCCTCGGCACGGACGAGGGTCTGGGGCTGCTCGACGCCGTGGCGCAGTCCGGTGAGCCGGCTCTGTTCCCCCTCGGCCTCGACAGGGGCACCCTGCGCACGCTGGCACGGGAGCTGCCCGACGCGCTGCCTCACGTCCTGCGCGGGCTGGTGCCGGTGCACGGGCGGCGGACAGCGGCCCCGGGCACGGCGTCGGCGAACGACCTCCGGCGACGGCTGAGCGGGCTGACGCCGCAGGAACGCGAGCAGGAACTCCTGGACCTCGTCCGCACCCACGTCGCGTCCGTCCTCGGCCACGCCTCCATGGACGCCATCGAGCCCGGCCGCGCCTTCCAGGAGCTCGGCTTCGACTCCCTCGCTGGCGTCGAACTGCGCAGGCGGCTCGCCGAGGCGACCGGATTGCAGCTCACCGCCACGCTCGTCTTCGACTACCCGAACTCCCGAGCCGCGGCCGATCACATCGCCGCCCAGCTCGCGCCGGCCGAGGAGGACGCCGCCCGGTCGCTGCTGACCGAGATCGACCGGTTGGAGGCCGTGCTCGGCTCGTACACGGCGGACGACGCCCACATCCGGATCACCTCACGGCTCGAAGCGCTGCTGCGCAAGTGGCGCGACAGCCATGGAGAGCCGGATACGGCGGAGCCCGGCAGCACGGTCGAAGCGGCGACGGACGACGAGCTGTTCGGCGTACTGGATCAGGAACTCGGCATCGCGTAGAGCCGGACGCAACCGGTGTGTGCCGCTTCAGGAACTTCCCCACGGAAAACGAGATCGGTCAAGGTGGAGATGAGCAACGACGAGAAGCTCCGCGAGTACCTCAAGCGTGCCACCGCTGAACTGCAACAGACCAAGCGGCGGTTGCGAGAGGCGGATGCCAGGCAGCACGAGCCGATCGCCATCGTCGCGATGAGCTGCCGCTACCCCGGGGGCGTGCAGTCGCCCGAGGCGCTGTGGGACCTGGTCGCCGGCGGCAAGGACGCGATCACCACCCTCCCCGAGAACCGCGGCTGGGACGTCGAGGGACTCTACGACCCGGAGCCGGCCACGCCCGGCAAGACGTACTCGCGCGACGGGGGATTCCTGCACGAGGCCGACCTGTTCGACGCCGACTTCTTCAAGATCGGTCCCAAGGACGCCAAGGCCATGGACCCGCAGCAGCGGCTGCTGCTGGAGACGTCGTGGGAGGCGCTGGAGCGCGCGGGCATCGACCCCCTGTCGCTCAAGGGCACGTCGACCGGTGTCTTCGCCGGCATCGCCTACCACGACTATGTGGGTGACGGTGGCATCGGCGGCCTCGCCAGTGTCGCGTCGGGTCGGGTCGCCTACAGCCTCGGTCTTGAGGGGCCGGCGGTGACGGTGGACACGGCGTGTTCGTCGTCGTTGGTGGCGATGCATCTGGCGGCGCAGTCGCTGCGCTCGGGTGAGAGCTCGCTGGCGCTGGCCGGCGGTGTCACCGTCATGGCGACACCCCGCGCCTTCGTCGGCTTCAGCCAGGACCGCGGCCTCGCTCTCGACGGCCGGTGCAAGTCCTTCGCCGCCGCTGCCGACGGCACCGGCTGGGGCGAGGGCATCGGGATGCTCGTACTGGAGCGCCTGGACGACGCGCGACGGAACGGGCACCCGGTGCTCGGGCTGCTGCGCGGTTCGGCGGTCAACCAGGACGGCGCGTCCAATGGTCTGACGGCACCCAACGGCCTCGCCCAGCAGCGGCTCATCCGGCAGGCGCTGGCCAACGCGCAGCTGTCGGCCGGCGACGTGGACGTGGTCGAAGCGCACGGGACGGGCACGCGGTTGGGTGACCCGATCGAGGCGCAGGCGCTGCTGGCGACGTACGGGCAGGACCGGCCGGAAGGCCGCCCGCTGTGGCTGGGTTCGCTCAAGTCGAACATCGGCCACGCGCAGGCCGCGGCCGGTGTCGGCGGTGTGATCAAGATGGTCCTCGCCATGCGGCACGCGTTGATGCCCCGCACGCTTCACGTCGACGAGCCCACCCCCGCGGTGAACTGGTCGGAGGGTGACATCACCCTGCTGACTCAGGAGCGGGCGTGGCCGGTGGTGGAGGGTCGTCCGCGTCGTGCGGGTGTGTCGTCGTTCGGTCTGAGTGGGACGAACGCGCACGTGATTCTGGAGGAGCCGCC
>NZ_JBIBHG010000028.1:1293-3385 GCF_042956885.1 Streptomyces sp. NPDC008163 | reverse complement strand
TGGGTCGGGTCGGGCACGCTGTTGGGTATCTGAAGGTACGGCCGTCATGGTCGTCCTTCGGTTGCCGGCCCCAGTGAACTCGCCCGGTAAGGGTGGGGTGGTGGGTGGCTGGTCGTTGTTTGAGAACTGCACAGTGGACGCGAGCATCTGTGGCCAAGTTTTTAAGGGCGCACGGTGGATGCCTTGGCACCAGGAACCGATGAAGGACGTGGGAGGCCACGATAGGCCCCGGGGAGCTGTCAACCGAGCTTTGATCCGGGGGTGTCCGAATGGGGAAACCCGGCAGTCGTCATGGGCTGTCACCCGCTGCTGAACACATAGGCAGTGTGGAGGGAACGAGGGGAAGTGAAACATCTCAGTACCCTCAGGAAGAGAAAACAACCGTGATTCCGGGAGTAGTGGCGAGCGAAACTGGATGAGGCCAAACCGTATGCGTGTGATACCCGGCAGGGGTTGCGCATGCGGGGTTGTGGGATCTCTCTTTCACAGTCTGCCGGCTGTGAGACGAGTCAGAAACCGTTGGTGTAGGCGAAGGACATGCGAAAGGTCCGGCGTAGAGGGTAAGACCCCCGTAGCTGAAACATCAACGGCTTGTTTGAGAGACACCCAAGTAGCACGGGGCCCGAGAAATCCCGTGTGAATCTGGCGGGACCACCCGTTAAGCCTAAATATTCCCTGGTGACCGATAGCGGATAGTACCGTGAGGGAATGGTGAAAAGTACCGCGGGAGCGGAGTGAAATAGTACCTGAAACCGTGTGCCTACAAGCCGTGGGAGCGTCGCGCATCGAGCTTGCTCGGTGCGTCGTGACTGCGTGCCTTTTGAAGAATGAGCCTGCGAGTTAGCGGTGTGTAGCGAGGTTAACCCGTGTGGGGAAGCCGTAGCGAAAGCGAGTCCGAACAGGGCGTTTGAGTTGCACGCTCTAGACCCGAAGCGGAGTGATCTAGCCATGGGCAGGTTGAAGCGGAGGTAAGACTTCGTGGAGGACCGAACCCACCAGGGTTGAAAACCTGGGGGATGACCTGTGGTTAGGGGTGAAAGGCCAATCAAACTCCGTGATAGCTGGTTCTCCCCGAAATGCATTTAGGTGCAGCGTCGTGTGTTTCTTGCCGGAGGTAGAGCACTGGATAGGCGATGGGCCCTACCGGGTTACTGACCTTAGCCAAACTCCGAATGCCGGTAAGTGAGAGCGCGGCAGTGAGACTGTGGGGGATAAGCTCCATGGTCGAGAGGGAAACAGCCCAGAGCATCGACTAAGGCCCCTAAGCGTACGCTAAGTGGGAAAGGATGTGGAGTCGCAGAGACAACCAGGAGGTTGGCTTAGAAGCAGCCACCCTTGAAAGAGTGCGTAATAGCTCACTGGTCAAGTGATTCCGCGCCGACAATGTAGCGGGGCTCAAGCGTACCGCCGAAGTCGTGTCATTCATACGTATAGGGCCAACGCCTGTATGGATGGGTAGGGGAGCGTCGTGTGCCGGGTGAAGCAGCCGTGGAAGCGAGTTGTGGACGGTTCACGAGTGAGAATGCAGGCATGAGTAGCGATACACACGTGAGAAACGTGTGCGCCGATTGACTAAGGGTTCCTGGGTCAAGCTGATCTGCCCAGGGTAAGTCGGGACCTAAGGCGAGGCCGACAGGCGTAGTCGATGGACAACCGGTTGATATTCCGGTACCCGCTTTGAAACGCCCAATACTGAATCAGGCGATGCTAAGTCCGTGAAGCCGGCCCGATCTCTTCGGAGTTGAGGGTAGTGGTGGAGCCGACGAACCAGACTTGTAGTAGGTAAGCGATGGGGTGACGCAGGAAGGTAGTCCAGCCCGGGCGGTGGTTGTCCCGGGGTAAGGGTGTAGGACGCACGGTAGGCAAATCCGTCGTGCATGAAGTCTGAGACCTGATGCCGAGCCGATTGTGGTGAAGTGGATGATCCTATGCTGTCGAGAAAAGCCTCTAGCGAGTTTCATGGCGGCCCGTACCCTAAACCGACTCAGGTGGTCAGGTAGAGAATACCGAGGCGTTCGGGTGAACTATGGTTAAGGAACTCGGCAAAATGCCCCCGTAACTTCGGGAGAAGGGGGGCCATCACTGGTGATCC
>NZ_JBIBHG010000028.1:0-1196 GCF_042956885.1 Streptomyces sp. NPDC008163 | reverse complement strand
GTGAGCTGGGGGTGGCCGCAGAGACCAGCGAGAAGCGACTGTTTACTAAAAACACAGGTCCGTGCGAAGCCGTAAGGCGATGTATACGGACTGACGCCTGCCCGGTGCTGGAACGTTAAGGGGACCGGTTAGCTGCTCTTCGGGGTGGCGAAGCTGAGAACTTAAGCGCCAGTAAACGGCGGTGGTAACTATAACCATCCTAAGGTAGCGAAATTCCTTGTCGGGTAAGTTCCGACCTGCACGAATGGCGTAACGACTTCTCGACTGTCTCAACCATAGGCCCGGTGAAATTGCACTACGAGTAAAGATGCTCGTTTCGCGCAGCAGGACGGAAAGACCCCGGGACCTTTACTATAGTTTGATATTGGTGTTCGGTTCGGCTTGTGTAGGATAGGTGGGAGACTTTGAAGCGGCCACGCCAGTGGTTGTGGAGTCGTCGTTGAAATACCACTCTGGTCGTGCTGGATGTCTAACCTGGGTCCGTGATCCGGATCAGGGACAGTGTCTGATGGGTAGTTTAACTGGGGCGGTTGCCTCCTAAAGAGTAACGGAGGCGCCCAAAGGTTCCCTCAGCCTGGTTGGCAATCAGGTGTTGAGTGTAAGTGCACAAGGGAGCTTGACTGTGAGACCGACGGGTCGAGCAGGGACGAAAGTCGGGACTAGTGATCCGGCAGTGGCTTGTGGAAGCGCTGTCGCTCAACGGATAAAAGGTACCCCGGGGATAACAGGCTGATCTTCCCCAAGAGTCCATATCGACGGGATGGTTTGGCACCTCGATGTCGGCTCGTCGCATCCTGGGGCTGGAGTCGGTCCCAAGGGTTGGGCTGTTCGCCCATTAAAGCGGTACGCGAGCTGGGTTTAGAACGTCGTGAGACAGTTCGGTCCCTATCCGCTGTGCGCGTAGGAATATTGAGAAGGGCTGTCCCTAGTACGAGAGGACCGGGACGGACGAACCTCTGGTGTGCCAGTTGTTCTGCCAAGGGCATGGCTGGTTGGCTACGTTCGGAAAGGATAACCGCTGAAAGCATCTAAGCGGGAAGCCTGCTTCGAGATGAGTATTCCCACCCTCTTGAAGGGTTAAGGCTCCCAGTAGACGACTGGGTTGATAGGCCAGATGTGGAAGCCCGGTAACGGGTGGAGCTGACTGGTACTAATAGGCCGAGGGCTTGTCCTCAGTTGCTCGCGTCCACTGTGTT
>NZ_JBIBHG010000027.1:0-16205 GCF_042956885.1 Streptomyces sp. NPDC008163 | reverse complement strand
GGTCCGGCAGTAACGGCTCGATCCTCGCCCACTGGGCGTCAGTCAACGACACACATCACCCAACGATCAGATGATCCGAAGGAAACGCTCTAGCGGCGTCCACGCCGAGTGCGCCGGATCCCCCAGGCGAACATCCCGATCAGGAACACCAGCAGCACCACAGCCGCGATCTTCCCCACCGCGCCATCCGGCCAGTGTCTTGCCGCCAGCTCCATGTCCACGCCACCTCACATCCCGCTTCGATGGAGTGCCGCCTACCCCGCGCCCCGGCACTCAGCGATCTCACGGGCCTCTTCTTCTCGCCGTTCGCACTGTCCGTGCGAACGGCGACCACCTCGCCACTGCGCGTTCGTCGACCAGCGGCGGCGGATCCCAGTGGCCGGCGAGCGATGCAGGCCAGGTGGTTGGACAGGCGGGTGCGGGGACGCCGGGCGCGCGTCAGTCGGCGGGTTCTCAGGCCGTGACGGGTTCGAGCCCCGGGCGGGCGAGACGGCCGGTGCGGGCCAGGGCTTCCACCGCCGCCGCACACCCCGCCCCGGTCACGCTCAGGGCCGTCCACACCAGCCAGGTCGCATCACGGGCCTGCGCGAAGTCCCACAGGGCCCCGCACACCAGGTTGCCGAGCGTGATGCCGAGCCCGGACACGGTGTTGTAGAACCCGTAATGGGTGGCCACGAGCTCCTCGCCCGACAGGGCCACGACGGTGTCCATCTCAAAGGGGTAGACCACCGCACTGCCGATGGCGAGCACCGCGACCGCGACGACCAGTCCCGCCATCACCCCGCCCGGCCAGGAAGCCGGAAGCAGGGCCAGCGGCACGAACGCGGAACCCATCGCGGCGAGTCCGACGACCAGTGCCTGCTGCCCGGTGAAGCGCCGCTTGGCCCAGCCTGTCAGGCGCAGTTGCCCGGCCACCGCGACCGCCGCGGAGACGACGAACAGCCCGCTGGTGGCCTTCGTGCCGCTGTCGCCCAGCGCGGCGTCGGCCGCCAGCGGGAGGGCGAGGTAGATCTGGAAGGTCAGCACGTAGGAGCCGATCATCGCGGCGGAGAACAGCAGGAAGGGCCGGTTGCCGGCCACTCGGCGCCACTGCGCCCATACACCGTCAGCCGCAGTTCCGCGGGCGCCGGGCCCGGTGCCCCGCCGGGCGGGCAGGGCCCGGGCCTGCAGCACGCTCAAGGCAGCGAAAATGCCCGCGGCGACCGCGCACACCAGTTTGAAGTCGGCCGCCAGAAGTGCCAGACCCACGAGCGGGCCCAGCAGCATCCCGCCCTGGTAGTAGACGTTGAACGTCGCGAAAGCCTCCACCCGGCGCTCACCCGCCTCCATCGCGAGGTAGGCCCGTACGGCCGGGTTGAACAGGGCCCCGGCGAACCCGGTCGCCGCCGAGGCAGCCACCAGGGCGGGCACGGAGTCGGCCCAGCCCAGCAGCACGAACCCGCCCGTGCGCAGCGCACAGCCGGCCAGGATCGGCGCCTTGTACCCGAGGCGGTCGGCAATCGTCCCGCCGACCAGGAACATGCCCTGCTGGGAGAGGTTGCGTACCCCCAGCACCAGCCCGACCGTCCAGGCCGCCAGGCCGAGGTCGCCGGAGAGATGAGCGGCCAGGTAGGGCATGAGCATGTAGAAGGCGAGGTTGATGGCGAACTGGTTCACCATCAAAAGCCGCACCGCCGGGGCGAAGGACCGGGTCTGGACGATCACGTTCGTCATCGGGCCGCTCCGGTGGGGCGGGCCGCGCCGGGGGCCCCGGACGGACGGGGGTCTTCGACGGTCCGGCAGCGGGTCCAGTGCTCCACCACCGTCTCGGCGGAGCGGGTGATCTCCTCCGGATCGTCGGCCGGGACGTGTCCCAGCAGGCCGTTCGCCCGGCACCAGTCGTCGTCGAAGACGGTGGAGACATAGCGGTGCGGGCCGTCGGGAAAGATGGCGGCGATGCGTTCCTCGGCCGGCCGGACGCGGGCCAGCCAGCGCGCGACCAGGGCCACCGCCCCCACGCTCCACCCACCGGTGGCGTACCGGGTCCTCGCCAGCGCCCGCGCAGCCCACACCGCCTCGGCTGCGGCGACCCAGTGGACCTCGTCGAACAGGTCGTATGCGACGTTGCCGGGAAAGATCGATGAGCCGAGGCCGCGCATCAGCCGCGTGCCGGCGGGCTGCCCGAAGATCGTGGAGGCGACTGTGTCCACGCCCACTACCCGTACGCCGGGGAAGAAGTCGTGCAGCGCCCGCCCGATGCCGGCGGAGTGCCCTCCGGTACCCACGCTGACCACCAGCGTGTCGATACGGCCCAGTTGGGCGACCAGCTCGTGGGCAAGCGGCCGGTAGGCGACCACGTTGTCGGGGTTGTTGTACTGATCCGGGCACCAGGCGTCCGGGTGCAGGGCCAGCAACTCGGCCACCCGCTCGCGGCGGGCCTGCTGCCAGCCGCCGGCCGGGTGCGCCTCGGTGACGGTGTGCACCTCGGCGCCGTAGGCACGCAGAAGCCCCGCGACCTGCGCCTCCATGCCCGGATCGGTGACCACCGATACCGGATGGCCGAAGACGACACCGGCCAGGGCCAGGCCCAAGCCCAGCGTCCCGGACGTGGACTCCACGATCCGGCCACCCGGCAGGAGATCACCGCGACCGCGCGCGGCCCGGACCATGTGCAGGGCGGTGCGGTCCTTGATCCCCCCGGGATTGTGACCCTCCAGTTTGGCCCAGAAGCCCCGGCCGGGGTCGGTGAACGGCTCACCCACCCACAGCACCGGCGTGTCGCCCACCAGGTGGGCCGGGGTGGTGGCCGACCGCGCCGTGGCGGCCAGCAACTGCGCAGGCGCCGAGGGCGACGTCGCCACGGGGTCGAGAAGAGCGGAAAGATGGTTCATCGTGCACGGCTCCCCGACCACCCGAGCGGCAGCATGCCGTACCGGGCGGTGTTCAGGTAGTTGACGGAAGGAAGGGACTGGCTCACTCGACCGCCGGCGCGGATACGCATGCCGGACGGCGGCCTGCCGTTGTCAGTTCCGCCACACCTGCAACAACGCCCGTCCCCGTCCCCCACCAGCCGCTCCGGTCGGCGGCCCTCGCACCGGCACGGTCCGCACGGTCCAGTCCGGGACCGGGGCGACCGGCTGGATCGCCGGGACATCGGATGTGCCGGGCTGAACCACTCCCGGTTCGTCGCCCCCGACGCACTGCTGACGCTGGTGGTGGTGCCGCTCGCACGGTTCGGAGCGGGCCACTGCCGTCCGGGACTCTGTGAGTGATCCAGGGGCGGAAGCTGCGACCGCGGTCCCGACGGCGTCAACACGCCATACGCCAGAGGGCTGCGGTCCGTGCGCGCAGCCCACGGCGTGGACCAGCGCGAGCACGGCCCACAGCATCCCGAGAGCGCGGCCCCAGACACGCGGCCCGCTCGGACTCATTCCACTCACCACACGCAGAAAGTAGTCGATCAACTACATAAAGTTCCCGTTAGGCCGCGAAGGTACCGTCGAGCGGTTCGCCCCCTGACAGGCCTCGGGGCCGGATGGGTCGGGCAGTACAGCCCCATGGCTCGTGGCTGGGAGTCGCCTCTTGCCCGGACGGCTGGGTGGTGTTGAGCTGGTGACGGGGTTGAGTGCGGTCGGGCCCCCGGCTTGGATGAGCACCATGACCCACGACAGGTTCACCCACCCCAGCCGCCGCTCCCTGCTCGCCTGGGGCGGCGCCGGCGCGTTCACCGCTGCCGCCGTGTCCATCGGCACCGGCACGGCCTCCGCCGCTACGCACCCCACGCCGGGCTCGGCGTTGTTGGTGCCGTCGCCCCGGCTCGACCTGAACAGCGCGTCGGACAAGTGGATACGGGAGAAGCCGCTGCGCGACTCGACGATTCTCCAGTCCTTCGGCTACGACAACGCCAACGGGCACATCTACCTGGCGCAGGTCACGCAGGGCGGCCTGAAGCTCGCGGGCGAGTCCGCCGCCGTGAGCGCCACCGACCGCAACCGGAACGGCGATCTGACGATCACCAAGTGGGACTTGTCCGGTAACACGCTCGGCTACATGTACCTGCGCGGCTTCGGCCACGGCATGAGCATCGGCGTCGAACCGGCCGGCGGCACCGCGTATCTGTGGACCGAGACAGACGGCCAGACAGTGCCGGACCCGGTGCACCCGAAGGATCCGGAGAAGGAGACCAGCCGCGGCCGGCGGCTGGCCCGCTTCCCGTTCGTCAACGGGAGGGTTCTCGACTACGGGTCCGCCGGACTGGCCACGCACCAGCCGGTCCCGGGGACCTCGACGTACACCGCCTCCGTGGACCCGGTCTACGGCCGTCTCGCCATCCGTTTCCGCGACACCGACGGGGCGTTCGTCTTCCAGGTCCACGACCTCGACCTGGCCCGCCTCGGCGTGTGGACCCAGCCCCTCGCCAGCCTCCGCGAACCCAGCCTCACGGCAGTGGCGGGCTGGCCCCTCACCACGTACGGCAGCCCGTTCCTCCAGGGTTACGCGGTCGTGGGCCGGTACCTCTACATGCTGCACGGCAACAGCTACAACTCCGTTCAGAACATCAACGGCCAGGACACGGTGATCTCCCAGCCGGGCGTCGGCAACACGTTCATCACCTCGGTGAACCTCACCACGGGTGCCCTGGATCCCGCGCCGCCCGTCCCCTTCAAGGAGACCGTCAACCCCGCCCACACGGCGACCGCTTACACCCTGGACTACCGGGAACCGGAGGGGCTCGGCGTCTACGTGCCGGACCCGGCCAAGCCCGGCGTCTTCCAGATCGGGATGGGCTTCGCCTCGGGAGACGCGGGGGCACGGGTCGCGACGATCTATGGCAAGGCGGGGCTGATCCAGCCGTCCTGATCCGGGCCGCCGGCCGGCGCACCACCGGCGCCGCCCTCTCCCCCGTCGACCACGTCCGCGTCAACGAAACCGTCCGACCACTACTGCCACCAGTTTCGGTGAGCCCCCGACGGCAAGAGCGGCGGTCCGCCATCAGCGGGCCGCCCCTCGTACGGTCCGGCCAGGTCGTACGAGAACTGGCCGGCCTCGGACGACAAGCCTGTGGTCCTCCGGTCGCTGATGACCGCTGTGCGCGCCACGTTCCGCCCGTGCGGGCACCGAGTGCTGCCCCCGGTCTTCCCGACGGGGCCTTCCTTCTCGCGTTGCCGGGCCTGAGCCTTGACGGTGAGGGCCGTCCGGCGGCGGCCGGGAATGTGGGTGACGTGATGCACGCGAGGCTGCCGCAGCGGAGTTCGCTCCCCGAACGGGCCGTGGGGGTGAGCAGGCGGCCGTCCGACTCTGCTCCCCCACTGGCCGCCCTGCAGCGCAGCATCGGCAATGCGGCGGTCACTCGTGTCCTGACCGGCACCCCGCTACAGCGCTATGTCGAGCCGGACGGGGAGCGGGACATCGCGGACACCGCACCGTACGACCGGATCTCGGAGAACGGAAGGATCGCGGTCTCCGGACGCCAGGACGCCTTCGTTGAAGCCGAATTGATCGCATCGGCGAATGCGGTGCTGGCCGCGTCGGAGCAGGTCAGGATCCGCCTCGAAGCGGGCCGCGAGGTGGTGGTCGGCGGCCGCGTGCTGCACCGGGTGCTGCCTGTCTTCGCATCGAGGGAGGCGGCCGACGCCGCACAGACGAACAGCGATCACGAGCCTCTCGCGGGTGAGAGCGCGCAGGACAGGGAGGCGAAGCTCGAGTCCTACCGGCGGAGCGTCGTTCAGCCGCCCGCCGCACTCGGAGTGCTCCTCCAGGACATCGCCAGGCTGGCGAGCGGGGGCCGTCCCAGCGACAGGAACATCAACGACGTGCACCAACGGCTGCTCGCACTCGCGATGGAGAACCAGGGCGCGACGTGGGCCGCCGCGAACGTCCCCCTGAACCCGCTGCTCGACCCGGTCGATTACCTGAAGACGGCGGGGCGGCTCATCGGCGTGATCGTCATGGAGTACGCCGACTCCCGGGAGCCGGAGCGTGTGATGCAGGACCTTCTCATCACGATGCCCAACGACTGCCAGGCCGCCGCGCAGAGACTGCTCGGCACCAGAACGGGCGAACTCCAACAAGCACCGGCCGAACCCGCGGTCGGCCAGAACCACTACGTGAACCTGAGCGACGCACCCGGCCGGTGGAACAACCATTTCGGCGCGGTGATCATGCGGGACGGCGACGACACCCTCACCTTCGAGGCGGCGGCCGACAGCACCAGCCGTATCAGCGAAGGGAAGTCCCTCGGATACTTCGCGCTGTACGGGAAGCACGGCACCTCGCAGTCCTTCGACGCGGACCTGCGGCGGCAGAACACGGCGGGGAACGGCTGAACAGCCCTCAGCTGAACAGCCCGCACTCGCGGCGTCGCCCTCCTCGTCGCGTGGTGCAGCCAGAAGTGGAGCCGGCCCTGGGTCCGGGCAGGCAGGCGGCGCACCTCACAGCGTGTCATCCGATCGGACTCGCCTCCGCGGGGAACTGTGGGGGCATGACGACACAGCTCGGACTTCCCGAAGGCATCCAGGCCTGTCTCTTCGATCTCGACGGAGTGGTCACCAGGACGGCGGTGGTGCACGCCGCCGCCTGGAAGGCGACCTTCGACGCCTTCCTGCGCGAGCGTGACGGGGCGGACTTCCGCCCCTTCACCGATTCCGACTACGACCAGTACGTCGACGGGCGCCCCCGGGCCGACGGCGTCCGCTCCTTCCTCGCCTCCCGGGACATCGAACTCCCCGAGGGCACCCCCGACGATCCACCGGACGCCCGGAGTGTCAACGGCGTCGGCAACCGCAAGAACGAGCTCCTGCTGGAGAAGATCCGTACCGACGGTGTGGAGCCGTACGAGGGCACGCTGCGCTACATCGACGCGGTCCGCGGCGCCGGGCTCGCCACCGCGATCGTCTCCTCCAGCGCCAACACCCGCGACGTGCTGCACTCCATCGACGCCGAGCACCTGTTCGACGTACGGATCGACGGCGTGGTGGCCAGGGAACGGAAACTGCCGGGCAAACCGCACCCCGACACCTTCCTGGCCGCCGCCCGGGATCTCGGCGTGGAGCCGTCGCGGGCGGCCGTCTTCGAAGACGCGCTGGCCGGGATGGACGCGGGCAGGTCCGGACACTTCGGCTTCGTCGTCGGCGTCGACCGCGTCGGGCAGACCGACGGTCTGTACGCCCACGGCGCCGACCGTGTCGTGAAGGACCTCGCCGAACTCGGAGGCAGCGCGTGATCACCAACCGGACGTACACCGTGGAGCCCTGGCGCGTGCGCGAGACGGCTCTCGACCTCGATCTGCTGGCGCAGAGCGAATCCGTCTTCGCCCTGTCCAACGGGCATGTCGGCTGGCGTGGCAACCTCGAAGAGGGCGAACCGCACGGCCTGCCAGGCAGCTACCTCAACGGTGTGTACGAGCTGCACCCGCTGCCGTATGCCGAAGCGGGCTACGGCTACCCCGAGTCGGGCCAGACCGCGATCAACGTCACCAACGGAAAGCTGCTGCGGCTGCTGGTGGACGACGAGCCCTTCGACCTGCGCTACGGGCGGCTCGGCAAGCACGAACGCACCCTGGACTTCAGGCGCGGTGTGCTGGAGCGGAGCTGCGAGTGGACCTCCCCGGCGGGCAGGACCGTCCGGGTGCGTTCCACCCGCCTCGTCTCCCTCACCCAGCGCGCCATCGCCGCCGTGCAGTACGAGGTGGAGCCCGTCGACAGCCGGACCAGGGTGGTCATCCAGTCGGAGCTGGTCACCAACGAGAGTCTGCCCTCGTCCGACGGCGACCCGAGGACGGCCAAGGCGTTGCAGTCCCCGCTGGAGCCGGAGGAGGACCAGGCCGTCGGGTCGCGTCTGCGTCTGGTCCACCGCACCCGGCGCAGCGGCCTCAGGGTCGCCGTGGCCGCCGACCACGTCGTGGAGGCCCCCGGGGAGATCACCACCAGCAGCGAGAGCAACCCGGATGTCGCCCGGCTGACCATCACCTCCGTCCTGGACCCGGGACAGCGGTTGCGGGTGCAGAAGACCGTCGCCCACGGCTGGTCGGGGGTCCGTTCCCGGCCCGCGATGAGCGATCAGGTCGAAGCCGCGCTGGCCGCCGCCGCGCATGGCGGCTGGGACGAGCTGGTGGCCCAGCAGCGGGACTACCTCGACGACTTCTGGGCCCGTGCCGACGTCGAGGTGCACGGCGACGAGGAGATCCAGCAGGCCGTCCGCTTCGCCCTCTTCCATGTGCTCCAGGCCGGTGCCCGCGCCGAACAGCGGGCGATCCCGGCGAAGGGACTGACCGGTTCCGGGTACGACGGCCATGCCTTCTGGGACACCGAGATGTTCGTGCTGCCCCTCCTCTCCTACACCGAGCCCAAGGCGGTCGCCGAGGCACTGCGCTGGCGGCAGGCCACCCTGCCCGCCGCCCGGGACCGGGCCACTCAGCTCGGGCTGCGCGGTGCCGCGTTCCCGTGGCGGACCATTGACGGTTCGGAGGGCTCCGCGTACTGGCCGGCCGGCACCGCCGCCTTCCATGTGGCCGCCGACATCGCGCATGCCGCCGTGCGCCACACGGCGGTGACCGGCGACAGCACCTTCGAACGCGAGACCGCCATGGAACTCCTGGTGGAGACAGCGCGGTTGTGGCGCTCCCTGGGCCATCACGACCCTCACGGTGTGTTCCACATCGACGGCATCACGGGGCCGGACGAGTACAGCGCCGTCGTGGACGACAACACGTACACCAACCTCATGGCCCGCTCCAATCTCCTCGCCGCGGCCGACGTGTGCGAACGCCATCCGGAGGATGCGGCCCGGCTGGGTGTGGACGAGGAGGAGAGCGCCGCTTGGCGAGACGCCGCCGAGTCCGTGCACATTCCCTACAACAAGGAGATCGGCGTGCACGAGCAGC
Organism: Streptomyces sp. NPDC008163; assembly: GCF_042956885.1. Taxonomy (NCBI): domain Bacteria; kingdom Bacillati; phylum Actinomycetota; class Actinomycetes; order Kitasatosporales; family Streptomycetaceae; genus Streptomyces; species Streptomyces sp. NPDC008163. The sequence continues at coordinate 7,345 of NZ_JBIBHG010000027.1, read as the reverse complement.
ATGCCGGTTTCACCCACCACCAGCGCTGGGACTTCGCGAACACGCGCGCCGACCAGTACCCGCTGATGCTGCACTTCCCCTACTTCGACATCTACCGCAAGCAGGTGATCAAGCAGTCCGACCTCGTGCTGGCCATGTACACCTGCGGCAGCTGGTTCGACACCCACTGCGACGACGACCAGCTGGCCGCGAACTTCGCCTACTACGAGCCGCTGACCGTACGGGACTCCTCCTTGTCGGCCTGCTGCCAGGCAGTCATCGCCGCCCGGACCGGGCATCTGCGGCTGGCCTACGACTACACCGCCGAGGCCGCGCTGATGGACCTGGCCGACCTGCAGCACAACACCCGCGACGGACTGCACATCGCTTCGCTGGCCGGTACGTGGATGGCGCTGGTCGCCGGATTCGGCGGCACCCGACGAGAGGGGAACGGTCTGCGTTTCACGCCCCGGCTGCCCGAGAAGTTCAGCCGCCTGGCCTTCCGGCTCCAGTTCCGCGGCCGGTGCCTCCAGGTGGAGGTCGAGCCGGACAGGGCGACGTACTCGCTGCTGCTCGGCGATCCCCTGACGATCCACCACCACGGCACGGAGGCACATGTGAACGGTGACGGGCCCGTCACCCTCGCGATCTCCCCGCCGAAGCGGCGGCCCACGCCCGAACAGCCACTGCACCGCCGCCCGGGCACCACCGACCGGCCGGGTCCCGAGCAGAGGTGAGACGGGGCCAGTGGTCGGGCTCACCGGACAGCCGCCCCGGGGCGGCCAGGGGGCCCGACCGCCCCGGGGCGGGGAGGCTACCTCTGCGCAGCCACGGAGCCCCACTGGTCGACCGGCTCTCCGGTGACCGGCTCCTCGGGGCGCCACAGGCTGATCGAACCGAAGCCCGGCTCGACCAGTTCGAGGCCGTCCGCGAAGGTGGCGACGATCTCCCGGGGGCGCGAGATGTACGGCATCGCTCGCTGAGGTCCAGGGTGCGGGCGGCGGCCTCGGCCAGCACCTTCTCCGCGTCCCTCAAGTCGGCGTGCACGTAGTCGGTGGCACCCTCGGGCCGGCTCGTCAGCAGGGCCCTGGCGTGGGCGAGGACGACCGGCTCGTTGTCCTTGCCGCCCAGGTGCCGACGGGTTCTCCTGCTAGCGTCATGCGGTGATTTCTCTGGGGGAACCCGCTTTCTTCACTCGCCTGCGCGACGCGCGACGGGTGCTCATCGCCGGTGCGGGCGGCGGCTTCGACGTGTACTCCGGGCTGCCGCTCGCACTCGCCCTGCGCACGGCGGGCAAGGAGGTGCACCTTGCCAATCTGTCCTTCGCCGATCTGTACGGCCTGGACCTCGACGTGTGGGTGGACCAGGACGTCGCGGCCATCGGGCCCGAAACCAGCTCTCGGGGCGACTACTTCCCTGAACGGACGCTGGCGCAGTGGCTCGTGACGCAGGAACTGCCGTCGACCGTGTACGCCTTCCCGAGCATCGGGGTCGGGCCGCTGCGGGCGGCGTACCGGACGCTGATCAACCATCTCGGTGGTGTTGACGCGATCGTGCTGGTGGACGGCGGGACCGACATTCTGATGCGCGGCGACGAGCACGGTCTCGGCACACCGGAGGAGGACATGGCGAGCCTCGCCGCCGTGAGCGGACTCGACGAGATCGAGCACCGGCTGGTGGCCTGCCTCGGCTTCGGGGTGGACGCGTATCACGGCGTGAACCACTCGCTCGTGCTGGAGAACTTGGCCGCTCTGGACCGGGACGGCTCCTATCTCGGCGCCTTCTCGCTGCTCGGGGCGGGGCGGGAGGGCGCGCTGTATCTCGACGCGGTGGCGCACGCCCAGCGCCACACCGCGAGCCACCCCAGCATCGTGAACGGATCCGTGGCCGCCGCCGTGCGCGGTGACTTCGGCAACGTCCGGTTCACGGAGAGGACCAAGGGCAGCGAGTTGTTCATCAACCCGCTGATGGCGCTCTACTTCTGTGTGGACCTGCCTGGACTGGCCCGTCGGAATCTCTACCTCGGCCTGCTGGAGCGGACTTCGCTGATGCGGCAGGTGAGTTCCGTGATCGAGGACTTCCGCACCACGCTCCCCCGTCAGCGGCCGCCGAGGGCGTTCCCGCACTGAACCTTCCCGCGCTACGAACCTGGGCGCGCGTACGCGCATGCAGCCCCCGTCTCAGTCCGTGTCGGGCAGGAGGTGCGACTGCAGGGCCTGCATGGCGTGCGACGCGTTGAACGGAAGGATCGTGACCGCGACGTGCGGCAGTTGCTCCAGCGCCCTCGACATCTTCTCACCGGTGCCCCGGTGGAGGAGCTTGCCGAGGGCGTTCGCGTACAGCCGCCTCGGCACGAGCACCGTCAGGGACGTCTCGCCGTCCTGTGTGGTGCGGACCGCCAGTTCCCGCATCGCGTGACGCAGCCGCCGGTCGGGGCAGGCCACCACTTCCAGTTCGACCGTGGTCGCGGCTGTCGACGCCCAGACGGCGGACAGCCGGCGTGCATGGGCCTCGTCGATGGCGAAGTGCACGGCCCGGACCGTGTCGGGCCGCAGCTCGTGGGCGTACCGCAGTGCTTTCAGTGCGGCCAGGTCGAGCGTCTCGACGAGGACGAACACCTGGTGGCGGCGCGTACGCGGCCGGTCCGCGCCCGTGGGCAGCCGTTCCAGGGCGGCGGCCTCGCGCCGGTACTCGCGGTTGATGCGAATCAGCATCGAGACGCCGAGCGGGAAGACCACGACGACCAGCCAGGCGCCCTCGTCGAACTTGGTCACGGCAAAGATCAGGACTACGGCGCCGGAGACGGCCGCCGCGAGCGCGTTGACCGTGATCTTCATCCGGCGCAGGGGCTCGCGCCTGCGCATGTGATACGCGGTGAGACCGGCTCCCGCCATGGTGAAGGCGGTGAACACGCCGATCGCGTAAAGGGCCACGAGCCGGTCCACGTTGGCGCCCGTGCCGAGCAGGAGGGCCAGTGAGAGGGCGGCGAGGGTGACAATGCCGTTGGAGAAGGCCAGCCGGTGTCCGCGCCGGGTGAGGACCCGCGGCAGGAACCGGTCCTGCGCCACGAAGCTCGCCAGGAACGGGAAGCCTGTGAAGGGGGTATTGGCACCGGTGTAGAGAACCAGCGCAGTCGCCAGCTGGACGACGACCAGCCCGATCGTTCCGACCGTTCCGTTCCCGAAGGCGAGCCTCGCTTCCTGCGCGATGACTGTGGGGGTGCCGTCGGTGTACGGAACGGCGTGGGTGACATGCGCGAGGGTGGACACACCCAGGACCAGGAAGGCGAGCACGCAGCTCATGGCGATCAGGGTGTGCCGGGCGTTGCGGCCCTGCGGTTCACGGAAGGCGGAGATGCCGTTGGAGATCGCTTCGAGGCCGGTCAGGGACGAGCCGCCGTTGGCGAAGGCACGCGCCACGATGAACAACGACGCGCCCTGGAGCCAGCCGTCACCGGGAGACCCCAGCGCCACGACACCGGGAGCGTTCAGGTCGGCATGCGGCAGTTCGCCCGTGAGTGCGCGGACCGCCGCGACGAGGAAGACCAGGCTCATGGCGGCGATGAAGAGGTACGCGGGCACCGCGAACATCCGGCCCGCCTCGCGGACTCCGCGCAGGTTGCCGTACGCGAGCACCACGATCACCAGCACGGAGATCGGCAACTGGAGGTGGTCCAGCCCCGTCCAGCCGTTGCCGGCCAGATGGGCGAGCGAGATCAGTGCGTTCGTGCCGGCCGACACCTGAACGGCGACGGTGACGATGTAGTCGACGAGGAGGGCCACTGCGGCGACCTGGGCGACGTTCGGCCCGAAGTTCTCGCGGGCCACCACGTAGGAGCCGCCGGCCCGGGTATAGATCGTGACGACATCGCTGTAGCAGATGGTCAGGAGCAGCAGCACCAGGAGGATCGCACCGGTCACCGGCATGACCATCGTGAAGGCGGCCGCTCCGACGACCGGTACAAGAGCCCTGAGCATCTCCTCGGAGCCGTACGCCGACGAACTGATGCAATCGGAGGCCAGTACGCCGAGCGCCGTCCGGTTGGTCAGTTTCTCGTCACTGACGCTCGCGGTGGTGAGCGGCTTGCCAAGGAGCCGCCGTTTGACGCGGTACATCGGCCGATCAAGGGTCATGCGTTCATTGAACGCGCAGCGGCTCCGGGACCGGGAAGACACGACGGGGCACGCACGCACACGGTCGGCGGGCGCGAGTCCCGGTTTCCGTCACGCCTGCTCGTTCAGCTCATGCCTGTCGTGTCGACGCCCAGTCTTCTGCGAGCGGGCTCCAGGCCGTCGTCGATGAGCCCGGGTCCGGTCCACTCGACGAGGAGGGAACAGGAGAGGTCGTCCACCCTGTCCAGTTCCAGGGAGACCGGCTGTCGCCGTGGCGGGGCCGGCCGCGGGAGTTCGGCCGTCGTGGTCCTCGCCGAGTTGTTCAGGGTGAAGGTGGCCGGTGCCTCACCCCTGAGCGTCAAAGTTACCCGGACGGTTGCCCCGGGGCAGCCGTCGGCTTCGAAGGCGCCGCCCCAGCTCCGGATTGAACGGCCGTGGAGGTTGGACGGCATGAGGACTGTGTGGCGGGACGAGCGCTGGGGAAGCTTCCATGACCAGATCGGCACACCCACGCAGTCGACGCCGCTTTGACACATGGAACTGTCCACGCGAACCCCGGGCTCGTCCCCGGACTGATACCTGAGTTCGATCTGCGTGCTGGCGGCGTAGATCAAGGAAACCATCGCGAGGCCGCAGAGAGCGGAGCCTATTTGCACCAGGCTGGCGAAGACGGGCAGGAACGGCCTCCACCGTTGCCACTTGGCGTCCCACTGGCCGTGGGCCGAACGAGACGGCTTCTCAGGGGTTCGACCGGCCAGTTGCCTGAGCAGCCGGTCGTGCCGGAATTGGTAGACCGCTCCGATCTGACGCAGGACACCGAGCTCGTTCGCGTTCTGGAGGAAGGGGAGCAACCGCCAGGGAAGCCGGCCTGTACCCCAGAACCAGCAGCGGGAGACCTGGTACGAGCCCCAGGCCGAACCGAGCAAGGTGGCGATGCCCAAGGCCGCACCGACGATGGCTCCGTAGCACCAGGCGAGCGGTGCCTCGGCCCCCAGGACCCTTGAGAGCCACAGTGCCGTGGAGGCTCCCGCGGCGCCGGTGACCACGAGGGCGGTCGCACCACCGATGAGGGAGTAGCGGATCAGCAGCGTCTTCTGACCGTGCTCGCCGTGTTCCGGCACGTAGACCTGCTTCAGGTCGGATCGAACCATCGCATGGGCAGCCCAACCTCCCCCTCCGGCCAGCACTCCGGTCACCGCTCCGACCACAGGACCGAACAGGGCCTGCATGAACAGGCCCCACACCGCACCGAACGCGAGGCCCACCAGCAGCCCGGTCAGTTTCGCGTTGAGTTGCCACCAGGCGAAGTCAACGGTTTCGTCCCGCACCATCTGCCGTGCCATCAGCTGAAGATGGCGCCTGGCTCGCTTCTCCTTGTAGCGACCGCGTGGGTCGTCCGTGTAGATCGCCGGCAGATACCGGTCGAGCAAGGCGGCTGCGATGTCCTCCTGAGAATGCTTCTTCGATATCAGTTCCTTGGGATCGGTGAGGAGCTTTCGATATGTCGTCTTCGCCAGGTACAACATCAGGGGCGATGCCATGAGCTGGGCTTGTTCCGACTCCGACTCTCTGCGCAGATGGTCGAAGACCGTGTTCCAGCGGTCGTCACCGGCCACCTGCGACTGCTCCAGGTAGGTGATTGCGGCTTCTACCCCCACCGCGTCGAGTTCCACGACCGCGGCCCTGGTCAGGTGGGAGCCGGCCCGGCACACCTCTTCGTACTCATCGCCACGAGATGTGAGCAGAAGCCAGCAGTTCGTCGGAATGGCCTTGTCAATCGCCTCGACCGCCTTGGCACGCAGGCTTTCGGGCAGCTCGTCCAGTCCGTCGAGCACCGGCATCACCTCGCCGGCGGCGAACAGTCTGGCCGCGTCCGTCTTGGATCGCCAATGCCGGACTGCTTTGGTGTTGTTCTGACGAATCTGACGGATCATCCAATCCTGCATGGGAACACCGGGACGCCAGGACGACAACGACATCAGCACCGGAATGGGATCACCGGGCTGAGGGTTCTTGAGCATGCTCTGAACGAGGTGCAGCGCGATGACGCTCTTGCCCGTGCCGGCAGCCCCCAGAACGATCAGCTGATGTCTCGGCAGCCTTCTGCAGAGTTCCGGTACCTGGCTCACCGTGCCGCTCATCTCCTCGGCGACCACGCCCAGCACTTCCTGCGAGGGCTGCCCGAACCGCCCGCTGCCCTTCCACGAGACCTCGATCAGGGTCGGCTGCTGCAGGCCGAGACGGGCCACCGCATGACTCGCCCTGGCCAGAACGTCTTCTTGTAACTGGATGGCGGCACGGTCCAGGTTGCGGACGGCACGCCTCCTGCCGGTGACTGGCACCGCTACGGTGCCGGCACCAGCAGGCAGTGAGACTTCCTCGAGATCCAGAGAGTTGCCTGCGGCCTTCACGGTACTGAGGAAGCCGCGGCGGTCAACCAGGGTAGCGACAGGGACGGCGACGAGCTGGCTGCCGGAGTAATGCAGCGTTCGGTCTGTCGTCAGGATCCCGACGAGCAGGTGGCCGCAGAAGAGCGCGGCTCCGGACGCTCCGGACCAGGACGACTCCGCACCGGCTGGGCGGGGGACGGCGACCTGGTCGATGTGCGCGGTGATCAGCCCGGACTTCAGACCGCTCAGAGCCTCGATGTGCCCCTGGATGTGCTTGGTGTCGCGGCTTCCGTCCCGTTCTTCGGCTCTCGGGAAGCCCACCGCGACACAGGGAATGCGTAATTGGGCCGCACCAGGCACCGCGGAGGGCAGGCGCCCCCAGCGCACTGGGGGCAGGGAGACAGGTGGCTGCCATTGGCGGTCGGTGATGAGCAGGAGGGCGGCATCGGTGTGCGGGTCCAGCTCGAGATGAGGTGGTTGTTCCGGCCAGAGCACCTCGGCTGCCGCCCACGCGGCCTGATCCTCCCCGTGCAGAGCGAGCCGTCGCACCTCTACCGCGCGTCCTGAACGGGCATCGGCCCGCTCGATGTTGTGGTAAGCGGTCAGGACGAGGTGGTCAGTGATGAGGTATCCGGTTCCCGCGATCCTGCCTGCCGGATCCCAGATCTCCACCACCCGTTGCACATTCACAAGAGCATCCCTGTTCCGTGCGTCTCACCATGCGAGTGTTGTCGGAAGCTAGGGGGCGTCTTGCCGATCATGGCCGGGCCCGCGACGCCTGGCACGGCACCTCGCGGCGTTGCCGAAACGCCCCAATAGCTCCGCTATCACGACGCTCCGGCGCCTTGCGATGCACCGCACCAG
>NZ_JBIBHG010000026.1:0-18372 GCF_042956885.1 Streptomyces sp. NPDC008163 | reverse complement strand
AACAGACCCGCGTCGAACAGCGCCGCATCCCGCAGGAAACCACCCTCCCGCGCATACGACTTCCCCGCCCGACCCACCTCCGGATCGAACAGACCGGCAACATCCCAGCCACGATCGGAGGGGAACGCACCCATCGCGTCGGCACTCCGAGTGACCAGCTGCCACAGCCCCTCGGGGGAGGACACGCCGCCGGGATACCGGCACGCCATGCCCACCACCGCGACCGGCTCCCCCGCCGCCGAGCCCTCGGGGCGCGTGGAAATGGCGCGCGTGGCCGGCTTCACGCCGGCCAGGGCGGTGTCCAGGTAGGACGCGACGGCCTGTGCGGTCGGGTGGTCGAAGACGAGGGTGGCCGGCAGCCGGAGTCCGGTCGCCCCGTTCAGCCGGTTGCGCAGCTCCACCGCGGTCAGTGAGTCGAAGCCGAGGTCCTTGAACGCCTGGTCGGGGTCGAGGGTGTCCGGGAACGCGTGTCCGAGGACGCCGGCCACGTGCGAGCGGACGATGTCGAGCAGCTTCCTGACGCGCTGCTCCGGGTCGGCACCCGCCAGGGTCCGCCCGATGAGGGAGGCATCCGCCGTGGCGTCCGCGGCCTTGCGCAGCCGGCGCCCCGGGGTGCGTGCCAAGCCGCGCAGGAGGGCGGGGATCTCGTCGCCCCGTGCGCGCAGCGCCCCCTGGTCGATGCGCAGCGGTGCGAGGACGGGCTCGCCGATCTCCAGAGAGGTGTCGAGCAGCGCGAGGCCCTCTTCCACCTGGAAGCCGGGCATGCCCTGCCGGGCCATGCGTCGGAGGTCGACGTCCTGGAGGAGGCCGCTCATGCCGGCGCCGAGCCACAGGCCCCAGGCCATGGAGGACGCGGGCAGTCCTTCGGCCCGGCGGTGTACGGCCAGCGCGTCCAGGAAGACGTTGGCGGCCGCGTAGTTGCCCTGGCCGGAGGCGAGAACCATGCCGCCGGAGGAGGAGAACAGCAGGAACAGGCCGAGGTCGGCGTCCGCCGTCAGCTCGTGCAGGTGCCAGGCGGCGTCCGCCTTGGGCGCCAGTACGGCGTCGATGCGGTCCGGCGTGAGCGTGGTGACCAGGCCGTTGTCGGTGAGGCCCGCGGCGTGGACGACGCCGGTGAGGGGGTGGTCGTCCGGTACGGCGGCCAGGACCGCGGCCAGTGCCTCCCGGTCGGCCACGTCGCAGGCGACGACGGTGGTCTCGGCGCCGAGGGCGGCGAGTTCGGTGCGCAGTTCGGCTACGCCGGGGGTGTCCTCGCCCCGGCGGCTGCTCAGCAGCAGGTGCCGAACGCCGTTGGTGGCGGCGAGGTGGCGGGCGACCTCCGCGCCGATGCCGCTGGTGCCGCCGGTGATCAGGACCGTGCCCTCGGGGTCGAGTCCCGGGCGGGCCGCGCCTTCGGGCAGGGCGGCCTGCACGAGCCGCGGGAGCAGTACCTCGCCCGCGCGTACCGCCGTTTCCGGTTCGTCCGTGGCGATGGCCTCGGCGAGGCCGTCGTCCGCGCCGTCCCCGGCGGCGAGGTCAACGAGGGTGAACCGTCCGGGGTTCTCCGCCTGGGCGGCTCGCACGAGTCCCCACACGGGTGCCTGGCGCAGCTCGACGCGCTCGCCGGGCGGGCTGACCGCGACGGCGTCGCGTGTGACGACGACCAGCCGGGAGTCGCTGTAGCGCTCGTCGGTGAGCCACTCCCGCAGCACGTCCGCGGTGCGGTACAGAGCCGTCCGTACGCCCTTCAGCGTGTCGGTGTCCGGCGTTTGCACGCGGTGGACGACGACCGCGGGTGCCTCGTCTCCGTCGGCCCGCGCCTCCCACTCGGTGTACTCGGCGGCCTCGTCGACGGCAGTGGCCTTCTGCCAGGCGATGCGGTAGGGCAGTTCCCGCCGGTCCTCGCCCGCGGCGCCGAGCTGCTCGGCGGTGACGGGCAGCGCGGCCAGCGAGTCGATGGACATCACGGGGCTGCCCGTGGCGTCGGCCACCGCGACGGTCACCGAGTCGTGGTCGGACTTGGTGATGCGTACCCGCAGGGCCTTGGCGCCCGCCGCGTACAGCGTGACCCCGCTCCACGCGAAGGGGAGCACCGTCGCGCCGTCCCGGCTTCCGCCGTCCTCCAGCAGGCCGGCGTGCATGGCCGCGTCGAGCAGGGCGGGGTGCAGGCCGAACCGTTCGGCGTCGGCGTGCGCCTGCTCGGGCAGCACGGCCTCGGCGAACACCTCGTCGCCGCGGGTCCACAGCGCCTTGAGTCCCTGGAACACCGGACCGTAGAAGTAGCCCTGTTCCAGGAGGCGTTCGTACGCCCCGTCGAGCGACACCTCGGTGGCGTCCTGCGGCGGCCACTCGGCGAGGTCGAACGACGGCTCGGCCGCTCCGCCGGTGAGGGTGCCGTCGGCGTGCAGGGTCCAGGGGTCGGTCGGCGCGTCCTGGGGCCGGGAGTACACCTGTACCCGGCGCCGGAGCTCGGTGTCCGGGGCGCCGACGACCACCTGCACGTGGAGGCCGCCGTGCCGGGGAAGGACCAGCGGCGCGCGCAGCGTCAGTTCCTCAAGGGTGTCGCAGTCGACCTGGTGTCCGGCGCGGACGGCCAGTTCGACCAGTCCGGTGCCGGGCACGAGCACGGTTCCCAGGGCGTCGTGGTCGGCGAGCCAGGGGTGGCTCTGCAGGGAGAGCCGGCTGGTGAACACATGGCTGTCCGTGTCGGCCAGGGCGACGGCGGCGCCGAGCATGGGGTGCTCGACGGGGAGCTGTCCCAGGGCGGACACGTCGGAGGCGCCCGCGTCCGGGACGATCCAGTCCCGGCGCCGCTGGAACGCGTACGTGGGGAGCGCGACCCGCTTCGCGCCGTCGACGTACCCGGTCAGGTCCACCGAGGCGCCGCGTACCTGGGCCTCCGCCAGGGATATCGTCATCCGGTTCGGGCCGGCGTCCTCACGGACGAGGGACTGGACGGAGGCCGCGCGCGCCCCGTTGTCCTCGAAGATCTCCTCCAGGCCGGGCCGCAGCACAGGGTGAGGGCTGCACTCGACGAAGAGGGTGTGGCCCGCGTCCAGGGCGGCGACGGCCGCCTTGTGGAACTCCACGGGGGCGCGCAGGTTGCGGTACCAGTACGCGGAGTCCATGAGGGCGCCCTCGGGCAGCAGGCCGCCGGTGAGGGTGGAATAGACCGGGACCTCGGGGGTCCGCGGCGAGACACCGGCGAGGGCGGCCGCCAGTTCGTCGGCGATCTCCTCGACGTGCGCCGAGTGGGCGGCGAAGTCCACACCGGGGATCGTCCAGCGCATGACGCCGGCTTTGGCGAGGGTGATCTCGAACTCCCGCAGCGCGACGGCGTCGCCCGACACGACGACGGCGTTCGGGCCGTTTTCCGCCGCGATCGAGACGCGGCCCTCGAAGGGGGCGAGCCGCTCGCGTACGAAGTCGGCCGGCTTGACGATCGACATCATGGCGCCCTTGCCGGATATCGCCAGCAGGGCCTTGCTGCGCAGCGCCACGATGCGCCCGCCGTCCTCCAGGGACAGCGCTCCGGCCACGCAGGCGGCAGCGATCTCGCCCTGGGAGTGGCCGATCACCGCCGAGGGGTGCACGCCGTGGTGGCGCCACACCGCGGCCAGCGAGACCATGACGGCCCACAGCATCGGCTGGGCCACGTCGACCCGGTCGAGTGTCGGGGCGTCGGGCTCCAGGCGGGCGACGGCCAGCGGTGACCAGTCGACGTGCGGGGCGAGCGCCTCGGCGCACTCGTGCATCCGGGCGGTGAACACGGGCGAGACGTCCATGAGTCCGGCAGCCATGCCGTGCCAGTGGGAGCCTTGTCCGGGGAAGACGAAGACGGTCTTGCCCGCCTCGTCGGCGACGCCCCGCACCAGGCCGGGGGCGGGGCGGTCGTCACTCAGTGCCCGCAGGGCGGGCAGCAGGGTGTCCCGGTCCGGGCCCACGACGACCGCGCGGTGGTCGAACAGGGCGCGGGTGCCGAGCAGGGAGTGGCCGACGTCGGCCGGGCTCAGCCCGGGGTGCCGCTCCAGGTGGGAGAGCAGGCGCCCAGCCTGTTCCCGCAGGGCCGCCGCGTTCTTCGCCGAGAGCACCCAGGGCACGACGCCGAGGGGCCGCACGGGGACTTCACCGGTGGTGTCCTGCGGTTCCTCTGCGCCGACGGGGGGTGCCTGCTCGACGATGAGGTGCGCGTTGGTGCCGCTGAAGCCGAACGAGGACACGCCGGCCCGGCGTGGGCGGCCGGTCTCGGGCCAGGGCCGTGCCTCGGTCAGCAGCCGCACATCGCCGGTCGTCCAGTCCACCTGGGAGGTGGGCTCGTCCACGTGCAGCGTCCTGGGCAGGGTGGAGTGCCGGATGGCCTGCACCATCTTGATGACGCCCGCGACTCCGGCGGCCGTCTGCGTGTGGCCGATGTTGGACTTCAGCGAGCCGAGCCACAGCGGACGGTCGGCGCGCCGGCCCTGGCCGTAGGTGGCCAGCAGCGCCTGCGCCTCGATGGGGTCGCCCAGCGTCGTGCCGGTGCCGTGCGCCTCGACCACGTCGACGTCCGCCGCGGTCAGACCGGCGTTCCGCAGTGCCTGGCGGATCACCCTGCGCTGGGAGGGGCCGTGCGGCGCGGAGAAGCCGTTGGACGCGCCGTCCTGGTTGACGGCGGAGCCTCGGATGACGGCGAGGACCTGGTGTCCGTTGCGCCGCGCGTCGGACAGCCGCTCCAGGAGCAGCAGGCCCACGCCCTCCGCCCATGCCGAGCCGTCTGCGGCGGCGGCGAACGACTTGCAGCGCCCGTCCGCGGCCGACGCCTTCTGGCGGCTGAACTCGATGAACGTCTCGGGGGTGGACATCACGGCGACGCCCCCGGCCAGCGCCAGGGAGCTCTCACCGGAGCGCAGCGACTGCGCGGCCAGGTGCAGCGACACCAGTGACGACGAGCACGCCGTGTCGAGGGTGACGGAGGGGCCCTCGAAGCCGAACACGTAGGAGATCCGGCCGGAGGCGATGGCGCCCGAATTGTTGTTGTGCGTGTAGTCGTGGTACATCATGCCCGCGAAGACTCCGGTGGGCGTCCCCTTGAGCGGACGCGGATCGATGCCCGCGTCCTCGAACGCCTCCCACGCCGTCTCCAGCAGCAGCCGCTGCTGGGGGTCCATGACGAGCGCCTCGTTCGGGCTGATCCCGAAGAAGTCGGCGTCGAAGTCGCCGGCCTCGTGCAGGAATCCGCCCTGGTTCACGTACGAGGTGTTGTCGCGCCGGGCCTCCGGGTCGTACAGGCGCTCCAGGTCCCAGCCGCGGTTCGTCGGGAACGCGCTGATCGCGTCGGTCTCGTCCGCGACGAGCCGCCACAGTTCGTCGGCGGACGTGGCGCCGCCCGGGTACCGGCAGGCCATGCCGACGATCGCGATCGGTTCCTGCGACGCCTCGGTCAGCTGCCGGTTCTGGGTCCGCAGTCGCTCGGTCTCCTTGATCGACGCCCGCAGCGCGTCGACCAGCTTCTGCTCGTTGCCACCCATTACAGCCTCACACTTCCCGGTTCGCGTCATCGAGGCCGGAGCCTCCGAGTGCAATGTTGATCAGACTCTCGGCGTCCATCTCGTCAATCGATCCGAGGTCGCTCCGCTCGGCCTCGCCGACGGACTCGGGCCGGGTCCCGGCCAGTTGCAGCAGGCTCTCCATCAGGCCCGCCTCCCGCAGCTTCGCCATGGGCACGGCCTGCAGGATGCGGCGGACCTCCGCGTCCTGCGGGTCCTCGTCAGGCGCGGGCCCGCCGTGTCCGGTGCCGAGCTCCGCCGCCAGCTCCTCGGCGAGGTGCTCGGCGAGGGCGCGGGAGTTCGGGGCGTCGAATACGAGGGTGGGCGGCAGCCGCAGCCCGGTCGCCCCGTTCATGACGTTCCGCAGTTCCACCGCGGCCAGCGAGTCGAAGCCCAGGTCGCCGAAGGCCCGGTCGGATGCGATGGACTCCGGTCCGGCGTGCCCGAGAATCGCGGCCACCTTCGTCCGCACCAACTCCAGCAGCGCCGCCTCACGGTCAGCGGGAGACAGTCCGGACAGCCGCTGCCGCAGAGCAGCGGCAGCGTCCTGGCTTCCGTTCCGCACGGAGCGCCGGCTGCGGGGCCGGACCAGCGCACGGAACAGGTCCGGCACGGTGCCCGCCTCGCCGTGGGCCAGGGCGGCCGGGTCGAAGCGCATCGGCAGCAGCACGGGGGCGTCGAGTGTGCCCGCCGTGTCGAAGAGCGCGACCCCCTCGGCGGGGGACAGCGCCGTCATGCCCGTCCTGCTCATACGCTGCCGGTCCGCGGCGTCCAGGCCGCCGCCCAGGCCGCCCTCGCCCGCCCACAGCCCCCACGCGAGGGACTGCGCGGGCAGCCCCTGGGCGCGGCGGTGCACGGCCAGGGCGTCCAGGACGGCGTTGGCGGCGGCGTAGTTGCCCTGGCCGGGGTTGCCGAGGACGCCGGCCGCCGACGAGAAGAGGGTGAACATCGTCAGGTCCGTGTCCCGCGTCAGCTCGTGGAGGTGCAGCGCCGCGTCGGCCTTGGCCCGCAGCACGGTGTCCAGGCGGTCCGCCGTCAGGGAGCCGATGACACCGTCATCGAGGACAGCCGCCAGGTGGATCACTCCGCGCAGCGGGTGCTCCTTCGGGATCGCGGCCAGTACGGCGGCGAGCGCCTCCCGGTCGGAAGCGTCGCAGGCGACGATCTCCGCCTCGGCACCGAGCGCGGCCAGCTCGTCGACCAGTTCGGCGGCGCCCTCGGCGGCCGGACCGGAACGGCTCGTCAGCAGCAGTCGCCGCACGCCGCGCCCGGTCACCAGGTGGCGGGCGAGGAGCCGCCCCAGACCGCCCGTGCCGCCGGTGAGCAGTACGGTCCCCTCGGCGTCGAACGCGGCGGGCGCCTCGCGGGACTCGGCGACGGCCCTCAGGAGCCGCGCTCCGTGGACCACACCGTCGCGGACCGCCACCTGCGCCTCACCGGCGGCCAGCACCGCGGACACCTCGCCGCGCGCGGCGTCGGCCAGGACGATCCGCCCGGGATGCTCGGACTGCGCGGAGCGCGCGAGGCCCCAGACCGCCGCACCCGCGAGGTCGGTCACGTCCTCACCGGGCAGAGCCACCGCGCCTTCGGTGCGGATCAGCAGCGTCGACCCGGCGAAGCGGTCGTCCGTCACGACGGCCTGAAGGGCCGTCAGGACACGCCGGGTCTCGGTGTGCACCGCGGCGGAATCGGTGCCGGGGCTGGTGGAAAGGACGACGACGTCGGGCACCGGGTCGTCACCGAGGCCGTCCCAGTCACCGGTGGAGAGGTCGGCGGTGTCCGCGATGGCGATTTCGCGCCACTCCGGCCGGAACAGCGCGTCGAGGGACGCCCGCGAGGACGCGACCTGGTCTCCGGCGGGAATCTCCCGCGACACCAGCGACCCGACCGACAGGACAGGGCCGCCCTCGGGGTCGGTCAGGACCAGCGACAGGGTGCCGTCGCCGGCCGTCGTCGTACGTACCCGCAGGGCGGAGGCGCCCGCCGCGTGCAACGACACTCCCGACCAGGCGAACGGTAGCCGCGCGGCGCCGTCCCCGGTGCCGGCCAGCGCCGCCGTGTGGAGCGCCGCGTCCAGCAGGGCCGGGTGCAGACCGTAGCCCTCGGCGGCGTCCTCCACGGGGAGGGTCACCTCGGCGAGGATCTCTTCGCCGTGCCGCCAGGCCGCGGTCACGCCCTGGAAGACCGGGCCGTACTCCAGGCCCGCGTCGGCCAGTGCGTCGTAGAAGCCGGTGAGGTCGACCGGCTGCGACCCGGCCGGGGGCCAGGGGCCCGGCGCGGGGGCCGGCTCCACGGCGCCCTGGGCCAGCGCACCCGTCGCGTGCCGCACCCAGTCCGCGTCCGGCGCCCCGCCGCGCGAGTACACGCCGAACGTACGCCTGCCCGCGCCGTCGTCCGGGCCCACCGACACCTGGAGCGCCACGGCGCCCCGCTCGGGCAGCACCAGCGGCGACTCGATGGTCAGCTCCTCCAGCAGGTCACAGCCGAACCGGTCACCGGCACGGATGGCGAGCTCGACGAACCCGGCACCGGGGAAGAGCGTCACGCCGCCGACCGTGTGGTCCGCGAGCCAGGGCTGCGACTGTGCCGAGAGCCGTCCGGTGAACAGGGCACCCTCGCCGTCGGCCAGCGGCACGACCGCACCGAGCAGCGGGTGCCCGCCGGCTTCGAGCCCGACCGCCGAGGGGCTGGTGCCCGCCTCGTCGTGCGTGAGCCAGTAGTGCTTGTGCTGGAAGGCGTAGGTGGGCAGGTCGGTGGTGCGGGCAGCGCTGCCCGCGAAGTACGCCCGCCAGTCGACCTTCACCCCACGCGCATGCAACCGGGCGACGCCCGTCAGAAGCTCTACGGCCTCGTCACGGTCACGGCGCTGCACCCCCACGAACGCCACCTCGTCGGGGTCACCCTCACCATCCACGGTCACGCACTCCGCGCCCATCGGCACGAGCGCGGCATCCGGACCCAGCTCCAGGAACGTCGACACACCACGCCCCACCAACGCACCCACCGCGTCCGCGAACCGCACCGGCCGGCGCACCTGCTCCACCCAGTACTCCGCCGACGACCACTCCTCCGCAACCGCCGCACCGGTCACCGTCGATACCGCCCCGACCTTCGGCATGTCGTAGGTCAAGGACTCCGCGACCTTGCGGAACTCCTCCAGCATCGGCTCCATCAACACCGAGTGGAACGCATGCGAAACAGCCAGCCGCTTCGACTTGCACCCCCGGGCAGCCAACTCCTCCACCACCCGCACGACCTCGGCCTCAACACCCGAAACCACCACGGAGGAGGGGCCGTTCACCGCAGCGATACCCACACCGTCGGTAAGCAACGGAACGACGTCCGTCTCGGGGGCCTGTACGGCGACCATCGCACCGCCCTCGGGCAGCGCCTCCATCAACCGCCCACGCGCCGCCACCAACGACGCCGCATCCTCCAACGACAACACACCCGCCACATGCGCGGCCGCCACCTCACCGATCGAATGCCCCGCCACGAAATCGGGCCGCACACCCCACGACTCCACCAGACGGAACAACGCCACCTCAACAGCGAACAACCCCGCCTGAGCAAACATCGTCCGATTCAGCGCCGCAGGATCCTCACCCCACACCACCTCACGAACCGACACACCCAACCGCTCGTCCAGCACACGCACCACAGCGTCGAACGCCTCGGCGAACACCGGGAACACGCCATACAACTCACGGCCCATCCCCACCCGCTGAGCACCCTGACCCGTGAACAGGAACGCCACACGACCACGACGCACCCGGTCCATCACACGACCGGAACCCGACACCACCGACTCAAGACCAGCCACCAACGCGTCACGGTCACCCCCGACCACCACCGCACGGTGCTCCAACGACGCACGCGACAACGCAAGCGAATAGGCCACATCCGAGGGCCTGACATCGCCGACCTCACGGACGTGCTCCAGCAGCGCCGCCGCCTGGGCCCGCAACGCCTCCGCACTACGACCCGACACCACCCACGGCACCACCGGCAACGCGGAACCCGCAACCTCACCCGGCTCCTCAACGACAGGCGGCTCCTCCAGAATCACGTGCGCGTTCGTCCCACTCAGACCGAACGACGACACACCCGCACGACGCGGACGACCCTCCACCACCGGCCACGCAACCCGCTCCCGCAGAAGCCGCACCTCACCCGCCGACCAATCCACCTCCGCCGACGGCTCATCCACATGCAACGTCGCCGGAAGCACACCCTCCCGCAACGCCATCACCATCTTGATCACACCCGCCACACCAGCAGCCGCCTGCGTATGACCAATGTTCGACTTCACCGAACCCAGCCACAGCGGACGGCCCTCAGCACGGTCCTGCCCATACGTCGCCAACAACGCCTGCGCCTCGATCGGGTCACCCAACCGCGTGCCCGTCCCATGCGCCTCCACCGCGTCCACATCACCGGTGGTCAAACCGGCCACCGCCAAAGCCTGCTGAATCACACGCTCCTGCGAAGGACCATTCGGCGCCGTCAGACCATTCGACGCACCATCCTGATTCACCGCCGAACCACGCAACACCGCCAGAACCCGATGCCCGTTGCGACGGGCATCCGACAGCCGCTCCAGCACCAGCACACCCACACCCTCGGAGAAGCCGGTGCCGTCGGTGGCGGAAGCGAAGGACTTGCAGCGGCCGTCGGCGGCGAGGCCGCGCTGCCGGCTGAACTCCACGAAGAGTTCTGGGGTGGACATGACGGTGACACCGCCGGCCAGCGCCAGCGAGCTCTCACCCGAGCGCAGCGACTGCGCCGCCAGATGCATCGCCACCAACGACGACGAACACGCCGTGTCCACCGTCACCGCAGGCCCCTCAAGACCCAGGGTGTACGAGATGCGGCCGGAGGCGATGGCACCGGTGCTGCTGTTGTACTTGTAGTCGTGGGACATCATTCCGGCGAAAACGCCGGTCTGGGTGCCCCTGAGCGACAGGGGGTCGATGCCCGCGCGCTCCAGCGCCTCCCACGACGTCTCCAGCAGCAGCCGCTGCTGCGGGTCCATCGACAGCGCCTCATTGGGGCTGACGCCGAAGAGGTCGGCGTCGAAGTCGCCTGCCCCGTAGAGGAACCCGCCGTGGCGGACGTAGCTGGTGTCCTCGCGGGACGAGGTCGGGTCGTACAGCTCCGCCAGGTCCCAGCCCCGGTCCTCGGGGAACTCGCCGATCGCGTCGGTCTCCTCGGCGACGATCCGCCACAGGTCCTCGGGTGATTGCGCGCCGCCCGGGTACCGGCAGCTCATCGCGACGATGGCGATGGGCTCGTCCGCCATGACCGCGGCACGGCCGGGTGCGCCCGCGGCGCCGGACGACGGGGCGTCGGCGACGCCGTCCGGTCCGCCGATCCGGGTGAGGAGGTGGCGGGCCAGCACCAGGGGGCTGGGGTGGTCGAAGACCAGGGTCGCCGGCAGGCGCAGACCGGTCGCGTCGTTGACGGCGTTACGGAACTCGACGGCGCGCAGGGAGTCGAAGCCCAGGTCCTTGAAGGCCCTCTCCGGCTCCACCGCCGAGGCGGAGCTGAAGCCGAGCACGTCGGCGACCTGGCGCAGCACCACGTCGAGCACGGCGGCCTCGCGGTCGTGCGGGGCGAGTGCGGCCAGCCGCTGGGCCAGGCCACCCGCCTCTACGCCGGTCCCGGCGCGGCGGCGCCGCACACCGGGGACGAGGGTGCGGAACAGTTCCATCATGTTCTCGCCCTGCGCCCGCAGGGTGGAGAGGTTCAGCCTGGCGGCGACGACGGCCGGCGTGGGGAGGCGGAGGGCACCGTCGAACAGGGCCAGGCCCTCTTCGTCGGAGAGGGCGACGACGCCGGTGCGTCCGATGCGGCCGCGGTCGTCGGTGCTCAGGTCGCCGGTCATGCCGCTGCCCTGGGCCCACATGCCCCAGGCGAGCGAGTGTGCGGGGAGCCCTTGCGCGCGCCGGTACGCCGCGAGGGCGTCCAGGTAGGCGTTGGCGGCCGCGTAGTTGCCCTGGCCCGGGTTGCCGAACACGCCGGCCACCGAGGAGAACAGCACGAAGAAGGCGAGTCCGGCGTCCTGGGTGAGGTCGTGCAGGTTCCAGGCCGCGTCGGCTTTGGGCCGTAGCACGGTGTCGACGCGTTCGGGTGTCAGCGAACCGATGATGCCGTCGTCGAGGATGCCGGCGGTGTGCACGACACCGGCAAGCGGCCGGTCGGCGGGCACATCGGCCAGCACGGCGGCCAGGGCGTCCCGGTCCGCCACGTCGCAGGCGACGATGTCGGCCTCGGCACCCAGGGTGCGCAGCTCGTCGACGAGTTCCGCCGCTCCCTCGGCGGTGGCTCCGGAGCGGCTGGTGAGCAGCAGGTGGCGTACGCCATGGGCAGTGACCAGGTAGCGGGCGAACAGCCGTCCGAGCATGCCGGTGCCGCCGGTGATGAGGACGGTTCCGTCCGTGTCGCAGGAGGGCGGCTCCACCTGTTCGGTACCGGCCGTGCTGACCAGGCGCGGGGCGAGCGGGGTCCCGGCGCGCAGCGCGATCTGGGGTTCGCCGGTACCGGTCAGCGTCGGGAGCGCGGCGTCGAGGTCGGTCCCGGTTTCGAGGTCGGCGAGGAGGATGCGGCCCGGGTTCTCGGACTGGGCCGATCGCACCAGGCCCCACACCGCGGCGCCCGCGAGGTCCACGGCGGGCTCGTCACCGGCCGCCACGGCACCGCGGGTCACGACGAGGAGCCGGGAGGCGGCGAACCGCTCGTCCGTGAGGAACGTTTGGAGGACGCCCAGTACGCGGTGTGCCGCCGCGTGGACGGCCCCCGGGTCGGCGGCCGGGTCCTCGTCGAAGGTGACGACGGTCAGGTCGGCGGCCTGCTGCTCGTCCCCGATGGCGTCCCAGGCCCGTACGGTCGGGGAGCCGGGGGTGACGACGGGGACGGGGGCCCACTCGACGCGGTACAGCGCGTCGTGGAGGGCGGCGTCGGCCTGGGCCGGCCGCTGCTCGGCGAGCTTGCGCAGGGCCAGGGCCTCGGCGGTCAGGACGGGCCGGCCGGCCGGGTCGGTCACGAGCACCGCCGCGCTGTCGTCGCGGACGGGGGTGACCCGGACGCGTACCCCCGTGGCGCCTTCGGCGTGCAGCGTGACACCGGTCCAGGCGAAGGGCAGCACGGCTTCGTCGCCGGCGATGCGGGACAGGCCCACGGTGTGGAGCGCGGCGTCGAGGAGGGCCGGGTGCAGGCCGTAGTCGTCGGCGCGGACACCGGCGGGGAGTTCGGCCTCGGCGAAGATCTCGTCGCCCGACCGCCACACCGTACGCAGGCCCTGGAAGGCGGTTCCGTAGGTGAGCCCCGCCGCGGCGAGGGCGTCGTAGTAGCCCTCGGTGTCGAGGATCTCGGCGCCGGCCGGGGGCCACTGGGTGAGACCGGTGTCCTCGGTGGCGGCCGCGGGCGCGAGGGCGCCGCTGGCGTGCCGGGTCCAGGCGGCGCCGGTGCCCTCCGCGCGGGCGTACACGCTGACCGTGCGCCGTCCGGCGGCGTCCTGGGCGTCCACCGCCACGTGCAGGGCGACCGCGCCGCGGTCCGGGACGATCAGCGGTGCTTCAAGGGTCAGTTCGTCGACACCGGCGCAGCCCACGTGGTCGCCCGCCCGTACGGCGATTTCCAGGAAACCGGTACCGGGGAAGAGCGTGGTGCCGTCCACGACGTGGTCGGCCAGCCAGGGGTGGGTCCTGAGCGAGATGCGGCCGGTCAGCACGACGGTGCCGGCGTCCGGTGACGCGACGGCCGCACCGAGCAGCGGGTGGCCGACCGGTTCCAGGCCTACGCCCGCGACGTCTCCGAGGTCGGCCGGGGGCTGAATCCAGAACTGCTCGCGCTGGAACGCGTAGGTGGGCAGACCCAC
Organism: Streptomyces sp. NPDC008163; assembly: GCF_042956885.1. Classification (NCBI taxonomy): domain Bacteria; kingdom Bacillati; phylum Actinomycetota; class Actinomycetes; order Kitasatosporales; family Streptomycetaceae; genus Streptomyces; species Streptomyces sp. NPDC008163. The sequence goes on along the minus strand of NZ_JBIBHG010000026.1, from coordinate 4,989 downwards.
CGTCTCGCCGGTGGCGGACGCGGTGAAGAAGTCGCTCCAGCGGACAGGGGCGCCGTGCACGTACGCCTCGGCCATCGAGGTGGCGAAGCGCTCCATGCCGCCCTCGTCACGGCGCAGGGAGCCGACGGTGGCGGCGGTCGCGCCCGCGTCCTCGATGGTCTCCTTCATGCCGACCAGCAGCCCGGGGTGGGGGCTGCTCTCGATGAAGATGCCGAACCCGTCGGCCAGCAGCGCGCGGGTCGTCTCCTCGAACAGGACGGTCTGGCGGAGGTTGCGGTACCAGTACTCAGCGTCCGTCACGGCACCGTCCAGCCGCTGGCCCGTCACCGTCGAGTAGAAGGGTACGGAGGGCTCCAGCGGGCGCACATCGGCGAGCACCTGGAGCAGGCTGTCCCGGATCTCCTCGACGAACATCGAGTGGGAGGCGTAGTCCACGGGGATGCGGCGGGCCTGGACGCCCTCGGCCTCCAGCTGCTCCTTCAGCTCGTCCAGCAGGTCGCCGTCGCCGCACACCACGGCGGACCGAGGGCCGTTGACGACGGCGAGCTGAAGGCGCCCGTCCCAGCCGCGCAGTCGCTCCGCAGCCTGCGCGGAGGGCAGGGCCACCGACATCATGCCGCCACGGCCTGCGAGTTCATGGCGGATGACCTTGCTGCGGAGGGCGACGACGCGTGCGCCATCCTCCAGTGAGAGGGCACCGGCGACACAGGCCGCGGCGATCTCGCCCTGCGAGTGCCCGACGACGGCGTCCGGCTCCACGCCGCGCGCCCGCCACAGCGCGGCCAGGGACACCATGACGGCCCACAACGCGGGCTGTACGACGTCCACCTCGTCGAGGGTGGGTGCGTCCGGTTCGCCACGCAGTACGGCCAGCAGGTCCCAGTCCACGAACGGGGCCAGCGCCTTGGCGCACTCCTCCAGCCGTTGCGCGAACTCCGGCGCCTGCTCCAGCAGTTCCACCGCCATGCCGCGCCACTGGGAGCCCTGGCCGGGGAAGACGAACGCCACCTTGGCGTCGTTGATGACCGTGCCGCGCGCCCCGAGCGGGCTCTTGCCGCCGTCGGCGAGCGCGTCGAGACCCTCCAGCAGGCCGTCCCGCCGTGCGCCGAGCACCACCGCACGGTGCTCCATCCGCGCCCGGGTGGTGACAAGGGCCCGGCCGATGTCGGAGTCCGGGAGTTCCGTGTGCTCCCGTACGAAGGCCGCCAGGCGAGCCGCCTGCGCCTTGAGGGCGTCACCGCCGCGGCCCGAGACCACGAACGGCAGCACGCCGGCACCCGCCGCCGGGATCCCGGCGGTCACCGTGCCGCCGGTGCTCCCGGCGGTCGCGGGGCTCGCGGAACCTTCTGCCTCGGCGTCCTCCGCGACGGGCGCCTCCTCCAGGATCATGTGGGCGTTGGTGCCGCTCAGCCCGAACGCGGACACACCGGCCCGGCGCGGGCGATCCCCGCGCGGCCAGTCCCTCGCCTCGGTGAGGAGCTCGACGGCACCCGATTCCCAGTCCACGTGGCGGGAGGGTTCGGTGACGTGCAGGGTCTGCGGGTGTCTGCCGTTGCGCATCGCCATCACCATCTTGATGACGCCGCCGACCCCGGCCGCCGCCTGGGCGTGGCCGATGTTCGACTTCAGGGAGCCCAGCCACAGCGGATCGTCCGGGTCACGGTCGCGGCCGTAGGTGGCGAGCAGTGCCTGCGCCTCGATCGGGTCACCCAGGGTCGTACCGGTGCCGTGTGCCTCCACGACGTCGACCTGTGCGGCGGTGACGCGGGCGTCGGCCAGTGCCTCCCGGATCACCCGCTGCTGCGCGGGGCCGTTGGGCGCCGTCAGCCCGTTGGACGCGCCGTCCTGGTTGATCGCCGAACCCTTGATCACGGCGAGGACCTGGTGGCCGTTGCGCCGCGCGTCCGACAGCCGCTCCAGGAGCAGCACGGCCGCGCCCTCGGACCAGCCGGTGCCGTCCGCGGCTTCCGAGAACGCCTTGCAGCGTCCGTCGGCCGCCAGCCCCTTCTGGCGGCTGAAGGCCACGAACGGGGCGGCGGTGGACATCACCATCACGCCGCCCGCCAGCGCCATGGTGCAGTCGCCGCGGTGGAGGGCGCCGACCGCCAGGTGCAGGGCGACGAGGGACGAGGAGCAGGCGGTGTCGACGGTGATCGCCGGGCCGGCCAGCCCGAGGGTGTACGCGACACGGCCGGATATGACGGAGGCGGCACTGGCCGTGGCCATGTATGCCTCGACCAGGTCGGAAGCGGCGCCGGCCACGTCCCCGTAGTCCTGGGCGCCCGAACCGACGTACACGCCGACCGGACCGCCGCGCAGTGTCTCCGGGTCGATCCCCGCCCGCTCGAACGCCTCCCAGCACACCTCCAGCACGAGCCTCTGCTGGGGGTCGGTGGCCAGGGCCTCGTTGGGGCTCATGCCGAAGAAGCCGGGGTCGAAGGCTCCCGCGTCCTTCAGGAAGCCGCCGCCGCGCACATAGTTCGTCCCGCCGCCGTCCGGCCCCTCGCCGAGCAGTTCCTCAAGGTCCCAGCCCCGGTCCTCCGGCAGCCCGGTGATGGCGTCCCGGCCCCCGTCGACCAGGTCCCACAGGTCCTCGGGCGAATTCACGTCGCCCGGGAAGCGGCAGCTCATCGCCACGATGGCGACCGGCTCCTGCTCCCCGCTCTCCAATTCGCGCAGCCGGTGCCGGGTCTGGTGCAGATCAGCGGTGACCCGCTTGAGGTAATCGAGCAGCTTGTCGTCGTTCGCCATGTCAGTCCCACGAATCCTTTGTCCGGCGGCCACGTTCCCAGCGATCAGGTGAGGCCCAATTCCTTGTCGATGAAGTCGAAGACGTCATCCGCCGAGGCCGACTGGAGCTGATCGCTCACATCGCCGCCAAGTTCCCCGTCACTTCCGGTCAGCCGCCCGAGCAGCGCCTGCAGCCGACCGCTGATGCCCATGCGCTCGATCTCCTCCGGGGCGAGTGCCGCCACCGTGGTCTCCAGGCGGTCCAGTGCCGCGAGCGCCGGCAACTCTCCGGTGTCGCCGTCCTGGCACAGCTCGGCGCGCAGAAAGCCGGCCAGAGCCGTCGGACTCGCGAAGTCGAAGACCATGGTGGCCGGCAGCTTCCTGCCCACCGACTTCGTGAGCCGGCTGCGCAGATCGACCGCGGCCACCGAGTCGAAGCCGAGGTCGTCGAAGGCTCGGGTCGCGTCGACCGCACCCGGCGCGTCGTACCCGAGCAGTTCCGCCACGTGCGTCCGCACCAGGTCGAGCAGGGTCCGCTCCTGGTCGGCGGGCGACATCGCGGCCAGTCGGCCGACGAGCCCCGAATCCTCCGCCCCGGCCGTGTCGTCGTCCCCGGCCAGGGCCGCCCGGGCCTCCGGCAGCGCGTCCAGCAGGGGCCGGGGGCGGGCGAGAGCGTAGGTGGGCGCGAAACGCGGCCAGTCGAAGTCGGCGACGACGACGTGGCCCTCGCCCCGGCCCAGCACTTCGCGCAGCGCCCCGACCGCCCGGCGCGGGCTCATGGCGGGAGCGCCGATCCGCCGGCCCATCGCGCTGACCTTCGCATCGACCATGCCGGCGTCCCAGGAACCCCATGCGATCGACGTCGCGGCGAGGCCGCGAGCCCGGCGGTGGTGGGCCAGCCCGTCCAGATAGGCGTTGGCGCTGCCGTAGGCGGCCTGGCCGGCGCTGCCCCAGACGCCGGCGCCGGAGGAGAACAGCACGAAGGCATCCAGCGGGCGGTCGCCCAGCAGCTCGTCCAGATGGGCCGCGCCGAGCACCTTCGCCCGTGCGACTTCGGCGAGTTCGCCAAGGGACATGGCCGTGAGCGGTCCCGGGCTCTGCGCCGCACCGGCGGCGTGCACCACCGTCGTCAGCGGCCGGTCCTCGGCGATGCCGCCGATCAGCCGTTCGAGCGCGTCGCGATCGGCCACGTCGCACGCGGCGACGGTCACCCGCGAGCCCAGGGCCTCCAGCTCGGCGCAGAGCGCGTCCACGCCCTCGGCGGCCCGTCCGCTCCGGCTCGTGAGCAGCAGGTGCCCGGTGCCGTCGGCCGCCATCATGCGGGCCACATGGGCGCCCAGGCCGCCGGTGCCGCCCGTGATCAGCACGGTTCCGTTCCTGGCGTCGTCGGCCGGTCGTGCCGGGTCGGGCGCGGGGCGCCGTGGCGCGGGAGCGGCGGCGAGCGGGGCGCGCACCAGTCGGCGGGCGTGGACCCCGTCGGGACGTACGGCGACCTGGTCCTCGCCGCCCGGCCGCGCGGCCAGCACGTGGCACAGCCGCCGCGCGGCGGTGTCGTCCACCTCGCCGGGCAGGTCGACCAACCCGCCCCATGCGTCCGGCTGGTCCAGCGACAGCCCGATTCCCAGGCCCCACAGAGCGGCCTGCCGGGGGCTGGTGACCTCGGCGGAGCCGTGGACCGCCACCGCGCCGGTCGTGGCGCACCACAGCGGTGCGGCGATGCCTGCCTCGTCGAGCGCCTGCACCAGGAGCAGGGTCGCCGCGGTACCGCGCGAGAGCTCCGGGTGGAGTTCGAGGGGGCGGTCGTCCAGAGCGAGCAGGGACAGGACACCAGCCGGACCGCCGACGGCGCTACGCAGCCGCTGGGCCAGCGCGTCCCGGTCTTCGCCGGCGCCCTTCACCAACGCCACCTCGGCACCGCAGCGCGTGAGGGCACCGGTGAGCGCGGCGACCGGTGCGTCCCAGCCCCGGCCGTCGGGCGCCACCACGATCCACGGTCCGCTCGGACCGGACCCTTCCGCCTCCGCGATCCGGTCCCAGGCGATCTGGTAGCGGAGGTCGTCCGCATCGGACGGCTGGCGGAACGAGGACGCCTCGGCGGCGAAGTCGTACCAGTACGGCTTGCGTTGGAAGGCGTAGGTGGGCAGGTCGGTGGTGCGGGCAGCGGTGCCCGCGAAGTACGCCCGCCAGTCGACCTTCACCCCACGCGCATGCAACCGGGCGACGCCCGTCAGAAGCTCTACGGCCTCGTCACGGTCACGG
>NZ_JBIBHG010000025.1:0-25005 GCF_042956885.1 Streptomyces sp. NPDC008163 | reverse complement strand
GCACACCCTCCCGCAACGCCATCACCATCTTGATCACACCCGCCACACCAGCAGCCGCCTGCGTATGACCAATGTTCGACTTCACCGAACCCAGCAGCAGAGGACGCTCGACCGGCCTGTCCTGCCCATACGTCGCCAACAACGCCTGCGCCTCGATCGGGTCACCCAACCGCGTGCCCGTACCGTGGCCCTCTACGGCATCGACGTCAGCGGTGGTCAGACCGGCCACCGTCAGGGCCTGCTGGATCACGCGCTCCTGCGAGGGACCATTCGGCGCCGTCAGACCGTTCGACGCCCCGTCCTGGTTGACCGCCGAACCACGCAGCACCGCGAGAACCCGGTGCCCGTTGCGACGGGCATCCGACAGCCGCTCCAGCAGGAGCATGCCGACGCCTTCGCCCCAGCCGGTGCCGTCGGCGCCCGCGCCGTACGACTTGCAGCGGCCGTCCGGAGCGAGACCGCGCTGACGGCTCATGTCGACGAACGTGTCGGGTGTCGACATGACGGTGACACCGCCGGCCAGCGCCAGGCTGCATTCGCCGCGGCGCAGCGCCTGGGCGGCCCAGTGGAGTGCGACGAGCGAGGACGAGCATGCCGTGTCCACTGTCACCGCCGCGCCCTCCAGGCCGAGGCTGTAGGCAACCCGGCCGGAGATCATGCTGGCGATGCTGCCGTTGCCGTGGTATCCGGCGACCTCCTCGGGGAGGGGGCCGAGCCGGAGGCCCCAGTCGTGGTACATCGCACCGGCGAACACGCCGGTGTCGCTGCCCTTGACACTGTGAGGGTCGATACCGGCCCGCTCGAAGGTCTCCCAGGAGGTCTCCAGCAACAGCCGCTGCTGGGGGTCCATCGCCTGGGCCTCGCGGGGGCTGATGCCGAAGAACTCGGCATCGAAGTCGGCTGCGTCGTAGAGGAAACCGCCCTCCCGCGCGTAGCTCTTCCCCGGCTTGCCGAGCTCCGGGTCGTGGATCTCGGGGTCCCAGCCCCGGTCCGTGGGGAACGGCGCCACGGCGTCGGCCCCGTCGAGGACGATCTGCCAGAGGTCCTCGGGCGAGGTCACCCCGCCCGGGTAGCGGCAGGCCATGCCGACGATCACGATGGGGTCGTCGTCCACCGCGGTACCGACGAGGGCACGCCTCTTCGGCGCCCTGCCCGTGTCGAGCAGCTTGTCCACGAGGTGGGCGGCCAGCGCGGCGGGCGTCGGGTGGTCGAAGGTGAGGGTGGCGGTGAGGCGCAGACCGGTCGCGGTGTTGAGCTGGTTGCGCAGCTCCACCGCGGCGAGCGAGTCGAAGCCCATCTCGGTGAACGCCCGGTCCGGGTCGATCGCGTCGGCGCTGTCGTGTCCGAGAACGCGGGCGGCCTGGGCGTTGACCAGGTCCCGCAGCAGGTCGGTGCGCTGAGGGTCGGTGAGGCCGGCGAGGCGCTCGGCGAGCGGCAGCGCGCCGCCTGCGGTGCCCTGGGCGCTCGCCCGGCGGACAGGGGTCCTGATCAGGCCGCGCAGCAGGGCCGGAACGGCGGCGGCGCGGGCTCGGGCGGCCGCCGCGTCGACGCGCAGGGGGACGACCACGGGCTCGTCGCCGGCCAGTGCGGCGTCGAGCAGCCGAAGGTTGTCCCTGGTGTCCAGGGCTTCCAGGCCGATGCGCCGCATGCGTTCGAAGGCTGCGGCGTCGAGGGTCTGGCCCATGCCTCCGCCGTCGCTCCACGCGCCCCAGGCGAGGGCGGTGGCCGGCAGACCCGCGGCGGCGCGGTGCTGGGCGAGGGCGTCGAGGAAGACGTTGGCTGCCGCGTAGTTGCCCTGGCCGGCGCCGTCGAGGTGTCCGGCCGCCGACGAGAACAGCACGAAAGCCGACAGGTCCAGGTCACGGGTCAGCTCGTGCAGGTGCCACGCGGCGTCCGCCTTGGGCCGCAGCACGGTGTCGAGCCGCCGGGCGTCGAGCGAGTCGACCAGGCCGTCGTCGAGCGTGCCCGCCATGTGGACCACGGCGGTGAGGGGGTGCTCGGCGGGGATGGCGGCGAGCAGCCCCTCCAACGCCGTGCGGTCGGCGACATCGCACGCCGCCACGGTCACCTGGGCGTCCAGTGCGCTCAGTTCGGCGCTGAGGTCGGCGACTCCGGGCGCTTCGGTGCCGCGTCGTCCGGCGAGCAGCAGGTGGCGTACGCCGTGCTCGGTCACCAGGTGCCGCGCCACGTGCGCGGCGAGGCCGCCGGTGCCACCGGTGACCAGGACGGTGCCGTCGGGGTTCCACTGCCGGGCGGACGCGCCGGCGGGGGTTGCGGCGGTGGCGAGGCGCGGGGCGAGCAGGGTGCCGCCGCGCACGGCGAGTTCGGGCTCGTCGTCAGCGGCGGCGATGGCGTTCCACAGCTCGGTGGGGACGTCGTCGTCGTCGGTGTCGACCAGCAGGAACCGGCCGGGGTGCTCGGCCTGGGCGGCGCGGACGAGACCCCACACGGGGGCCAGGGCGAGGTCGACGCGGTCGTCGTCGCCGGTGACGACGGCGCCGCGGGTGACCACGGCGAGGCGGGGGGCGTCGACGTCGTCGTCGGACAGCAGGGCCCGGATGCGCTCCAGTACGGCCGCGGTGGCGGCGCGCACGGAGGTGAGCGGGTCGTCGCCGGTACCGGTGCACCGGTACAGCTGGAGGTCGTGCGGTGTGTCGCGGCCGGTGTCGGGCACGGGCGCCCAACTCACGGTCAGGAGGGCGTCCTGCCCGGCGGACCGGGCGGCGCGCAGCTGCTCTTCGCTGATCTCCCGCACGAGGAAGGAGTCGACCGTGGCGACGGGGGCGCCGGTGGAATCGGCCAGGGTCAGGGAGACCTCGTCGTGGCCGATGGCCTCGATGCGTACGCGTACCACTGTGGCGCCGGTCGAGTACAGCGAGACGCCGCTCCAGGCGAAAGGCAGGCGCGTCCGCTCGGACACCGGCTCGTCGGCGGCGAAGTCGGTCGCGTGGAGTACGGCGTCGAGCAGCGCCGGGTGCAGGGCGAAGGCGGCCGCGTCGTCCGCGGCGCCCTCGGGAAGGGCCACTTCCGCGTAGACGCCGCCGTCCGCGCGCCAGGCGGCGCGCAAGCCCTGGAACACCGGCCCGTAGGCGTAACCCTGGCCGGCCATGTCCTCGTAGAGGCCGGTGAGGTCGATGCTGTGGGCGTCGTGGGGCGGCCACTGGGTCAGGCCGAGCGACTCGGTGGTCGGCGGTGTGGTGTGCGTACGGGTGAGAGCGCCGCTGGCGTGACGGGTCCAGGGCACATCGGCCGAGGCGTCCTCGGCACGCGAGTAGAACTCCACGGTGCGGCGGGCCGCGGTGTCGGGGGCGCCGACGACCACCTGAAGGGCGACGCCGCCGTGCGGGGGCAGCGCCAGCGGGAGTTCGAGGGTGAGTTCTTCCAGGCAGTCGCAGCCGACCTGGTCACCGGCGCGGACGGCCAGTTCCACGAAGGTGGTGCCGGACAGCAGGGTGGTGCCGCCGATGACGTGGTCGGCGAGCCAGGGGTGGGTGCGGGTCGAGACCCGGCCGGTGAGGACGACACCGCCGGTGTCGGCGAGGCCCACAACGGCGCTCAGAACCGGGTGCTGCGCGGCGATCTGCCCGAAGCGTGAGGCATCGGCGGTCGCGTCGGGCGCCGCGAGCCAGAAGCGGCGCCGCTGGAAGGCGTACGTCGGCAGCTCGACCCGGTGCGGCCGGTGGCCGTCGCACAGCGCGTTCCAGTCGGGGTCGGCGCCCCGGGTCTGGGCCAGGGCGACCGCGGACAGCAGCGTCGTGGGTCCGGGGCGGCCGGCGCGGAGCAGGGGGGCGAAGGCGTGGGTGTCCGGCCGGTCGGCGAGGCAGTCGCGGGCCATGGCGGACAGGACCCCGTCGGGACCGATCTCCAGGTAGGTGCGCACGTCCTGGCCGGCGAGCCAGTCGACGCAGTCGGCGAACCGCACGGCCTCGCGGACGTGGCGGACCCAGTACTCCGGGGAGCACAGTTCCTCGGCGGTGGCCGGCAGGCCGGTGACGTTGGAGACGACGGGAATGCGCGGCGGGTGGTAGTCGAGGATCTGCGCCAGCCGGCGGAACTCGTCGAGCATCGGTTCCATCAGCGCGGAGTGGAACGCGTGCGACACGGTGAGGCGCTTGGTCTTGCGGCCCTGCGCGGCAAAGCGCTCGGCCAACGCCAGGACCTCGGACTCGACCCCGGAGATCACGACGGCGGCGGGGCCGTTGACGGCGGCGATGCTCACGCCGTCGGTGAGCACCGGACGTACCTCGTCCTCCGCGGCCTGGACGGCGACCATGGCGCCGCCCTCGGGCAGTGCCTGCATCAGCCGGCCGCGGGCCGCGACGAGGGTGGCGGCGTCCTCCAGGGAGAGCACGCCCGCCACGTGTGCGGCGGCCAGCTCCCCGATCGAGTGCCCGGCGAGGAAGTCGGGTCGCACGCCCCACGATTCGAGGAGGCGGAACAGCGCGACCTCGACGGCGAAGAGGGCGGCCTGGGTGTACATGGTCCGGTCGAGGAGCGCCGCCTGCTCCGACCCCTCGGGCGCGAAGAGGACATCCCACAGGGAGTGTTCGAGCTGGAGGTCGAGGTGGCCGATGGCCTCGTCGAGCGCGTCGGCGAAGACAGGGTAGGCGGCGTGGAGGTCCCGGCCCATGCCCAGCCGCTGGCTGCCCTGGCCGGTGAACAGGAACGCGAGCCGGCCCCCGGACGCGGTGCCGCGCTGTACGCCGGGAGCGTCGGCGCCCTCGGCGAGGGCGCGCAGTCCGCTGATCGCCCCTTCGCGGTCGGCGGCCAGGACGACGCCGCGGTGGGAGAGGGCGGCGCGTGTGGTGCCGAGCGTGTGGCCGAGGTCGGCGGGGGTGATGCCTGGGTCTGCCTCGACGAGGCTGAGGAGGCGGGTGGCCTGAGCGCGCAGGGCCGGTTCGCTGCGTGCGGACAGCGGCAGCAACGAGAGGCCGTCCGTGCGGGGTTCGGGGTCGGTGGTGTCTTCCTCGGCCTGCGGCGGGTCCGCGGGCTCTTCCAGGATGACGTGGGCGTTGGTGCCGCTGACGCCGAAGGATGAGACGCCGGCGCGGCGCGGGCGGCCGGGGCTGTCCCAGGCGACCGGTTCGGTCAGCAGGCGCACCTGGCCCGCGGTCCAGTCGACGGCCGGGGAGGGGGCGTCGACGTGGAGCGTCGTGGGCAGGACGCCGTGGCGCATGGCCTGCACCATCTTGATGACCCCGGCGACGCCGGCGGCGGCCTGGGTGTGGCCGATGTTGGACTTCACGGACCCGAGCCACAGGGGTCGTTCGGCGTCGCGGTCGCGGCCGTAGGCGGCGATGAGTGCCTGCGCCTCGATCGGGTCGCCGAGGGTCGTGCCGGTGCCGTGCGCCTCGACGGCGTCGACCTCGGCGGCGGTCAGCCCGGCGTTGGCCAGCGCCTGGCGGATGACCCGCTGCTGGGCGGGGCCGCTGGGGGCGGTCAGGCCGTTGGACGCGCCGTCCTGGTTGATCGCGGAGCCGCGGACGACGGCGAGGACCTGGTGTCCGTTGCGGTGGGCGTCGGAGAGGCGTTCGAGTACGAGGACGCCGACGCCCTCGGAGAAGCCGGTGCCGTCGGCCGCGGCGGAGAACGGCTTGGCCACCCCGTCGGGGGCCAAGCCGCGCTGGCGGCTGAAGGCGGTGAAGACGCCGGGGCTGCCCATGACGGCCACGCCGCCGGTCAGCGCGAGCGAGCACTCGCCCCGTCGCAGCGACTGGGCGGCCAGGTGCAGCGCGACGAGGGATCCGGAGCAGGCGGTGTCGACGGTGAGCGCGGGGCCTTCGAGGCCGAGGGTGTAGGCGACGCGTCCGGAGACGACGCTGGGCGCGTTGCCGGCGAGCAGATAGCCGTCGAGGCCGTCGGGGGCCTCGTGCAGCCGCATTCCGTATTCCTGCGGCTCGGCGCCGATGAACACGCCGGTGGAGCTGCCGTGCAGGGATTCCGGATTGATTCCGGACCGTTCGAGGGCTTCCCACACGGTCTCCAGGACGAGCCGCTGCTGCGGGTCCATGGCCGATGCTTCACGGGGGCCTATCCCGAAGAATTCCGCGTCGAATTCGGCGGCGTCGGGAAGGAATCCGCCCCGGCGCACATAGGTGGTGTGCGGCGTGGCCGGGTCCGCGTCGAAGAGCTTCTCGAGATCCCATCCGCGGTCGTCCGGGAAATCCGAGATGACGTGCGTTCCGTCGGCGACGAGCTGCCACAGCGCCTCGGCGGAGTCGGCTCCGCCGGGGTAGCGGCAGCCGATGCCGACGACGGCGACGGGCTCGTCGTCCAGGGACCCGGCCGCGACGGGTGCCTCCTCGTCCCCGTCGGTGATGCCGAGGAGTTCGGAGCGCAGGCGTTCGGCGAGGTGACGTGGCGTCGGGTGGTCGAAGGCGATGGTGACCGGCAGAGCGAGGCCGGTGGCGGCGGAGATCCGGCTGTGCAGGTCGACCGCGGCCAGCGAGTCGAAGCCCAGTTCCCGGAAGGACAGCCCGGTGTCGACCGTGCCCGCCCGGTCCTGCCTGAACCGGCTCAGGACGTGGCGCACCTCATCCCGGACGAGGTCGGAGAGAATGCGGGTCTGTTCGGCGGCAGGCATGTTCTCCAGCCCACCGGACAATGCCCGCGCCCATCCCTCCCCCGCAGTTTCCCCATGGTCAGAAAAGAAGCTGGCGGACTCGCTCATCTCAGCACTCCACAGTATTCCTGTATACGCAGACCGACCTCATCCACGTCCGGCCACGGCACACCCGGCACCGTACGTCGGTGAAGAACACCGACTACACCCCTAGCTCCCCCTAACGGACCTCAGAGGGACTTCTTGCGCACCAGCGTGATGCCGTCCGCCATGACGAGGAGGGAAATGTCCACCCGGTCGTCGTCGCGCAGCCGCGCGTTGAGTGCGCGCACCGCGACCGTGTCCGGGTCCTGGGCCTCGGGGTCGATGACCCGGCCGAAGAAGATGGTGTTGTCGACGACGATCAGCCCTCCCGGCTTGAGCAGGGCGAGCGATGCCTCGTAGTAGGCGGGGTAGCCGGCCTTGTCGGCGTCGATGAACACGAAGTCGACGCTCTCCGGGCCCTGTTCGGCGGTGAGCTCGGCGAGGGTGTCCAGCGCGTGGCCGACGCGCAGGTCGATGCGCTCCTCGACCCCGGCGCGCCGCCAGTACTCGGCACCGATGGCGGGCCACTTGTCGAAGATGTCGCACGTGATGACCCGTCCCTCGGCGGGCAGGGCCCTGGCCATGCACAGGGTGCTGTAACCGGTGAACGTGCCGATCTCGAGGACGGTACGGGCGCCGGTGAGGCCGACGAGGAGGGCCAGCAGCTGGCCTTCCTCGGCCATGACCTGCATGGCGCGGCCCATGGGCAGCTCGGCCGTCTCGGCGCGCAGGTCACGCAGGATGTCGTCGTCGCGGAGGGAGACCTCGCGTACGTAGTCGAGCAGTTCGGGGCTGGAGAGGATCTGTTCTGCCATGGCTGGTGGGGCCCGCCGTGGTGTTTCGGCGGCCCCGTCCTCCTTCATGAGGGATCGCCGGGCCTGCCGGCCCGGAAAGGGCATGGTCCGCGGTGTGACGTGACCCCTACGCGGCTGCCGTCGGCACCCCTACGGGGTGCCGACGGCAGTGCCGGGGTTCTCCGGACGGGTGCGCTCAGGACGTGGAACGGGGGCCGCTGCCCGTGGTGAGGTCGGGGGCGGTCAGCGTCAGCGTGGTCGGGGCCTCGCGCGGTGTCGGGACCAGGTGGAGACGCTGGACGTCCTCGGCCCCCGCGGCGGTGCCGAGGGCCGCGAGGCAGTCGCACGGTTCACCGGTGAAGCCGGCGAAGCGGTAGGCGACTTCCATCATGCGGTTGCGGTCGGTGCGCCTGAAGTCGGCCACCAGGTGGACACCGGCCCGCGCGGACTGGTCGGTCAGCCAGTTGAGGATGGCCGTGCCGACGCCGAAGGACACCACGCGGCAGGAGGTGGCCAGCAGCTTCAGGTTCCAGACGGAGCCGTTGCCCGTCTCCAGCAGCATGACGCCGATGGCGCCGTGCGTGCCGAACCGGTCGGTCAGCGTGGCGACCAGCACCTCGTGGTCCGGATCGGCCAGGAAGCCGCGCAGGGTGGCGTCGGAGTAGTGCACCCCGGTCGCGTTCATCTGGCTCGTGCGCAGGGTGAGTTCTTCGACGCGGGAGAGTTCCTCCTCGCCGGCCCGTCCGATGCGCAGCTCCAGTTCGAGCGAGCGCAGGAAGTCCTCGTCGGGGCCGTTGAAGCTCTCTTGCTCGGCCGACCTGCGGAATCCCGCCTGGTACATCTCACGGCGTCGCCGCGAGTCGACGGTGACCGTCTGCGGGCTGAACTCCGGGCGGTCCGGCAGCGACAGCACATCGACGGCGTCGTAGCAGCGGACCTCCGGCGCGTGGAAGGAGACCTCGGCGCGCTCGGCGGGCTGGTCGTCGACGAAGGCGATGGTGTTCTGTGCGAACTTCAGCTGCTCGGCGATGCCGAGGACCGCGTCGGACTTGCGGCCCCAGCCGATGTGCGGCAGGACGAAGTACTCGGCGACGCCCAGTTCTTCGAGCCGCGCCCACGCCTGGTCGTGGTCGTTCTTGCTGGAGACGGACTGGAGGATGCCCCGCGAGTCGAGCTCGACGATGACGTCGCGCACCGCCTCGGTCATCTTCACGTCGCCGTCCTCCAGCAGCGTTCCCGACCACAGTGTGTTGTCGAGATCCCAGACCAGGCACTTCACCACGTTCGGTTTGCCGGACACGGTTGCGACCTTCCCCTCTTCGGAATCACTCGGCATGGGAGAGGGCGTGCTCAGACAGGATCAGCTGGCATATCTCGTTGCTGCCCTCGATGATTTCCATGAGCTTGGCGTCGCGGTACGCCCTCGCCACCACGTGGCCGTCCTGGGCGCCCGCCGAGGCGAGGACCTGGACCGCGGCGGCGGCGCCCCGCGCGGCGTGGCCGGCGCCGATGTGCTTGGCCATGACCGTGGCCACGACCATCTCCGGCGACTGCGCGTCCCAGCAGGCGCTGGCGTGCTCGCAGGCGCGCGACGCGATCTGCTCGTCGGTGAACAGCTCCGCGATGTGCCGGGCCACCAGCTGGTGCTCGGCCAGCGGCTTGCCGAACTGCCGCCGGTCGCGGGCGTGCGCGGTGGCCGCGGCGAGGCAGGCACGCAGGATGCCCACGCAGCCCCAGGCCACCGACATGCGGCCGTAGGCGAGAGCCGCCGTGACGACCAGCGGCAGCGGCAACCCGGTCCCGCCGAGCACGTTCGCCGCGGGTACCCGCACCGAGTCGAAGCGGAGATTGGCGTGGCCGGCCGCGCGGCAGCCCATCGGGGCGGCGACGCGTTCGACCTGGACGCCGGGCGCGTTGGCCGGCACCACGACGGCGGCCGCCCCGTCCTCGTACCGGCCGACGACGACCACCAGGTCCGCGTAGTACGAGGCGGTGATCCAGCGCTTCTCACCGTCGATGACGACCGTGTCGCCGTCACGGCGGATGGTGGTGCCGATCGCCGAGAGATCGCTGCCCGCCTCGGGCTCGCTGAAGGCGACGGCGGCCAGCAGGCCACTCGCCAGGCCCGGCAGGAAGGCGCGGTGCTGTTCGGCGGTGCCGAGCCGCTGGATGGTCCACGCCGCCATGCCCTGGGACGTCATGACGCTGCGCAGGGAGCTGCACAGGCTGCCGACATACGCGGTGAACTCACCGTTGGAGCGGCTGCCCGCGCCGCGTCCACCGTGGGCGGCCGGGATCTGTGCGCTCAGCAGGCCGAGACCGCCGAGCTTGCGCAGCAGTTCCACCGGCAGCAGGCCGGCCCGGTCCCAGGCGTCGGCCTGGTCGCCGACCAGGCCGCGGACCGTCTCGCGCTCCTCGGCAAGGATGTCAGCCACGGTCGACCACTGCCTCATGGAGCCTGAGGACCAGGGCGACCATCGACTGGACCGTGCGGAAGTGGTCGAGCTTCAGGTCGGGGCCCGAGATGACGATGCCGTAGGTGCCCTCCAGGTGGACGACGAGTTCCATCGCGAACATGGAGGTGACCAGGCCTGATCCGAACAGGTCGTGGTCGCTGGTCAGGCTGGTCTTGGTCCGGGCCTCCAGGTGGGCGAGGAGCTCCGCCTCGATGGTCTCGGCGGTGATGCCGACCGTGGGGGTGGTGTCATTCGTGGTCACGACAGTGCCTTTCCGTAGGTGTAGAAACCGCGGCCCGACTTGCGGCCCAGATGGCCTTCGCGGACCTTTTCCAGCAGCAGCTCGCACGGCCGGCATCCTTCGTCGCCCGTCCGTTCGTACAGCGCGGCGAGTGAGTCGACGAGGTTGTCGATCCCGATGAGGTCGGCGGTGCGCAGCGGTCCGGTGGGGTGTCCGACGCAGCCCTCCATCAGCGCGTCGACCGACTCCACGTCGGCGGTGCCGGCCTGGACGACGCGTGCCGCGTCGTTGATCATCGGGTGGAGGAGCCGGCTGGTGACGAAGCCGGGTGAATCCTGGACGACGATCGACCGGCGCTCCATCGCCGTGAGCAGCTCGACGACGCCGGCCATGGTGGCTTCGCCGGTGCGCGGGCCCCGGATGACCTCCACCATCCTGATGAGGTAGGTGGGGTTCATGAAGTGGGTGCCCACCAGCTCCGCCGGCCGTGCGACGGCGTTCGCGAGTTCCTCGATGGGGATGCCGGAGGTGTTGGTGATCAGCGGCGTGCCGGGGCGGACCAGGGCGGAGACCTCGGCCAGCACCTTGGCCTTGAGCTCGGCGTCCTCGGTGATCGCCTCGATCACCGCCGTGGCGTCGGCTCCGGCCGCCGGGTCGAGGGCGGTGGTCAGCTCCCCGACCGGCCGCCCCTCGGGCAGCGCGCTCATCAGCTGCGCGTGGCGCAGGAGCTGGCTGATCTGGGCGCGGGCCCGGTCGGTCCTGTCCTGGTCGACGTCGATCAGGACGACGGGGATGCCGTGCCCAAGGGCCGTCGTCGCGATGTTCGCGCCCATCACGCCGGCGCCGAGAATGGTCAGGCGTTGGTTCGGCCATTCAGTTCTCATGGGCTCTTGCACCGTCCTTCGTTGGCCCTTGGAGGGAGGTACGCGCGTCCCAGGCGGTCGCGCGCTGTCGTTCGGTACTGCCGAGGACCTCCGGAGGCGACTCGTCGAACTTGCGGCGCACGTAAGAGAGGTCGGCCAGCAGGCCCGAAGAGGTGACGCGGCGGCTGTGGCCGCCCTTGACGAGTCCGGTGAGCGGCAGGGAGCCGATGTCGGCCCAGCGCAGTCTCCCGGCGCCGTCGATGTAGCTGCGGGCGTGGCCCCGGTTGTCCGGGTGCAGGCAGTACGGGATGTCGAGGTAGCCCCGTCGGAATGCCAGGAGCAGCGCCCGGGAGAGGTCGAGGTCGAGGTTGAGGACGGCGTCGATGAGGGCGCGCGCCTCCTGATAGGTCTGTGAGTCGCCGTCGGTGGTGTCCGTGGCCGGCCGCCTGCCGCCACGGGCGACCTGGCCGGCGTATTCGAGTGCGGCGACGTTCTCCTCGATGGTGGGGATGCGCCGGGACTCCGCGACGGTCTTGACGATGATGCGTTCCGAGCCGGTCCTGACGGCGAGTTCCGCCCCCTGGCCCAGGAGCCCGTAGGCGCCGTGGTCGGTCATCGGGTACACGCCCATGTAGGCGTAGATCACGACGTGCCAGTTGTCCGTGGGCAGCATCTCGGCGGCGAGCCGGCGCAGGGCGAACACGGCTTCGATGTCCTGGCTCATGCTGGTCTGCTGCGCGTAACTCAGGGAGACGCTGCGCACCCCGTAGCAGCAGAAGAACATCGCCTCCAGGACGCTCAGGGCCACCAGCATGCTCGGCGGGCACAGCTGGCCCATCATGCAGCCGCCGAAGGTCTCCAGGTGGGGTTCGATGCCCACGGCCCGCAGGGTGGAGAACCGTTCGGTGCACTCGGCCCAGTTGCGGATGGAGTCCGCGAGCGGGGTGCGGCCGTAGGGCAGGCAGTAGGAGACGGGGCCGCCTTCGGTGGCGTTGATGCGCAGTTCGATGAGCCGGTCGAAGATGTCGCCCGGGACGGCGGACCCGTGCCGGACCTGCACCGGGAAGAAGTCGTCCCGGATGCCGTCGAGAACCGCGTCGGTGACCTCCGTCCCGTAGTTGACGATCGGGTATCCGTTCAGTGCCACACCGTGGCGGAGCGCTTCCTCCACCGACTGCAGCGCGCCGACGCGGGTGAAGCTGTCGAGGGTGATGGTGCCCACGGTGGTGGCGTCGGCCGCCTTGGTGGCGGCGAGCCCGGCCCGCATGGGGGCGGGCTCACCGAAGCCCATCCTCGGCTGGACGACGAGCCCGCCCTCCCCGCCGGCCCGGCGTACGAACGCGCCGAAGTCGACCGGCCGGTCACGGTGCGGGGCCCGGCGCACCGAGCGGGCGAGCGAGGTCACGACGCCGCCACGGCCATCTCCGCCGTCCTGCTGGCCGCCAGGGGCAGGGTGTCGACGAAGTCGCGGAACGCCGTGGTGCTGTTGCCCTCGAAGACGGCGTGGAATCCCGCCGCGATCAACTCGTCCACGTACGCGCTGTTCTCCTCGGCCGACACACCGAGCATGCCGCCGATGACGAGGGGGACGCCGGCCAGCCGCTCGTCGGAGCGGAGCTTCCCGACGACCCTCATGCCGTCCTGGTATCCGTGGCCGTTGACGCTGCTGATGACGACCATGCTGGGAGCCAGGCCGCCGCACTCGTCGACGAGGATCTCGTCGGGCACACAGGGCCCGAGATTGACCACGTCGTAGCCGAGTTCCTCGATCAGCAGTTGGAGGAAGACCAGGTTCCAGGTGTGCGAGTCGGACGCCATGCTGGTGACGACGACGGTTCCGCGACGCGGCACGGAGGGTGCGGAGAGCGGAGAGATCGGGGTGGGTAGGGCGTTCTTCACTCGGATGCTCCGGGTGCGGTCGGAAGGTACGAACGGTGGTGCTCGATGCGCGAGGCGGAGACGACGTCGTCGCCGCGGACGATCACTTCGGTGGGCGCCGGTCTGCCGAGGAACATCAGCAGGCTCGCCGTGGGGCCGTAGGCGCCCACGTTGGGAACGGTGACGATGTCGTCGGGGCCCAGTGCCGGCAGGGTGATCTCCCGGCCCAGTACGTCGCCGGGTGTGCACAGGGGGCCGACCAGGCTGGCCGACTCGGTCTCGGCGCCGGTCTGCGGCTGGACCGCGACGGGCAGCAGCCGGCCGAGGCCCGACATGCCGCCGAAGGTGTTGATGCCGGCGTCGGTGATCACGAACTTGCGGCCCCGGCTGACCTTGACGTTGCTCACCGAGGCGAGCAGCGTGCCGCTGGCGCCGATCAGGAAGCGGCCCGATTCGCAGGCCAGCCGGGGGGTGCCGGCCCGCCAGTCGGGGAAGTGCGTGTCCAGGGCGGCCTCGAGTTCGGCCCGCAGCTTCGGGTAGTGACCGCGCTCGCCGGGGACGCCGTACGGGACGGTGAACCCGCCGCCGATGTCGAGGTAGTCCAGCGGGATGTCCAGTCGGCGGGCGAGTTCGGCGGCGCCCGCGAGGGTGTGCTGGAACTCGCCGATGAGGGAGTCCTCGTCCTTGGCGTTGCTCAGCGGGAAGTAGTGCATCCCCCGGACCGCGACGCCGGGTGTGGCCAGTACGTCGGGCAGCACGTCGCCGAGCGTCTCGCTGTCGAAGCCGAACTGGGACGGCGTGCCCGTCATCCGGATGCTGCTGGTGGCGCTCGCCGACGCGCTGTTGACGCGCAGCAGTATGTCGGCCACGACACCGTGCCCGACGGCGGCCTCGCCGACCCGGCGCACGTCGGTGACGGAGTCGGTGGAGAACAGCCGCACGCCCGCTGCGATCGCCTCGCGCAGTTCACCGAGGGTCTTCCCGGGTCCGGTGTAGAGGCACTCCGAGCCGTCGAAGCCGGCTTCGAGGGCGGCGGCGAGCTCACCGGTGGAGCTGATCTCGGCGCGGCAGGAGCGGCCGTCGCCGTCGCGCAGGGCGCTGACGAGGTCGGGGTGCGGGTTGGCCTTCAGCGCGTAGTAGAGGTCGAACTCCTCGGGCAGCGCGTCGAACAGTTCGTGCCGGGCCGCGGTGATCTCGTCCAGGTCGTACACGTACAGGGGTGTGCCGAAGCGCACCGCCAGATCCTCGTGGCGTGTCACGTGTCGTCCCCTTCGAGCATGTCGATGAGCGCCTGGCGGGCGTTCTTTCCGTGCAGAGTCAGCGGCAGTTCCGGGATGACCTTGCACAGGGCCGGCACCTTGGCGGGCTCCAGTCGTCTGGCCAGTTCCTTGAGCACCACGGTGGGCGCCAGGTCGCTCTCCACGAAGAGCGTCAGATCGCGGCCCTCGGTGGGCGGGAGCACGGCAGCGACGCGTACGCCGGTCACGTCCATGGCTGCCGCCTCGATCTCGACGGTGCTCATGCGTATGCCCTTGCGCTTGAACATGTCGTCGCGGCGGCCCTCGAAGTACAGGTAGCCGTCGGCGTCGAGGCTGCCGTAGTCGCCGGTATGCAGGCGGAGTTCGCCGGTGGCCGGGTCGCGGCGGAAGGCGGCGGCCGTCTGTTCGGGCGCACGCCAGTAGCCGGGCATCACGTGCGGGCCCGCGGCCACGATCTCGCCGGTCTCGCCGAGCGGAAGCTCCTCGCCGTCGGGGCCGAGGATCAGCACCGCGGTGCCGGGCAGCGGGCGTCCGACGGACTGGGGGCGCTCCTGGTCCTCCTCGGGCGGCATGATGGAGATCCGCTTGCACTCCGTCTGCCCGAACTGACGCACCACCCGGACGCCGGGGAACGCCTTGCGCAGCGCGGAGATGGTGGGGGCGGGCAGGGCGGCACCGGTGTTGGTGAACATGCGCACGGGGGGCGCGGGCTCGGAGTCGCGCGAGGTCAGGGTGGCGATCATCGCCGCCAAGGAGGGCACGATCGGCACGATGGTGGCACCGGTCTCCCGCATCCGGCGCAACAGCAGCAGGTCGGATTCCTCGCCGGCCAGGACGAGCTCGGACCGGCCGAGGCAGGACAGCAGCACCTTGTACAGGCCGTAGTCCCAGGAGAGCGGGAAGCGGCAGAAGACCACGTCGTCGGGCCGGTAGCGCAGCTCCGCGTTGATCGCGGAGGATGCGAAGGTGGCCTGGCGGTGCGGGCAGATGACCGCCTTGGGTGCGGCGGTGGATCCGGAGGTGTAGACGAGGGCCGCGATGTCCTCCGGCTGGACGTCCACGGTGACCGCCTCGCGCTCCCTGGTGGCCACGGCCTCGATGTGGGGCCAGACGACGGAGAGTTCGTGGACGGGCACGGCGGTGCTCTCGCGCAGCCCGGGGGCGGACGCGGCGTCGCCGATCACCAGGGCCGGCTCGGCGTTGTCGAGCACCGACGCCAGGTGGTACCGCTTCATCGCCGGGTTCAGCGGGACGAACACGGCTCCGCTGCGCGCGACGCCGTAGAAGAGGGCGACCAGCTCGACCCGGCTCGGCAGTTGCACGACGACGCGGTCGCCGGGAGCGACGCCCTGGCCGCGCAGCCAGTGGGCGACGGCGTGGCTCAGTTCGTTCAGCCGCCGGTAGCTCAGTTCCGCGGCGAAGTCGCGCACGGCACAGGCGTCGGCCGCCTCCGCCACGGCGTCGTCCAGCAGGGTGTGGACGAGGGTGCCCTGCGGGTAGGCAAGGTCCGCAGCACGACCGGTCAGTTCATTTTGGGCATGCAAAGCCATTCTCCGATCTGGAAAAGGCGGGCCGGGTCGAAGGGCGGTGCATGGGGAAGGAAGCCGGTCCCCATGCACCGGTCCCTCACTCGTCGATCAGTTCCAGCGCGTCCGCCGGGCAGACGTCGATCGCTTCCAGGATGCTGTCGCGCATCTCGGTGCCGGGGTCCTGAATGAGCAGGAAGACGCGGCCGTCCTCGTCGTTCTGCTCGAACAGGTCCGGCGCGGCGAGTACGCAGCAGCCGGCGCCGACGCACCGATCGTCATCAACCAGCACACGCATGATGTGTTTCCTCCGTTACCAGGTGACCGGGAGTTCGTGGATGCCGTGGATGAGCGCGTGCTCACGCACCCGCAGTTCCTCGGCCGGAGTGGCGAGACGCAGATCGGGAATACGCGTGAACAGCGTGGTGAGGGCGATCTGAAGCTCCAGACGCGCGAGGTTCTGCGCGACACATCCGTGGACGCCGTATCCGAAAGCCAGGTGATTGCTCGTACCCCGGTGGATGTCGAAGACCTCGGGGTTCTCGAAAACACCGTCGTCGTAGTTGCCGGCGACGCGCGAGGTGATGATTCCCTCACCGGCGCGGATCAGGACGCCACCGATCTCGATGTCCTCGGTCGCGACCCGGGAGGTGCCCCAGTCGTTGGTGCTGGAGTAGCGCAGCACCTCTTCGACGACCTTGGGGGCGAGGGACGGGTCGCTCTTGAATTCGGCGAGCTGCTCGGGGTGCTGGAGCAGCGCCAGAACGCCCAGCGTGAGGTTGTTGGCCGTGGTCTCGTGGGCGGCGCCGTTGAGCACGTTGGTCATCCACGCGATGTCTTCGAGGCTCAGGCCGTGGCCCTCGCGCTCGTTCTTCGCGATGACCCGGCTGGGCAGGTCGTCACCGGGGTTGGCGGCCTTCTCGGCGATCTGCTTGCCGAGGTACTCCTCCATCTGACCCAGGATGCGAATCTGCTCCTCCGGGCCGGTGGAGCTGTTCATCAGCGTGCCCGACCAGTTCTGGAAGACCTCGCGGTCCTGGAAGGGAATACCGAGGATCTCGCAGACGACCTGCGAGGGCATCGGGATGGAGAGGGCCCGCACCAGGTCGACCGGGCCGCCCTGCTCCAGCATGCGGTTGATGTAGTCGTCGACGACCGACTGGATGCGCGGGCGGAGCTTCTCGAGCGTCTTGACGCTGAACTCGGGGCCGAGGAGGCGGCGCTGCACCGCGTGCTCCTGGCCGTCGAGGTTGAACAGCCCGCGCCGGACCGACTGGACGTACGAGTCGTCCACGTTGATCGGGATCGGATATCCGGGCAGCTTGATGTTCGCGCTCAGCCGCGGGTCGCTGAGGATCTGCCGGATCAGGTCGTACCGTGTGAAGAGCCAGGCGGGTCGCCCGTTGACGGCGACCGTCACCTTCGACACGGGCTCCTTTTCCCGCAGCTCGGCGTACTCGGACGGTGCTCCGAACGGGCAGCGGGCTGCCAGAGGAAAGGGACGCCTTTCCGCCACGCCGGCATTCTCCGCTTCAGCGATTTCGGTCATGATTCCCCTCTTTGGGACTGGGCTTCGGCGGGTACTCCACCAGATGGCCATGGGCGACGGGCCGTGGATCCGCGGGCGACGCAAACAAACGTTCTGAGCCAGAGGCTATTCATCCGCGGGGCGCGTTCAGCACCCCTAACGACCCCTAAACGGCGCCAGTTCGAGCCGGCGCCGCCCCAGCGACGGCGCACGCGGCGGCGAGCTTGGACCGATCGGTCTTCCGGTTGGAGTTCAGGGGCAGTTCGGCCAAGTGGCGGTATTCCCGGGGCAACATGCCGTGCGGCAGCACTTCGCGCAGCTCGCGGGCCAGTACGGCAGGGGGGGCCGGGGTGCCCGTGTAGAAGACGACGAGTTCGAGTCCGTTGTCCGAGGGCCGGGTGACGGCGACGGCCTCGGTGACCGACTCGCAGGCGCGCAGGGCGTGTTCCACCTCGGCAAGCTCCACCCGCCAGCCCTGGATCTGCACCTGGGAGTCCAGCCGGCCGAGGTAGATCAGCTCGCCGTTGTCCAGCCTGCGCACCCGGTCTCCGGTGCGGTACCAGATACGTCCGTCGTGCGGATGGAACCTTCCCCCCTCGTCGACCGGGTCGAGGTAGCCACGGACCATCTGGGGTCCGGTGACGCACAGTTCGCCCTCGTCCTCGACGACGCTGCCGTCCTCGCCGATCAGCATGTGGTCGTGTCCGTCGTTGACGGCGCCGATGGGGACCAGGCCGTTGACGCACCGGGCCGGGGATTCCTCCGGCGACCAGCGGTGGCCGGTGATGGTGACGGTCAGTTCGGTCGGCCCGTAGATGTTCTCCAGCACCGCGCCGGGTGCCGCGGTCTGCCAGTCCACCGTGTCGGCGGCGGTGAGCGCTTCACCGGCGAACAGGCTCCAGCGCAGGCCCGGCAGGCTGCCCGGCGCCAGACCGCTCAGCCTGCGGATCAGGGAGATGGCGCTGGGGGTGGAGAACCAGACGCTGATGCCGTGTTCGGCGACGAAGGCCGGGATGTCCCGGTAGGCGCGTGGGGGCACGGCCTGCACGGTGGCACCCGCGCCCCAGGCATTGAAGAGATCGAACATCGCGCAGTCGAAGTTCAGGTCGAAGGTCTGCGAGAAGACGTCGCCCTGGTGGAAGTCGTAGCGCTGGTCGAGCAGTTGGAAGTAGTGGTGGGTGTTGCCGTGGGTGATGGGCACCCCTTTGGGGCGGCCGGTGGAGCCCGAGGTGAACAGCATGTAGGCGGTATCGGCCTCTTCGACGGACCGCGGCTCGGTCAGGACGTGGCCGGCGGAGAGTTCCAGTGCGCGGCGCCCGGGCGGGACCTGGGCGCCACCGGTCGGGAGGACCGGGAACGCCATGTCGTCGGCCCCGCCGTCGGCCAGCCGCGCCAGGCCCGGCCCGTCGGCGATGACGGCGGAGACCTGCGCGAGCTCCAGCATGTGCCGAGTGCGGGCCGCGGGGAAGCCGGGGTTCAGGGGGACGGCGGCGGCGCCGGTGTAGAGCGCGGCGAGCAGTCCGACGTAGGCGTCGATGCCCTTGTCGGCCAGTACGCCGATCGCGCGCGGGCGCTCCTCGGCGCCGGCGAGCAGGGAACCGGCCCAGGACAGGGCGCGCTCGTGGACCTCCTCGTAGGTGACGGCGTCCGGCCCGACGCGTACGGCGGTCTTGCCGGGGTCGAGCCGCAGGCCCCGCAGGAACCGTGCGTGCAGTGCTGTACCGGACATCTTTCTTCCTTTCTTCACGCCCCAGAAGAAATGGGGGCAAGTAGGGGGTGCTTTCGCTCCATGCTTGGCATATCGTCACGACGAAAGTCATTACGCCGCATAGTCAGACAGATTTCGGAGACGCCATGTGGGACGAGCAATTCGAAGAGCTCCTGCGCAAGTATCTGCCGTTCTTGGGCACCCATGAGGAGCTCGCCGGCGACACCAGCCTGCGAGATCTCGGACTGGATTCGCTCGGCACGGTCGAGATGATGGCATCGCTTGAGAGCATGTACGACGTGCGCTTCGTCGATGAGATGCTGAACATGGAGACCTTTGCGACGCCGGACGTGCTGTGGACCTCGCTCCGCAAGATTGCCGCCAGCCCTGCCTGATAAGGCACCCTGGAAAGCAGATATGCCCTTCGGAATCCTGACGATAACGGAGGGCATATCTGTTTGTGCTGCGAGGTTTTCCGCTAGGGCTTGTCCGACGACGGGCCCGGCGCGCCGGTGCGCCGGCGCGGCTGCATCGCGATCCGCGGGTTGACCGGCACGACCTCGAAGTTCCGGACCGTGACGCCCACCCGTCCGAAGAGGCTGTCCGGGCCGGAGACGAACACCTTGGCCACGCCCGCGTTCTTCAGCGTCGCCACCACGTCCGGCCAGCGGACCGGCTGCACGAACCCGTCCAGGAGCATCGCGCGGACCTCCGCACCGGTGGTGAGGACGCGGCCGTCCTGGTCGGCGACGACCGGCAGCACCGGGTCGGTGAAGTGCAGCCCGGAGAAGATGTCCTGCTCCACGCGGTCACGCAGCGGGCCGAAGGCGCTCGAATGCATGGGCGGGCGCATGGTGTAGAGCGGCAGGCCGCCCAGGGCGCGCACCCGTGACTGCAGCCAGTCGAGCCGGCCCTCGCGCAGCGACAGCATGTAGAAGTCGTGGTCGACGTAGCAGGAGACGTCGTACCACTCGCCCTGCTCGTCGAGCTCGGCGAGGACCTTCGCCAGCTCCCCCTCGCCCGTGCGGGCGAACGAGTGCGTCACGATGTCGCGGTGGGCGACGGCGAAGTAGTCCTCCAGGGCGCGCGCCCAACGGGCGGTCATGTCCACCGCCTCCTCGAACGGCAGCGCGCCGGAGTAGACCGCCGCCGCCTTGCCGCCGAAGCTCGGCCCCACACATAGTGCCGGGCTCATTCCCAACGGCTCCGCCGCCCATTCGGCCAGGGCCAGGCAGTTGACCAGGAATGAGACCTGCGCGGGTTCGCTGTAATCCCCCTCGGCTTCCCGAAAGCGGTCCACGAGGGAATAGCCGAGAACATCGTCCGCAATGGAAACGAGCTTTCGGGCGCCGGGGTTCACCAGCATGAATTTCGCCACGTCCTCGAACGGGCAGGGCCCCATTCCCGGAAATATGATGGCGCTGCCGGACGGCGGAGCACTCTCCATTTCCCGCTCTCCCTCCTTTATGATGATCGACAGTCCGCCTGTCATTCCCGGCCAGTCTGTGCCGAAGGGGTCGCTGCCAGTACCCCTAGCGACCCCTACGGGTTCGGTCCCTCCCCCGCCTCAGCGGGTCAGCGCAGGTCCTGCAGATACTCCGTCATGATCTTGTTGAAGAGTTCCGGCTCCTCCAGGTGCGGAAGGTGGCTGGAATTCTCCAGGATCTCCCACCGCACGTCCGGAATGAGGTCCTGGAACGGCTGGACGGTGGCCGGAGTGGCCTCGTCGTGCCGGCCCGAGATGAGCAGCGTCGGCACCTGGATGTCCGGGCAGCAGTCCTCCACCGACCAGTCGCGCAGGGTCCCGATGACGTGGAACTCGGTCGGGCCGTTCATGGTGTAGTACACCGTCGGGTCGTTGTAGACCTCGTAGAACGAGGCCAGGTAGTCCCGCGGCCACGGCTTGAGCAGGCACACGTGCCGCTCGTAGAAGACCCGCATGGCCTGGTGGTACTCGTCGTCCTCGGTGGTGCCCGCGGCCTCGTGCCGTCGAAGCGTCTCGTCGACGCCCGGGGGCAGCTCCGCCCGCAGCCGGTCCATCTCCTGCCGCCACAGAGGGTACGAGGCAGGCGAGTTGGCGATGACGAGACCGCGCAGCCCGGCAGGCCGGGCAGCCGCGTGCTTGGCGACCAGCATGCCGCCCCAGGACTGCCCGTACAGGACGTAGTTGTCGGCTATGCCCAGCCGCTGGAGCAGATTGTCGAGCTCGGCCAGGAACAGCTCCACCGTCCAGAAGTCCGAGCCCCGGCCCGGCAGATGGGTGGAACCCCCGTTGCCCAGCTGGTCGTAGTGGACGACCGGCCAGCCCGCCTCGGCGAGCGCGGTCAGGCTCAGCAGATAGTCGTGTGTGCTGCCGGGACCGCCGTGCACGACGACGATCGGCGGCCGCCCGGAGGACAGGTCCCCCGTGACGCGGTACCAGGTCTCGTACTCCCCGAAGGGGACCGTTCCCTTGGTGGTGGGTGCCAGAGTCACTTGTGTCGCCTCAATCCGTTCAGTCCATCGAAGTCAGCCAGTCGGAGATCAGTACGGCCGTATCGGCCGCCTGCTCCTCGATGATCGTGAAGTGGTTCGCCCGCGCCTCGACGACGTGGTGACCGGGGTGCCAGGGCTGCGCCCGCCAGGAAGTGTCGTCCGACGTGTCCCCGGCCGGCGCTTCGAAGGGTTCGGTGGCCTGCGCCAGGAGAACCGGAGCCGCGAGCGGTGCCGGAACGACGTCCGACAGGACCCGGCCCCAGCCCGCCATGGCGGACAGCCGCGCGTCGTCGAAGCCTCCGAACGCCGACTCCTTGGCGAGGAGACCCTGCGCCAGGGCGTCCAGCGACACGCCCGCCGCGCCGGAGTCCATGCGGTAGCTGTCCAGCAGGACCACTCCGGCGACGGTGACGCCCAGTTCGTTCTCCAGGTACGCGGCGGTCGCATGGGCCAGCGTGCCTCCCGAGGAGTATCCGACCAGCACGAACGGCTCGCCCTCGGCCGCTTCCAGTACCCCGTGCGCCACGGTCTCGACGGCGGCCCGCACGGTGCCCGGCAGTGGTTCACCGGCCGCGAAGCCCGGCAGCGGCACCGCCGAGACGTGCCGGTCGCCGCGGAATGCGGCCGCCAGCCGGGCGTACTGGGCCGGGCCGCCGGTCGCCATCGGGGTGCTGACGCAGATCAGCCGCGGCGTGCCCGCTCCGTCGGCCAGACGTACGGGTGCGGCGGGCCGGTCCAGCTCCGCCGCCGAGCCGAACGTCGGACGGATGTCAGCGACGGTACGCAGCAGGTCGAAGCCCTTGTCCATCCGCCCGGCCTCGGCCGCCGCGCGGAGCAGTGTGCTCAGCGACCCCGTTCCGCCGCCGACCGTGTGCTCCCGCCCGGGCCGGCCACTCGCGCCGGACGCGTCCGGACCCGCCGCCAGTTCGGTGAGCAGGTGCCGGGCGAGCTGCGCCGGTGTCTTGTTGTCGAACACGGCGGTCGGGGAGAGCCGCAGACCGGTCGCCTGGTTGAGACCGTTGCGAAGCTCCAGTGACGTCAGCGAGTCGAAGCCCGACTCCAGGAAGTCCCGCTCCGGGTCGACCGCGTCGGCGCCGCTGTGGCCCAGGACGTCCGCCGCCTGTTCCAGCACGACGCGCAGCAGCAGCGACTCACGCGCCTTCTCGTCCAGCCCGGCGAGCCGTTCGTGCACGGACACCTGTGCCGGGGCGGGCCCGGCCGGGCGGCGCCTGACCGTCGGCACCAGGCCGCGCAGCAGGGGCGGCAGTTCCGCACCCGCCATGGCCAGGACCGACCGGTCGAGGCTGACCGGCAGCACCACCGGCGACTGGGCCGTGATCGCCGTGTCGAACAACGCGAGACCCCGCTCGACCGAGAGCTCGTCGATCCCGCGCCGGCTCATCCGCTGCCGGTCGTGATCGCTCAGCGTGCCCGCCATGCCCACGTTCCTGGACCAGGCGCCCCAGCCGAGCGAGACGCCGGGAAGACCGTTCGCGCGCCGGTGGGCGGCGAAGGCGTCGAGGAACGCGTTGGCGGCCGAGTAGCCCGCCTGCCCCGCGTTGCCGAACACGCCGGCCATGGAGGAGAACAGCACGAAGGCCGTCAGGTCCATGTCCCGGGTCAGGTCGTGGAGGTGGAGCACGGCGTCCGCCTTGGACCGCAGAGTCGCCTCGACCTGCGCCGGGGTCAGGCGGGCGATCACACCGTCGTCCAGGACGCCCGCCGCGTGCACCACGCCGGTCAGCGGGTGCTCGGCCGCGATGCCCTCCAGCACGGCGGCGAGCTGCTCACGGTCTCCCGCGTCGGCCGCGACGACCCGGACGTCCGCTCCGAGCGCCGTCAACTCCTCCACCAGCCGCGGCACACCGTCCGCGGCCGCGCCGCGCCGGCTCGTCAGCATCAGGTGCCGGACACCGTGAGCGGCCACCAGGTGGCGTGCCACCAGTCCGCCGAGTGTGCCCGAGGCACCGGTGACCAGGACCGTACCGGCCCCGTCGAAACCGGCGGGCAGGACCGGCTCGGCGGGGACCCGGGTCAGTCGCGCCGCGTACGCGGCACCTCCGCGGACCACCACCTGCGGCTCCCCCGCGGTGACCAGGGCGATCAGCTCCGCGTCCACCGCGGTGCCCTGCTCCAGATCCGCCAGCAGGATCCGACCGGGGTTCTCCAGCTGCGCCGCGCGCACCAGCCCCCATACGGCCGCCCCCGCCAGGTCCGCCACGTCCTCGCCGCCCCGGGCGACGGCGCCCCGTGTGAGCACCAGCAGCCGGGTACCGGCGAAGCGGTCGTCGGACAGATACGACTGGAGCCGCTGGAGTACGTGGCAGGTGCGGGCGTGGACGGCTTCCGCGTCGTTGCCCGGGGCGCTCGGCAGGACCAGCAGGTCCGGCAGCTGACCGGTCGCCTCGTTCCCCGCCGCCTCGCCCCACTCCGCCCAGGACGGGGTGTGCCCGGCATCGCCGGCGACTGCCGGGAGCGGGTGCCACTCGACCTGGTAGAGATCGTCGTGATGGGCCGCGGCTCCCGCCGTGCCGAGTTGCTCCAGCGACACGGGCCGCGAGACCACGGACCCCGCCGCCAGAACCGGGCGTCCGGCGCCGTCGGCCACGGCGAGTGCGATGCCCTGGTCCGTCGGGGTCAGGCGTACGCGCACGGCGGCGGCACCGGTCGCGTGGAGAGCCACGTCGACCCAGGCGAAGGGAAGGACGGCACCCGAACCGCCCGGCGCGTCCTCGTGAACGAGCGCGGCGTGTGTGGCCGCGTCCAGCAGGGCCGGGTGCAGACCGAACCGCTCGGCCTCGGCCTGCGCCTCCTCCGGCAGCGTGATCTCGGCGAAGACCTCCTCGCCCAGGGTCCAGGCGGCCGTCAGGCCCTGGAACACCGGGCCATATCCGTAGCCCCTGCCGTGCAGCACGGCGTAGGCATCCGTCACGTCCATGGGCACGGCACCCACGGGCGGCCACTCCGCCAGGTCGAACTCCGGCCGGTGCGCCTCCCGGGCCAGCACGCCCTGCGCGTGGAGCGTCCACACGGCGTCCGGCGCGTCCTGGTCACGGGAGTAGATGCTCAGCGGGTGGCGTCCCGCTTCGTCGCCGGCCGCCACGACCACCTGGATCTGAGTGCTCCGCTGCTCGGGAAGGGCCAGCGGCGCCTGCAGGGTGAGTTCCTCCAGCAGCTCACAGCCGACCTGGTCACCCGCACGCACGGCGAGCTCGACGAAGCCGGTGGCGGGGAAGAGAATCGTCTCCCCCAGCCGGTGGTCGCCCAGCCAGGGCTGCGCGGCCGGTGAGAGCCGACCCGTCAGGATGCGGCCGCCGTCACCCGGTACCTCGACAACAGCGCCCAGCAGCGGGTGCTCGGCGTCGGCGAGGCCCAGGGAAGACGCGTCGCCGGACTTGGCGGGTGAGTGGGCCCAGTAGTGCTTGTGCTGGAAGGCGTAGGTGGGCAGGTCGGTGGTGCGGGCAGCGGTGCCCGCGAAGTACGCCCGCCAGTCGACCTTCACCCCACGCGCGTGCAACCGTGCGATGCCCGTCAGGAGCTCTACGGCCTCGTCACGGTCACGGCGCTGCACCCCCACGAACGCCACCTCGTCGGGGTCACCCTCACCATCCACGGTCACGCACTCCGCGCC
>NZ_JBIBHG010000024.1:0-27450 GCF_042956885.1 Streptomyces sp. NPDC008163 | reverse complement strand
AGCGGCTGCGCTGCGGCGTACTCCTTGCGGATCGACATCAGACCGGGCATCTCATGCTCGGCCAAAGTGATCTCCTTCCGCCCGAAAGCGGCAAGGGAGAGGTCGGCGACCTTGAAATCGAAGGTCTCAACTGGCATGGAGGCTCCTAGTGCTCATGACGTTGCGGTGGATGTCGAGGGTCGCCGTCGATTTGTTCAGCGTGATGTAGTGCAGCCCGGGCGCGCCTTCGGCGAGCAGCCGGTCGGCCATCAGCGTCGCGTGGGCCACGCCGATCTCGTACGCGATGTCGGGCCGGTGCTGCGCGGCTTCCAGGCGGTGGGCCAGGTCCTCGGGAAAGGCGGCGTCGGAGAGTTCCGCGAAGCGGCGGATCTGCCGGACGTCGGTGGCCGGCATGATCTCCGGGATGATCGGGGTGGTGCAGCCGGTCGCCGCCACCCGGTCCCGCAGCCGCAGATAGTCCTCCACGTCGAAGAACATCTGCGTGATGGCGTAGTCGGCACCGGCGCGGCACTTGGCGACGAAGTGGCGGATGTCGCTGTCCCAGTCGGGCGAGCGCGGGTGCCGCTCGGGGAAGGCGGCGACACCGATGGTGAAGTCGCCCAGCGAGCGGACCAGTTCGACCAGCTGGTAGGCGTGGTGGAAGCCGTCCGGGTGCGCGGTCCACTCCCCCTTGGGGTCGCCGGGCGGGTCGCCCCGCAGCACCAGGACGTCCCGCACCCCGGCGTCCGCGTACTGGCCGATGATGTGCCGGAGCTCGGCCACCGAGTGCCCGACGGCGGTCAGGTGGGCGACGGGCCGCAGGGTCGTCTCGGTCACCAGGCGCTTCGTGACCTCGATGGTGCGGTCCCTGGACGACCCGCCCGCGCCGTAGGTGACGGACACGAAGTCGGGGCGCAGCGGCTCCAGGCGGCGGATGGCCTGCCACAGGGTCCGCTCGCCCTGGGCGGTGCGGGGCGGGAAGAACTCGAAGGAGAACGTCGGACGGTCCATGGCCCGGCCCATCACCGGCCACCCCCGGCCCGGCCCGCGTTGAAGTACGACGCCTCGGGGTGGTGGACGACGATCGCGTCGGTGGACTGCTCCGGGTGGAGCTGGAACTCCTCGGAGAGGTGCACCCCGATCCGCTCCGGCCGCAGCAGGTCCGCGATCTTGGCGCGGTCCTCCAGGTCCGGGCAGGCCGGGTAGCCCAGCGAGTAGCGGCAGCCCTGGTATTCGGTGCGCAGCATGCCGTCCAGGCCGTCGGGTTCGCGGTCGGCGATCCCGAGTCCGGCGCGGACGCGCGCGTGCCAGTACTCGGCCAGCGCCTCCGCCAGCTGTACGGAGAGCCCGTGGAGTTCGAGGTAGTCGCGGTAGGAGCCGGAGGCGAAGAGCTCCGCGGTGGCCTCGCCGATCTTCGAGCCGACGGTCACGATCTGGAGCCCGACGACGTCCGTCTCGCCGGACTCCTCGGGCCGGAAGAAGTCCGCCAGGCACAGGCGGCGGCCACGCGACTGGCGGGGGAAGGTGAACCGGGTCCGCTCGTGCCCGTTCTCGTCCAGGATGATCAGGTCGTCGCCCTTGGACACGCAGGGGAAGTAGCCGTGCACGACGGCCGCTTCGAGCAGGTTCTCGGTACGCAGCCGGTCCAGCCACATCCGCAGCCTCGGCCGGCCCTCCGCCTCGATCGTGTCGCCCTTCAGCCCCCACTGACCCTTGAACAGGGCGGCCTCGTCCAGCCAGGAGGTGTACTCCTTGTGCGGGATGCCCTTGACGACCCGGCTGCCCCAGAACGGTGGGGCGGGGACCGGGTTGTCGACGGCCACGTCCGACCGGCCGCCGTCCCCCGGCTCCTCGGTCTTCGGCTCCCGCAGCGGTACGCGGCGCTGCTTGAGCGGGGGCAGCGTGGCGCCGGGGACGCCGCGCTTGACGGCGATGAGCGCGTCCATCAGGCGCAGGCCCTCGAAGGCGTCGCGCGCGTAGCGCACCTCGCCCTCGTAGATCTCGTGGAGGTCCTGCTCGACGTAGGCGCGGGTCAGAGCCGCGCCGCCGAGGATCACCGGGTAGTCGGCGGCCAGCTTGCGCTGGTTCAGCTCCTCCAGGTTCTCCTTCATGATCACCGTGGACTTCACGAGGAGCCCCGACATCCCGATGACGTCCGCCTTGTGCTCCACCGCCGCGTCGAGGATGGCCGAAACGGGCTGCTTGATGCCCAGGTTGACCACGTTGTAGCCGTTGTTGGAGAGGATGATGTCGACCAGGTTCTTGCCGATGTCGTGGACATCGCCCCGGACGGTGGCCAGCACGATGGTGCCCTTGCCCTCCTCGCCCTCGGCCCGCTCCATGTGCGGTTCCAGGAACGCCACCGCGGCCTTCATGACCTCGGCGGACTGGAGGACGAACGGCAGCTGCATCTGCCCGGAGCCGAACAGCTCGCCGACGACCTTCATGCCGTCCAGCAGTGTGTCGTTGACGATGTCCAGGGCCTTACGGGTGGTCAGCGCCTCGGCGAGGTCGTCGTCCAGGCCGTTCTTCTCGCCGTCGATGATGCGCCGCTTGAGGCGTTCGTCCAGCGGGAGGGCGGCCAGTTCCTCGGCCTTGCCCTCCTTGAGGGACTTCATGTTGACGCCCTCGAACAGCTCCATGAGCTTCTGGAGGGGGTCGTAACCCTCGGCGCGGCGGTCGTAGATCAGGTCGAGCGCGACCTTGACCTGCTCCTCCTCAAGCCGGGCGATCGGCAGGATCTTCGAGGCGTGCACGATGGCCGAGTCCAGCCCCGCCTTCACGCACTCGTCCAGGAAGACGGAGTTGAGCACGACCCGGGCGGCCGGGTTCAGGCCGAAGGAGATGTTGGAGAGGCCCAGGGTCGTCTGCACGTCCGGGTGGAGCCGCTTCAGCTCGCGGATCGCCCCGATCGTGGCGATCCCGTCCTTGCGGGACTCCTCCTGACCGGTGCAGATGGTGAACGTCAGGGTGTCGATGAGGATGTCCGACTCGCGGATGCCCCAGGTGCCGGTCAGATCGGCGATGAGCCGTTCCGCGACAGCCACCTTGTGCTCGACGGTGCGGGCCTGGCCCTCCTCGTCGATGGTCAGGGCGATGAGCGCCGCGCCGTGCTCGGCGGCCAGCTGGGTGACCTTGGCGAAGCGGGACTCGGGCCCGTCCCCGTCCTCGTAGTTGACCGAGTTGACGACGGCCCGTCCGCCCAGCCGTTCCAGGCCGGTGCGCAACACGTCCACCTCGGTGGAGTCCAGCACGATCGGCAGCGTCGACGCGGTCCCGAGCCGCCCCGCGAGCTCGTCCATGTCGGCGACCCCGTCGCGGCCCACGTAGTCGACGCACAGGTCGAGCATGTGCGCGCCCTCGCGGACCTGCTCCCGGGCCATCTCGACGCAGTCGTCCCAGCGGGCCTCCAGCATGGCCTCGCGGAACTTCTTGGAACCGTTGGCGTTCGTACGCTCACCGATCGCCAGGTACGCGGTGTCCTGGCGGAACGGCACCGTCTGGTAGAGCGACGCGGCGCCCGGCTCCGGCTGCGGGGTGCGGTCCGGCGGCACGCTGCCGCGTACCCGCTCCACCACCGCCCGCAGGTGGTCCGGCGTCGTCCCGCAACAGCCGCCGACCAGCGACAGCGCGTAGTCCCGTACGAACGCCTGCTGCGCGTCCGCGAGGCCGTCGGGCCCGAGCGGGAAGTAGGCGCCGTCCGCGCCCAGCACGGGCAGGCCCGCGTTGGGCATGCACATCAGCGGGGTCGCCGAGTGGCGGGCCAGGTGGCGCAGGTGCTCGGTCATCTCGGCAGGACCGGTCGAGCAGTTCAGCCCGATGAGGTCGATGCCCAGCGGTTCCAGGACCGTGAGCGCCGCGCCGATGTCCGAACCGAGGAGCATCGTCCCGGTCGTCTCGAAGGCGAGCGAGCAGATCAGCGGGACCCGGACCCCCGTCGCGTCCATCGCGCGGCGCGCGCCGACCAGACCGGCCTTCGTCTGGAGGAGGTCCTGCGTCGTCTCCACGATCAGCGCGTCGGCGCCCCCGGCGAGCAGCCCCTCGGCGTTCGCCTGGAAGCCGTCCCGGATCGTGGCGTACCGGATGTGCCCGAGCGAGGGCAGCTTGGTGCCCGGGCCCATGGAGCCGAGCACCCAGCGCTGCTCGCCGGTGGAGGAGGTGTACTCGTCGGCGACCTCGCGGGCGATGCGCGCACCGGCCTCGGACAGCTCGTGGACCCGCTCGGGGATGTCGTACTCGCCGAGCGCCGCGTGGTTGGCTCCGAAGGTGTTCGTCTCGACACAGTCCACGCCGACGGCGAAGTACGCGTCGTGGACCGAGCGCACGATGTCGGGGCGGGTCACGTTGAGGACCTCGTTGCACCCTTCCAGCTGCTGGAAGTCCTCAAGGGTCGGGTCCTGGGCCTGGAGCATGGTGCCCATCGCGCCGTCGGCCACCACCACACGGGTGGCGAGCGCGTCCCGGAGCGCGGCGACCCGCTCCCCCGCGGTCATGACGCACCGCCCAGGACGGGGGCGAGCGCGTCCGCCGCCTCGGAGCCGTACTGCCGCCGCAGGATGTCCAGCAGCCGCCCGGCCTCCGGCTCGTACGCCTGGGATCCCACCGCGGCCAGCGCCAGCGAGGCGACCGTGCAGCCGAGCCGAGCCGCCTGCTCCGGGGCGGCGCCCCGGACCGTGGCGGCGAGGAAGCCCGCGCGGAACGCGTCGCCCACCCCGGTCGGGTCGGCGGTCTCGACGCCCGCGATGCCCGGCACGGTCAGGGCGGGGGCACCGGCGCTCTCGATGCGGACGCCCCGCGCGCCGAGCGTGGTGACCCAGGTGCCGACGCGGCCCAGCACGTCGTCGCGGTCCCAGGAGGCGCGTTCCAGCAGGAGGGCCGCCTCGTACTCGTTGGTGAACAGCCACCGGGCGCCGTCGACCAGCTCGCGCACCTCGTCGCCGTCGAGGCGGGCGAGCTGCTGGGAGGGGTCGGCGGCGAAGGGGACGCCGAGGGTCCGGCAGGCCGCGGTGTGCCGCAGCATGGCGGCAGGGTCGTCGGGGGCGACGAGGACGAAGCCGACGCCGCCGGCCCGGGCCGCCTCGGCCGTCAGGTCGATCTCCCGGGCCTCCGCCATGGCGCCCGCGTAGAACGCCGCGATCTGGTTGTCGTCCTGGTCGGTGATGCACGAGAAACGGGCGGTCTGCCGCTCGTCGCTCACGCGCACCGCACCGGTGTCGACGCCGTGCTCCTTGAGCCACACCTCGTACGTGGCGAAGTCGCTGCCGACGGCGCCGACCAGCAGCGGATCCAGTCCGAGCGAGCCGAGCCCGAAGGCGATGTTGGCCGCCACTCCGCCGCGCCGCACCTCCAGGTCGTCCACGAGGAACGAGAGCGACACATGGGCGAGCTGGTCGGCGATGAGCTGGTCCGCGAACCGGCCCGGGAAGACCATCAGGTGGTCGGTGGCTATGGAACCTGTCACCGCGATACGCATAGGAACTCCTGTCCCTGTCAACTGGGCCGGTGGACGCTGTCAGAGACCGGCGGCGGCCTTGAGCTGCTCGACGCGGTCGGTGCGCTCCCAGGTGAAGTCGGGCAGTTCGCGGCCGAAGTGCCCGTAGGCGGCGGTCTGCCGGTAGATGGGGCGCAGCAGCTCCAGGTCGCGGATGACGGCGGCCGGGCGCAGGTCGAAGACCTCTCGGATGGCGCTCTCGATCCGGGCCTGGGCGACCTTCGCGGTGCCGAAGGTCTCCACGAAGAGACCGACCGGCTCCGCCTTGCCGATCGCGTACGCGACCTGGACCTCGCAGCGGGTGGCGAGGCCGGCGGCGACGACGTTCTTGGCGACCCAGCGGGTCGCGTACGCCGCCGAGCGGTCCACCTTCGACGGGTCCTTGCCGGAGAAGGCGCCGCCGCCGTGCCGGGCGTAGCCCCCGTACGTGTCGATGATGATCTTGCGGCCGGTGAGGCCGGCGTCGCCCATCGGGCCGCCGATCTCGAAGCGGCCGGTCGGGTTGACCAGGAGCCGGTAGTCGTCGGTCTCCAGCTTGATGCCCTCGTCGGCGAGTTCGTTCAGGACGTGCTCGACGACGTGCTCGCGGATGTCGGGGGTCAGCAGGCCGTCGAGGTCGATGTCCGCGGCGTGCTGGCTGGAGACGACGACGGTGTCCAGGCGCACCGGGCGGCTGCCCAGGTAGCCGATCGTCACCTGGGTCTTGCCGTCGGGGCGCAGGTAGGGGACGGTGCCGTTCTTGCGGACC
The DNA here is from genome assembly GCF_042956885.1 of Streptomyces sp. NPDC008163. NCBI lineage: Bacteria > Bacillati > Actinomycetota > Actinomycetes > Kitasatosporales > Streptomycetaceae > Streptomyces > Streptomyces sp. NPDC008163. The sequence goes on along the minus strand of NZ_JBIBHG010000024.1, from coordinate 21,232 downwards.
TCGGTGAGGCGGCGCGAGAGGCGGTGGGCCAGGTCGATCGGCAGCGGCATCAGGCTCGGCGTCTCGTCGCACGCGTAGCCGAACATGAGCCCCTGGTCGCCGGCGCCCTGCTGGTCGAGCGTGTCGTCGCCGGAGCCGTCGACGCGCTTCTCGTACGCCGTGTCGACGCCCTGCGCGATGTCCGGGGACTGCGCGCCGATGGAGACGGAGACCCCGCAGGAGGTGCCGTCGAAGCCCTTGGCGGAGGAGTCGTAGCCGATGTCGAGGATGGTCTTGCGCACGATGCCCGGCACGTCCGCGTACGCCGACGTCGTCACCTCGCCCGCGATGTGGACCTGCCCGGTCGTGATCAGGGTCTCCACCGCGACGCGGGAGCCCGGGTCCTGTGCGAGGAGCGCGTCCAGGATCGCGTCGCTGATCTGGTCGGCGATCTTGTCGGGGTGTCCCTCGGTCACGGACTCCGAGGTGAACAGACGTGTCGTCATGACTCTCCTGAGGTGTGAGGTGGGGCGGTTGACGGTGACCGCGGCGGTCACCGGATGCGGCGGACCACCGCTTCGAGGGTGTGGGCGAAGGTTCCGGCCGGGGTCGCGGTGCCGGTGAGGACCACTCCGGGCGGCCGGGAACCGGCGGCGACGAGCTGCCCGGCGAGCGCGTAGGCACGCTCGCCGCCCCCGCAGAACGCGCCGAGCACGAGCGGCCCGCCGAGGCCGGTCAGCGCCTCCGCCACCGCGTCGGCGGCCGGGGCGGTGGCGTCCGTGTGCGACGGCGGCCGCAGCAGCACCACGGCCTCCGGCCCCCGGTAGGCGTACGCGACCCGGGTCAGCGCGGACAGCGGGGTCCCCGGCGCCCGGACCAGGCAGACGGTGCCGGTGCCGGGGCGCGCGGCGGGGCGCAGCTCCGTCAGTGCGGCGGCCGTGCGCCGGGTGCCGGGCCGTCCGCGCGGCACCCGGTCCGGCGGTGCCGCGAGGAGCGCGAGCGCCCCGCCGACCGTCGTCGCGGGCGTTGCCGTGCGCGGCAGTTCGCGCAGGGCGTGCGCGGTCCTGGTGAGCAGGTCCTCGGCCTGGGCGAGGCCCGTTCCGAGACAGGTGGCGGTGAGCACCAGGCCGCCCTCGTCGTCCCGGTGGGCGACGAGCGTGAGCGGGAATCCGGTGCGCGCGCCCAGCGTCTCGGGGGTGCTGACGCGGACGCCCAGCGCGGCGAGCGCGGGTGCGAGGTCGCCGGGCGGGCGCGGCCGGTTCTCGAAGACGACGAGGCTGCCGGTGCGCGGGACGGCCGTCGGCGCGGGGGTGCCGCCGGGGCGGGTCCAGGACCGGATGCGCCCCTGCGACACCCACTCGTACCCGGCCGCGTCCAGGGCCTGGTCGCGCAGGCGGGCCGGGAGTTCGGCGAGCGGGGCGTACGGGTTGACGCCGGCGGTCATGGGCAGCGGGTTGCGCAGGGCGGCGGGCAGCCGTTCGACGCCGTCGAGGAGGATGCCCCGGCCCGAGACCGCCGCGCTGAAGCCGATGTCGGCCGCGGCCGCGTGGCCGCCGGCCCGGTAGAGGGCCAGCGCCCACACGGCGTGCAGGGCGCTGCTCTCCGGGCAGCCGAGGGCTCCCGCCCATGCGGCGAGCCGTTCGCTCTCCTCGGGCGTGATCCGGGTCCGGACCTGACCGGTGCCGTCCCCGGCGGGCAGCCGGGCGGCGGGGCCGGGCGGGGCGTCGCGCCAGAACTCGCGGGCCGGTGCGGTGTCCTGGGCCGCGAGCCAGCGCGTGTAGTCGCCGAGGTCGGGGCGGCGGGCGCCGCCGGGCAGCTCACCGCCCGCCAGGTAGGCGCGGTAGAACTCGTGCAGCAGCAGCCGCACGCTCCAGTCGTCGAGGAGCGCGGGGTGGAAGCTCAGCAGGACGCGGGTGCTGCCCGCCGCGTCCGGGCCGCCGCCCAGGAAGGTGACGCGCAGCGGTCCCGGGCGGCGCGGGTCGAGTCCCCGGCGCCGGTCGGCCTCGACCAGCGCGTGCCAGTCCACGCTGCCGTGCGGGAAGCGCAGCACTTCGGGCCCGGCGCCCTCGTGGCAGACGATCCACGGCTCGGGCCCCTCCTCGAAGGCGGCCCGCAGCACGCTCTCGCGTTCGGCGACGGACTGCCAGGCGGCGGCGAGCCGTTCCGGGTCGAGCGGCCCGTACCAGGTGACGGCGAGCTGTTCGCACCAGCCCTCGGTGCCGGGGTGGGCGTCCGCGTCCGCGAGGAGTTCGCGTTGCAGCGGGGTCGGCTCGATCCGGGGCGCGGGCGCGGGGCCGCTCTCCGCGACGGTGAGCAGGTCCGCGAAGAGCCCGGCGGGGAAGGGCGCTTCGGCGGCCGGCGGCCCGTCCGGGGTCAGGCGCAGGGTGTGGTGCCCGTCGTCGGCGGGTTCCAGGCGCGGCCGCCAGGAGGGTGCGGGGCGTGTGCCGAGCCGGGCCAGGCGGTCGAGGGCGGCCTCGACGCGGTGCGGGTCCACGGGGCCGCGCAGTTCGAGGACGGGCGGTGCGGCCGGGTCCTGGCCGGTGAGGTCGAGGACGACGGTCATCGGACCGCCGGGGGTGGCCCGGGCGGAGGTGGTGTGCGAGGAGTGGTCGGTGGTCATCGTCCTGCGGGGCACGCATGCGGGAGCGCGGCGGACCGGCTGCGAAGCGCATGCGGGAGACCCCCTCCCTCCCCTCTGTCGGCGAATGCGGAACGAGTATGCGAGGGCCCGCCCACACGGGACCGACACGGCACTGACACGGCGGTGGTCCGGTGGTGGGGCGCCGTGGTCCCGCAGGATTCCGTCGGGGAGGCGACCGGTTCCGTACCGTACGCGGGCATGCACAGGCCCCGCGTCTTCCTCCAGCGGGACTGGACGCGGGGCCGAGTGCGACACGATTCAGCCGAGCAGTTCGGTGACCGCCCCCGCGAACCCGGTGTCGAGCATGGTGCGGACCGTCGTGTCGGCGGAGCCGGCCAGGCCGGTGTCGTGGCAGGCGACGCTGAGCATGTACCGCCCGCCCAGGACCCGGTGGGTGTCGAACGACCATTCGCCGTCGGCGGCGGGCCGGCCGTCGGGCGCGAGCAGTTCGCCGCCGCCCCCGGCGAAGCCGAACTGGGTGAAGTCGAGCCGCAGTCCCTGCCCGAGCGCCTTGGTGTACGCCTCCTTGAGCGTCCACAGCCGCAGCAGCCGGGCCGCCCGCTCCTCCTCCGGCAGGTGTTCCAGCGCCGCGCGCTCGCCGGGTGTCAGTACGTGTCCCTGGAGCAGGTCGTACGACATGGGCCGGGTGGCGGGTTCGACGTCGACGCCGATCCGGCCGTTGCGGCTGATGCCGACGGCGATCATGTCCTCGGTGTGGGTGAGGCTCACGTCGATCTGGTCGAGGCTGCGCAGATACGGGCGTCCGCCGATCCGGTACGCGAGGTCGAGTTCGGCCGGTCCGGTGCGCAGGGCGGCGGCCGCGGTGTACTTGGTGACGAGGCGTGAGGCGAGGAACCGGTAGCGCAGTGTGGGGTCCTGGGTGCGCCGGTAGCGCTGCCAGTCGCCGCCGAGCAGCTGCCGCAGCGCCGGCTGGGTGACGGCCGCCCCCAGCCACTCGCCCCAGGTGGTGTGGACGACGGCGTTGCCGTGGCGGTCCATGGCCTCGCGCACCAGGTGCCAGGGCGCGCCGGGCCCCGCGACGTGGAGGGGTGCGCTGATCCGCCCGGCACCGGGCGCGGGGATGGTCGTCATGGCCTGCCTTCCTGAGCGCTAGGGCGCGTACGGGAGTGCGTCGAGGTCGTAGCCCAGGCCCTGGTCGTGCCGGCGGAGCAGCTCGGCGAGCACCTGGTCCTGGACGCCGTCGGGCAGGGCGGGCACCGGGATGCCGAGGCGCTGCCCGGCCCGGGTGAGGGCGAGGACGGCCCAGGCGGGGTCGGCGAGGAACGGGTCGGTGCCGTCCTGGCCCTCCTGGACGGCGAGCACGGCGGCCGCGCCGACGATCCGGCTGTAGCGGTCGCTGAGCCGGACGACGGCCGGGTCGGCGAGGGCGGCGGGGCCGGGCGGGATGCGGCGGCACTGGGCGCGCAGCCCGCGCAGTTCGGTGGCGAACGCCTCGGCGAGACCCGCCAGCGCGCCGGTGTGTCCGCCGGCGTCGCGGAGCGGGACGAGCCGTTCGGCGGTCGCGGCGAGCGAGGCGGCCATGAAGTCGCCGCCGCCCGCGATGCCGAGGAGCCGGTAGTCCAGGTGGGGCAGCGCGGCGCCGGCGGTGAACAGCTCTGCGGGCGGCTCCGCCTCGGCGAACCAGGAGCGTTCGGCGAGGCCGCGCAGCTGGGGCACCAGGACCGACTGGCAGGAGGCGGATCCGGCGTGCCCGAGCCCGGCGACGGGCAGGTCGCGGCCGAGCTTGCCGAGCGCCCCGTACGCGGGGTTCGCGTGGTCGTAGCCCCGGGCGCCGAGGACCGTGGCGAGCTCTTCCAGGTTCTCCCGCAGCAGTTCGGGAACCACGTATTTGACGGCGGCGGCGAAGAGGTGGGCGCTCGCGGGGAGCAGGCTGAGGGCGCGCAGGACGGTGGTGGACATCGCGTCGCAGGCCAGGAGGTCGGCGAACACTCCGGTGAGCGGCTTGTGCCAGCGCCGGGCGACGCCGTTCGCGCGGCCTTCCGTCGCGGCGCGTGCCGCGGAGTGCAGGACCGTTCCGGCGGCGGCGGTGACGAGCCCGCAGATCAGGCTGCGGTTCACCTGGAAGGCGCGCAGGGCGATGGCGGCCCCGTCGCCGGGGTGGCCGACGAGCGCGTCCTCGGGCACGGGCAGCTCGGCGAATTCGAGGCCGGAGAAGAGGGCCCCGCGCATTCCGGTGCTCTCGACCCGGGGCAGGTGGCGCAGGTGGGCCGGGTCCTGTCCGGCCGGGTCGAGCAGCAGGACGGAGTGGCCGCGCGGGCCGGGGGCCTGGTCGGTGCGGGCGTAGACGACGTGGAGGTCGGCGCGGGACGCGTTGAGGATGACGTCCTTGCGGCCGCTGATCTGGCGTCCGCCGGGGGCCGGGCGGGCGGTGAACTCGTGGCGCAGGATGGCGTTGGCGTGGGCGAGTTCGTGGTGCAGGATCGCGATCCGGCCGCCGTCCAGCAGCAGGCGGGCGGTCGCGCGGCGCTGCGGCTCGTCCCCGGCCGCCCACACGGCGCCCGCCGCGAACAGCGAGATGAGGCCGTGGCCCATGCCGAGCCCCAGGTCGCGCCGGAACACCGGCCGCACGGCCCGGGCCAGCAGATCGGCGCGGGTCAGCCGGCCGCCGAGGGCGACGGGCACGAATTCGGCGCCGAGCCCTTCTTCGGTGAGCAGGGCCTCGGTCGCCTCGGGCGGGGTACTGCGGGCGTCGGCGTCGAACAGGGCGGCGAACCCGTGCGGGTTGACGGGGTCGTAGGGGTCGCCGAGCCGTGCTTCCAGGCGCCGCGCCCGTTCGAGGGCGTCCGCGTCCGCGCGGCCGGGGGCGGGGGAGGAGGTGGGGGCGGGGCGCCCGGGGATCTCTGCGAGGCTGGTCATGACGGCGGCGTCCGCCTCCTTCGTCGTACGGGCACGGGGTGCGGGTGGGTGTGGCTCGACCCTGCGGGCGGCTGCTCGCAGGGCGGTCGAGAACGGCTGGGGAACCGCTCCACGGGCGCTCCGGACAGGGCCCAGGGGTGTCTCACAGCATGCGGATCGCGGTCTCCGCGTGCCGCTTCGCCAGGTTGAGCGTGGCCGTGGAGTTGCGGCCCAGCGCCTCGCGTACGTAACGGCGGGCCTGGGGCAGTCCGGCGCCCGCGCCCAGGACCTGTTCGACGGCGCTCTCGCGGAGGACGACGGTGTGCTGGGAGACGACGGTGACGCCGGTCGCGTCGGGCACCACGGACCACTCGCCGGTGTGCGCCTCCATCAGGACGGGGGTGGCGGTCTGCTTGTAGACGATGCGCCCGGCGTGCGGGAAGCAGATGCGGACGGACTCGGTGGTGTGCGTACTCCCGTCGGCGGTGACGGTGTCCATGGCCATGACCTGGACACCGGGGGCCGGTTCGGTGAAGTCGAGGCGCGAGACGTGCGGGACCAGCTCGGGCCAGTCGCCGACGCGGTACAGGAAGTCGTACACCAGCTCGGCGGGGCCGTGGACGCGCACCGAGTCCTCGAAGGACAGGACGAGGTCGTCCAGGAGGGTCCAGCGCTCCGCGATCCCCTTCAGACCGGCCAGTTCCGCCCGGGAGTTGGTGTCGCACGCGGTCTCGACCCACCGCACGTCCCCGGGGCGGTCCCCGGCGACGGTGAAGTCGTGGAGCAGCACCAGCCGGGTCCCGCCGCCGGGGCGCTCCTCGACGATCCAGGTGCCCTCCATGGTCTCGACCGGGGCCTGCGGCCGGGTCTGCCGGAAGGTGATGCGGCGCGCCGCCGGGTCCTGGGCCCGCTCGGAGAGCCAGGACCGCACGTCGCCGTTGGCGGTCGCCCACATGCGCAGCCGCTCGTCGCGGCCGTCGAACTCCAGGCGCTCCACGTGCACGTTGGGCGGGAAGAACAGCGGCCAGCGCTCGGCGTCCGCGATCAGCCCGTAGACGACGCCCGGCTGGGCGTCCACGTCGACACTGTGCCTCGTCCGGTGCACACGTACGTCCGACACCACACACCTCTTTCTCGGTTGTTCGTGGACCCCGCCCGCGCGGCGCGGGCGGTCCGGGAGGGTCAGAAGTTGCCCAGGCCGCCGCAGACGTTGAGGGCCTGCGCGGTGATCGAGGCGGCGGGCCCGGACGCCAGGTAGCCGACCAGGGCCGCGACCTCCTCCGGGGTGGAGTAGCGCCCGAGGGGGATCTTCGCCTCGAAGCGGGCGAGGACGTCCTCGTCGGTGGTGTCCCAGGCGGCGGCGTACCCCGCGCGCACCCGCTGGGCCATCGCCGTCTCGACGTAGCCGGGGCAGACGGCGTTGACGGTGACCCCGGTCGGCGCCAGTTCGCGGCCGAGGGCCTTGGTGAAGCCGACGACGCCGTGCTTGGAGGCGCTGTACGGGGCGCCGAGCAGGACGCCCTGCTTGCCGGCGGTGGAGGCGATGCTGATGATCCGGCCCCGGGCTGCGGCGTCCTGGAGCCCGCCGTTCGCCAGGGCCTCCCGGGTCACCAGGAACACGCTGTTGAGGTTGGTGTCGATGACGTCGTACCAGAGCTCGTCGGTCAGCTCGGCGGTCACGCCGCCGCCGCTGCGCCCGGCGTTGTTGACGAGGACGGTGAGCGGCCCGTACGCGGTGACGGCGGCGCTCACGAGGGCGGCGACGTCCTCGCGGGAGCGCACGTCGGCGGCCTGCCCGGAGACGTCCAGGCCCTCGTCGCGCAGGGCGTCGACGGTCTCCTTGACGGCCGCGTCGGTGCGGGCGCACAGGAAGACGCGGTGTCCGGCGCGGCCGAGCGTACGGACCACTTCCAGGCCGATGCCGCTCGTGCCGCCGGTCACCAGGGCGACGGGACGGGTCTCGGAGGTGGCGGTCATGAGCGGTGCTCCTTCGTCGTGGCCGGGGGTACGGAAACGGCGCGCGGCTCCACACGGGCCGGCAGCGCGAGCGGGGCGGACGGGCCGACCGGGGCGAGGGCCCGGTCCAGCGCGGTCCGGCTGAGCACGGGCCCGCGCGCGGCGACGTACCCGTCGGGCCGCACGAGGAGCCAGGAGCCGGGGCGCAGACCGAGCGCGGTGCGCAGCGCGGCGCCGGGGTCGGCGAGCGGTGCGGGGCCCTCGGAGCCGTCGGCGCGCCCGCCGAGGGTGCGCACGGAGAGCCATTCGGCGTACTGGGCGGCCGCGGTGACGGCGACGCCCACGGGCACGTCGCCGGGTCCGGAGCCGCCCGCCCCGAGCAGCAGGCTCCAGCGCACGTCCCGCAGTTCGCGCGCGAACGCCTCGCGCACGGTGGGCTCCAGGCCGTCCAGCGCGACGGCCCGGGCGCGGCCGCCCGGGGCGGGCCCGGTGGCGGCGGCCCCGGCGGTGGTGAGCGGGGACGCGCCGTAGCCGATGCGCAGCCCGGACATCCCGCCGAGGACCTTGCGCTGAATGGCGCGGCGCAGCGGGGTGACGTTGCGTACGACGGTGAAGACGACGGGCAGCACGGCCGCGGCGAGCAGGTTCTTCAGCTGCACCAGGACGGTGGCGGTGCGGGTGGAGTCGAGGAGGGCGGCGCCGATGGGCACGCGCTCGGCGCCGTAGCTGTCGAGCAGCCGGTCCGCGGCGTGGCCCTGTTCGACCTGGGCGAGCTTCCAGGCCAGGTTGTACGCCTCCTGGATGCCGGTGTTCATGCCCTGTCCTGAGGCGGGGCTGTGCACATGGGCGGCGTCGCCCGCGACGAAGACCCGGCCCTCGCGCATCCGGTCGACCCTGCGCTGCTGGAACGTGAAGACGGACGTCCACTCGCTGGGGCCGACGGTGACCTGACGGCCCAGGCCCTTGGACAGCTTCGCGCCGAGGCGTTCCTCCGCACCGGCGGGGTCGCGGTCCGGCACGGTGTCGAGGAGGCGCCAGTGGCCCTCGCGGGCGTACGGCACCATCATCAGGGCCTGTCCGCCGGTGTGCGCCCAGTAGATGGTGTCGGGCGGCAGGTCCATCGTGACGGGCACGTCGGCGAGCATCCAGGTCTCGCTGCTGGTGCCGGCGAGTTCCAGGCCGAGGAGTTTGCGGACGGTGCTGTGGCCGCCGTCGCACCCGACCAGCCAGGAGACGTCCGCGGTGCTCCGGGTGCCGTCGGCGTCCTCCAGGGTCACGCGCACCCCGTCCGGGTGCTGGTCGAGGCCGGTGAGCCGGACGCCCCACTCGATGCCGACGCCGAGCCGGGCCACCGCCTCGCGCAGCACGGCCTCGGTGTCGGTCTGGCCGATGACCAGCGTGAAGGGGTAAGCGGTCGGCATCGTCTCGTAGTCGGCCTGGAGGCGGACCAGGCGGCGGCCCTCGGCGTACATGGTGAAGGCGGCGTTGCGGCGGCCCCGGGCGAGCATGGGGTCCACGACGCCCATCTGGTCGTACGTCTCCAGGGTGCGCGGGTGGGTGGCGACGGCGCGGCTGGTGCGCGCGGGGCCGGGGGCCGCGTCGATCAGGCGGACGCGCAGGCCGCGGCGGGCCAGTTCGTGGGCGGCGGTCAGGCCGACGGGGCCGGCGCCCGCGACGAGCACCTGCGGCGGGGCGGCCGGCTCCGTGCCGGAGTTCACCATGGTCGGTCTCCCGGGGTGGGTGGCGGAACGGACGGTCGGGCGGTCACAGCGCTGCGCTGGCCCGCAGCTTCTGCCGCACGGCGCGGCGCCGGGGCTTCCCGGTGGGGGTGCGCGGCACGGTGTCGATGGCCTCGGCGAAGCGGATCTGCTCGAAGCGGCCGAGGCGGTCGTTGGCGCGTTCGGTGATGGCGTCGAGCACGTCGAGCACGCCGTGGCCGTAGGGGTCGCCGCCCGCCCCGGCGTCCTCGCGCAGCACGATCCCGGCCCAGACCAGGGCGCCGTGCTCGGGGTCGGGCCAGTCCGCGACCAGGCAGTCGGCGACCCGGGGGTCGTCGGCGAGGATCCGCTCGATGCGGCTGGGCGAGACGATCTCGTTGTCGTACTTGAAGACGTCGGCGAGCCGGTCGACCAGGCTCAGATTGCCCTCGTCGTCCAGGCGGCCGACGTCACCGGTCGCGAAGAAGCCGTCCGCGTCGACCGGTGCGGGCCGCGTCTCGTCCAGGTAACCGGCCATCAGCTGCGGCCCGCGCACCAGGACCTCGCCGGCCGACCAGGGGCCGAGCGGGCGCCGGGTCGTCAGGTCCACCACGCGGCACTCGGTGCCCGCGACGACGGAGCCGACGGTGCCGGGGCGGTAGCGGCCGGGCCGCTGGCTGTGCGTCAGCGGGGACAGCTCGGCCATGCCGTACCCCTGGATGACGGGCACGCCGAGCCGTTGTTCCAGGACGCCCGCCGCCTGCGGCCGCAGCGCCGATCCGCCGGACAGCACGGCGGTCAGCCGCAGCCCGTCCGGCGCACCGCCCGCCGCCAGGCGCTCGTCGGCGGCCAGGGCGTGCAGCCGGGCGGGCAGCCCGTAGTAGTGCGTGGCCCCCGCGTCGGCGGCCGCGCCGAGCGAGGCGTAGGGGTCCGGGTCCTGGCAGAGGACCTGGCACGCGCCCGCGTACAGGGCCGAGTTGAGGTGCATGACGTGGTAGAGCGGCAGGTGGTTGAGGGTCACCGACGCACCGGTCAGGCCGTGCGCGTCGGCGGTCTGCCAGGCGTTGGCGACGACGTTGCGATGGGTCAGCACGACCCCCTTCGGGGCGCCGGTGGTCCCGGTGGTGAACTGCACGCACGCCACCTCGTCCGGCGACGCGGCGGGCCCGGTGTACGGCCGCGCCCCGGCGATCAGCTCGTGCAGGGGGACGGTCCCGGCGGGGGCCCGCCCGTCGGGCGCGTCCATGACGACGACGGTGCGCAGCGCGGGCAGCCCGGGCGCGATCCGGGTGAGGGACGCGGCGGTCGGGGCGGGCGCGAGGACGGTCTCGGCGCCGGACACACCGAGCACATGGCGCAGCCCGTCCGGCGGGAGCAGCGGGTTGACCAGCACGACCGTGGCCCCGGCCCGCACGACCCCGTGGTAGGCGGCGGCGAACTCCGGGGTGAGGGCGTGGGTGACCCCGACCCGGGTGCCGCGCCCGGCGCCCGCCGAGGCGAGCCATCCGGCGATCCGGTCGGCGTAGGCGTCGAGTTCGGCGAAGCGCAGCACCCGGGTCGCGGTGCGCACGGCGGTGCCGTCGGGGTCGCGCAGGGCGGCGCGGCGCAGCAGTCCGTCCACCGGGAGTTCGCCGTACGGGGTGTCGCGCACCGGGGTCCCCTTCCGTTTCCGTCGTACACCGGCGGCCTTTACCTCCGGATTGCCTTCACCCTCCGCCGGTGCGCTTGAGGAATCTTCGAAGAGCGCTCGATCAGCACCACGGAAGGTGACGGAGAACCGCCCGAAGACCCTGCGGAGGAAAAGGAAGACACGATGACGGCCGACACCACGCACCTCACCGGACCCGCGCCGGACACCTCGGAATTCGGTTCGCTGTACGCCGAGGTGCAGCAGTTCTACGCGCACCAGATGCAGCTCTTCGACCGGCACGAGGCCGAGCGCTGGGCCGCCACCTTCACCGAGGACGCCGTGTTCAGCGTGCCCACGCTGGACAGCCCGGTGCACGGGCGGGCGGAGCTGGCCGCCAACGTCCACCGCAACCGGGCCCGGCAGGAACGCGAGGGCGGGCAGCTGCGCCACTGGATCGGCATGCTCGACGTGGACGTCCGCCCGGGCGGCGTCCTGCACACCCGCGCCTACGCCCTGGTCTTCGCGACGGCGCGCGGCGGCGTTCCGGCGGTGTCCCGGTTCTGTGTGATGGCGGACGAACTGGTGCGCTGCCGGGGCCGGCTGCGGGTCCGCAGCCGCGTGGTGTCGCGGGACGACCTCACGGCCGGCTACCCGGCCCCGGTGCTCGTCTGAGGGGTGCGCGGGGCGTCAGGCGCGGCAGACCGGCAGACCGCCGTGGTACGTGGCCATCTCCCGGAACAGCGCCCCGATGTCGAGGGGCGCGCCCGGGAGGGCGCCGCGCTCCTCGGCGTACGCCCGGTGCAGGTTGGGCACCAGGCGCTCGGAGTCCAGGAGCCCGGCGTACGGGCCGGGCCCCGCTTCCCGGGCCAGGTCGTACGGGGTCAGGCCGGCGGCGACGCCCTCGCGGGCGAGCTCCTGGAGGCGGCGGAAGTATCCCGCGTCGGCGTCGAGGAGTCCGGGACCGCCGACGGGCCCGTGGCCGGGGACGACCGTGAGCGGTTCCAGGGCGCGCAGGGTGGCGAGGGCGCGCAGCGAGCCGCTGACCGAGCCCATGGGGCAGAACGGGGTGACGCCGTTCATCACCACGTCACCGGCGAACAGGACGCGGCGCTCCGGCAGCCACACCACGGTGTCGCCGCAGGTGTGCGCGGGCCCCACGTGCAGGAGTTCGGCCCGCAGCTCCCCCACGTACAGCGTCATCCGCTCCTCGAAGGTGACCTGGGGGACGACGACCTCCAGGTCCCCCCAGCGCACCTCGGGCCAGAGCCCCGTCAGGTGCAGCCCCGCCGCTGCGGCCTCGTCCCGGGCCCGCGCGTGGCCGACGACGGCCGCTTCGGGGAAGACGCAGTTGCCGAAGGTGTGGTCGCCGTGGAAGTGCGTGTTGACCAGATACCGGGGCGGCCGGTCCGTGACCGCGAGGATCCGGGCGCGCAGGGCGCGGGCCCGGTCCAGGGTGGCGACGGTGTCGATCAGCGCGCTCTCACCGCCGTCGGCGAGCAGCCCGGAGTTGTTCAGGCACCAGCCGCCGTCGCCCTGCACGTGGGCGTGGACACCGTCGGCGATCTCGGTGAGCCGGCCGTCCGTCATTCAGGCCGCCGACCGGGCCGCCAGCGCCCCGTTGACGAGATCGAGGTACGCGCGCGGCGTCTGCGCCTCGTCCAGCGCCTCCTCGTCCAGCGCCACGTCGTGGTCGCGCTCGATGACGCCGGTGACCTGGAGCAGGGCCAGCGAGTCGTAGCCGAGGTCGAGGAAGAGGGTGTCCTGGGCGGCCTCGTCCAGGGGCACGCCCTCGTCGCTGCCGGCGGCGGCGCGCAGCAGGGCGGCAAGGTCGGTCAGGTGCAGGCGGTCCACGGTGTTCCCCTCCTGGTACGGGTGTGCGTTCGGGTGGTGCTCAGAGGTGTACGGCGCCCCCGGGCGCGCGCACGACCGCCGCCGCGTTGAAGCCGCCCCGGCCCCGGGCGAGGACCAGCGCGTGCCGCAGCCGCGCCGGGCGTGGCGCACCGGTCACCAGGTCCACCGGGCAGTCGTCGGCGAGCCGCCCGACCGGTGCGCCCGGCGGGACGACCTGGTCGCGCAGGGCGAGCAGGGCCGCTGCCAGATCGAGGGCGGACCCGCCCGAACCGAGGCGCCCGAACAGCGACTTCGGGGCCGTCACCGGCACCCCGTACGGGCCGAAGAGTTCGGTGAGCGCGGCGGCCTCGGCGCGGTCGGCGTCCCGGTCCCCGGCGGCGTCCGCGAAGACCACGTCCACGTCCGCCGCGTCGACCCGGGCGTCGGCGAGGGCGAGGCGTGCGGCGTCGAGCAGCCGGGGCGCGCCGCGTCCGGGCGCCGGGTCGAAGGTGGCGGCGCAGCCCTCGACGGTCCCGAGGACGCGGGCCCCCCTGGCGTGCGCGGCGTCGCCGTCCTCCACGACGAGCAGGGCGCCGCCCTCCCCCACGACGTGCCCGGAGGCGTCGGCGGAGAACGGCAGGTAGGCGTCGGCAGGGTCGCGCCGGGTGCTCAGGCCCCCGGCGGCCAGCTGGGCGGTGAAGCCCCACGGGCACACCGTCGCGTCGAAGCCGCCGGTGAGGACGGCCCGGCCGCCCTTGCGCAGCTGGCGCCGGGCCTGGGCCATCGCGTCGAGGCCGCCCGCCTGCTCGGAGACGACGACTCCGCTGGGGCCGCGCAGCCCGTGCCGGATGGAGATCTGCCCGGAGTTGGCGGCGTAGAACCAGGCGAAGGACTGGAAGGCGCCGACGTACCGGCTGCCCTTGCTCCACAGCTCCTGGAGCTCGCGCTGGCCGAATTCGAAGCCGCCCGCGCCGTTGGCGGTGACGACGCCCATGCCGTACTCGGGCAGGGCGGCCGGGTCGATGTCCGCACCGGTGATGGCCTCGGCCGCCGCCGTGAGGGCGAGCCGGGTGACCCGGTCGGTCTGCGGGAGCAGCTTGGCCGGGACGTGCGCCGCGTCCTCGAAGCCGGTGACCTCACCGGCGAGGACGGCCGGGTAGCCGGAGGCGTCGAACCGGGTGACGGGGCCGATCGCGCGGTGCCCGCGCAGGACCGCCGCCCACCAGGTCTCCGTGCCGACACCGCCGGGTGCGGCGATCCCGATGCCGGTGACGGCCGCGGTCGCGGTGCGGACGGGTGCGGGGGCGGTCATCGGTGTGCCTCCGTCCGGGGTGCGGTGAGCACCATCGCGCTCTGGAAGCCGCCGAATCCGCTGCCGACGCTGAGGACGGTGTCGGTGCGCTGCTCGCGGGCGACGAGCGGCACGTAGTCGAGGTCGCAGCTCGGGTCGGGCTCGTGGAGATTGGCGGTGGGCGGCACCGTGTCGTGCTCGATGGCCAGCGCGCACGCGGCGATCTCCAGGGAGCCGATCGCGCCGAGCGAGTGCCCGATCATGGACTTGATGGAGCTGACGGGCACCCGGTAGGCGTGCTCGCCCAGGCTCGCCTTGAAGGCGGCCGTCTCGTGCTTGTCGTTCTGCTTCGTGCCCGAGCCGTGCGCGTTGACGTAGTCCACGGCGGTCGGGTCGAGCCGCGCCTCGTCCAGGGCGATCCGGACGGCCTCCGCCATCTCCCGCCCGTCCAGGCGCAGTCCGGTCATGTGGTACGCGTTCGAGCGGCTGGCGAACCCCGCGATCTCCGCGTACACATGCGCCCCCCTGCGTACCGCGTGCGTGTACTCCTCCAGCACGAGTACGGCGCTGCCCTCGCCGAGGACGAAGCCGCCCCGGGTCCGGTCGAAGGGGCGCGAGGCGGTCTCCGGCTCGTCGTTGCGCGCGGACGTGGCCCGGATCGCGTCGAAGGAGGCCAGGGTGATCGGGGTGATCGGCGCCTCGGACGCCCCGGCCAGCATCACATCGGCGCTGCCCTCGCGGATGAGCTCCGCGGCGTGCCCGAGCGAGTCCAGGCCGGAGGTGCACCCGGTGGAGACGACGGCGACGGGGCCGAGCGCCCCGGCGTCCCGGGCGACCTCGGCGGCCACGGAGCTCGGCACGAGGTAGTCGCCCAGCCGTTCCTCCGCGCGGGCCGGGTCCAGCAGCCAGTGTGCGCCGCCCTCGCTGACGTGCGCGTACACCTCGTCGAGCCCGCTGCTGCACCCGACGGCGGTGCCCAGCGAGACGCCGGTGCGCTCGCCCCCGGCCGCCAGGTCGATGCCGCTGTCGGCGACGGCCTCACGGGCGGCGGTGAGCGCGAACTGCGCGACCCGGTCCAGGCGGTGGGCGTCGGCGGCGTCGAAGCCGTGGTGCGCGGGGTCGAAGTCGGCCTCGGCGGCGATCCGGGACCGGAAGGACGTGGCGTCGAAGCGGGTGATGCGGCGGGTGGCGGTACGGCCCTGCGTCAGCAGCGACCAGAACGCGGCGGTGCCGGTGCCGCCCGGGGCGACCACTCCCACCCCGGTGATGACGACCCGCCTCATCGGGCGCCCGCCGGCTGCGGGACGAGGCGGCGCACGACACGGGCGGCGCGGCCCACCAGGTGGGGCAGCTCGTGGCCCCGCAGGAAGAAGTGGTCGCCGGGCACGGTGCGGACGGCGAAGGGGCCGGTGGTCCAGGCGCGCCACTGCGCCATGGCCTCCGGCTGCGCCAGCGGGTCGTCGGCACCGGCCACCGCGAGCACGGGGACCGCGAGCGGCCCGGCCGGCGAGGGTGCGCGGGCGGCCGTCCGCAGTTCGTGGGCGAGGACGAGGTCGTCACGGAGCACCGGCAGCACGGCCTGGTGCCAGAAGTCGCCGGGCCGGGCGCGCGCGGGCAGGGCATTGGCCTCGCCGAGCAGGCGCAGCAGTTCCTCGTCGCCCGCCCGGCACTGGTCGGCGAGGGCGGACAGCCGGTCGGGCGGCGGGCAGGCGCCGACGACGAGCAGCGCGGGACCCGGCAGCCCCGCCTCGTGCAGGGCCCGGGTGACGCTGTACGCGACGAGGGCGCCGAGGCTGTGCCCGTACAGGATGTACGGGGCGTCGCCGCCCTCGCCGCCCTCGCCGGTGAAGTGGGGCAGCTGGTCCGCGAGCAGTCCGGCCGGGCTCGTGAGACGCGGCTCGGAGCGCCGGCGTTCACGGCCGGGCAGCAGGTGCGGCACGGTCTCGACGCCGGGGCCGAGGCGCGGGCCCCAGCCGTAGAAGGCGGAGACGCCCGCTCCGGCGTGCGCGAAGCAGTGGAGCCGTACGGGCCGTTCGTCGGACATGGGCCGTCCTCTCGCGTAGGGGTCCGGGCCCTCGGCCCGGGCCCTCCCCGACCGCAGTCTGGTCATTCCCACTCGAACGGTGCTGGACCTCGGCTCAGGCCGCGTACAGATCGAACGTGGACATCCCGCGCGGCCCGCTGAGCACATCGAGCGCCGGGTCGACGGTGAGCATGGCCCGGTGCAGCCGCTGCATCTGCGGCGACGGCTCCACGCCCAGCTCCTCCACGAGGCGCAGCCTCAGCCTGCGGTAGACGTCGAGGGCGGTGGCCTGGCGTCCGGACCGGTAGAGGGCGACCATCGCCTGCGAGTGCAGCCCCTCGTGCTGGGGGTGGCGCATGACCAGGTCGGTGAGCTCGGCGAGGACCTCGGTGTGCCGGCCGCAGCGCAGGTCCGCGTCGATCCGCCGCTCGACGGTGACCAGGCGCGACTCCTCCAGCCGCATCACCTCGATGTCGAGGACCGGGCCCAGCCGTACGTCGACCAGCGCGGAGCCCTGCCACATGGCGAGCGCCTCGCCGAACAGCGAGGACGCCCGGGCGTCCTCGCCCCGGTCGAAGGCGCCGCGCCCGGCCGTCACCAGCTCCTCGTACCGGTGCACGTCGACGGCGTCCGGCGGGACCTGGAGCAGATAGCCGCCGTGCCGGGTGGCGAGGACGTCCTTGGCGGAGCCGGGGGTGTCGGGCCCCATGGCGGTGCCGAGCCGGCGGCGTAATTGGAGGATGTACGTCTGCAGGGTGGTCATGGCGCTCTGCGGCGAGTTGCTGCCCCAGATCTCTTCCATGAGGGTGGGCACGGGCACGACGCGGCCCGGATGGAAGGCGAGCAGCGCGAGGAGCTGTCGCGGCTTGCCCGCGGTGGGCACGATCGACATCCCGTTGACCTCGGCACTCAACGGACCCAGAACCTGTATGCGCACGGTGGCCTCCCCAAGGACCGGCCGGGGTGGGCCCGGCCGTGATCGCGTGCGCCGGCGCCTTCGCCCCCGTGGCCGAAAGCCGTCGGCGCCAGGCACGCTAACCCCGGCCACCCCGTGCGCCTCATTCTCTCGATCGGCGTTCGAGCAGCTTTCCAAGCAGGCGTTGCGGCCGGATTGCGGCCCCCGGGGCACCGCCTCAAGAACACGCGGACGACGGCTGGAGGGGCGCTCGGGCGGCCTCCCCCGGCCACCTGCCGGTCGTTACCGTCCATGCCGTGACCGGATTACGAGGGAGAGCCACCCGATGAGCGTCCTCGCCACCCCGCGCGCGGAGGCGGCGCGGCCCGTCCCCGCGAACGGCCCCGTGGAGTTCCGGCTGCTGGGTCCGGTCATGGTCCACGACGCGGCCGGGGGCGCGGACATCGTCCCGGCCGGTTCCAAACAGCGCGCGCTGCTCGCCGCGTTCGTCACGCACGCCGGGGTGCTGCTCGACGTGGACCGGCTGGCGGCGGAGCTGTGGGACGGGGCACCTCCCGGGAACGCGGCGAACGCGCTCCAGGCCCATGTGGCCCGGCTGCGGCGGCTGCTGCCCACGCCCGGCGACTACGGCCATGTGTGGATCAGCACCCTGCCGACGGGCTACCTGCTCGACCTGGGCGACGCCTCCACCGATGTCCAGCGCTTCACCCGGCGCTCGGCCGAGGGGCGGGCGGCCGTCGCCACCGACCCGGCACGGGCGGCGCGGATCCTGCACGGCGCCCTGGAGTTGTGGCGCGGCCCGGCGCTCCAGGACTGCCGCAGGGGCCCGGTGTGCGCCGCGGAGGCCGACCGGCTGGACGAGATGCGGCTCACGACGCTGGAGGCGCTGTACGCGGCACGGCTGCGCTGCGAGCGGCACGGCGAGTGCGTCGGCGACCTGGAACGGCTGACCGCCGACCACCCGTTGCGCGAGCGCTTCTACGACCTGCTGATGGTCGCCCTGTACCGCAGCGGCCGCCAGGCGGAGGCCATCGGGGTGTACGAGCGGGCCCGGCGCCGCCTGGTCGCCGCCCTCGGCATCGAACCGGGCCCGGCGCTGCGCGGCCGCCTGGAGTCGGTGCTCACCCACTCCCCCGGCCTGTCCGCGCCCGTGGCCCCCGGCGTCCTGGACGAACTGGACCGGCTGCGCCGCCGGGTGGACGAGCTGGCCAGGCAGCAGCTGGAACTGACCCGCCGCCTGAACGCCGCGACGGCGGGCCCTCAGGCGGCGGGCCCTCAGGCCGTGGCCAGGTGAGCGGCGAGCGCGGTGAGGTCCGGGTGGTCGTGCAGGACGACGGCGCGCTCCCGTAGCCCGTACAGCCGGTTGACCACCGTCATGAACTCCGCGCCCGCCCGGGCGTCGACCCCCAGATCGCTGAACGGGGTGCACGGGTCCAGGTCCCACGGATCGCAGGCCAGCACCTGCGCCAGCTCCTCGCGCAACTCGTCGGCCGAAGGCAGCGGACGGCACGGCGGCGCGGCCGGGGCGACGACGGGCGCGGGTGCCGCCACGCACCGCGCCTCCCGCGCCACATGCAGGGCGAACGCCTCCAGGCAGGGGTGGTCCAGAACGGCCGCCCCCTTGATGGCGGTGCCGAAACGGGCGTTGACGGTCGCCACGAACTCCGTCCCGAGCAGCGAGTCGAGGCCGATCTCCGGGAACGGCTGCCAGGGGTGCAGCGTGCACGCGTCGCGACGGATGACGTCCGCCAGCAGGCCGAGCAGCGTGGCCAGGACGTCGGCGGGGGCGCAGACCATGTCACGCGGCCCGCACGGCCTCGGCCCGGGGCCGTGGCGGCACCGTGCGGTAGCGGCCGGTCCGCCCGGGGCCCACCAGGACCGGCAGCAGCAGCTGCCACAGCGCGCCGCCGTCCTCCGGCCGCGTCCCGGACCCGGCGGTCCGGTCCGTACCGGGCGGCGCGATCCCGTACATCAGGGCGGCGAGCAGCGCTTCGGCACCGTCGCGCCGGGCGTCCCCGCCCAGTTCACCCGCCGCTTCGGCCTCGGCCAGCAGGCGGCGCGCCTCGGCGAGCCACGCCCGGCGCAGGCCGCCGGTGCCGCCCGGCCCGGTCACACCGTCGTCGGCCAGCCGGAGGGCGGCCCGGGCGACCGGGTCGTCGCGGCGGACGAGGGCGAGCCAGTGCGTGAGGTCGATGAGGCGCTGCACCGGCCCGTCGCCGGTGGCCCGCCGCTCGTCCAGGAACTCCCCGAGCAGGGCGCTGCCGTGGAGCGCCACCACGTCGGCCAGCGCGTCCTTCGACGGGAAGTGGAAGTACAGGGCTCCCTTGGTCACGCCCGCGGCGGCGGCGATCTGGCCGAGCGTGGCACTCGCGTACCCGCTCCGGGTGAACAGCTCCGCCGCGCCGTCGATGAGCCGGCACCTGGTGCGCTCCGATCTCTCCTGCATGTCGCCCTCCCGGGACCGTGGGACCCGTGCGTTCAGCCGACCTGGGTCAGCCGTTCGCCGGCGTCGGGGGCGGCCGTCCCGGGTGCCGGTGCGGACCCGGCCTTCAGAATGGAGCGCTGCAGTCGTTGCAGCCCTGCGGATGGCTCGAGCCCCAGCTCACCGACGAGCCTGGTCCGCAGCCGGTGGTAGGCGTCCAGCGCCTCGCTGCGCCGGCCCGAGCGGTGCAGGGCGACCATGTAGTGGGCGTGCAGGTTCTCGTGCGTGCGGTAGCGGCTGACCAGGACGGTGAGTTCGCTCAGCAGCTCGCGGTGCCGGCCGAGGCGCAGGTCGGCGTCGATGCGCTGGTCGAGGGCGCACAGCCAGGTCTCCTCCAGACGCCGGATCTCCATGTCCAGCCGCGGCCCCGTCCGTACGTCGACGAGGGCGGAGCCGGTCCACAGGGCGAGCGCTTCGCGCAGTTCGCGTGCGGCGCGCCGGAAATCGCCCGCGTCGCTCGTGCGGTATCCGCAGCCGACGAGCCGTTCGAACTCACGGACGTCGACCGTCCCGCCCGAGGTGTGCAGCATGTACCCGCCGGGAGTGGTGACCAGGACGTCCTTGGCCGTACGCGACGAGGTGTCACCCGGGGCGCGTTCCAGCGCCGCGGCGATGAGCTCGCGCACCTGCAGCACGTAGGTCTGCAAGGTGGTACGGGCGCTGCGCGGCGGGTTCCCGCCCCACAGCTCCTCGATCAGGTCGGGCACGGAGACGACACGGTCGGCGTGCACGGCCAGGAGCGCCAGCACCTGACGGGCCTTCGGCGCCGTCGGAGTGACGGAGATCCCGCCCTCGGTGACGGCCAGCGCGCCCAGTACTTCGATGTCCATGGTGCTCCCCCTCTTCACGCATGAGTCATCAGCGAAGCTAAAAACAGGGCGCGCGGTTTGTCAATACCAAACCGCGTGCCCTGTTTACAAGGGAGATCCAGAGAGCCTCTACTGCGGGGGGTTGCCGTGCTTGCGGGCCGGGAGGTCGGCGTGCTTGGTGCGGAGCATCGCGAGCGAGGCGATCAGGACCTCGCGCGTCCCGGCCGGGTCGATGACGTCGTCCACGAGCCCCCGCTCGGCGGCGTAGTAGGGGTGCATCAGCTCGGTCTTGTACTCCTTGACCATGCGGGCACGCATCGCCTCGGGGTCCTCGGCCTCCGCGATCTGCCGCCGGAAGATGACGTTGGCGGCGCCCTCCGCGCCCATGACCGCGATCTCGTTGGTGGGCCAGGCGTAGGTGAGGTCCGCACCGATGGACTGGCTGTCCATGACGATGTAGGCGCCGCCGTACGCCTTGCGCAGGATCAGCGAGATACGGGGCACGGTGGCGTTGCAGTACGCGTAGAGCAGCTTCGCGCCGTGCCGGATGATCCCACCGTGCTCCTGATCGACGCCGGGCAGGAAGCCGGGCACGTCGAGGAGCGTCACGATCGGGATGTTGAAGGCGTCGCAGAGCTGCACGAAGCGCGCGGCCTTCTCGGACGCCTCGATGTCCAGCACCCCGGCCAGCGACTTCGGCTGGTTGGCCACGATGCCCACCACCTCGCCGCCCAGCCGGGCCAGGGCGCAGATGATGTTGCGCGCCCAGTGCTCGTGGACCTCCAGATACTCGCCGTCGTCCACCAGTTCCTCGATGACCTCCGCCATGTCGTACGGGCGGTTGCCGTCCACCGGCACCAGGTCCAGAAGGGTGTCCGAGCGGCGGTGGGCCGGGTCGGCGGTCGGTGCCACGGGCGGGTTCTCACGGTTGTTCTGCGGCAGCAGGGAGAGCAGATAGCGGACCTCGGCGATGCAGGTCTCCTCGTCGTCGTACGCGAAGTGCGCGACGCCCGAGGTCTGCGCGTGCACGTCCGCGCCGCCCAGGCCGTTCTGGGTGATCTCCTCGCCGGTGACCGCCTTCACGACGTCCGGACCGGTGATGAACATCTGCGAGGTCTCACG
>NZ_JBIBHG010000023.1:0-29558 GCF_042956885.1 Streptomyces sp. NPDC008163 | reverse complement strand
ACCGTGCCCCACCCGGTGACGACGCCGTCGGTGTACGGCTTCTTCGCCTCCAGCCCGAAACCCGTCGCCCGGTGCCGCCGCAGCTGCTCCACCTCATGGAAGGAACCCGGGTCGAAGAGGAGCCCGATGCGCTCGCGCGCCGTCAGCTTGCCCTTGGCGTGCTGCACCTCGGTCGCCCGGTCACCGGGTCCGTGCTCCGCCGCCGCGTGGATCTCGCGCAGTTCCGCCACGCGGCCACGGAGACCGGCCTGCCCCAGCAGCTCCGGGACGGGGACGGGGGAAGTGGTCATCGACATGTCGTCAGGTCCCTTCCTGGAATGCGTTGCCGCACTATCGCCAGCTGCGCGGAGCGCGGTAGACGGGCTCCGGGCTCCACCCCGGAACGCTCCCGGCCGGAGCCCCGTCCCGCTGCCCGCCGGCGTCCGCGCGCAGGGCGAGCAGCACCACCGTGAGCGCGGCGAGCTCCTCCTCGGTGGCCCGCCCGCGCTCGATGCGCAACGCGGCCACTGCCGGTCCCGGACCGCCCATAACCCACCTCCAGCGTTTACGGCAGCATCGGCCACCCCACTGGAGCACCGCTCCGGCTCCGCTGGAGAACCGCTAGGAGGCCTGTCAACGGCTCCCCGCACGCACCGACTTCAGCCCCGCCGCCAGCGCACCCGCACAGCCCGTCCCGCTGCCGACCCCCGTCATGACGACGGCCGCCACCGTGCCCTCGGCGGCCGCGCACGCCATCTCGTACGCGGCCGCGCCCCCCGGCCCGGCACCGCACAGCACCAGCCGCCCGGCCCCCGGCAGCCGGGGCAGCGCCGAAGGGTCCCCCGGCCGCGCCGCCCGCAGGCTCACGATCCGTTCCGGGCCCCGGTGATGGCGTGCCAGGGCCTCGTACGCCCCCACGGGCACACCCGGTGTCCGCACCAGCACGATCGTGTCGGCCGACGGATCCCCGGCGCGCAGCACCGCCGCATCGGGCCCTTCCGGCACGGGCGGACGGGGCAGCACGCGGGGCACCTCGAAGCCCTGGAGGAGTTCGAGGAGATCGCCGACCGCGGACTGCGGATCGCGGTGGTCCGGCAACGCCCTCAGCAGGCGTACGCAGTGCGAGAGCAACGCGGCCGCGTCCGCGTCCCCCAGGCAGCGGCGGTCGTGGCGCACCGTGAGGGCGAGCCCGCCGTCCGCGTCGTGCCGGGCCGCGAGGGTGAGCGGCAGTCCGGGGTGCGCGCTGATGCTGCGCGGGGCGTCCACCTCGACGTCCTGGGCGCGCAGTTCCGCCAGCAGCGCGGCGGGCAGCTCGACCCGGTTGTCGAACACGATCCCGGTCTCGAAGAGTTCGGCATCGGGGTTCCGGCCGGTCCAGACCCGGACCCGGTCGGCCGGCACCCAGGCGTGGACGGCCAGGTCCAGCGCGGCGTCACGCGCCTGCCCCAGGAGACCGGCCACCGGCTCGGCGGGGTCGACGGTGACGGTCATCGGCAGCGGGTTGCCCAGCAGCCCCGGAATGCCCGCGGCGCCCTCCATGGGGATGTCCCGGGCCGACAGGTGCACGCCGAAGCTGACCGGCACCGGGCCGGCCGCACCGGCCGCCCGGTACAGCAGCAGCGCCCACACGGCGTGCAGGGCGCTGGACTCCCCCGCCCCGCGCATCGCGGCCCAGGTGCGCAGCCGGGTGGTCTGGGGCGGCCGCAGCCGCCGGTGGACGCGTCCGATGCCGCTGTCCCCGGCCGGGGATCCGTCCTCCGGAGCCTCGGGCACGGCCGGCTCCGGGGCCGGGGCGGCCGTCGCCCAGTAGGCGCGGGCGCCCTCGGTCCGCTGCCGGGCCAGCCACCGGGCGTGGTCGCGCACATCGGGGCGCCGCTCGCGGCCGGGCAGGGTGCCGCCGCGCGCGTAGGCCCGGTAGAACTCCCGCAGCAGCAGGTGGACGCCTCGCTCGTCCAGCAGCGCCCGGTGGTAGGTGAGCAGGACCCGGGTGGGCGCACGGGTGCCCCCGGGCCGGGGCGGCCCCTCCATCAGGGTCACGCGCAGCAGGCCGGGGCGGTGCGGTGCGAAGCCGCGCAGGCGGTCACGCTCGATCAGGTCGCTCCAGGAGACGGCGCCGTGGGCGAGGTGGGCGACGTCGATCTCCGCCCACTCGTGCAGCGCCAGGCGGGGCAGGTGCGTCCAGTCGAAGGCCGCCCGCAGCACGGTCTCCCGGTCGGCGACGGACAGCCAGGCGGCGGTGAACCGGGCGAGGTCGACGGGCCCCGTCCAGTTCCAGGCGACCTGCCCGACGTGCCCGCCCGCCGGCTCCTCGACGGCCGCGCGGATCAGGTCCTGCTGGTGGCCGGTCACCGTGACGGTGTCGCGCGCGCCGCCCGCCAGCGCGAGGACGTCGGCGAAGACCGCGGCTCCGGGCCGGTCCCGGCCGCCGTGCGCGTGCTCGAAGCGCAGGGTGTGACGCCCGGCGCCGGACGCCTCCACGGTCACCGTGCGGGCATGACGCTGGGTCACCCGCGCCGCCACCGCCTCGACCCGGCCGGGGTCGAGGGGACCGCACAGTTCCACCTCGACGGACGGGCCGGAGGCGTCGGGCACCGGTGCGAGAACCAACGCAAGCACCGGATCGTCACTCATCGGGGCCCTGACCCCGCGTGCACCGCATCACGTGCCCTCCCTCAGCCGGTACGGCTGCCCTCTCAGGCGAGCCGCACTCCGCTCGCCCCCGCGACGCCCTCGGGCCGTGCCATGAGGATGGAGCGCTGCAACTTGGCCAGCGCGGGCGAGGGTTCGAGCCCGAGCGTGCGGACCAGCGTGGACCGCAGCCGCTGGTAGGCGTCCAGCGCCTCGCCGCGCCGCCCGGAGCGGTAGAGGGCCAGCATGTACTGGCCGCACAGGCTCTCATGGGTGGAGTACCTGCTGAGCAGGACGGTGAGCTCGGAGAGCAGTTCGCGGTGGCGGCCCAGCTTGAGATCGGCCTCGATGCGCTGGTCCAGGGCGCACAGCCGGCTCTCCTCCAGCCGCTTGATCTGGGTGTCCAGGTGGGGCCCGGTGTGTACGTCGGCGAGCGCCGGACCGGTCCACAGGGCCAGCGCCTCGCGGAGCAGCCGGGCCCCCTCGGGGAAGTCCTCGGCGTCCATGGCCCGGTACCCCATGCCGGCCAGCCGCTCGAACTCCTGCACGTCGTGGCTGCCTTCGCCGCCCTTGAGTAAGTAGCCTCCGGGCACGGTGAGCAGGACGTCCTTGGCGGTGCGCGTGTCGTCGCCGTGCTGTTCGAGCGCGGCGGTGATCAGTTCGCGCAGCTGGAGGATGTACGTCTGGAGGGTGGGCCGGGCGCTGCGCGGGGGTTCGCTCCCCCACAGCTCCTCGGTGAGGGTGCCCACGGGCACCACCTCGTCGGCGTGCAGGGCCAGCAGGGCGAGCACCTGCCGGGGCTTGGGCGCGGTCGGTGTGATCGAAGTGCCCATTTCCCGCACGGCGAGCGTGCCGAGTACGTCGATGTCCACGCGATCTCCCCGTCATCCCTCGGCCGCCGGGACGGCCTGGAACCTCTGCTGACGGAACGATTTAAAAACAGCACGAGCGGTATGTCAATACCAAACCGTACGCCCTGTTTAGTCTCGCGCGGGGCGCCATCACACCTTGAGCCCCGACCACCTTGATCCGATAAGTTTCCCCAAAAACGGACAAAGAGCAGGGAGTCGGAGGACCCGGGAAGGGCCGGACTCCGGTCTCAGGTGCCCGAATTACCAGACCACATGGACTGTTTTATGGGGGGCAGGGGCCGGCGGCGAGGCCCGGTGAGGCACGCGGAAGCACACCGCCCCCGGCCTGCGGCGCTACTCGGCCGGACTCAGCCTCGGCAGCGCGAGCGACCACAGCTGGACCAGGCGCTCCGCGGACCGCCAGTACCGGTCGACCGCTCCGAGGGTTTCCAGGCCGATCGTCGCCGCCACGATGACCACCGCCGCGTCCTCGGCCGAGACGTCCTCGGCCAACTCTCCGTTGGCGCGCGCCTGGACGAGGGCATTGTGCACCCACTCGTACCACCAGTCGTGCAGCTTGGCCTCGCTCTTGCGCGAGGGATCGCCGCCCAGCCGGAAGCCCGCGCGCACGACCGGATCGTCGGTGACCGCGTCCATCAGCCGTCCCACGGCGGCGACGAGCTCCTGGAGCCGGCCGCCCTCCGCGGCGCGCGCGCTTTCCTCGGTCAGCGCGAGGGCGGCCACCGCGGCGGCATCCTCCACGGCGGCCGCCAGGGCGTCCTTGTTGGGGAAGTGGAAGTGCAGGGCGCCCGAACTCACGCCCGCCCGGCTGCTGATGACCGGGAGCGTCGCCATCGCGTATCCATCGGCGCCGAAGACCTCCGCCGCAGCCGAGATGAGGGCCTGACGCGTCACAGCCGCTCGCGCCTGCTTCACCATCGTGTCCTCCTCCGGGCGGGGCAGGTGAACCGGCGTAAACTCGCCCGATTCACCCTGGATTCTCCATACTGACTCGTGCACACCCTAGCAAACCGCACGGCTGGTTGGTTTATGGCCTTGAGGTGCGCTTCACCGGGTTCAGCTGATCATTTTCCATAGGGTCGGGGGTCTCGTGAGCCCGGACCTTGGAAACAGTTGGTTTCTCCAGTCGTTCTCCCCGAAAAATGCACCGTGAACCAACAAAAGAAACCGTCCGATAGGTTTCTTTTGGAGTCGGCAGCGACGTCAACTGGGGGTCGCGCGAAGGATCATGCGCCTTATGTTCACTTTTCTACCTCATCGCGCAGGGTCGAGCGCCCGCTTGAGCAGTCGAAACGGAACCAGATATTCAAGTAAACGCGCGGCTCTTGGTAAACTCTTTACTTTTCGGCCGATTGAAGAAAACCGGTAGGTCCGTATCTTAAGTGGCGTCGCCGAACACAGGTTTCAAGTCCAGACGGGGGCCCCATGAGTCTCACCACTGCTGAAGCCAGAACCGCACTCCCCGCCGCACCGCGGCTGACCAGCACGGTCGCGAAGGAGTACGTGCACCGCGACTCCGTCGCGGAGGTGTTCCTCACCGGCTGCGACTCCCGGGACGGGATGAACTTCGCGCTGACCGGCCAATGGCCCCGCGCCCATACCATGTTCCGGAGCCAGGACGGCACGAGCCACGACCCGCTCCAGGTCGCGGAAACGTTCAGGCAGGCGGGCATCTACGTCTCCCACGTGGAACTGGGTGTACCGCTCGGCCACAACTTCGTGATGTCGAGCATCACGTACACGGCCGACCCGGAGAACCTGCGCATCGCCTCGGGCCCCACCGACTTCGATCTCAACACCCGGTGCACGGACATCGTCCGCCGCCGGGGCGTCGCCAGCCGCGTCGCCTTCGAGTTCGCCCTCCGCCGGGGCGGCCGCTCCCTGGCCGGCGGCACCGGGCAGATCTCCGTGATCCCCCCGGCCGTCTACAACCGGTTACGCCAGAACCGCACCCCCCAACCGCCCCTCACCGAGCCGCACCCGGCCCGCAATCCGCTGCCGCCGGCCGTCGTCGGACGGCCGTTCACCACGGACGTCGTGCTCTCCCCCGCCCCCGGAGCCGCACCCGCCGGCAAAGCGCGCTGGCTGCTCACCCCGGACCTCGACCACCCGATCCTCTTCGACCACAAGGGCGACCACGTGCCCGGCATGGTCCTGCTCGAAGCGGCCCGCCAGGCCGCCTGCGCCGTGATGGCGCCCCGGACGTTCACCCCGGCCGCCGCCACCAACGACTTCCATCAGTACGCCGAACTCGACCGGCCCTGCTGGATCGAGGTGACCCGGGTGGAGTACGAGCCCGGCAACATCGTCACGGTGGAGGTCACCGGCCACCAGGACGGCAAGAACGTCTTCACCTCGGTGCTGACCGGCCCGGTCGCCTAGGCGGCTCTGCCCGCCGCCCGGGACCTCACCCTCGCACCGCCTTGGGTCGCTGATCCGCCCGCGCGAGAAAAGCGCAGGTCACACCCGTAGACATCGCATCACAGCGACCGAAGCGACCGAAGAACCCGCTCGCGCCCGTACGCGGAGAGCCGCGCCCTCGACAGGGCCGCGCCTCCCGCGTACAGGCGTGTCCGACGGCCCCTGTGCGGCACCGTCAGAGGTCGAAGGCGACGTGCTCCAGGTCGGTGTACTCCACGAGGAGCCCCTGCGCCCGGCGGCCGCCGTCCTTGAAGTAGATCTCCTGCAATCCCTCGGCAGCGACCTCCTGGAGCTGCCGGTCGCTGCCGCCCTGCTCCCGGAGTTCGAAGAGCCGGG
This sequence comes from Streptomyces sp. NPDC008163, assembly GCF_042956885.1. Lineage (NCBI taxonomy): Bacteria > Bacillati > Actinomycetota > Actinomycetes > Kitasatosporales > Streptomycetaceae > Streptomyces > Streptomyces sp. NPDC008163. The sequence continues at coordinate 23,322 of NZ_JBIBHG010000023.1, read as the reverse complement.
CCGCGTATGTGGGCGGGAGCGCCACGGTGAGGTGGCGCAGCCGGGCGTCGTCGGTGGAGCCGGGCGCCGCCGTGTAGCCGAACCGGGCCCGGGTGTCGATGACGATGCCCCCGGTGGTCGCCGCCGCCCTGCGGGCCTTCGCCTGGATCTGCGGCTGCCAGCGCCGCTTGACCTCGCGGTCCAGGCGGGCGGCCAGCTCGGGGCGGGGCTTCTTCAGCTGGTCGCGTACGTACCGCTCGACCGTGCGCTGGGTGATCCCCAGCAGTTCGGCGGCGGCCCGGGTGCCCTTGAGCTGCTTGACGAGGTACCGCATCTGCGCACCGGCCGACTTGGGCGCGGGCCGGGTGAACGCCCGCTGGACCGCCTCGTCGAGACCTTCCCCGACCGTGTTCATCGGCTGGTTCCCCTACTCTCCGTCGTCCTTGGCGGTGACCGCGCCGTCCTTGATGTACCGGGCCAGGTTGAGCTCCGGACCGTACTCCTCCCGGACCGCCTCCGCCCACAGCGTGGTCTGCGAACCCTCGTGCTTCACCATTCCCGGGCTGACCCCGAGCCGGAAGCCCCCGGGCAGCGGTTTCCCGTCCCGGTACGGCAGGAAGTCCAGCGGGGAGGGCCCGTCCGAGGCGTAGACCGCGCAGTCCGAGAGCACGGCGACCGGGTACTGGCCCGTCGCGGCAGCCAGCCGGACCATCTTGCGGTGCATGTTGATCCGGGCCCGCGAGATGACGGCGGCCCGGATGTCGGGGCGCCAGGTCGGCCGGCTCAGCGCGGGCCACGGCTTGCCGGGCCGCCAGCCGCCGCCGCGCGGGCGCTCCCTCAGCTTGCCGATGCCTCCCTTGACGGTCGCCTTGACCGCCGACAGCACGACCGCCAGCTGCGGATCACGGTCCCGGTACCCCTCCATCGCCGCCAGGAACTCGTCGGGCGCCAGCCCCTCCCCCACGCCCAGGTCCGCCATGGTCGCCACGTACGCGTCTCGCAGCCGCTTGTACCAGCCGTCCAGATAGCGCCCGTTGGCGGGGCGCACCCACGCCTCGACGGGCGTGACCTCGTAGCCGAGCTCCACCGCGTACGCCACGGTCGGCGTCGCGTACCAGGCGGGGCCCTCCGGGCGGTCGCCCTTCGGCGTGAACGGGCTCGGCAGCAGATCCCCGTCGAGCCGGCGCCACTCCTTGCCGATCACGACGTGCGACGGGTCGACGTGCGACAGGTCCACCAGCCAGGAGCCGGGCAGCGCCGGGTCGAACGCGGGGCTGTTCACATGCACGGGTGCCTCCAGGCCGACGACCGCCCCGTTGGCGGCCGCGCCGAAGGCGAGGTTGACGTCGATGCCGACCAGGTGGCGCTTCAGGCATTCGTCGTCCGTGAGGGGCCGCGCCCAGTCGTACGCCTCCTCGAACAGCATCTCGGCCGGGCCGCGCTGGTGGAAACGGGGCAGCTCGGCGAGGAGCGGATGCCCGTCGGGGGCCTCGCAGGGGGCGCACTCGACGGGCTCGGACCCCAGCGAGCCTGGGTTGCGCTCGCTGTGCCGCTTGCCGTCCGCGTCCGGCGCGCTCGCCCGGGTCGGCGGGTGCAGCGACGTCATCAGTTCGAGCCCGGTGACGGCGGTGGAGCCCCGGGGGGTCATCACGCGCGAGGCGTACGTCCCCAGCAGCCTGACGAGTTCGGCCGGCGGCAGCTGCGAGGCGCCGTTCCAGTGGCGGACGTCGAGCGCGTTCCAGGCCGGGATGCAGAGCTGGACGCAGCTGCGGCGCGAGCCCCGGGCGGGCCGGTAGATCCGGGCCCACGGGCCGAAACCGCGCCGGGTCAGCTTCCATTCCGCCCGCGCCAGCTGCTTGTGCACCCTGTGGTCCTCCGGCAACCTCCCGGCCAGGCCCTCCTCCCGCGACAGCCGTACGGGCAGCCCGAACCGCTCGCAGGCGGCCTCGGTGAGGACGAGCAGCGGATCGGCGTCCTGCCCGCTGGGGTGCAGCCGCTCGGCACCGAGGCGCGCCTCTCCCAGGGCCCATTCGACGAGCGCGGGCAGCGACTTGGCGGGCACGTCGAGCACCAGCCCGCCCACGCAGTAGGCGAACACCTCACCGCCATCCGCGTCGACCACGGCGAGCGGCCCGTGCTCGTACGAGGAGGCGTTGCCCTTGGGCGCACGAGGTACGGGGACGGGGCCGGCGGACACGGCGGCCTCGGGTGCGGCGGGCTCGGGTGCGGCGGGCTCGGGTTGGGCGGGCTCAGGTGCGGCGGGCTCAGGTGCGGCGGGTTCCACGACGGCGGGCGCGGCGGTTCCGGTCTCGGCGGCCTCGGTCCGCCCCGCGGGCTCGACGGCCTCCGCGGCCCCCTCCTCCCCCGGATACCGGGCGGCAAGTCCCTCCAGCAGCCGGGCGTACGCGGCGCGCTTCGGCGGCCGGGGCTCGCTGCGCCCGGACTCCCAGTTGCCGACCGACTCGCGGCGGCTCCTGAGCGCCTTCGCGACCTGGTCCTGGCTCAGCCCGGCGGCCTCGCGCAGCCGCTTGCGTTCGGCCGGCGGCGGCAGCGGGTCCTGCGCGATCTGCTCCAGCAGCGCGTCGACCGCGCTGAACAGCAGCTGCTCCTCGTGGGACAAAACGATCACCTCGTGCGCCACCCTATCGAACCGCTCATCGGAACACTCGTGGATGTCACACGGATTGCGCATGCCGAGTCGGCGCCACTGGAACCGGGGTTCAGCCCGGCTGGAGACGACCGTACTGTTTTCCCGCATCCGGCGACCGGACCGGAGCGACCCGAAACCCGCTCGGTAGCTGGATCTCCGAAGAGGGAACCGCAGGTCACGCGCCCGGCCGGAACGCGGAGCGACCGAAGCGACCCAGGGATCAGATATATGCGGCCATTGGCATGTGCGCGTGTGTGCGTCATATATGGAGAGCTACGGTCGCTTCAGTCGCTATTCCATCGACCGTACGGCTACAACCTGCGGATTCGCGGACACCACCGACAGCGACCGAGCGGCCGGAAACCGCTCGCCGCCCGTTCACTGAGTCGCTGAAGGCACCTTTCCCCGGGCTCATCCGTTCTGGCGCATGCATCTCTTTTCCCCCGGGGGTTTCGCTAATCTGATTAATGCGAGTTGAGTCGCTTCAGTCGCTGATGGGGGAAGTGAATGGCAGCTGAACTGCGGGTCTCGCGCGGCGACTCACGACAGTTCACGGGGGCTGAGCCGGTCACCGCGCAGCCCCTGACGACAGCGTGGTGGTGTGCGCGCCAGGGGTGGCCGGTTCACCCTCTTGCGCCGGGCCGTAAAACACCGGTGGCCAACCGCGAGACGTGCCGCCGCCCGGACCACGACCGCGCCCGGTGCGGCTGCCTGCGTGCGGGCCGCTGGTGCCACGGGTTCCACGCGGCGACGCTCGACCTCGGCCGGATCGGGCAGTGGTGGGGCTTCCGCCCGGACCTCGGGGTCGGAGTGGCCACCGGCCCGGCGGGTCTCGTGGTCATCGACGTCGACGCACACGCCCGCGAACTCCCGCGCCGGGAGAGCCTGTTACCGGGCGTCGGGATATCCCCCGGGATCGATCTGACCGGCCTGACCGACGGCTTCCACACCCTGGGCCTGCTGGCCGCACTGCGCGGCGCCATCAGCCCCGCGGACGACGCGTCCACGCTCCGGGTCCGCACCCCGTCGGGCGGGATGCACGTCTGGTATCGCAACGACGGCGGCCACCGCTGGCAGTGCTCGGCAGGTTCGGGCAGCGGGCGGGCCCTCGCCTGGCAGGTCGATGTCCGGGCGCACGGCGGGTACATCGTCGCGCCCGGCACCGTCACCGAGGCCGGGACCTACCGCCCGCTCGGCACCGTACGCACCCCTGCCCCGCTGCCCGCCTGGCTCGCCCGGGAGCTCCAGCGCACCGGGCACCTGCCCACCAGCCCCGCACCGGGGCCCAGACCCGTGCCGCCCCGGGCCCGGCAGGCGGTGCTCGCAGCGGGCGGCCGGTCCGACACACCGGGCGAGCGCCTGCTGGCGGGCCTCCTCGCCGAGGTCACCGCATGCGCTTCCGTCCCCGAGGGCGCCGCGTTCTCCGAGAAGCTCAACCGGGCCGCGTACACGGCCGGCGGTCTCGTCGCCGCCGGGCACCTGACGGAGGACGAGGCCGTACGCGCCCTGCGCGAGGCCGCCGGACTGGCCCGCCCCGGCCAGGAGCGGCGCAGCCTCGCCGTCATCCGGGGCGGGCTGGGCGCGGGGCGGCTGCGGCCGCTGGCCCTCGGGGGGCACGCGTGAGCGCGGACCAGGACAGAGTGCTCCCCTCCCCCTCCTTCGACGTACGCGCCGTGGCCGCGCAGATCCTCGCCCAGCCCGTACCGCAGCCCCGGCCGCGCGAGGACACCTCCACGCCGTACGCCACGCCGGAGGGTCTGCTGCCCGACACCCTCACCGACCGGGGCAACGCCAAGCTGTTCGTCAGGCTCTACCGCAACGACTACCGGCACGTCCCCGGCATGGGCTGGTTCCGCTGGGACGGCACCCGGTGGCAGTTCGACGAGGACGACACCGTGCTGTGGTCGGCGGGCGACCTGGCGGAATCCCTCGCCACCACCGACCCGCGCGGCGTCTTCACCCCGGCCGCGCTCCAGCAGCACCGCCGTCGCACGCTCAGCACCAGCGGCATGAACGCGATGCTGACGCAGGCGAGGTCCGCGCCGGGCATGGTCCTCAACGCGGCGCTCCTGGACGCCGATCCGTACGCGCTGTGCACCCCGGCGGGCGTGGTGGACCTGCGGACCGGCTTCATCCGCCCCGCCGAGCCCACCAAGGACTTCCACTCCCGCTCCACCTCGGCGGCCCCCCGGGCGATGCCCACCCCGCGCTGGGACCGCTTCCTGGCCGACACCTTCGGCGAGGGCCCCGACGGCGCGGAGATGATCTCCTTCCTCCAGCTGCTGCTCGGCTACTCCATCACCGGTGACGTCGGCGGCCAGGTGATGCCGTTCCTCTTCGGCTCCGGCAAGAACGGCAAGTCCGTACTGCTGGACGTCCTGATGAAGCTCCTGCGGGACTACGCGGACGCGGCGCCGCCCGGCTTCCTGATGTCACGCCCGTACGAGGGCCACCCCACGGACCTCGCCGAACTGCACGGCCGTCGGGTCATCGTGTGCAGCGAGGTCAAGCCGGGCGACCGCTTCGACGAGGCCCGCGTCAAGCTCCTGACCGGCGGCGACCGGATCAAGGCCCGCCGGATGCGACAGGACTTCTTCAGCTTCGAACCGACCCACAAGATGTGGCTGCTGGGCAACCACCGCCCCGAAGTCGGCACGGGCGGCTTCGCGTTCTGGCGGCGCATGCGCCTGATCCCGTTCGAACGCGTCGTCTCGGACGATCGCAAGATCGACAACCTGGCGGACATCCTGGTCACCCAGGAGGGGCCGGGCATCCTCAACTGGCTGATCGAGGGCGCCCGCCGCTACCTGGGCGGCGACAAGGACCTCTCGGGTCCTGAGCGGGTGCGGATCGCGACGACCGTGTACGCGGAGACCGAGGACCACACCGGACGCTTCGTCGGCGAGAGCTGCCGGCTCGACCCCGGGCTCCGCGCCGAACAGGCCCAGCTCTACTCGGCGTACAGACGCTGGTGCCAGAATGAGGGCGTTCCGGCGATTTCGTCGCGGGCCTTCGCGGCGCACATCCGCGAAGTGGTGGGGCTGGCATCACCGAAGGAAATGATCTTTTCCAACCAGCGCAAGTACTACCCGGGCATCGGTCTGGTCGCGGACGAGGAGACAGTATGAGCGCCCTCATCGCAGAAGACGAGATCGTCCACGAGGTCGACCTCGTATGGCTTGAGGACATCAGCACGCTCGACTACGTCCGCCAGAGCCTGGACCGCCTCCCGACCCGCCGGGGCAAACCCGCCTACCACCGCGACGGAAGAATGGTCGGCTACGCCCTCCTCGGCCCGAAGGCCAAGCCGTCGCGCTCCTCAGGCACCTTCCGGCGCCGGGTGTTCTGGCTGCTCCCCCACGACCGTGACACCGAGCCCGACGGCCTGTACGCGCGGGGCGCCCCGGCCGAGGCCGTGGACGTACGCACGCTGGCACCGGGCAGCAAGGGTCACAAGACCGAGCGTTCCGAAGGCGGCCCGATGTCCTCGGCGGCCGCCCGGGAACTCCAGCCATAGCGGTACGCCCGCGGCCGGTTCCGGGTCGGTTCTCTGCCAAGATGGTTAAAAAACAGCATGTCCGGTATATTTCTGCCGCCGGGGACAACCACGGACAGGGAGGGCACCGCCGTGCAGGGGGAACGTTTCATCGAGACCCAGGTGCTCATCGCCGGCGGAGGACCCGTCGGCATGCTGGTGGCGGCCGAACTCGCGGCATACGGCGTCGGCACCGTACTGCTCGAACCCCGGACCGAGGTATCCGACCAGCCCAGGGCGACCACGCTGCACGCCCGCGCCGTGCAGTCCCTCGCCCGCCGGGGCCACCTCCCCGGCCCGCCCGGGCACTCGTACGCGGCCGAACCCGCCACCAGCGCCTTCCACTTCGCGGGGCTTCCCGGCCTGACCATCGCCGCTCCCCCGGAGGAACCGGAACCGATCCTCAAATGCGTCCAGGCCGACCTGGAACGCCACCTGGAGGCACGGGCACGCGCGGCCGGGGCACGCGTCCTGCGCGGCCACCGCCTCACCGACGCCGTCCAGGACGCGGGCGGCGTACGGGTCACGGCCGAGGGCCCCGAGGGACCGGAGGTCTTCAGCGCCGGGTACCTGGTCGGGGCGGACGGCGCCCGCAGCACGGTCCGCGCCCGGGCTGGCATCGAGTCCGACACCTCTCCGGCGACGGTGTCCGCGCTGATGGGGACCGTCACCCTGACCGATCCGGGCGCCCTGCCCAAGGGCTGGCACCGCACCCCGCGCGGCTGGATCGTCGCCAAGCACGACGGGGACCGCACCCACCTGCGGACGCTCAACTGCGACGGCGCCCACCCGGACCGGCAACGGCCCGTCACCCTCGATGAACTGCGCCGCGAGGTGGCGCACCTCGCGGGACGCGACATCGCGATGCACTCCCCGCACTGGCTGAGCCGCTTCAGCGACTTCGCCCGCCTGGCCCGCGCCTTCGCCCGGGGCCGGGTCTTCCTCGTCGGCGACGCGGCGCACGTCCACTTCCCCATCGGCGGCCAGGGCCTGAGCACCGGCGTGCTCGACGCGCTGAACCTGAGCTGGCGGCTCGCCCTCGCGGTGCACGGCTCGGCGGGGCCCGCCCTGCTCAGCGGCTACGACGCGGAACGCCGGCCGCTCGCCCGCCGCGTCCTCGACGGCACCCTGGCCCAACTCGCCCTGATGCGCACCGGCCCCGAGGCGGACGCCCTGCGCACGGTGTTCACCGGCCTGCTCGCGGACGAGGGCGGAAGCGGTCACCTCGGCGGCCTCATCAGCGCCCAGGACACCGTCCTGCCCGACCCCACCGGTGCGGGCGGACCGGCTGCGGGGACGTACCTCGGCAACACCGTGCTCAGCACCCCGGACGGCGACACCGACGTCATCCGCCTGCTGCACGACGGGCGTCCGCTCCTGCTGCTCCTCGGCGAGAAGACGGACGGTCACCGGGAGGAGGCCCGGGACTGGGCGGGCATCCTGCGCACCGTGGAGGTGCGGCCCACACCGGGCGTGCCGTACGAGGCGGCGCTGCTGCGGCCCGACGGCTACCTCGCCTGGGTCCCCGGCGACGGCAGCCTGCGGCAGGTGCTGACGGCGTACTTCGGCCCGGGCGCCCCCACCGGATGAGTCCGGCGGACGACAGGGCGCCCCGCTGCTCTCAGCTCGCGGTCTCCAGGACGTCGCGCAGGTCGGCCGCCTTCAGGGCCTCCGCGTACACCCTGGCCCCCCGGGTATCGGACAGGTCAAGCGAGGCCAGCACCGACGGCACCACCGCACTGGGCAGCAGATGACGCATCAGCGCGGACACCCGCACCACAAGATCGCGGTACTCGCACACGGCCTGGGACATGGACTGGACACCGGCAAAGGCGCCCACGATGACCTCGGCCGTCTCCGGCGGCGAGATGTGCGGCAGCAACTCGCCCTGGGCCTGCGCCTGCTGGAGCAGGTCGAGACCGACCTCGCCCCAGCGCAGGAACGGGCCACTGCGGTCGAGGTTCTGCGTCAGCTGGTCCATCGTGAGCCGGACGCCCGCCCGCACCATCGGATCCGTCTGGAGCCGGTGCGCCTGGAGCATCACGACGTCCACGACCTCCTGCACCTTGGACGCCCGCATCGGCACGATGATGCGCTGGTCCTGCTCGGAGAGAACGCCCTGGGCCAGGTCTTCCTTGGAGTGGAAGTGGAAGTACAGCGCGCCCTTGGTCACCCCCGCCTCGGTGAGGATCTGGGAGATCGTGGCCGCTTGATACCCCTGCTCCTCAAAGATCTTGGCAGCCGCCGAAAGAATCGTCTGCCGGGTACGGATGGCCCGCAGCTGCTCAGCCACTGTGTCTGCTCCCTCCTCGGGGCGATCGAACGTGGGGGGATAAATAAACCGTCCAGTTCGTATCTTACAGCCCGGCCTCTTCCCTCCGCCCTGGTCGGGGAAATGTCCGGCAGGAAAGAGAAACCATGATCCTCGTCACGGGCGCAACCGGGACGATCGGCCGTGAAGTGCTCCGCCGCCTCCCCTCGGACCGGCCCGTACGCATCATGGCGAGGCATCCCGACCGGGTCACCGGCGCGCCTCCGGCAGCCCGGATCGTCCACGGAGACTTCACGGATCCCGCTTCCCTGACGGACGCTCTGCACAACGTCCACACCGTCTTCCTGGTCACGAATCCCGACGGCGACGACGACACGCGCTTCCTGGACCCGGCGCGCGGGGCCGGCGTCCGGCACATCGTCAAACTCTCGGCGGCCGCCGTCACCGACCCCGCCGCCGCCGACCTGATCACCCGTCGCCAGCGCCACAACGAAGACCTGTTGCGTGCCTCGGGCATCCGCTGGACCCTGCTGCGGCCCCGCGCCTTCATGTCCAACACCCTGTCCTGGGCCCGCTCGATCCGCTCCGGCCAGGTGGTGCTCGCCCCGTACGGGAGTTCCGTCAACGCCTGCGTCGACCCCGGCGACGTCGCCGAGGTGGCCGCCCTGGCCCTCACCGGCCGGGACCGGGACCACGCGGACGCGGCCTACACCCTGACCGGCCCTCAGGCCCTGTCGGCCGCCGAGCAGACGGCCCAGCTTGCCGAGCTCCTCGGCCTGCCGCTGCGCTTCGAGGAGCTGAGCCCTCAGCGGGCCCGTACGGCTCTCGAAGCGCGCTACCCGGCCGATATCGCCTCCGCCCTCCTGGAGAGCGCCAGACGGCAGCACAGCGGCTCCAAGGCGGACGTGGACGCCACCCTCCCCGGCCTGCTCGGGCGCCCCGCCCGGACCTTCCGCGACTGGGCGGCCGACCACCTCGACTCTTTCCGGCCCGACTCCCCCGCAAAGGACTAGGGACCGGACTCCGTTCAGTCCCTCACCGTTCAGTCCCTCTTTGGTCCCTTCCATAAAACTGCAGGTCAGAGACTTGCATGCCTCAACAACCAGGGTCCGAAGGGACTGAAGGGACTCAAGGTCGGTAGTTATAAGCCAATTGCGGGTGCGTGTGTATGCGCCCGCGCGTAGAACAACCCTATATATCCCTTTGTACCTACTACTCTGGTCCCGAAGCGCTGATAACTACCGACCTTGAGTCCCTTCAGTCCCTCCCTTTTTCGCCCGCAAGCCCCTGACCTGCACTTTCCCCCGAGGGACCGAAGAGGGACCAAAACTCCCAGTCCCTCCGTTCCACGTTCAGTCCCTCTCCTTCGGTCCCTCTCCACCACCCCGCCGCACCGGCCCGACACGCCGAGCCCGAACACACAACTTCTCCTCGCGCAAGGGACCGAAGGGACTCGCGGACCAAAGAGTCCCGCCCACTGGGGGACGCCTGTTGTAGGCTCTGATCCGAATCTGAAAACTCAGTCCCTTCAGTCCCTCAGCCTGGCAGCGGAACCGCTCTGACCTGGGCTTTCCTCGGAGGGACTGAATCGTTCAGGACTGAACAACCTGTTGGCCCCTCGGCAAGGACGATCAGCGTGCCGCGTCAAAGAGAGACCAGTGGCCCGCGCGCGGCGGGACCCACGAGTCCCTTCGACATGGCCCGTTGGTGCGCGGCGAACGGCTGGCCCGTCCACCCCCTGGCCGCCGGCCGCAAAACTCCTGCGGGCAACTGCCCGGCCTGCCGCGAGGACCCCCACCGCCCGGCGGACTGCCCCTGCCTTCCCGCCGGCAAGTGGTGCCACGGCTTTCACGCCGCGACCACCGACCCGGACCGCCTGGCCGCCTGGTGGGGCGTCAACCCCGCACTCGGCGTCGGAGTCTCCTGCGGCCCGGCCGGCCTCGTCGTACTGGACATCGACGCACACAGTGCCGAAGTCCCGCACCGCGACAGGCTGCTGCCCGGCATCCCGATCCACGAGAGCGTCAACCTCACCGGGCTGGCCTCCGGCTTCGACACCCTCGCCCTCCTCGCCGCACTGCGCGGCCACCCCAGCCCCGCGGACGACGAGGCCACCCTCCGCGTCCGCACCCCCTCCGGCGGTCTCCACATCTGGTACCGCACCGCACCCGGCGGACCGCCCTACAGGTCGTCCGTGGGCTCCAGCCCCAAGGTCGCCCTGGCCTGGCAGGTCGACGTCCGGGCCACCGGCGGCTATATCGTCACCCCCGCCACCCGCACCCCCGCAGGCACCTACACCCCCATCGGCCCGGCCCGCATGCCCGCCCCCCTCCCCGACTGGCTCGCCGCCGAACTCGTGCGCACCGGCCACACACCGCGCCCCGAGCCCGTACGAGTCCCCCCGCCCCGCCCCGTACGCGCGACGCGCCTCCCCCAGGGCACCCCGCGCGCGCTCAGGGTGCTGGAGCCCCTGCTTGCCGAGGTCCGGGCCTGTGCGGCGGCCGCCGAGGGCACCGCCTTCACCGAAAAGCTCAACCGGGCCGCCTACACCGCGGGCGGACTCGTCGCCGCCGGACGCCTCACCGAGTCCCGCGCCGAGGACCTGCTCACCGAAGCGGCAGACGCCGCGCGCCCGCACCGCCACCGGCACAGCCTCACCGTCATCGCCTCAGCCCTGTCCGCCGGCGCAGCCCGCCCGCTCGATCCCGAAGGACGCCCATGAGCAGCGCCGACAGCAGCCCGCGCTTCGACGCCACTGCCGCAGCGCAGCAGATGCTCGCCCTCGAAGCCGAGGGCGGCCTTCCCGGCCTCCCCGCCCAGCAGAACGCCTCCGTGGTCGGCCAACCGGCCCCGCCCGAGGGCCGCCTGCCCTCCCTCCTGACCGACCGGGGCAACGCCAAACTGTTCGCCGTCATGTTCGGCGACCAGTTCCGGCACGTCGAGGGCCTGGGCTGGTACCACTGGGACCAGTACCGCTGGAAGCGCACGGGCGGTGAGAAGGCCGCGGTCTGGGCGGCGGGCGACCTGGCCGAGCAGATGCCCCCCACCGATCCCACCGGCCATTTCACGGACCGCGAACTGCGCGCGCACCGCCGCCGATCCATGTCGACCCCCGGCATCAAGGCCATGCTCACGCAGGCGAAGGCCTCCCCCGCGATCGCTCTGGACCCGGACGTCCTGGACGGCGACCCCTACGCCCTGTGCACCCCGGCCGGCGTCGTGGACCTCCACACCGGGCACCTGCGCAAGCCCGACCCCGAGGGCGACATGCACTCCCGGGCCACGAGCGTCGCCCCTGAGGAGACGCCCACTCCACGCTGGCACCGCTTCCTGCACGACACGTTCGGCGACGACGCCAAGGGCGAGGAGACGATCCACTTCCTCCACCTGCTCCTCGGTTACTCCGTCACCGGCGACGTCGGCGCGCAGGTGCTCCCGTTCCTCTACGGGACCGGGGCGAACGGCAAGTCCGTGCTGCTGGACGTGATGACGCAGATCCTCGGCGACTACGCGCAGGCCGCTCCGCCGGGCTTCCTCATGGAGAAGGGCAAGTTCTCCGAGCACTCCACCGAGCTCACCGAACTGCACGGCCGGCGCATCGTCGTCTGCTCGGAGCTCAAGCCGAACGACAAGTTCGACGAGTCCCGGGTGAAGCTCCTGACCGGCGGCGACCGGATCATGGCCCGCCGGATGCGACAGGACTTCTTCAGCTTCAACCCCACCCACAAGCTCTGGCTCCTGGGCAACCACCGCCCCGAAGTCGGCACCGGCGGGCATGCGTTCTGGCGCCGCATCCGTCTCATCCCGTTCGAGCGCGTCGTCCCCGCAGCCCGCAAGATCGACAACCTCGCCAAGGAACTCGTCCAGAGCGAGGGCCCCGGCATCCTGCAATGGCTCATCGAGGGCGCCAAGCTCTACCTGGCCACCCGCGACCCGCTCGACGGCCCGGCAACGGTCCGCTCGGCCACCGCCGCCTACGCCACCACCGAGGACCACATCGGACGCTTCCTCGCCGAGTGCTGCACCACCCACACCGCGGACCTCCGCGTGGAACAGGGGCTGCTGTACGCGGCGTACAGCAGCTGGTGCGGCGCCGGCGAGGGCATCCGCCCCGCCACTGCCCGCGCGTTCGCGACCCGGGTCCGCCAGGAACTCTCCCTCGCCTCGCCCGCCGACATGATGAAGTCCAGCGGCAAGAAGTACTACCCGGGCCTGGGACTCCTCACCGACGACGACTCCAGGACCGGCCATGCCTGACGTACGCACCGGGCACGCACCCGCCGGTCCGGCCTACCATGAACACGGTGCCCCCACCAGGGAACGTGCTCACACCCACCCCGGCCTCCTCCCGGCCGGCCGACACACAAAGGGGCTGCAGCCATGAGCTCGCTGCTGAACGAGAGCGACCTCCACCACGAGAACGCCGTGGTCTGGCTGGAGAACCCCGACAACCTCGACTACGTACGCCAGGCGCTCGACAAGACCACCCGCCGCCGCGGGAAGCCCCGTTACGAACGCGACGGACGCATGGTCGGCTACACCGAGCTGGAAGCCAACACCGAGGCCGACCCCGACAGCGGACTCCACCTGCGCCGGGTCTTCTTCCTGCTCCCCCACGACCGCGACGCCGACCCCGACGGCCCGTACCACGAGGGCGCCCCCGGCGAGGCGGTCGACCCCAGCACCATCGAGCCGAAGCGCGTCGGTGACAAGACGCCCCGCTCGCAGCGCGGTCTGGCCGCGACGGCGGAGACCGGCAACTGAGGGGACGCGGGGGAGATTATTACGCCGTAATACTCCTCCGCGCCCGTCGACTTATTACGCCGTAATAACCGCCCTGCCCCCTCCACCGGCCTCCCCGAGCCCGGCTCCAGCCCCACCCAGGAGTCGGGCTCTTGAGCATCCCTCAAACAAAAAACAGCCAGAACTAACGCGCCGATACCGATAAGGATCATCAGGGTTAGTAAGGTGGCCGACATGACTTCGCCCTCCCCCGGCGACCGCGAGAAGGTCGTCTCCAAGCTGCCCCCGGTCCTGCAACAAGACCTGAAGATCCGGGCCGCCCAGCACAACATCGACATCCAGCACGCCGTCGAAGCGGGCATCGAGGCATGGCGGCGGCTCGGATCCAACCTCTCCCCCATCGACACCGCCGGCGCCAAGTCCTTCGCCACCTTCCTGCCTGACGGCCAGTGGGACGGCTTCCGCGCCGACTGCGCCTCCCGGGGCGTCTCCCTCATCCAGGGCCTCGCCCAGTCCGTCGTGATGTGGCTGGAGACGAACCCGGCGCCCACCGTCGTACGCCCCGAGCACCCCAAGCGCATCATCACCTGCAACCAGAAGGGCGGCGTCGGGAAGACCGCCATCGCCGCAGGCACCGGCGAAGCCCTCGCCGAGGACCCGGGCGCACTTCACCCGGTCCGCATCTCCAAGCACTTCGCGGCCGCCCTCGCCGACAACGAGGAGTCCTCGCCCCTCGACTACGAAGACCTCCCCGGACTCGGACTGCGCGTCCTCCTCGTGGACTTCGACCCCCAGTGCCACCTCACCAAGCAGCTCGGCCACGAGCCGCTGCCCATCGAGGGCGACAGCCTCACCAAGCACATGGCCGGCGAAGCCAAGGGCCGGCTCGCCGACCTCGTCGTCCCCATCGAGGACCCCCGCTTCGGCGACCGCCTCCACCTGCTGCCCGCCTGCACCGACGCCTTCCTCCTGGACGTCAAGCTCTCCGGAGTCCGGGCCCGCGAAGCAGCCCTGGAACGCGCCCTGTCCGCCATCGAGGCTGACTACGATGCCGTCATCATCGACTGCCCGCCGAGCCTCGGCCTCAGCATGGACGCCGCCGCCTACTACGGCCGCCGCCGCCAGGGTGAGGCCCCGGGCAACTCCGGCGTACTCGTCGTCGTCCAGGCCGAGGACAGCTCCGCCGACGCCTACGGACTCCTCACCTCCCAGATCGAGGACCTCCGCGACGACATGCACCTCGAACTCGACTACCTCGGCATCGTCGTCAACCACTACGACGCCCGCCGCGGCTACATCGCCACCTCGTCCCTCGCCTCCTGGATGGACATAAAGGATCCGAGGGTCGTCGGCGTCATCGGCGATCTCAAGGAACAGAAGGAGGCCGTACGCGTGAAGCAGCCCCTGCTCGCCTACTCCCCCCGCTGCGACCAGGCCGTCGGCCTGCGCGCCCTCGCCCGGGAGATCTCATGAGCAAGGCATCCCGGCTCGGCGCCGGCTCCTCCTTCGGACAGACCCAGTCCATCAGCGCCCGCCGCGCCGCCATCAACCAGGTCGCAGCCGCCCCCACCGAGGGCGCCCCGCCCCCGGTCGAGCTCTCCGTCGACATCATCAGCCTGAACCCCGACAACCCGAGGTCCGACCTCGGCGACTTCACCGACCTCGCCAACAGCCTCCGCGACCACGGCCAGAAGACCGCGATCAGCATCATGGGCCGCTTCGCCTACCTCGAAGGCAACCCGGGCCGCGAGGACGACCTCGAACCGGGCACCAAGTACGTCGTCATCGACGGCAACTCCCGCCTCGCCGCATCCCGCGAAGCAGGCCTCGCCAAGATCAAGGTGATGCTGGACGACACGCTCGGCAGCAACCCCGACGAGATACTGGAATCAGCCCTCGTCGCCAACATCCACCGCCAGGAGCTCAACCACCTGGACGAGGCCAAGGCCCTGGAACAGCTCCTGAAGATCCACGGCACCCAGGAAGCCCTCGCCGCCCGCCTCCACCGCTCCCAGGGCTGGGTCTCCCAGCGCCTCGCGCTGCTCACCCTGACCCCGTCACTGAAGGAGAAGCTCCAGTCGGGCGAGGAATCCGCGGCCACGCTGCGCCTGGTCGGCAAGAAGAAGGCCGAGGAGCAGGAGGCCCACCTGGAGCACCTGAAGGCGACCAGGACCCAGAAGCCGCGCACCCCCAAGCAGAAGCGGCAGTCCCCCGCGGAGCCCCCGACCCGCCTGCCCTCCACCGACGCCTACACGCTGGCGAGCCTGATCATCGAGGAGCTCGACGTCTCGTCCCGTCGCAAGCTCACCGAGCTGCTCGTCGACTTCAAGATCGAGGAGTCGAAGCGGATGAGGGCGGAGAAGTAGCCGCTGCACGAGGTCGGGTGCGCATTATTACGCCGTAATAATGCGCACCCGACCTCTCGACTATTACGGCGTAATAATCGAGGCCGCAGCCTGCCTCCCGCCCACACGGCGGTGGTACGAGACAGTCACCGCCGCGAGCAGCGGCCCCCAGGCGACCAGCGGCAGATAGAGCAGGCCCACGACCACGCTGCCGTACGCGGTCAGATCGGGGTGGGGGAGCGCCCACCAGGAGACGAGCGGTGTCCACAGAACCGTCAGCACCACAGCCCCCAGGGCAGCCGGGACGACGACCGCGAGCCGGGGGAGAGGGCGCCCGCCGAGCAGGGGAATCCAGCGGGGGAGTACCTCACCCCACGGCCGTACGAGCCCGAGGGTCAGGAGCGCGGCCGCCTCGCTGAGCAGGCTGAGGTCGAGCACGTAACCCGCACCCCAGCCGCTGAAGTCCATCGCCGCGTAACCCGCATCGGTGTAGCCGGCCGTATGGCCCGCCGCCAGCAGGAGACGCCAGATGCCGGTCGGCAGCGTGACGAGCGCACAGAGGTGAGCGGCGCGGACTGCCCAACGGGGCGGGGTGGAAGTCATGCACACCATCCTGGTGGCACGCCGGCCCACAGTCGTCGGCACCGGGTACGAGCCCCCGCCCGGCCCGGAAGGAGATTCCGCCCCACCGCCTCCCCCGTGCGAGGGAGCCCCGCCTCCTCCTGCGGGCCACCCGCAGTATTACGCCGTAATAATCCCGGCGCGGGCCCCACCGACCACTGCATTATTACGCCGTAATACTGCGCAGCACCCCGCCCTCAGGCCTTGCCGCCTCGCCGTCGCGAGGCGAGCACCACCGCACCACCTGCGACCGCGAGCCCCGCGAGGACGACACCGAACACCGTGGCGGCGCCGGTCAGCCCCACACTGTCGCTGAGGAACCCGACAGACACGGGCAGCAGTCCTGCCGGGACGTAACCGCCCACGTTCAGCGCGGCATTGGCCTCCGCCAGGCGCCCGGGCGGAACGCTCGAGTTGAGCAACGAAAGACCTCCGAGCTGCCCCATGCCCTGCCCCGCACCGGCGAGCAGCGCGGAGGCGATCAGCGCCGCCACCGAGCCGCCCCGCACGGCGCCGATCAGGGCGACCGTGCTCAGCACGGTGCTCACGGCCCCGGCGGTCAGGATGGCGGGCCGGGACAGCCGCTGGACGGCGAACTGCACGCCGGTGGAGATGAGGAACATGGCGAAGGCCATGGCACCGGCAACGATCCGGCTGGTGGTCCCGAGCAGCCCCGACAGCAGCGAGGGCCCGAGCGACAGAACGAAGGAGGTCGCGGTGATGCCCGGCGCGAACACCGCGATCCCCAGCCAGAGCTGACGACGGTGCGCACGAGGCACCCCCGGCACCCGCACCCACGCAGCGCCCTTCACCGACGCGTCGGGCCGGCGCAGTGGCATCCGCACCACGGCGCCCACCGCAGTCACGAGCAACACGGCCTCCACCACGAAGACGGTGACGGTGGGAGCGGGCAGCGTCTCGGAGAACACCCCGGCCAGGAGCGGCCCGAGGCCGGCCCCGAAGACCATCGCGCAGGAGGCGAGCAGAGCGGCGAGGTGCCGCCGCCCGGGCCCGGCCACATCGGACACCGCCGCCATCCCGGCCGACACGACCGCCCCGACGGCGATCCCGGTGAACAGCCGCGCCACGATCAGCGAGGCCACGGTCGCGGCGGTCGCGAAGACCAGGCAGGCGACCAGGGCGAGCCCCAGAGCGGGCAGCAGCACCGGCTTGCGCCCGAGCCGGTCGGAGGCCACCCCGGACACCAGGAGCGAGCCCAGCAGCCCGACGATGTAGAACGCGAACACCACGGTGAGCGTGCCCTGGGAGAACCCCATCTCCCGCTGCCACAGCACGTACAGCGGCGTCGCCGCATTGGACAGCACGAACACGGCGGCCACCGGCCAGGCGGCCAGCCACACCCACCACAACGGCGGCGCGGCCCCGCTCGCCCCCGTGCCACCGACGGCACTCCGCACGGACCCGACGCGAGTTCCGGACATGGATGTTCCTCCCCGACTTCCTAAGTACGACTTAAATCGAACTTAGCATGAAGTACGATGAGACTCGTACAAGGATCGTGAGAGGGAAGCCCCATGCCGTCACCCGCGCCCACACCTGACGAACTCCCCAACCCCCTACCGGAACCAGCAGTGGAGGACCTGCGCCTGGAGACCGTCCTGGGCGCGCTCAGCGACCCCCTGCGCCTGACGATCGTCCGCAAACTCCTCCTGGAGTCGGACCAGTACGACCACCCCTGCGGCTGGTTCGACCTGGACCGCCCCAAGTCCTCCCTCACCCACCACTTCAAGGCCCTGCGCGAAGCTGGCATCACCCGCCAACGCCAATACGGCCTGGAACGCCGCAGCCACATCCGCACAACAGACCTCAACACCCGCTTCCCGGGCCTCCTCGACCTGGTCGCGGCGTGGACCCCGACGCCGTAGGACAGCCGCAGCGACCGCGCATTATTACGCCGTAATAATCGCTCGGACAGTGATCGTCACTGAAGGGATGGGGAGGCAACATGGCGGGGGAGATTGCTGAACTGACCGACACCGGCTTCGAGTCCGACGTGCTCCACTCACCGGCGCCCGGTACTCGTGGATTTCTGGGCGGAGTGGTCCGGGCCCTGCAAGATGCTCGCCCCGGTCCTGGTCGAGCTGGCCGAGGAGTACGAGGATCGGCTCACCATCGGGAAGCTGAACATCGATCAGCAGCCCGGGACGGCGCCTCGGTATGAGGTTGAGGGCCTCCCGGCTCTGTTGCTGTTCAGGAGCGGCGAGGAAG
This sequence comes from Streptomyces sp. NPDC008163, assembly GCF_042956885.1. Taxonomy (NCBI): domain Bacteria; kingdom Bacillati; phylum Actinomycetota; class Actinomycetes; order Kitasatosporales; family Streptomycetaceae; genus Streptomyces; species Streptomyces sp. NPDC008163. Next base: position 4,948 of record NZ_JBIBHG010000023.1, on the reverse strand, counting down.
TGGCGCGAAGGGTCGGAACGGTGAGCAAGCAGCAGATCAAGGAGTTCCTCGACGCTCACGTGTGAGGTGGACGGCGTGTTGGCCCTTCCTTCCATGCGGAGATGAACGTTGCACCGCCGGTCACCCATCGCCGGTACGAAGACGAGCTTCCGGCACTCCTGTTCGCCGGAGATCTCCGTCTGGCCACCCGGGAAAAGTCCAGGGCGTTCGCTCTGAAGTACCAACCGGTCCAGATGCCGCTTGCGCCCCGGATGCATGATCCGATGCTCGGCCGTGGGCAGCAGCGGCTCGATCACTGCCCGCCGCTTGTTGCCGACCTCCCACAGCTTCGGTCACGCCACCTTGTAGGTTCATCAGCCGGACCGGCCGACGTTGGCGAACCTACCCGCCTGCACCCTGACGGCGGGCGCAGAGTCAGGGTGCAGGCGTCGCACGGGTAGTCCTACTGCTTGTCGTAGTTGTTCGTGACAGTTATCGACCCGCTTCCTAGAACCTGACTGCCGCGCGAGGCGCCCCGGGCCGCACGTGGATTTCACGAGTTACACAGCAGGCCCCGCCTTAGGGCGGGGCCTGCTGCATGTCCGCAGTCACGGTCCGGTTCCTTCAGGGCTACGGCGAAGCGATATGCCGCTTTCCGCGCCATCGGGGGTTGTTACTGCGGCTTCCGGTCCTTGGTGCGCCGGCTCCGGAGCCATTGGATGAGCGTGGTGCCGAGTGCGACCACGACGGCAGAGGGAAGTTCGGCGAGCAGGCCGTGAGCGATCTCCAGGTACAGGTCGTGCAGCATTGTGAGCGCCTCCAGAAGAGGAGAGGTGGACGGGTGCACACAGCTCAGCGGCAGAGGGACCTCAAGAGACGCAGAGTGAACTGCCTCGCAGAAGGTTGGTCTGGATTGGGAAAACCCCCTGCTCACGGCAGGGCAGGCTCTTAGGATCAGCGCAACATTGGCGGATGTTGAGGGAGATGCTGTGGCAGACCCAGCGGCCGTGACCACCAGCGATCAACTGCTGGCGCAGCTGCGGATGCTGCTTGAGCAGACCCGCATGGCGCCGGAGAAGCTGGGTGGCTTGGCAGGGGTCTCGGAGAACACCGTCCGGGCCATGGCGAAGGGCAGCGCCCGGTTTCCGCAGCAGAGCACGCTGGAATCCTTGGTGCGCGCCTGTGGCCAGGATGCGAAACCATGGATGGATGCTTGGCACCGGGCCAACGAAGCCCGTGTCCGGCCGGCGCGGATCAGCGGAACCCAGGACGCCCAGCTGCAGATCGACGAGCTCACTGATAGCGTCCGGCAACTGTCCGAGCAGGTCGCCACGCTGATCGAGCTGCAGACGCAACAGGACCAGGAGCAAGCACACCAGGTGCTCAGCAAGCGGGCCTACTACCGGTTCCTCCACGCGTTGCCGCGCGCTGAGTTCCAGCGCGTTCCGTGGCACCTCGACGCGCAGGGCACCTCGGCATCTCCGGAACAGCCCTCGTGTGACGAGGTCTGGGTATTCGAGCTGCTGGAGGAGCTCGGAGAGATGATCACGGATCAGGGCCGCTTGCCGGAACTTCTCAACATCCTTAGCTGGTTCACACCCGACCTCGCTGGCAGCCGGACGCCGTTCGAGGCTGGAGAGACAGCCCCGAACCTCGTCAGCAAGGCGGACGTCGACCACCATCTCGCCAGAATCCGTGATTGCCTGCGCGGATACTTCGCGGAGATCGGCGGCGAGGTGCCGCCGCGGCCCGGGGGTCAGCCCACGTCAGCGTGACAGCCGCACGGGTTCTGGAGAGGCCCTGAGCGTCCGGGGCAACGCCAAGGGTCAGCACGGCCAAGTTCCGCTGCGCTAGTGCGAGACGGCGCGACCGTGTCGGTCCGGCACCTCGCACGTCATCGTGGAGCAGGCGATCAGAGGCTGTTCTGGTTCGACGACCGATTCCGCGACCTTATGCCGCCCAGCCGAGTCCGAGGTTGGCGAGGGTGGTGAGCTGGTGGTCGCTGAGCTTGTGGCGGCGGGTTTTGTGGTTGCTGAGGAAGACACCCAGTCGTACGGTCGTCCCGTCCGGCAGTTCTTCGATGTGCTGCCTCCCGACGGTGGTCTTGCCTTCGCGTGCGATGTATTGCCGTAGGGCTTGTACGCCTCGTTGGAAGGCTTCGGAGCTCTTCCCGCCCCCAGCCTTCGCCGCCCCCCGGGCTGCGCTCTTACGGGCCTTTTCAGCGGCCTGTGGCCGCACTCCCAGTTCTTCCAGCCGTCGTCGCTGTTCCGCGTTGAGCTGCGCCCAGTCTCGTGCTTGCCGGGCGGTCCAGCGGCCGATGTCGTCGCCCCGGTACGTAACCCCGGGCTGCACGTCCTCCAGCCCACTCCCGGCCTCCAGGAGCGCGTGCAGCCCGACGTAGCAGCGTTGCCAGTCCACGGTCCACCCGAGCAGTCGCGGGTTCCAGTCCGGATCGATTGCGGCGAGCTGCTCCGCGCGCCGGCGGGCTCGGCCGGTGTTCTTGCCAAGTCCGCTTGGCCGGCGGAGGTTGGTGAGCCACTGTCCGATGGGTCGGTCGAGGGCGGTGGCGTGTCGGGGTGCGGCCAGTGTTCCGGCCTCGGCGTAGTACGCACGCGCGGCGGCGAGGTTTTCCTCGAAGCTGGCGTCGGCGGTGTCCCACACGATCCCGAGCTCTTCCAGTTCGTCGACGCGTTCGCCGTTCATGGTTCCGGCCCGGTAGGAGCGGCGCTGTTCGGACAGCCACCTGCCGAGGGGGTAGGCGCCCTCGGTGTGCTCGTAGGGCACGTCCAGGTCGCCCTCGCGTCCGTAGTAGCGGCGGGCGGCGTCATAGCCGCGCTGCCAGTCCTGACGTTCGGTGCTGATGACGTTGAACCGCACCCACTTCGCGATCATCACCGGATCCCTGGGGGCCGCGAACCGCAGCAGCGGCCGCATGTCCTCCTGCCCTTCTTCCGGCTCAGGACCGATCGGAGGCGACGGATCAACGACCGCCTTCCGCTGTTCCTGAGGAATGGCAAGCAGTTCGATAGCACGTTCGTCGTGTGCCCGAAGCCCTTCCAGGACTTTCACCAAGGGCTTGTACGAGTTGGAGGTGATCATGTCTTCCGGCTTTTCACCCGGCGCGAGGAAGACAGGCACGATGAGCGTCGCCATCTTCCCTTGTCCCGGTTTTTGTCGTAGTGCTCGTCCGATGGCTTGGACGATGTCGACGGCTGATCCCTTGGGGTCGAGGAGGGCGACGGAGTCGACGGTGCGGATGTCGACGCCTTCGCCCAGGACGCGGCAGTTGGAGAGCACGGCGCGTCCGGCGCGTCGGCCGAAGTCGGCGAGGACCTGGCGGCGGTGGTTGGGTTCGTGGTCCCCGCACAGCCAGTTGGCCCACACCCGCTCCGGATACCGCTCCCGGTTCGCCGCGTGAAGCCGCTTCGCCACCCGGCCCAGCCCTCCCGCGAACGCGGCTGCTTCGACGGTGCGGTGGTGAAAGGTGATCGTGGTCTGCAGCCCGTGCTCGGCCATGGTCTCCAGGAGCGCTGCCTGGAGCGCGCCCATGCGTTCGCCGCGGACGTCCTCGTCCCGCTTCTCCGGCCCCGACAACCTGGCCGGGGTGACGACCGGGTCCCTCAGTTCTACGACCACGATCTGGTACTGGGCCAGTAGCCCCCGCGAGACGGCGGAGGCGAGCGAGAGCTCGTAGACGACGGGGCCGAAGATCTTGGGGTCGTCCATGGAGCAGGCCAGCTCCTGCGGTAGCGGGTCCCACAGCTTCCCATCCCCCTCCCGCTGCTGCGTTCGGGAGGGATGCGGCGGGCGTTCTTTCCAGATGCGGGGTGTGGCGGTCATGTAGAGGCGGCGCATGGCGGGGATGACGTCCTGGTCGTGCACGGCCGCCCATGCCTTTCCTGCCGAGCCACTGGTCCGGTGGGCCTCGTCGACGACCACCAGGTCGAAGACGTCCATGGGCAGCCCGTACGCCCCTTCGTGCGCCTCTGCGAGGGCGGGGAGGGAGGCGTAGGTGGCGTACACGGTCACCGGTCCGCGACCGTGCCACAGGGCCAGCTGCGGTGCGGAGGTCGTGGAGCGCACTTTCAGGTCCCACAGGTGGGGGTCGTCTTCCAGCGAGCAGACGGCGACGGCGGGGCCGTGGTGGCCGGCGGCCCGCCATTCCCGCACGGTCTGCGTCAGCAGGTCCAGGGTCGGCACCAGGACCAGGACCCGCCCGTTACGGGCCAGGCGGAGCGCGCAGTGCGCGGCGATGAACGTCTTGCCCGTGCCACACGCCGCCACCACAGTGGCCCTCAACCCGGCCCGCGGGATCTTCTTCCCCGGCGGGATATCAAGGCCGCGCACGACAGCATCAACGGCTTCGACCTGGTGAGGCCGGAGCGTGAATTTTCCCGTACTCGGCATACCAAATCTCCGGAAATCCAGGAATGAACAGGAGGGCTGCCAGAGGTGATGGCAACATATTCCGGATGCTACACAGCACATCAATGATGCACCAAGCAGCATGTACAAGTGATGCACGGGTATCATCGTAGCGGGCCGATGCTCACCAGGGGGAGTCCCAGACCATCTCCCCGGCAACACGGTCATCCTCGGATACGGCTGACGGCCTGTCCGGTGCGGGTGGAGCGAAGCGGAACCCGCACCCACGGGTCCGGGGCCGGCACCCGGCCGGGATGATGGGGTGTCATGGTTCGAGGGGTGGCTGTTTTCTCGGGATGCTACACAGACCAGCAATGATGCACCGTCATCGTGCAGCCAGCCGTTCCGGCGGAGCCGGAACCAGGCGGGGGAGCGAAGCGGACCCGCTCCGCACTTCAAGGCCGTAGCGGAGCGGAGGCCCCAGGATTGGAGCGAAGCGGAAATCCGAAAGGCGCGAAGCGCCTTTCCAACACTTCGTCACGAACCGCGAAGCGGTTCGTTTCGCTTTCCCATCGCGAAGCGATGGGGTACCCGCTCCGCGGGG
>NZ_JBIBHG010000022.1:0-33209 GCF_042956885.1 Streptomyces sp. NPDC008163 | reverse complement strand
CACCTCGCGGCGTTGCCGAAACGCCCCAATAGCTCCGCTATCACGACGCTCCGGCGCCTTGCGATGCACCGCACCAGACGCCGCGGCCTGATCCGGCCCTGATCGACAAGACACCCCCTAGGGCCGAAGCCTAGGGTCGGCGTACACGTGAACATGGCTCCGGCACCGCGTCTGCGGCGTTGTCATCCCTCACCCAGGGTTCATTCCCCAAGCTCTCGGGCGCTGTTCTGTTGGCTGGGCCTGTGTCGTAACCTGGCAGCCCTTTGACCGGCCCTGTCGGAGAGCTGACGCGCATGCTGCCGCCTGACTTGCTGAACCAGTTGCGTGACGGTGCCCGCGAGCGGCGCCTGTCCCGTCCCAGGGGACCCGAGCTGGCGTCGGTGGAGGATCTGACCGGGCCCGGTGGAGTGCCGCTGCGGCGGTACCGCCCCGGCGGTCCCGGACTGCCGCTGGTGGTTTTCCTGCACGGCGGGGGCTTCGTCTTCTGTGATCTGGAGACTCATGACCGTACCTGTCGGCGCATCGCAGAAGCCTGCGACGTCGATGTGCTTGCCGTCGACTACCGCCTGGCTCCGGAGCATCCACACCCCGCAGCGCTGGACGATGCAGTCGCGGTGCTGGCCTGGGCGCGGCCGGACGCGGTCGCGGGCGACAGCGCCGGCGGCTTCCTCGCGGCCGCTGCCTGCCTGGCTCTGCGGGACACCGGCGGCCCGCTGCCCAGCCTCCAAGCCCTGATCTGCCCCAACACCGACCTGACGCTCAGTCGTCCGTCGATCATCGAGAAGGGCACCGGATACGGGCTTGACGCCAGTGTGCTGGCCTTCTTCGCCGCCTCCTACGTCCCTGACCCGGCAGCCCGCGCCGCGGTGAGCCCGCTGCACGCCCCCGACCTCGCGGGCCTGCCGCCGGCACTGATCGTCACAGCGGAGCACGATGCGCTGCGCGACGAGGGCGAGGCATACGCCGAGCGCCTCGCGGCCGCGGGTGTTCCCGTTCGCCTGCGCCGCGAAGCCGGCCTCCCGCACGGTTTCATCCAGGGCATGGACCTTACCGACGAGTTCGCCGCTGCCGCCCACACTCGTTTCTTCACCGATCTGCGCGAACTCGTCGGAGTGTCGTGAAAGGCGCCCAGCCGCTGCGAGACGACGGACACAGCGCCGGGCTTTACGGTCGAACGGCGGCGGCACGCCATGGGGTAGGCGTCACTCAGTGGAGTGGGCCTGGCCGTCGGGCCGAGGGCGGGATGGGACGCGAACCGGTTTCCCTGCTTGCTGCTTCAACGATTGCCCGTACGAACGCGCGCACCTTCGGAGTATTGCCGGTGTTCGACCAGAAGAGGCCGTACTCGACCGGTGGTGCATCGCGGAAGGGGACGTAGACGATGTCCGGCCGGGAATAGTAGTGCGCGGCTCGTGCGGAGGCGGGGGAGACACCTTTCCCCGCGCCGACGAGAGCGAGCACGCCCTGCCAGGTGGTGGTGGACGGACCGCGTGGGATGTGCCGGCCCCGGGGGGTGCGATGGGGGTAGTGGTGGTCGAGGAAGTACTGGGGCTGTTCCGTAATGGTGATCAGCGGGGCATCTGCGAGATCCTCGACGGACACAGTGTCCCGTTCGGCGAAGGGGTGACCGGGAGGCACGGCCAGCACGCGGGGCTCGCGGAAGAGCACCGGCCCGCTGACGATGTCGGGTTCGTGGATGGGCAGCTCCACGAGTTGGAGGTCGCGGTTGCCGTTGCGTAAAGGGCTGAGCGGATCGCTCATGGGTGATTCGTGCATGTGGATCGGGCAGTTGGGATGGCGGGTGCGGAAGTCGTCGGCGGCCGCCACGATGAGATTGCCGGACCATGCGCCGGCGAATCCGATGTGGAGTTCCCCGGTGATTGCCTGACCGGCGGCAGCCGCGGTGGCCAGCGCCTCTTGGATCTGCCGGTATCCGACTGTGAGATCGTCCCTCAACCGCGATCCGACAGGCGTCAGTTGCACATGGTGGCTGGTCCGCTTGAACAGTTCGGCGCCGAGGATGCGCTCCTGCCTCTTGATCGCCTGACTGATCCGGGCCGGGGTCACGTGCAGCCGTTCTGCGGTTCGGCCGAAGTGGAGTTCCTGCGCGAGGGTCAGAAAGATCTCGATGTCCCTGAGTTCCACGGCCCCCACGCTCATTGCGTCTCCACGACTGCGTTAACCGTAGCGTTAACGCGCCTTGCTGGAACAGTCGTTGCCGGGATTCCGTGCTGAGCGGATGCTGTCCGTTGTGGTGACCAGGTGTGGCAGGCCCGCACCGGTTCGTGTCTGACCCGCAACGGCAGGAGGAGTATGGGAGCACGGCGAGTACCGGGCGCGAAGACGGTCTGGTCCGACAGCCTGACCCGACACGGCGTTGTCGTGCGGTCGCGTACCCGTTGCTCGATTCCCCCGGCCGACTGTGGGTCCACCTAGCGTGCGTACACGGCCGAACATGTCGTCCCTGCTGTTCCCCTCCCCATGAAGCTGCGGTGTTCCCGGTTCCCGGTGCCGCAGCCGGAAGGTCCCCTCGTTGCGGATGCGTCACCGAACACGTGCCCGCACTCTGTGCGCCGGCCCGGGAGCCCCGGTCGGGACGGTTGGCCGGCCGTGCAGAGAAGACATCCCCCGCGTGACAGAGATCCCGGCCCGTACCCACACTGAATCGGAGACCACCACTGTGACCACAGACGTCGACCCACCCGCTCCTCCACCGGCTCGGAAGAGCCGCGCAGCGCTGGCGGCACTCGCGCTCGGCGCGTTCGTGATCGGCACTGCCGAACTCATCGTTGTGGGCGTCCTGCACCTGATCGCCGACGACTTGGACATCACGGTCGGATCCGCAGGCCTGCTGGTGACCGCCTACGCGCTGGGCATCGCTCTCGGCGGCCCGGTCGTCACGGCTCTGACCATCCGCGTGGAGCGACGCCCGCTGCTGGTGCTGACCCTGCTGGTGTTCCTCGGCGGCAATCTGCTGGCCCTCCTGGCTACTGTTTTCGGTCTGCTGCTGGCGGCCCGGGCGCTCACCGGCACTCTGCACGGCCTGTTCATCGGAGTGGCCACCGCCGTTGCCGCAGGACTGGTGCCCGCAGCTCGCCGCGGCCAGGCCGTCTCCATGGTCTTCGGCGGCATCGCTGTCTCCACCGTCCTGGGTGTCCCACTGGGGACGCTCGTCGGCCAGACCCTCGGCTGGCGAGCCGCGTTCGCCGGAATCATCGCCCTGAGCGTTCTGGCGCTCGTCGCCGTGATGCGCTATGTCCCGGCGGCCCCCCGCAGTGGCGGCGGCGGGCTCGGCGCGCAGGTCCGCTTCGCCTTCGCTCCGCGGGTACTGGCCGTTCTGGGCACCGGCATTCTGCTGATGGGCGGCCAGTTCACCGCCTTCACCTACCTCGCGCCGTTCCTGGAAGACGTCACCGGCATCCCTGGCGCCGCGGTGAGCGTGTTCCTGCTGATCTTCGGTGTCGCGAGCGCGGCCGGCACGTTCATCGGCGGGCGGCTCGCCGACCACAGCGCGTCCGTGACCCTGATCGTGGGCAGCACCGTGCTGGTACTCGCCCTCGTCCTGCTCCACCTCGGCGGTAGCCGGCCCGTGATGGTGGCCCTCGCGCTGGCGATGTGGGGGCTCGTCGGATTCGGCGTGGTGCCCTCCCTGCAACTGCGGGTCATCACACTCGCTGGGCCGGGCGGCGACCTCGCCGCGACGCTCGGTGCGTCGGCGGTCAACGCCGGCATAGCCGCCGGCTCCGCGGTGGGCGGGTGGGCGCTCGCGGCCTACGGTGTGGACGAGGTGCCGCTCGCCGCTCTCGTGGTGTGTGCGCTCGCCGTCCCTGCGACCGTCGCCATCCGGCAGTTGCGCCCACCCGCATACCCCGAGCGCTCCCTTGCCCAGCCCGACCCCAGGGACGTGAGGGACGCCTCGGCGGTGAAGGCCTCAGCGGATGGCCCGGTAGAGGCGGAGCCTGAACCCGCACCCGCCAGCCCCGCCGTCAACAGCACGTCCGAGGCCGCGGAGACCGGCCCGTGAGCGGCGTGCCGGAGATCATGCGCGCCATTCTTCTCGATGGTTACGGCCCCGCGGAGCGGCTCCGGCCCGCCGAACTGCGCGTCCCACGACCGAGGGAGGGCGAAATCCTCGTCCGGGTGCACGCGGCCGGAGTCAACCCCATCGACTGGGAGACCCGCTCCGGACGCGGTGTGCCCATCGACCGCTTTCCCGCCGTACTGGGCTGGGACATCTCGGGAACTGTCGTTGCCGTCGGCCCCGGAGTGGTGGACAAAGCGGAGAACGACCAGGTGTTCGGCATGCTGCGATTCCCGGCCCTGTCCGGAGGTTACGCACAGTACGTTGTCGCTTCGGCCAGTGATCTTGCGCTCAAGCCCTCAGGCGTCTCCCACACGGTGGCAGCCGCCTCCGCCCTGCCGGTCCTGACCGCCTGGCAGACGCTCTTCGAGCAGGCTGGTCGGTCATTGGCAGGTGCGCGAGTGCTGGTGCATGGTGCGGCGGGTGGTGTCGGGCAGGTGGCCGTACAGCTGGCGAAGCGCGCGGGTGCCGAGGTGATTGCCACCGCCTCCGCCCGTAATCACGGCCACCTGGCCGAGTTGGGTGCAGACCGTTTGCTCGACTACACCCGGGAGCCGATTGAGGAGAAGGCCGTTGGAATCGATGTGGCAGTGGATCCGCGTGGTGGTGCGGAGTTCGGCCGGGTGGCCGCCACGGTGCGACCAGGCGGGACCTTGGTGACGCTGAAGGGTGAACAGTGCGGACAGGCCGAGGTGGCGGCTGCCCGTGGCATCAGGATCGGCCGTACCAAGGTCCGTCCCGATGCCGGCGTCCTGGGTCGCGCGGCTGCTCTCCTGGAATCCGGTGCCCTCCGCACGGAGATCGCTGCCGTCCTGTCCCTTGACCAGGCTGCGGCAGCCCATGAGCTGGGGGAGCGCGGTGGTGTTCGCGGGCGAATCACCCTTGATGCGCTCTGAATGATCGCCTGCGAGCCACTCGGCCTGTGTACGGCAAGGCGCTTCCTCGTCCTCGGACCCGATCCCGTGGACTTGTTCGAAGACGCCCTGTCGCACGGTCGTGAGGTGGCCCCGGCCGAGCCGCACTGCGCGCCCACCGTCCGAGATCCTCGCCCTGGCACACGACTCGGGCCCGCCATGGTGAGCAGCGCCTCGCTGTGCCGGATCCAAGGCCGACGCACCGCCCGCAGGGTGGTGATGGAGTCTGAGGCGGTGGGTGCAACACACCTCGTCCGGGTCGGCCCCGGCGTTCATCGGCTGTCTCTGTTCGTGTGTACCCACTCGACAGGAACCCGCCCGAGCCCCCGCCCAGCCTGATCGATCTCACGCATCGGGGGTACATGGTGCCGCATGACCTCGAAGACTGAACGTATCCAGTTCCTGCGGAACGCACGGCAACTGCGCCGTGTTCGCTCCTTCTACGCCGCAGCCGTTCCGCTCTGGACGGTATCCGCCCTCTGGACCGGCTGGCAGGCCCCGGGAAGCCGTCAGATGTGGGTCTCCGTCCTTCTCCTGGCCGTCTTCACCGCACTGCTTGCCACAGCGACTTTCGCCCAGCGGCGCCTGGCCACTCCCGAAACAGGCCGGCCCGCACACCACGCGGCCCCGCACAAACTGCCGGGCACCCGCCACCACGTCCACGCCTGAGAACCTGTCACACGCGGACCCTGGCCATACCGGCGCAGACCGCACAGGCTCTCCAGGCCCGGGTACGCCGCGCACGCGCCGGAGCAGTCTTCGCGAGCGGGTCCTTGTTACGGGGGCAGATCCACCGTCGGGACAGCTGACCGAGCGGTTGCTAGTGTCACCTGATGGGCTGCTGGTCTGCGTATCTCGTTCGCTTGGAGGATGGCTCCGCGCGGGAGTTGCAGGAGAAGTATGGCCGGTGGCATCTGGCCGGCGCCGAGGACCGTGCTTCTCTGGTGAAGCGGGTCCTGTGCGAGGGCAGGCCCGTCATCGGGGATCCGAAGACGGCGCGGTCTTGCCAGGGCATCGCCCTCGACCTGGTCACGCGCCGATACCGCTTTTACGGCTGTGCCCTGAAAGTGCCGTGCGCGGGCGCCGCGCACCGAGAGAGCATGGCTCTGCACCTGGCGGGATTGCCGGGCTGGGAGGGCTGGGACGTCGCTCATGCCTGGGGTGGCGACGAGGAGCTTCGCCGCCTCGTCGTCCCCGGACCGCCGCCTGGACCCGTGGAGAACAACCCGGTCGAGGTCGACGTGGCCTCGCGCGACTACTGGTTCGTCGGCTGGGACCCGGAAGCCCGCACGATCACCGTTCGCCACGACGAATCGATCGCCGACACCCTTGCCGGCGCGACGTGCCTCGTCAGCGTCATCGACGACACGGCCCTTACCCACTGGCAATTGAACAACTCCATCGCCCCGCTACTAGCGCAGCAGGGGGAGCCCGTTGTTCGCGTCTTGGCCGCCGAGCCGCCCTACCCCCTGGCCGCCGAGGACGTCGTGACCGATGGCGCGGTCATCGACGTGCGCAAGCGTCGCCTCCGCTACTGGACTGCCGACGTCGTCCCGCCGGCATGCCTGGCACAGATGCGGGAGACCTGGCCGGGCTGGCAGGTCGAACGGCTGCCCTGGGGGCACCTGGGACACCTTGCCGCGATCGGAGAACGATCCGGCGAACTGAGCATGACGGATGCCGAACTGCTCGACGCCCGCTGGGGCGACGAGCTGATCACCCTCAGGAATCATGCCCGTGACGCCTTACCCGCCGAACCCCGTGAACTGATCGCACCCCAGGTTCTCGTGGTCGACCGATGGTAAGGATTCATGGGCCTGACACGCTGTCGGCGGCCGGCACCGCCAGACCCCGACGGCCGCTCCGGTCGGCGCGGCGCCACCTGCGTCCCTCCGCCCGGCGCCGCCGGAACAGCGCCCCTGCGGGTCACCGAGCACGGCGGTGAGCGGCAGGAGGAGACCTGCGCCGACATGATCGCCGCCACAGCCGGAATCATCCTCGGCCGACGGGGCCGCGAAGCCCTCGTCGCCGTCCTGCGGGGCATCGGCCATACCCCGCAGGACGACGGGGTGGCGGCAATGCTTCACCCCGAGCTGCTTGAGCGATGCCGCGCCTCGGCGATCCGGGCGTACGCCGCCTGCATCGTCGACCCAGTTCGCCACGACGGCATGGGTGGCGGCCACCGGCGCATGGGTGACGGCGGTGACTTCGAGATAGCCTTGGCGCCGTCGACGCCCTCGCCGTGGTGTACGCAGTGCGCGGCGCCTACGCCCGCCACCGCGTGCCCGCCGCTACCGCGCCTACGCTCTGCGCGGCCCGTCCGCATCAACCCGGCATCCGCGCGACAACGGGGCCCAGCCCGTGCTGCGCCCCCTTGCGCTCGTATCGGATGGTGAGGCGGCTCGGCGGTGGCCCCGGGAGCCGGGCGATGGAGCGTTCGATCTTGCGGCGGTGCCGGGAGCGAGTGGTCAACGGGCGGGCTCCGGCCCCGGGTCGGCGCCCGCAGCGGCGGAGGCCCGGAGTGCGACGGCGTCCCCCGCGCCGCCACCGGCCACGAGGGCGCGCAGGAACCTGCGGACTTGCTCCAGGTCGTGTCCTGTCGCCGCCTCGGCGATCCGGGCGTGTAGCCGGCTCTCGACCACGGCGACGCCCTCGGCGGCGGTGCGGCCGGCTTCCGTGAGCGTCAGTTCAACGTGACGGCGGTCGTGACCGTCCACCTCGCGGTGTACGTACCCGGCTGTCACCAACCGGTCGACGAGTCGGCTGGGGTTGCTGCCGCTCTCGCAGACCAACAAGGCGCCGAGCCCTGAGAGGCTGAGCGGCTGGCGCCGGGCCAGGAGACTCAGCACCTCCCCCTGGGAAGGAGTAAGGCCCAACGGCCGCAGTTCCGAGGCGAGGGCGCGGTTTCCCTCGCGCTGCGCCGCAAGTACGAGCAGACGCACCTCCTCGACCGGCTCCATCCGGAATCCCTCCTCGTCGCTGTCTTCCTCTCGCATCACGTTACACGGCACCCATTGACGGAACATAGATGTCGTGTAATTTAATGTCGCATCATTCAATGAGTACGGACAAGATGAGGGTGGATCGCATGCAGGACATCGTCTTCCGTAAGGTCGTCGCGGAGCGGTTCGGTGGGCCCGGGGTGCTGCGCACAGTGACCGCGGCCCTTCCGACGCCACCGCCTGGGCACGCTCGCGTTCGGGTCCTGGCCGCAGGGGTCGGCTTCACCGACCTGATGGCCCGGTCCGGTGACTACCTGCTGCAACGCCGGGCACCGTTCACTCCGGGGTACGAACTCGCCGGCGAAATTGTGGACCTGAACCCGGTCGGCCCGACGCCGCCGGGGCTCGGCGCCGGGGTGGCCGTCGCCGCCGCACTCAGCGCAATGGGCGCCTACGCCGAGTACGTCACGCTGCCGCTGTGGCAGCTCGTGCCGCTGCCCGACGGGCTGGAGCCGGAGCTGGCCGCGGCCGTCCCGCTCGACCACCTCACCGCGCTGAGCCTGCTCGACACGCACGGGCGCGTCGGCCGCGGGGACGCCGTCCTGGTGCACGGCGCGAGCGGCGGCGTCGGGCAGGCCGTCGGGGCTCTGGGCCGGATGCGCGGCCTGCGGATGTACGGGACGGCGTCCGCTCAGGGCAGCCGCGAGGCGCTCGCCCGGCACGGCACGACGTTCATCGACTACCGGCATGAGGACTTCGAGGAGGTGCTGCGCGTACGCGAACCGGCGGGCATCCGCGCGGTGTTCGACCATATCGGTGGAGCCAACCTCGGCAAGGGCTACCGCGTACTGGGCCCAGGCGGAGTGCTCGTCAGCTACGCCTTCAGCGGGCGGCCCGGCCACATGGTCGGCGACACGGTGCGCGGGGCGGCGCGAGTGAAGCTCATGGGCCTGCGGCCGGGGCGGCGCACGGCGCTGAGCATGGTTCCGCGCGAAATCGCGGCGGACCACGACGGGTACCGCTCCGCCCTGGCGGGACTGCTCGCCATGGCCTCCCGCGGCGAGATCACTCCGCGCCTTGCCGCGGTCCGGCCCATGGAGGAGGCGGCGGACGTGCACGGCGCACTGGAGCGCCGGGAGATCAGCGGCAAGGTGGTCCTCGTGCCGCGGTGACCGCCGCGCGGTCACGGTGGCCCTCGGTCCCTCGACCCGGGTGGCCGGCACTTTGTCGTTCTTGAACTGGAACCAGCCTGGGAACGGCGCTGTGCACCGGGTCGTTCGGCAGCGATAGTGGAACCGTCCAGCTCCACGTCCATCAGGGCAAGTTGTGGGTCGGCGGCGACTTCACCGGGCGCGGCTGGGACTCCTGCGACCACCTGACCGCTCTGGGGGACCTGGGCGGACTGCTGAGTCGCCCGCATCCCCGGCCGGGTATGCACGAAGCGCCGCGCTCGGGCGCGACGTTTCACGAACCACGGCGGCCCGGCAGCCGATCGGCACCTCGGCGCCGGAACAGGTCAGCTCACCTTGTGGGCTCCACGTCTGCGAACTCATCAGCCGACTGAAGAGGTTTGGCGAACTGCCATGTACGCGCGGCTACTTGACCTTCTGATGTCGCTGATGTGGCTGTCATCAACGGGGTTGTCGGGGGTAGGAGCACGGCGCGTCACCACCGCGGGCCCAAGGTGTCGCGGGACGGCGTTTCCCTCCGCCCCGTACGCGACGGTCCGGACACCCTGCACTTATCGGAGGAGAACCAGTGCTCTCACGTCGGCACAGAATCGACACCAGCATCGATGCCAAGACCGAGACCCGCACGGTCACCCGGGCGCGCGCCCGTGCCACCGCGCGTCTCTGGGGTACTGCCGGCCTCACCCTCGCCTTGCTGACGCCGGTGGCTGCCGCGACTGCCGCCCCCTCCGGTGCGGACGCCGCGACCGCCCGACGGGCCGCTGCCGCTCAGCCCCGCGCTGCCTCCGCCGTCCTGCCGCTCGACGGCTACTCGGACATGGTCGTCGACGCCGTCCACAGCCGCCTCTTCTTCAGCGATCCCATTCGCGGCGCGGTCGTCGTCACCGATTTCAACGGCTCGGTGCTGAAGCAGGTGACCGGCCTGTCCGGGGCGGCGCAGCTGGCCCTGTCGGAGGACGCCGCCACCCTCTACGCGGCCCTGCCCGGCGCGGACACCGTCGCGGCCATCAGCACCACCACCCACGAGGTCGTCGCGCGGTATGCCACCGGCGCCGGCACCGCCCCGCGCACCCTCGCGGTCAGCGGTAAGCGCCTGTGGTTCGGCTACGGTGCCGAGGGCGACGGCGACATCGGCTCGGTCGACCCCACCACGGCACGCCCTGTTGTCACCCTGGGGCAGGCCACCGCGGACGGCTGGTACTCCGCACCGGCACTGGCCACCTCCGCTGCCGCCCCCGGCGTCCTGGTCGCCGGTGAGCGGGATGTCAGCCCAGCCACCTTCGCCGTGTACGACGTACGCACCGCCACTGCCCGCCGCACGGCCGAACGACGACTGCCCGACGCCGGCGACACCCAGGACCTGGCCTTCAGCGCCGATGGCAAGAACGTCGTCCTGGCCAGCGGCAGCCCCTACTACCATCAGGTGCTGCGCACCTCCGACCTCGCCGACGTGGGCCGCTACCCGGCCGCCGCCTACCCCAACGCGGTGGCCGTCGCCGCCGACGGAGCCGTCGCGGCCGGGGTGGACAGCAGATACGGCTCGGACGTCTTCATGTTCAAGCCGGGCGCCCGCGCCTCGCACGGCGTCTTCGAATTCGCCTCCGGTGACACCTCTCCGCTGCTGCTGCCCGCCGGCCTCGGCTGGGCGCCGGACAACCGGCGCCTCTTCGCCGTCACCCGGGAGACACGGCAGGGCGCACCGGTCGTCCTGCGAGTGCTGACCACCCCTGGGAAGGCCGCCACCGAGACCGTGCTGCACATACCCTCCACGACCCCCTCCGGTGCCCGCTCCCTGACCGGCCGTCTCGCCTCCGACCTCCCCTTCCCGGCCGGCACCACTGTCACCCTCACCCGCCTGGCCCCCGGCGCCACCAAGCCGGTGACGCTCCCGCCCACGACTCTCGCCGCCGACGAGACCTTCGCCCTCACCGACCGCGCCACCGTCCGCGGCTACGTCACCTACACCGCGTCGTTCGCCGGTGACGCCCTCCACCTGCCGTCCAGTACCAGCATCGAGGTCTACATCCGCTGACCGCTCACCTTCGAGGCGGAGGGGCCCACGCCCCCTGGCGACGCACCTGGCAGTGCCGGTCGTGACACGGCACTGCCAGGGTGCGGATCCGCCTCACCCCTTGTGCCGCTCAGGAATACGGGTTCCCGTACCGCTCACCCGTCCGGTCCGCGCCCTGGAGGTGGAGAGCCGTCCCCCTCGGGTACGAGCCCCAGTTCGCGTGCGCCGTGCGAGGGACAGCCGCAGCAGCGGGACGTGCTGGCCGCAACAGGCCGAGACCGACAAGGAACACGCGGCTGTGCCCGAACCGATCGGCGCCCCTTCCGCCGAAAGCAGGAGCGCCGCGAAGACGGTGCGGTACCCATGGACATCCCACTGGAGTGCGGACGACCCCGCGCCCCGCTGGCCCGGCCGGGCGGGACAGGGGGCGGCCCGGAGGCGCCGAGGGGCCTGGAGGGAACGCCCGGGGCCGTCCTCACCCACGATTCGGATCCCGCTGAGCCTGCTACAGCCCCGACAGGGCCGAGGACCCGGCCGTCTCCAGAAGGATCTCGATGAAGGCCTGTACTTTCGGGGTGCTGTTCGTGGCCGTCCACAGGAGGCCGTATTCGACCAGTGGTGCGTCGCTGAACGGTACGTAGACCACATCGGGGCGCGAGTAGTACTGGGCGGCTCGGGCGCACGTGGGGGAGACGCCTTTGCCGGAGCCGACCAGGGCGAGCACCTCCTGCCAAGCCGTCGTGGACGGACCGCGCGGAATGGGGCGTCCCAGGGGCGTGCGGTGTGGGTAGTGGTGGTCGAGGAAGTACTGGGGCTGACCCGTGACGGTGATCAGGGGGGCTTCTGCGAGGTCTTCGAGCGAGACGGTGTCCCGCCGGGCGAACGGGTGGCTGCGGGGAACGACGAGCGCACGGGGCTCGGAGAAGAGGACCGGTCCGTTGACGATGTCCGGCTCGTCGATGGGCAGTTCGACCAACTGGATGTCGTGCTTGCCGTTGCGCAAGGGGCCGACGGGATCGAGCAGAGGCGACTCGTGGATACGGACGAGGCAGTTGGGGTGGCGCGTACGGAAGACATCGGTCGCGGCTACGACAAGGGTGCCGCACCATGCCGCCGAGTAGGCCACGTCGAGTTCGCCGGTGATGCCCCGCCCGGCGGCCGCCGCAGCGGCCAGCGCTTCCTGGATCTGCTGGTAACCGGCGGCGAGGCCGTCCCGAAGGATCAATCCGGTGGGCGTGAGCTGGACGCTGCGGCTGGTCCGTTTGAACAGCTCGGCGCCGATGGCACGTTCCTGCTTCTTGATGGTCTGGCTGATCCGTGCCGGTGTGACGCGCATCCGCTCGGCCGTCCGGCCGAAGTGGAGCTCCTCAGCCAGCACCAGGAATATCTCTATCTCTCGCAGTTCCACGCCGTCCGCCTCCGTTTCGTGTACCGCCGGCTTAACGATCGTTGCAGGATACGGCCTTGATGACCCTCTTCCCGGACGTGAAGCTGGACCGCGTGAGCAGCCGATCCGGGGAAAGGGGACCAGCCCATGAACATCATCGGTTCGACCGTGGTACTGACCGTCGAAGATCCGGCTTCATCGGCCCGGTTCTTCGTCGGCCACCTTGGATTCCGTGAGGTACTGGTGGCTCAGGGAGCAACCCACCTCTCCCGCGACGACGCGGCCACCGACATCATCCTTCGTGGCAGCGCCGGCCCCGGAACCCCGCAACAGCATCCGCCCGCGCAGACGCGCGCGCTTGTTTCCTACACGGTGACCGGAATCCACGCCGAGTACGAGCGTCTGCGACGCGAAGGAGCACCGATCACCCTTCCGCTGCGCATGGAGCCCTGGGGGGAATGGCGTCTGCAACTCACCGACCCCAACGCGGTGGTGGTCCAGCTCGCGGAGTGGATTCCCCCGGCCGGAGCCTGACCGCCCTCCCGCCACACCCTGTCCGTGTACCGATAGCCGCCGCGCGGCCTGTGCCACTACGTCTGCTGTTCACGCATCGGCAGACGGGCACAAATCACTTCCGATCGAAAGACACGAACCATGCCTTCCATACGCATGCCTTCATCCGGGCAGGCAGCGCAACGATCACCCGCCGGGGCGAGAGGGGATGACCGGAGAGCGAGGCAGAGAGCTCTCCTGTCCCGGCGGTGCCAACGGCTCGCCGACACGGTGCGAAGCGCCCCGCCGCAGCAGAGCCGACCCCTGCGGCGATGACCGCGCCCCTGACTGCCCCGGCGCTGTCCCATCCGCTCAGACCCTTCCGATATTCCGACAGGAGCACACAGCCATGCCTTTCACCCCATCCGAAAACGACCGCCCGGAGCTGCAGAAGATCATCGACGGCATGATCGATGCCGGATTCACCGGCGTGGCCGTACGAGTGCAGGACGAGAGAGGCCCGTGGGAGGGCAGCGCCGGCCTGCGCGAGCTGGGCGAGACGGCGAAGCCGCCGACGGACGGGCACATCCGGATCGGCAGCAACACCAAGACGTTTGCCGCCACCGCGGCCCTCCGGCTGGTGGCCGAGGGGGCGATCGATCTGGACGCGCCCGCCGCCGAGTACCTTCCCGGCCTGGATATCGACCACGAGATCACCGTACGTATGCTCCTGCAGCACACCAGCGGGATCTTCAACTTCACCGGCGAGTACTACGACGACGGAACGTTTGCTCCGGGCATCGCCGCGACGACGGCAGGCCGTGAATGGGTGGACGACCGCTTCCGCACCTACCGGCCGGAGGAGCTCGTACGCCTGGCCCTGTCCAAGCCGGCCCGCTTCGAGCCGGGTACGGATTGGAGCTATTCCAACACCAACTACGTACTGGTCAGGTTGCTGATCGAGAGCGTCACCGGCAACTCGCTCGCCGACGAGATGGAGCGGCTGGTCCTGGGACCCCTCGGGCTGCGGGACACTTCGCTTCCGGAGACCGAAACCGGTCTAGCGGAGCCGCACGCGCACGGCTACTACCGCTACGAGGAAGACGGAGGTGAGGAGACGACGGTCGATGTCACCCGCCAGAACCCCTCGTGGATCTCCACCGGCGGCGACATGATCTCGACCACTCACGACCTTCACACCTTCATCTCCGCATTGACGGGCGGCAAACTCCTCTCGGCCCCGCTGCTGGCCGAGATGTTCCGGCCGCACCCCAAGGCCGGTTACGGCCTCGGCGTCTTCGTCCAGGACGTGGGCCCGGACGGTGGCAAGGTCATTACCCACAATGGGGGAATGGCAGGCCATGCGGCGCTGATGTACAGCACCCCGGACGGCGCCAAGACCCTCACCGCGGCGCTCAACTATGTGGACGACGCCTCGATGTCCATGGCCGCGGCATTCCAGCAGGCGACCGCGGCACTCGTGCAGGAAGTGTTTGGCGACGGCGAGGCCGAAATGACCACGACGAGCCCGTCGCCGACCGACGAGTGACCACCGTCAACGTGGGCAGCCCGGTGCGCAAACGCCCCGCTCCCAGGCCAACGCGGAGATACCGACCGCTTCCTCCTGAGCCGGAGTCGTGGCTCCCGACGCATCGTTCTGCCATGCGGGGGCGGTCCGATGCGGCGCCGGCCTCGGCCGGTGCAGGCTGATCTGCGGATCTCTCCGGACCGGTTCCCTGCCCCTGCCCCGTCGCAGAATGAGATGGGTTCAACGTGTGAGAGAGCCGGCGGGGGAGTAACTCGTCCGGTCAGCGGCGTTGCTCAAGCAGGCGCACACCGAGACGGCGTGCGGGCCGTGCGCCGATACAGTCAACGCCGCTGACCTCACCGGCGGATGCTGGGGATGCATGGCCGTACGCCGCAACGGTGACCAGCGCTCCGACGACGCGCACGATGACGCGGATTCGGGGCAGGGAACTGATCACGGAGCAGTCGGGGCGGATGGAGGAACGTATGACGAGGAGCCGGGCGGAGGCGAGGTTCAGGCATCCGCGTCATGAGCGGCGAGGTGAGGCGCGGCTGCCCGCCGTCGTGGCGACCCTCGTGGCGATCGTCCTCTACCTGGCTCTCCCGCAGCAGCTGCTGGTCGCTCCGCGGTTCGTGCTGCCCGGCCTGGAACTGTTGCTTCTCGTCCCTCTGGTGGCGATCAACCCCCGACGGCTGACCCGCCAGACCCAAACATTCCGCGTCCTGTCCCTGACCCTCGTGTTCGTGATCGCGGCCAGCAACATGACCGCACTGAGCATCCTGGTCCACGAACTGATCCACGCGGGGATCAAGGACGGCTCCGCGCTGCTCACAGCCGCCTTGCAGGTGTGGCTGACGAACATCATCGTGTTCGGGCTGGCCTTCTGGGAGCTGGACCGCGGCGGTCCCGTCGCCCGGACACAAGCCCCCCGGGACGAACTGCCCCTGGCGGACTTCCGTTTCTCCCAGGACGAGAACGACGACGCGGTCCAAGAGGTCGCCGACGGCGCGAGCGGCTCCTCGGACTGGGTGCCCACCCTCGTGGACTACCTGTACATCTCCGTGACGAACTCGACAGCCTTCAGCCCCACCGACACCATGCCGCTCTCCAGCCGCGCCAAGCTGCTGATGAGCATCGAGAGCATCGCCGCGCTGATGACGTCCCTGCTCGTCATCGCCCGCGCAGTCAGTGTCCTGCACTGACATCGCAAGGCCCGCCGCACCGGCATGCCGTGAGCCGGTCCGCCAGCATGCTCCGGTCGCAACGACACGCGGGTGCGCGAAGCGTTGAGCCATCGTGCACCGCACACCCGTCGCCGAACGCACCACAGGGCTGGCGCCCGGGCGCGCAGTTTCAGGCCGGGGCCGGGGGGTCGGACGCGCCGGGGCGTACGGCGCCGCCGGCCAGGTCGGGCACCCTCTCGAAGAAGAGCTCCTGGATGTGGACGTGGTCGTGGAACCACTCCAGGTGGCGCAGGTTGGGCACGGGTGTCCACCCGTACGGGCCTTCCCGGGACCGTCGGGGCGCCCCAGGACTGAGCGATGCGGTCCGTCCGTGTCATGCGTACGCCTCAGATCCGGCCGGTGCGGGCGCCGCCTGCGAGCCGCACCGAGTCGTCCTCGCCGGGTGTCAGGTCGTCCAGCAGCGCCTGGCAGCCGGCCACCAGGCTGCCGAGTGAGGCACCGGCGTCGGGGCCCGGCCCGCGCAGATGCCGCTTGGCCTCGGCCAGGGCGCGCCGGGCCCCGGTCAGAAGCTCGGCGCGCTCCTTCAGACATGCGTCGTCCGGCCCCTGCTCCATGATCGTCTCGTCGGAGGCGCAGACCTTCGACGCGGCGGCCAGCACGGTGCTCAGGTCCTCCAGGAACGGCCCGGACGGCCGGGGCAGCGCACGCCGCTCGGATGCGGTCTCCCAGAGCGTCAGCGTGATGGAGAGCAACTGGTTCACCACCTGCGCCCAGAGCATGTCCCACTGCTCGGAGGGCGAGGGGGTGCTCCGGCGCATCCGGTGCCCCGGGTTGAAGCGGAAGCTCTCCGTCGCCCAGCCGCGCGCCGCGCGGAGGTCCGAGAGCGCGCCGGGCAGCTCCCCGGCGGCCCGGTGCCAGCGCTCCGCCCGCTCCTCGTCGTACTCCTCGACCAGCCCCTCGCTCAGCTCGCGCAGCAGTCGTGAGCAGTCCCTCGGCAGCGCGCACGCGAGGGACCGCACGTGCAGCGAGTGCACCGGCGGCAGGACGAACGCGTTCACCGCGATCCCGACGACGGCTCCCACCACCGTTTCGAGCAGGCGGTGTCCGACGGCGGACAGCGAGTACGTCCCGTAGGCCAGGACGAACAGGGCGGTGGTGGGCGCGTACAGTCCCTGCTCACCGACCGGCAGCCAATTGCCGAGGAGCACGGTGAGCGGCAGGGCGATGAGCATGGCCGTCATGGTGTTGCCGGTGACCGCCGCCGCGCCCGCGGCCAGCAGGGTACCGGAGGCCATCATCGCGATCAGTTCGACCGCCGAGCGCAGCGAACGGTAGACGGTTCCCTGCACGAGGGCGACGGCCGCCCAGGGGGCCATCAGTGCCATCGGCGCCGCCAGCCACCACCCCGTGAGCGCCCAGGCGAGGGCGGCAGCGCCGGCGGCCTTCAGGGACTGCGCCAGCTGGTACCGGCCGGGGAGGCGTACATCGGAGGTCAGCGCCCCCAGCCGCTCCCGCACGGCCGCCGTCTTCTCGCTCCCCAGCACCCACAACCCTCCCTGTACGTCGCCGGGGCCGGTTCCGCCGCCACGCGTCCGGGCCCGGTCACCGCGGTCCGTCCTCCCGGCCTTGGTCATTTTCCTCGTCCCCGGTGTGCACGGTGTGCTCATCGGCCGAGGCCGCACTGCCGTCCAGGCCGACATCCTCGGCGTACACGTCGGTGCGGCGTCCGGTCTCGCAGGGGAAGCCGGCGGCAGCGAGTGCCGCCGCGGAGGATCGATACGCACGGGGACGGCTGCGCCTGAGCACGCGTACCCCGCGCCCCTGCCCGGACACGTGGGTTGACCCATCCGCTCCATCCGCCCGTTCGAACGAGCGACACGCTGTCGCACAGCCGTCCCCGACCGTCTGCCGGGGGACGCACCGGGTATACGGGCCCCGTGCAAGCTCCCCGAACCACCTCCGAGAGCGCGGACGCCCCGACGAGCCTCAAGAAGGACATCACCACCTGGCTGCTCTACTTCTTCATCCTCGGTGACGTTCTCGGTGCCGGCGTCTACGTCCTGGTCGGCGAGGTCGCGGCCGATGCCGGCGGCGCTGTCTGGGTGCCCCTTCTGGTGGCCCTGTGCCTGGCGCTGCTGACCGCCGCCTCGTACGCAGAACTGGCCACGAAGTACCCACGTGCCGGCGGCGCCTCCCACTACGCGACGTTGGCCTACGGGCCCTTCACCGGGTTCGTCGCCGGCTTCTGCATGCTCGCGGCCGGGGTGGTCTCGGTGGCGGCCCTGGCCCGGGGGTTCGCCGGTGACTACCTCGCCGAATTCGTCACGCTCCCGCTGGTCCTGGTGACCGTCGTCTTCCTGGCGGCCCTGGCCCTGCTCAACGCCCGGGGCATCAGCGAGTCGACCCGGGCCAACGCCGTTGCCACCGTCATCGAGGTCAGCGGCCTGCTGCTGGTGATCGGCCTCGGCTGCTGGATCGTGCTGCGCGGTGACGGGGACCCGGGCAGGCTCACCGACCTCGGCACCGAGAGCGAAGGACCCGTCCTGGCCGTACTGAGCGGCGCAGTCCTCGCGTACTACTCCTTCGTCGGCTTCGAGACCTCCGTCAACGTGGCCGAGGAGACGCGTGACCCCCGCCGCTCCTACCCGAGGGCGCTCTTCGGTGCGCTGATCACCGCCGGTGCCGTCTACGCCCTGGTCGGCGCCGCCGCCGCGGCCGCCGTGCCCACGGAGAAGCTGGCCGAGTCCAGCGGGCCGCTGCTCGAAGTCGTCCGCACCGCCGGGTCCGTGCCCACCTGGCTGTTCAGCGCCATCGCACTGGTGGCCGTGGCCAACGGGGCGCTCCTGACCGGCATCATGTCTTCGCGGCTGGCGTACGGCATGGCCCGCGACGGGCTGCTGCCGCGCTTCCTGACGGCCGTGCTTCCGGGCCGGCGTACCCCGTGGGCGGCGATCGCCGCGACGACCGCTCTCTCGCTGCTGCTCGCGCTGACCGGTGACGTCTCCACCCTCGCCTCAACCCTGGTCCTGCTGCTCCTCGTCGTCTTCTTCCTCGTCAACACCGCGCTGCTCGTCCTGCGCCGCGACCCCGGGCGCCCGGCCCACTTCAGGGCCCCGACCCTCGTACCCGTCCTGGGCGCCGCCTCCTGCATCGGGCTCGCCACCCAGATCGAACGCGACGTCTGGCTACGGGGCCTCGCGGTGCTCGCGGTGGGCGCGATCCTGGGAACGGTGGCCGCACTACGACTGCGCCGAAAGCGCTGAACGGCGCCCGCTCCCATGTGACGACGAGGAGGACGGCGCACGAGAGGCATGCCGACGATCCGGGGTTTCCGTCGGTCGCCGGGCGGCCCTGGCGGGCGTACTGGCAGCGAAGGGTGACGTCCTCGTGGTGAATGCGCCCGGCACGAGGTTGCTGCACCGGCACCCGCACGCGAGGTGATCCGGGCCAGGAAGGCCGCACGATGGCCGCCCCGAGCCCGCGCCCCTCCGGGCTTCCCCAATCAGCGTCGGGCCGCGCTCCGGCGCGTGCTGAGAACGCCGACGGCAACCCCGGATCCCTCGGCAAGAGGCCCTAATCGCCGGCCTCCGCGGCGCGGCCGGCCTGGACCGTTCCCGGGCGGCCGCCGATGGCTCCCGTAGTGCCTTTCAGCACATCCGCGCGGGTGGGGGTGGCCGGGTGAGGTGGGGGTGTGTCACGGTGAGGGGACGCGAGACCGTCCGGTGACCGTGGAGGACCGGACTTTCGGGTTCTGGGTGTTGCCCCCTTCACGGGCTCCCAGTTCCCGCCATCGTCGTCCCCCCTCCCCACGAGGGGCTTCGCCTTTGGGCTCACAACCCCCGGAAGGGGGCCTGCCCGCCATGAACGTCACCACGATGATCGACGCGACAACCGCCCGAATCATCCCGCACGGCGACATCGACCACACCGCCCTGCCCAAGCTCCGTGCCGTGATCGACGCACTGCCCCGGGACGTGACCGAGCTCGTCTGGGACCTCAACGACACCCCCTTCCTCGACTCCGCAGGCCTCCACCTACTCACCGACCCGACCCCGGCAGGCACCCCACAGCGCCACACCAGGGTCACCGGCCTGGGACCGCAGCAGTGGGAACTGTTCCGTACAGCCGAGGAACTCTTTCCCCACCTCGGGCTTTCTTCCCTACTTCAGGACGGGCGCCTGCAGGCAGCCGCCTGATGACCAGAGCGACCCTGCACCGTAGGCGGTTGCCTACGGTGCAGGGCCCTACCTCCCGTGAGGCCGCCCATGGCCGACGGTTCGGAGCCTAGTTGAACGGGTCCAGCGTGATGTACGCCTGCTGCGGGTCGCCGTCGTGCACGAGCGATTCGTGCGCGCCGACGTCGTCGAAAGCGAAGCCGTACGCCTTGCCGTCGGCCATCTGGGCGTGGATCTTGGCGGAGTATTGATTGGTGACCGCGTCCTTGTAGAAGTTCGCGTCGTTCGCGTCGGGCTGGTTGGGGTTGCTCAGCAGCGTCGACCGGTTGTAACCGGCGCACAGGGTACGGGAGATGGGCCCCCGGACGAGGTCGTTGGGCGCGTCGAGGAGCTTGTAGCAGCCGAAGATGCTGTCCGAGTCGGGCTTCTGGAAGCTGGTGACGACCGCTCCCGAACTGTTGGTGAAGTTCATGGTGTTGCCCTGGACCCGTCCGAAGTACTTCGTGTTCGGCTGGTCCGCGAACGGCTGGACGGTCAGCGTCTGCGAGGAGTACTTGCTCCACACCCGGTTCACGTAGTCGTTCATGACGGAGGCCGGCAGCGCCCCCGCCTCGATGCCATGGCCGGGTGCGAGTGCCCGCAGGATCGTCCCGTCGGAGCGGGTCCTGATGAGCCCGCCCCAGCCACCGGACTGGCTGCGCAGGGAGTCGAAGAACGCTTTGTACCCACCGGGCTTGAGGTGGCCCGTACTCAGTGTGGTGCCGTTCGGCCGCTTCACCCCGACCGCGTAAGGGGCGGAGAACATGTCGACCTGGGTGCTGTTGATCCACAGGCCGGCGTCGTTGAGCGTGTACTCGGTCCAGTTGAACAGGATGTTCGCGTTCGGGTCGCTCGGGTTCTGCACCGCGGGCTGCACCAGCCCGCCGGTGGTGAGTTTGAAGACCAGCTTCTGCCCGTAGGAGAAGTAGACCCGGCCGGAGAACTTGGGCATCCGGATGGTCTTCGACTGTCCCTTGGCCGGGCCCGTGATGGACGCGTCGGGGGCGGGCGTCGGCGGGTTGCCGCCGGCGGGCCACGGGTGGAAGGTGCCACTCGCGTCGGCCCAGCCCTGGCGCCCCGACGAGAGCTCGGTGCCGATTACGTAGACGTACACCTGCTCGCCGCGTCCGGAGTTGTTGGTCAGCGTGAGCGGGATCGTCGCGGGGACGGCCGCAGCCTCGGTGGCGGCGGTGACCTGGGTAGCGACGAGACACCCACCGGCCAGTGTGAGCGCGGCGACCAGGGCGGCCGCCCTGGGAAGGCGGGTCCGGTGCGTGCGGGGCGCGTGAAGAAGGTTGGCAGACAAGCTCTACTCCTCATCCGGAAGGCCGTGCTGTGGAGGTAGCCAGTGCGAGACGCCCTGAGCAATCCTGAGAGCGCTCTCAGGGAGGTTTCTGGAGCGTAGCGACGCGTCAGGGACACGTCAATGCTCTGGTCTGGACCAGAATCGACTCGGCAACGTCCTGCGTCACTCGGCGAGCGCACGTCCGGAATTCAGGGTAGGTGGGGCGCACAGCCCGGGCCCCAGCCGCAGCAATGCTGCGAGGAGCCGCCTGCGTCCCGGCCGCCCTGCGAGGCCCGGACTTGCCCGGCACCGGCGGTCCGGCCCGTAACGGGGGGGAGTGGCGATGCCGAATCCGGGCGACTTCAGGAGCCACGCGTGCGTGCGTGTGTGGAAGCCCTCCCGCGGCGCTGGGCCCGAAAAGCCTTCACGGGCTCCCGCGGGACGTAATGGCCGAGAGTCAAAGGGCCACGGCTGGGTACCCGATCTTTGTAACCGTTCGTAAACGGCAGAGGACGGAATCATCGTGGCATCAGAAAAAGACCAACAGGCTCAACGATTCTGTAAGGCGTGCGGTACACCCGCCGGCGACGAGAAGCTGTGCGAGAACTGCGGCGCCGTGCTCGGACGGCCCGACGCGGTGGGTTTGGTGGATGACGAGGCAGTGGTGGCGCGGCGCGTATTCGAGCAAAGGGACCGGTAGCCGCGATGACCAACTTCGTCATCACCGTTCCCGGCACATTTGGCACCGATATCACTGACTCCACGAGGTCCGCCTTGGAGAGCGCACTGGCTTCGCAGCACACGGATGTGAGCGAGAGTGAGGGATTGGACCTGCTCACGCTCAACGAAGACGGTACCTTCTCTGTCCGTCTGGAAGTGGAGGCCCGGGACCGATATGAGGCCGAACTGAATGCCAGCAGAATTCTTTCCGCAGCCTTGCGAAAGGCAGGAATCGAAGCATCCGACGCCCCTCTCGGCCCGCCCGCGGTGACCGGAATCGACAGCGACCTCTGAGTCCTGGGTGCAGGCCGCCGAGGGTGGTCAGGTTGCCCGCCGCCCGTGCTCTCGGCGCCGGGAGACCGTGGACGGGCCGTTCGCTGAGTTCAAGGAGAGATCGAGGACGTCAGCTACGAAAAGAGCCGCCTCGGGGTCTCTATTCTCACCTTCGGCAAGCCGGCCTCCGGCTCGGCGACAGACGGCGCGGCCCGCCCGCTTCCAGCCTTATCGGGCGCCGATGACGTAGCGGGTCGGCCGCGGATCCTGTCGAGAAGCTGGACAGAGATGATGGCCTTCGGCCGTGGTTGCAGCGGCGAATCAGGCAGTGTGTCCACGGAATCTCCGGGGAACAAGGAACGCCGGGTTGGTTCAGTACGCGTCGGCAGTGGGCCGGCTTGCTTGGCATGTGGGCCGGTGGACCGTGTGTGCGGGTTGTCCTGGACTGATGGGGCACCGTGGCGGGATGTCAACGAGGAAGGGCGGTTCGAGCCTTGTTCGAGGGCTTTGAGACCAGGCGGGTCGAGGTTGACGAAGCATCGATTTTCCTTCGCTACGGCGGGGAGGGGCCGCCGGTGGTGCTGCTGCACGGCCACCCCCGGACATCTGCGACCTGGCATCGCGTCGCTCCCCTCCTCGTTCGGTGCGGTTTCAGCGTGTTCTGTCCCGATCTCCGGGGATACGGCCGGTCCACCGGCCCGGCGCCTACCGCAGATCACGCCGGACACTCAAAGCGGGCCGTCGCCGGTGACATGGTCGAGGTGATGCGCTCCCTCGGCCATACCCGGTTCGCGCTCGCGGGGCACGACCGCGGATGCAGCGTCGCGCTGCGGCTGGCACTCGATCACCCCGACGCGGTCTCGCGGGTGGCGCTGATCGACGGTCTGCCCGTCACCGAGCACCTCTCTCGCATCACGACCGAGTTCGCCACGCAGTGGTGGCACTGGTTCTTCTTCGCCCAGCCGGACATCCCCGAGCGGGTCATCAACGCTGATCCGGACAGCTGGTACCGCGGTGACCCTCAGAGCATGGGGCAGGAAAATTACGACGAGTGGCGGGCGGCGACGAGAAACCCCGACGTTGTGCGGGCGATGCTGGAGGACTACCGGGCCGGCCTCACCGTTGATCGACAGCACGAGGAGGACGACCGCGCGGCGGGGAAGCAACTGCGGTGTCCGGCGCTGATTCTCTGGTCGCTCCGGGACGATCTCGAGGACTTGTACGGGGACCCGGTGAAGATCTGGCAGCAGTGGGCACCGGATGTACGCGGCCATGGCATCGACTCCGGCCATCACGTGGCCGAACAGGCTCCAGAAGCGCTCGCATCCTCTCTTGCGGAATTCTTCGCCGCCCCATCTGCGTGACTGGACGCATCATCGACGCTCAGGCCGCCGAGATTGTGGTTGTCCGCGATCCAGGCGCGCCATTCATCGTCGTCCAGGGCCGGTGCCCCAGGGCTGGATGGCATGCCGGGCTTTTCCCGGGAGGCGAGGGTGGGGGCGAGGAGGCCGACGGTGACGGCGGCGGCGCCCCCGCCGATCGGGCGGCTGCGGTGGATGCGTTCGGTCAAGACGCCGCGCACGAGCAGGGCGCTGCCGGATTGATACAGGAGGGTCACCACCGCGACGACACCGAGGTAGTCGGGGCGGTCGGCGAGAAGCGACACGGTCAGCCACTGAGCCCAGCATGCCCGCCACGGGGGAGGTCGCGTACGCCGGTTCCGCCGGGCGCAGCCAGGACATCACACCGGCGGCGGCCATAGTGATGGCGGACGAGACAGCGGGGTCGACTATCAGCCCCTCTGTCGAGCCGGGGCGAACGGGGGACAGCGTGCTGATGGCTTGCACAGCCGCTGCGTCCAGCGACCCGCCCCCAGCCGATCCCCCCGCCGCATCCTCGGCCGCCTGGAGATGAGAAACAGTGCTTAGCGCACGGCCTTCCGGACGAGCGCGGTGATCTGTTCCTCGGCGGGCGAGGTCAGTTCGGTCAGGGCGTAGGCGGCCGGCCACATCGCGCCGTCGTCGAGTGCGGCCTGGTCGCTGAAGCCGAGCGTCGCGTAGCGGGACTTGAACTTCTCCGCGCTCTGGAAGTGGCAGACGATCTTGCCGTCCCTGGCGTACGCCGGCATGCCGTACCAGAGCTTCGGCGCCAGCTCCGGAGCGGCCTCTGTGATGATCTTGTGGATGCGCTCGGCGAGTACGCGGTCGGTGTCACCCATTTCGGCGATCTTCGCGAGGACGTCCTGCTCCGCTGCCGCCTCCTTCTCGGCCCGGGAGGCGCCGCGCCGGGAAGCCGCCTTCTTCTCCTCGCTGGCGTGCTCCTTCATCGCGGCCCGCTCCTCGGCGGTGAATCCGCTGTACTTCTCGGAGGACTTCGTGGATGCCATGGCTGGGGTTCCTCTCGTACGGAATAGGGCTGGTGCGGGGGAGGGGACCGGGATCAGCCCTCGTCGGCTGCGGTCGACGCGGTGGGCTCCCAGGCGAAGCCGTCCGGGTCGGTGAAGGCATGGCCGGTGCTGCCGAGGACGACGTGGTGCGCGCGGCAGTCCTCGTCGGCGACGCCGAGGTCCTTGGCGAGGGCGCGGCGCTTGTACAGGGCGAGCTTGACGGTGTCGGAGTCGCCGGGGGCGAACTCGGCGTACTTCCCGCCGAAGCTCTTGCCGACGGTGAGGCCCCGGTCCACGTAGAACTGCTTGGTGGCCTTCACGTCCTGGACGCCGAGCAGCAGCACGAGCTCGTCGATCTCGCGGGTGGCGGGCCCGGTGTCCTTCTTGGACGAGGTCGCGATCTTCCAGATCGTCCCGTCCGGGGCCTGTACGACGCCGCCGTACCCCCACAGCGACTTCGCGGCCGGCTTCAGCACGGTGGCCCCGGCATCGACCGCCGCGGCGACGAAGCCGTCGACGGTGGCGGGCCCGGACACGGTCAGCGCCAGCGTAAAGCCCCGGAAACCGGTGCCGGGCGGCTCCTCGGAGGTCCGCAGCCCTACGTACGTGTCCACGCCGAAGGCGCTGTAGAAGCGGCGGGCCTCCTCGACGTCAGCCACTGTGAGGGTGACGGAGGAGAGGGAGGCCGTGGCCTTGGTGGCGGTGTTGGTTTCCATGAACATCACGCTAGAGGCCGTCCCGGTGCCGGGGCTTCTCGATTCCTGACCGGCTGGAGTCACCTACGTGTCCGGCTCGGAGGCAAGCGAGGCCGGCCAGTACGCGACGGTCGCCCTCGGTGCCGGTGGGCAGGTGGAGCTTGGCGAAGACGCTGCCAGTGTGTTTGTTTACCGCGGGCTCGCTGATGAACAGTCCGGCAGCCAGCCCCGCGTTGGATTGTCCCTGTGCGACCAGGTCCAGAACCTCACTTCCGTGGGGGCTGAGCCGTTCCAGAGGATCGCAGCGCCGGCGTACAAGCTGCTGGATGACTGCGTGGTCCACCACGATGCCGCCGACGGCGGCGACGCGGTCGATCGCGGCGGTGAAGTCGATTACTGCGGCTACCATCCGTTCCGCGACGCGCCGTCCACCGCCCGCACCGAGCCCCCCTGAAGCTTGGCCTCGGCTTTCGAGGAACTGGCATCAAGGTCACCGACAGCTACATCGAGACCCTGCCCACTCAGTGGCATCCTGGCCCTCGCCAACCGCAACTCCACGTAGACCAAGCCGGCATGCCGATTCTCGGTGAACCTCAGTCGATGATGGCGTCGAGCTCCAGCTCGACGAGCCAGTCGGCATCGATGAAACGTGAGACTTCTACGAAAGTGCAGGTCGGGAGGATCGAGGCGAACCGTTCTCCGTGCGCTTGCCCGGCTTCCTTCCACCGGGTCACGTCCGTGAGCATGACGCGGGTCCGCACGACGTCGCTCAGCGTCGCGCCCGCTTTCTCCAGTGCGGCCTCAGCGATATCCAGGCACCTCACAGTCTGTTCATAGACGCTCCCCGGCCCCACTGTCTTCCCGTCGTCCCCGATGGGCGCGGTGCCGGCGACCGCGACATGCTTCCCTTTGCGCACTGCTCGGGAAAAGCCGATGTGGGGCTCCAGGGGTGAGCCGGAACTGACGGTCTGTCGCGCGCTTTCCATCCCGTCATGCTCTCAGAGCGTCGCAGCGGCCGTCACACGTCCACGAGTCCACGCCAGGCGCGGCCGCGGCGGAGTTTACAGAGCGCTTCCGTCACGGCCCGATCCTGCCCCGGGGCCTTCGCGGGCACGGCTGTTCCTGGTCCTGGCAAGGGCTCGCGGCATTGCTGTGGACACGGCCCGATCCCTCCTGAAGAGCTGGCGATGTCAGTGCGGGCACCCATAATGCGGGCCATGAGTGAGCGCTATGAGATCGTCCTGTCCTGTTTCCTGCGTCGGACGTACCAGAGTCCGTCCTGGCTGCCTGTCGCTGGCACTTGGGCATGATCTCCGACTGTCCGGAAGACCTGGATGAGGAGGAACATCCTTGGCCGCTGTTCCTTGCGCACCCTGGCAGCCGACTACCAGGAGGAGACCGGGCAGTCCTGCGCCGTTCGGAGTCGATGGCGGACGAATGGGGCGAGCACATGTGGGAACTCTTCGCGCGCAACTACTGGGTCGATGACAATTTGCTGATGCTGGACGCCCTGCTGGGTCTGGTCGCACCACACATCGCCGTCCCGGGATACGGGGGCTTTCTGCGTCATGAGCACGACACGGAGCCGACCGTGTTCGTATTCCGGGAAGGGGGCTATGCGCAGCTGCCGCTGGGACGCGTCGGTTGATCCGAGACCTGAGCCCGCCCCGTTTCGAGTGAGGCGGTGGCAGCTGAGGAGCGTGACCGCAGTGCCGGCGAGGCGAGGAAGTGCTCGCCTTTGCGTTGGTAGCGACGGTGAAGCTCATGCATGTTTAGCTGGGCGGCACGTCGCTTCAGCGAATCGTCATTGTTCCTGGTCACTGCATTCACAAGACTTGTCGCAGCCCTGGTAGACGAGTGGCGGTGCGTGCGTCGGGAGCCGAAACCCCCGGTTTCGCGAGTGCCGCTGTCAGCTCGCCGGGACCCTCCGATCTGTCCTCAGTGCTCCATTCCTCTGTGAAGGGGTTCTTCGTCATGCGCTCATTCAGACGTGGTCTCGCCATCGTCGCAGTCACCGCTCTCGCCGCGGTCACCCTCAATGTGAACACCGCTTCCTCCACGCCGGCCGGTTCGGCCTCGACCGATCGGCAGTGGCCCGAGGCCTGGACCGCCTCCCCGCAGCGCTCCAGCGCCAGTTTCCAGAAGAACTGGAGTGAGGAGGGCTTCCACAACCACACGATCCGCCAGGTTGTCCGTATCACCGCTCCCGGGGACCAGGTGCGCATCCGGCTGTCGAACCGATACGGCACCTCACCGCTGCGCATCACGGGAGCCACGGTGGCGCCGGCCGGCGAAGCCGCCGCCGTGCCTCCCCGTAGCTCCCGCACCGTCACCTTCGCAGGCAAACGCTCGGCGACCATCCCGGTCGGCGAGCAACTCAGCAGCGACGCGGTGAACATGGCCGTCGGGCAACTGCAGAGCCTGGCCGTCACGCTCTACCTGAGCGGACGTACCGGCGCGGCCACCTTCCACGACCAGGCATACGCCACCAGCTTCCGCGCCGACGGCGACCACCTGACCGACACCGGGGGAGCGGCCTTCACCGAGACCTCCGCATCCCTGTACTACCTCACCGACATCGAGGTACGCGGTCGCCGCGGTGCGTCGGGTCGGGCGGACAACCACAAGGCCGTCGTCGCCTTCGGCGACTCGATCACCGACGGCTTCGGCTCCACCACCGATGCGAACAACCGCTGGCCGGACGAACTCGCCGAGGCCCTGGCCGCGAAGGGTGAAGCGCGCCCCGTCCTCAACGCCGGGATCGGCGGCAACCTGCTGCTGCACGACTCGTCCTGGTTCGGCGACAGCGCCTGGTCCCGCTTCGAGCGCGACGTACTGGACAAGCCCGGCGTCGGCACCGTCGCGCTTCTGGGCGGCCTCAACGACATCGGCTACAGCGAGATCGACCTGCCCACCTACAAACCCGACCCGGACGTCTCCGTCGACGAACTGATCGCCGTCGAGCGAAACCTGATCCGCCGCGCACACGCCCGGGGCATCCAGGTCATCGGCGGAACACTCCTCCCGATGAAGGGCGCCGAGTACTACAACTCGACCTCCGTCGCCAAGATCCGCCAGTTCAACCAGTGGATTCGTGCCTCCGGCGAGTTCGACGCGGTAGCCGACTTCAACCGAGCCCTGTCAGCACCAGGCGATGACGAACGCCTCAACCCCGCCTACGACAGCGGCGACCACAAGCACCCCAACGACGCCGGATACCGAGCCATGGCCCGCACGGTGGAACAGACACCCCTCATCCGCACCGGCCCCTGACCGCATCCTCCGACGCCGTACTCCAGTCAAGGGCGCCCAGCCCCGTAGGAGAAGGAGAAGGGTCGGCAGATCCCGCGGTACCTCTCGACCACCTCAGTGAACGGAACACCTGGCGGCCGTGGGAGGGGCCTGGATGGGCGGATTCCGAGAGGCACTCGCTGCGCCGGGGCCGCCGGGGCCGCTGTGCGTCTCCTTCATCGCCCGGACCACCATCACGCCCTCGGTGATCCGCTGCTCGGCGGCTTCCCGAAGTGGAGGCGGCCATGGGGCGGCGGTTCTGGATCGGGTTCACGGTAACTCCTCCGAGCGGTGGCGATGTTGGCCGAGGTGGCGGGAGCATCGCAAGGCCGGACAGCAGCCGATCGATGGGCGGAGGGGCTGCGCGCTGGGCTGGCGGGCGATCAGTCGGCCAGCGAGGCGCGGGCCAGGGTCTGAGCCCGGTCGAGTGCGTCCGCGGCAGCGCAGGGGACGTCGGGCTGTACTCCGGTGCCTTCCCAGTTCGTGCCGGAGGTGGGGTTGATGGCACGGCCGATGGGGATGGAGGCCTCCAGATGCGGGTGCACTGTCCACCCTTCCCTTGGATGTGCGCCCCCGCGGGTGTGCTCGCCGACGACCGTCGCGCGGCCGAGTTGTTGGAGGTCGTAGGCCAGTTCCTCGGCTGCGGAGAAGGTGTGGTTGCTGGTCAGGACGTAGAGCGGTTTGCTTCCGCCGAAGCGGGCGCCGGAGACGTGCGGCTGGCTCCAGGACTGCTCAGTTCGTTCGCCGTCACGCCAGTACATGGAGTTGAGGTGGGTGCGTTCGTCCAGGAGGTGGCTGCAGACGAAGGCGACGGCGTCGGGGTCGCCGCCCCGGTTGCCCCGCAGGTCCACGATCAGCGCCTGGGCGCGGGAGGCCAGGGTGAGCGCGGCGCTCAAAGGTTCGGCGGCCCCCTCCAGCGGAAACAGCATGGGTGCCAGCTCCAGCAGGGCAATTCCTGCGTCGAGCAGCTCCACCCGGGGCACACCGCCCAGCGAGGTCTCGAAGTCCCTGCGGATGGATTCCAGGACCGCCGCACCCTTCTTCGCGGGCACCTGGTCTGCGTGGTATTGCAGGCTCAGGTGTCGGTCGCCGTTGACGGACTGGAGGTCCGCGGTGACCAGGCGCGCGAGCTCCTCGGCCTCGGCACCTGTGTAGGCGCCTCCGGCGAGCCGTTCCTGCAGCAGCTCGGCGAGCTGCCCGGCTACGCCTGGGAAGACATAGTGCTCGGTCAGAAGCCGGCGGATCTCGTCGATGACAGGGCCGGGCTGAAGCTTTGTCACAGTCGTCATGGCGCGCAGTAGATCACCACGTTCACGCAAGCGTCCATATGAGTCACCGGCCGCTCAGACGGTACTCGCGGCCGGACGCGATCGGTGCAGCTCGACCTGGCTCCCCGTGACGGTTCTTCCGCAGGCTGCGGATCCCGGCACGAACTCTCTGCTGGGACAGGTTTGACTCGGCTCAACTCCCCTTGAAAAATCGGGTGTTGTATGACGCGACGCCCGGATGACAGCGTGTGCGCATCCCAACCCTCTCCCCTCCAGGAGTGACACGTGCCCGTACGTGAACAGGTGAGCTTCGTCGGCGCCCGGGGCAAGCTCGCAGGCAGTCTCTTTCTGCCCGACGCCGATGCGGCCGCTACGGCGGCAGGCGTGCTGGTCGCCAGTACCTGTACCTCGGTCCAGGAGCAGATGACCGACCGCTCCGCACAGGAGTTGGCCGCTCGTGGCTATGCGGCGCTGTCGTTCGATTCCACCGGTTACGGCGAGTCCGAGGGTGCGCCACGTGATTACGAGTTGCCGGCGTTGAAGGCCGGTGATCTGTGCGCTGCGGCGGACTTCCTCGCCGACTCCCGGTTGCCACCAGATACGACAAACTTGCCGTCTGCTACGAAGCGACCGTGCCCTCCAGGACCTGTCGCGAGATGCGGAAACGACGCCGGACCGCCCTGCTCGGGATCCACGAAATCGCGGTTCCCAAGCAGGGCGGGTCATGGGCGGTTGAGATTGCGGGTCACCCCGGCGGCGACGGTCGTGGCGAGGATCCAGCCTGCTGCGATCAGGAGATAGGACAGCCATTGGTAGAGGCCAGTCGGAGTGAATGCCTTGTCCTGGCCGAAGTCGACGATGGGCAGGAGCAGGTCGAGGGCGTAGACGACGGGATTGAACTCCGGACCTTTGCCGCGCTCGGCCGGGAGCGGGTGGTGGAGAGCGAAGGCGACGGAGCCGAGGAGCAGCAGGGCCAAGAGCCACGCCATGGCACGGGTAGGGCGGAAACCGTAGCCGACGGTCGCATCCTGGAGGTGGCCCCAGAGCTTTCCGTACCAGGGCAGCGTGGTGCGGTGCCGGCGTTGCTTGGCGAGCTGGACGGCACGGGCTTCCGCGTCGTCACCGACGCGGCGGTACACGGCCGCGAGCTGCTCGTAGGCGTGAGGAACGAAGCCGTCTTCGTCCCGCTCAAGCAGGGCAAGTCGTTGTGCGGCGGGCAGGCGCGGAGCGAGGGTCTCGTACGTCAGACCCTCCAGCCGCACGGTGGTGGGCCAGACCTCGGGCTTGGCGTGGATGACCTTGAAGTTGGAGTAGTGCATCTTGACGCCGCCGGAGACCGGGGCCGCGTCCCAGAGCGAGAACCCGGCTGCCTCACAGCTGCTGACTCCCAGTGCGACACCTCCCGGGTTGCGGAGCCGGGCCTCGATGAACGTGAGCCAGCCGGTGACCTTGGCCGCGGTGAGCCTGACCCGGCCTTCGGCGTGGAGGCCGCCCGCGTTGAGTCTTGCTCCGACCGTGAGGTGAGCGGCGTTGAGGGCATCGCCCGCTGGGTTCTTGATGTGGGCGTCCTCAAGGTCGAGAGTGCCCTCGATACGGGCAGATTCCAGGCGTATCTCGCCCAGTGCCACGAGCCCGGGCGCCCAGATGTCGTTGCCGACGGAAGCCTGGCTGAGCTCGAGTGCGGGCTCGCCGTCGACACCGAGGCGGGCGCGGTCGAGGAAGATTCCGCCCGTGACCTGAGCGCCGCCCAACTGCACGGTCCCGGGGATGCGGCAGTCGGTGAGCCGCAGGACGTCATTGACGCGAATGGCGGTGGCCCTGAGGGCGGGGAGGCGTGACGAGCTGAGGTCGAGCAGGCTGGTCTGTGTTCCGTGGAACTGCGGCGTCTGCTCGAAGAGACAGACGGTGAGGCGGACGGGGTGGGGTATCTCCGCATACTGGAGGTTCAGGACGCCGACGATTCGGGCGCCGGTGAGGTGGAGTGCGGGCACTTCGCCGGGGTCGGACGGATCGCTGAGGAGAAGGGTGCGGATGACCTCGGCGCGGACTGTTCGCTCGGGACCCCATGCGCGGGGATCCTCCGGGTCCTCGTCCTGGGCTTGGCGGAGGTCGATCGGTTCCCCGCGGGGGAAGGCCTGACAGAGGCGACGTTCCAGTGCGGTCAAGTCCATGATCTCCACTTGCAGGACCTTACCCCGTGGGGGCAAGCCGCTGTCCGTCGTGATAAGGGCCGGTCCGCCCGGTGACCTCCCGCGGCGCAACGAGTGGCTGGGACGGGCACTTTCGCAACACCCTTTTACCCGGAACGGCCGTACTGCGGAGTACTTTCCCCGCTGTCCGCTGGGGGCGCGCGAGTCGCAACACGCTCTGCCGGGCGGCTTCTGGTGAGGCGGAGAGGGCGGGGTAGCCGTACGAGTGGGACGGCAGTATTCGCCCGGCTGACACGAAGGAGGGTCCGCAGTGAGCAATGCGGCAGAGAACGGTCTGATCACCAGTGTGCATATGGAGGGCGATCCGGTTCGTACGTGCGAGCCGGCGACGGCGCCGGTCTCCCTCCCGGCCGAAGGGGAGGAGAATGAGGCCCTGCCCGAGCAGCCCACTATTGTCCGTGGCCAGGACTGAGGGCCCAGGCGCGGACGTGAGGCTCTCGCGTCAGGGGGTACGAGTGTGCGGCGGTGGGTGACAACGAGACCGACGGCCACTCGACTCTCCAGGGGGTGACGGCCTCTCAGGGAGTCGGCATTTCCCCCATCCCGGGCATCCGGCCGGTTGTCATCGTCCCGGCTCCCCACGGAGGTGCTTCGCCTTTGGGCTCTCCAACCCCCGGAAGGGGGCGCGCCAGCATGAACATCACCACCATCACCAGCAGCGGCACGTTCGCACGCATCACCCCGTCCGGGCGACATCGATGCCGACACCCTCACCCCGCTCCGCGGTCGCTGCACTCCCGCCGCACGTGAGCGACATTCAGTGGGACCTGCTACGACCTCCCGGCAGAACGATGCCTCGGCCAGGTCACGGGAGAGCAACAGGCAACTCCTATCGCCGCGCTAGGGGGCGTCTTGCCGATCAGGGCCGGGTCCGCGACGCCTGGCACGGCACCTCGCGGCGTTGCCGAAACGCCCCCATAGCTCCTTCCCCAAGCTCCCAACTCCGTTCGAGCAGGGGAGACCCCAGCCGAGACGCTCCGGCGCCTTGCGATGCACCGCACCAGACGCCGCGGCCTGATCGGCCCTGATCGGCAAGACACCCCCTAGGCAGTTTCTTTCGGATCATCTTGCTGACCAGATGTAGATGGCGGCGATGTGGAGTCCGGCGAGGTAGATGGTGGCGGTCTTGTCGTAGCGG
>NZ_JBIBHG010000021.1:0-53514 GCF_042956885.1 Streptomyces sp. NPDC008163 | reverse complement strand
GGTGAGGAAGTACGGGGGCCGGCCTCTCGGGGCGGGCGTACGGATTGAGGGGCCGTCAAGGTCACTCGGGGGCTTGCAATAAGGCAAGACTAACAGCTTTCGGCCACGTTAGGGGGAATCTCGGGATTCGGTGTGTCTCTTTTTTGGTAGGGGGATAGACTCTGGACTCAGAGCACCCCACCCCGGAGCGCTCCGAGAGGTTTTCGAGATCCACCACACGGCCCGACCAGTGATCGGTGAGGCAGAGCCACAAGCCGACCGCGCCAGTTCGACCCTAGCTCTCCACAGGCTCTCTAGGTGCAGGTTTCCCGTTTCCCGCCGCTCCAGTCGACCGGACGGCATCCACGAGAAGGCAGACGGATATGTCGACCACTAACCGCGTTGACCAGCGCGAGGCAGCCCAGCGAGAAGCCATTGACGCGGTCGTGCGCGCCCTCGAATTGCCTGCAAGATCGCTTGTGCCCGAGCGTGGGCTTCGGACACAGGTGATCATGGCGACCGGGTCCGGGAAGACCCGGGTGGCGGTCCGCAGCGCGGAGGAGCTCCACGCGGGCCGTGTGCTGGTGCTCGTGCCCTCGCTGGACCTGCTCGCCCAGACCGAGGCCGCGTGGCGCGAGGGGGGCCGCCGGGGGCCGATGATCGGGGTGTCCTCGCTGCGGGGTGAGGAGGTGTCCTTCCCCAACACCACGGACGTGGACGAGCTGGTGGAGTGGACGCGGGGCCTGGAGAAGGTGACCGTGTACGCCACGTACGCGAGCCTCGGGCTGGGCACGCTGGAGCGGGCGCACGCCGGGGGCCTCGCAGCCTGGGACCTGATCGTGGTGGACGAGGCCCACCGCGTTTCGGGCCGGATCGGGAAGCCGTGGGCGGTCGTCCACGACAACCAGAAGATCCCGTCCCTGCGCCGCCTCTACATGACTGCCACGCCGCGGCTGTGGCAGCTCGGGGACGAGGACGAGGCCGGCGCCCCGGGCGAGCTGGTGGCGAGCATGGAAGATGACCCCGAGGGCCCCTTCGGCAGTCGCTGCTTCACCCTGACGCTCTCGGAGGCCATCGACCGGGGAATCTGTGCCCCCTACCAGGTCGTATGCGTGGACGTCACCGACACCGCCCTCCAGGCCGCGCAGCTCCTGGGCGCCGAAGGCCGCTCGGCAGAGGTCCGCGGGGCCCGGCTCGCCGCGCTCCAGACCGCGCTGGTGAAGGCGTCCGCCGAAGAGGGCTTCCGGCGCACGCTCGTCTTCCACCACGTCGTCAAGGAAGCCGAAGCGTTCGCGGCCGGCCTTCCGGACGTCGCCGCGCAGCTGCACGCCTCCGACCCCGCGCTGTACCCGAAGACGATCTGGGCGGACTGGCTGTGCGGCGACCACAAGCCGCTCCACCGCCGCCGGCTCCTCGGGGAGTTCGCGGCCGGGATCGCCACGGACGGCACCGTCGTGGAGAAGTGCTTCCTGTGCTCGGTGAAGGTCCTGGGCGAGGGCGTCGACACCAAGAACTGCGACTCCGTCTACTGGGCCGACGTCCGCGGCTCGATGCCCGACCTCGTCCAGGCCGTCGGCCGGGCGCTGCGGATGCAGCCGGGCGAGGGCAAGATGGCCAGCCTGGTCGTTCCGGTCCTGCTCGGGCCCGGGGAGACGGCCGACAACATGCTCACGAGCCGGGCGTTCGGCGGCCTCGCCAAGCTCTTGGAGGCGCTGCGAGCCCACGACGCCAGGATCGTGGAGACCCTCGCGGAGCAGCAGGCCCCGAGCCGCTACAAGCCCGTCAGCAAGGACACCAGCGCGAAGAGCACGGGCGGGAGCGGCGACGGCTCCGGAGGCGTCAGCGCCCCTGCCAAGGCCCTGCTGAAGTTCAGTACGCCCCGCGACCCGGCCGCCCTCGCCGCGTTCATCAACCTGCGCGTCCTCAACCCGGAACACGAGCACTGGCGGCGCGGCGTGGAAGCGGCCGTGATCTACGCCCGCGTGCACGGCGACCTGCGGGTGCCGTTCACGTTCCGCGTGCCCGCCGCCGTCGACGGCCAGGAGGCCGAAGGCGAGGGGTGGCCGGCCTCGCTCGCGGGCTTCCCGCTGGGGCAGTGGACCGCCGATGCGCGCCGGTTCTACGCCCGCGACGAGATGGACGAGGA
Organism: Streptomyces sp. NPDC008163; assembly: GCF_042956885.1. NCBI lineage: Bacteria > Bacillati > Actinomycetota > Actinomycetes > Kitasatosporales > Streptomycetaceae > Streptomyces > Streptomyces sp. NPDC008163. The sequence goes on along the minus strand of NZ_JBIBHG010000021.1, from coordinate 51,389 downwards.
CCGCGTCGCCCAGCTGGAGAAGCTCGGCATGATCTGGTCGCACTTCGACGTCGCCTGGGAGGAGGGCCTCACGGCCGCGCGCGGGTGGGCTGCCGAGAACGGGCACCTCCTGGCGCCGCTGGACGCCACCTTCCAGGGCGCGGCGGTGGGCATCTGGCTCAAGAACGCGCGGGCCGCCGCCCGGAAGGCCGCGGAGAACGAGCGTCGGCGTGCCGAGGGGCTGCCGGTTCAGTCGTCGGCCGGGGCGCTGTCGACCGAGCGGCGCGAGCAGCTGGAGGAGATCGACGCCTCCTGGTGCCCGGCCTGGCCGGTGACCTGGCAGCGTGCCTTCCACCTGGTGCGGATGCACCTGGACGCGGGCGGGACGCTGCCCACCGAGGCGGGCGACGTCGTACGCCAGGGCGAGGACCTGGGGCGGTGGGTGCAGTCCGTGCGGTACGGGTGGGACCAGCTCACGACCGTGCAGCAGTGGATGTGCGAGCAGGTCCTCGGGATCGAGCCCGCGCCCGAAGAGGAGAAGCCGCAGCGGCCCCGTACGCAGGCCGACAAGTGGAACGCCCACCTCGGTGCCGCCCGGCAGTTCTTCGAGCGCGAGGGGCACCTCAAGGTGCCGCGCAAGCACGTGGAGACCGTGCTCTCCGAGGACGGCCAGGAGGACCAGTACCGGCTGGGGGCGTGGGTGAACAACCAGCGGAGTCGGGCCGCCGGGCTGTCGCCGGAGCGGGTGGAGCAGCTGTCCAAGGTCGGGATGCGGTGGTCCTGATGGTGGACGTCGTCGTCATCGCGGCCGCCGCGCTCGCGGCTGGCTATCTGCTCGGACGGCTGCGCCCGTGGCGGCGGGCGGGTGACTGGGCAGCCGATCAGGTCCGCCACGCCGGGGCGTGGGTCCGGGGCGGCGTCGTGCGGCAGGCCGTCGTCGTCCTGGTCCACGTCGTCTCCGCGCCGCTCACCAGCTGGCGCATCATGCGCACCCCCGCCGCCGACACCACGGTGCCGGTGCCCGTACGCGATCCGGACTGGGTCGCCCACCGCACCCGAGCAGACAAGGGAGGCACCCCGTGAGCACCGAGCAGCACGACGCCGACGCGTACGGCCAGGAGCTGGCCGCCATCGGCCACCACCAGCACGAGGCCACGGCGGCGCGGCTGACGGTCTTCCAGGCCCTGGCCGCCGTCGGGATCGGACACGAGCAGGCCGACGACATCGTGGCGAAGCTGGAGGCCGGGGCGGTGGCCGGCGCCCATACCTGGATCTCCGAGAGCAGTCCCCCGCACAAGTCGGAGCCGCGGTTCGAGGACGGCTGGTTCGCCGGGGTCCGCGACGTCGCCAGCTACCTGCTGCGCATCGCCGACACCACCGCCCACGCGGGGCGCGGGCGCGCCGCCTCCAGCGCCATGCTGCTCGCCCACGTCCAGCAGGCGGCCTCCCCCGCCCCGCAGGCGACGACGGCGGACGAACCCGTCCCGGCCCCGGTGCCGCCGCTGGAGGCGACGGACGTCCTGGCGGCGGCGGAACGCTTCCCGTGGGCGGTGGCCGCGCCGGGGACACGCCACTGGCCGGACGGGTCGGACTTCCTGGACGCCGCGCTGAGCGCGGTGGCCAACGACGAACGCGCGGGGTACATCGAGCGCCTGGAGGCGTTCGTGGAGGACCACCGCGCCCGCCTGGAGGAGCTGCTGCGCGCGTACGGGCCGGGCAGCAGGCCCGCCTCGCACGGCCGGTACGCGCTGGTCGGTCAGCCCGAGACCCTGGTCATCCTGGAGCGGATGGAGGCCGCGCCGTTCCTGCTGCGCGGTCGGTGGGAGGAGGAGCTGGAGACCGTCTTCCTGGACGACCTCGAGTTCGCGTGGGGGCCGCGCATCCGACTCAGCCGGTGAGCAGCCGGGAACGAGCAGCGGGGCCGGGCAGGGTGATCCTGTCCGGCCCCGCTGTCGTCGGGTCAGCCGAACCGGCAGCCGGGCGGCAGACCGGTACGTGTACCCGGCCGCCGGCGGCGTCCCCGGCTCAGCGGCGCAGGCGCGAGAGCCAGCCGGTGGCCTTCTGCTCGGGCACAGCCGGCTGCTGCTCCGGCTCCGGCTCGGGCGGCGTCAGGCCCCAGGCGTCGTACCCGTCGGTCTCGTGTCGCTGGTTGCAGGTCCCGCACAGCGTCGGGTGGGGGTCCTTCTCGCCCCAGCCGGTGATGCGGTCCGCCTCCTTCCACCGTTCGTCAGTGAAGGCCGCACCGCACTGAGAGCAGCGAGGGCGCTCGGTCCTCCACCGGAATTCGTGAGGGTCCACGTCCGTGTGCGGCTGCTCCTGGCGCCCCCGCGTCCCGGCCGCCGGACTGGCGGCGGCCGCGGTGGCCGTCTGCTTGCAGCCGTCGCACAGGCTCGGGTGGGAGTCCTTCGGGGTGCCCCAGTCCTTCGGCTGTACCGCGTCCCAGCGGGCGTCGGTGAACTTCGTCCCGCAGCCGGTGCACACGGGGCGACGGGCCTCGCGCTCAGCGGCCTGCTTCGCCGCCTGCTCCTGTGCTGCCCGCCGTCGGTCTGCCTGGTACGCCGCCGCCCGGGTCCTGGCCTCCTCTGCCTCACGGGCCTGGGCAGCCTCGAAGCGGGGGTTGCCGATCGCCTCCAGGAGCGGCTGCGGGTGAGCACGACCGAAGCGTGCGAACACGGCGCCGGACGGGCCGTGCTCGCGGAGGTTCTTCAACCCGACCGCGATGATCGGGATCTTCCGGTCGTAGAGATGGTGGCCGCCCCGCTGCCGCTCCCCCTGCCACAGGTGACGGGTCAGCTCTTGCAGGCGCGGGACGGTGCGGTTGGGGTTCCGCTCCCCGATGTGGTTGAACACCAGCAGCACCGGCGGGTGCGGCGCCTCCCCGTACGGAGCCTCGGGTGCGGTCCAGCGTGTGCGCCACATCGGGCGCTCCTTGCCGTCGGTGTCCTTCGCCTTCCGCTTGAAGAAGCGTGCGTACTTCTCCAGCTTCGCAGCGAGCTCCTCCGCGGTCTCGTGGCAGTTGTCGACCTCGATGAACAGCAGCGGCACCCCGTCCTGCGGGGCGGTGAGCACGAGGTCGGCCTGGGCGCCGCCCTTGCCGGGCGCGTTCCAGGTGCCGGTCGCCGGCAGCGGGACCTCGGTCCAGTACGAGGCGATGGTGCCGATGCCGTCCGGTCCGTCGACGGCGGCCTGGGCGGCGGCCTGGACGTGCGGCGGGTCGTCGGCGAGCTTGGCCATGTTCGGCTTCGGGCGCAGCATCGCGATCACGGTCTCGTTGACGGCCATCGGGTGAGAGGCCCCGCTGGAGCCCGCGCCGCGCGCGGTGGAGCCCATCTCCGTCACCGGGCGCCGCAGCTCGTAGGAGGCGGCCTCCAGGCCCTTGAGGGTCAGGTTGCGCAGGGAGTCGCCGGTCTCGGTGGAGCCGCCGTTCTCCGACAGGCCGTGCTTGCGCATGTCGGAGAGCGCGCCCGTGTGTGAGGCGGTGCGGGCCTGCTTCCGCTTCGACGGGGTCGCCTTGTCGGCGTGCCGGTGAGTCAGGTGCGGGGCGCCGATCCGCTGGATCTGATCAGCCGTGGCCACCTTCAGCGCTCCGAGCACGCGCAGCACGTCGCCGCGATAGCTGTTCGTCGACCCCGCCGGGTTGGTCTTCCGCTTCCCCGTCATCAGCCCTGCTCCCTCTCCCTCGTTGCTCGCGACCGGCCGCCGACCGACCGCCGCGGCTGCTGCCGCTGGCCGCGCCCGGCCTGGGAGGGCGTCCGGGCCCCCCGGAACCCGATGATCTCCTCCACTACAGACATATAGAGGAGATAAGAGGGTTGTGACGGCGCGTTTTTCGCGCCGATTATGCCTCTGACTAGGGGTTTTCCTTCGTGCGGGGGTGTCGGGCTCCAAAGGGGGTTCCCGAGGGGCCTTTGAAGTGGGCGCCCAGGGACCCCCCTTGGGCGTGACCGCCCCGGGCTGGCCTCCCCGTGTGAGCGGCCCATGCGGTCCCGCTGCCCGGTCCTCGGGTGGGTGGTCGTCATCGTCTTGTCTCCTTCGCGGCCCCGGCCAGGGTGGTCGGGGAGACGGACAGCGTGCGGCCGACCCCCTTGTCCGCGGTCTGACGGGGGGCGGTAGCGGACCCTGTCTAGGGGAAACGCGGCCGTGGCCGGGCGGCAGCAGAAGTCGACAAGGGGGCGTGGTCGGGGCGGTAGCAGAGGTCGACAAGGGGGTGCGGTCGGGTTCGTGGTCGGGCCGACCACCCTGGACGCAGCAGGGAGAAATCTCTGGTCTCTGTCCACAGGGTGATCGACCGAGGCTGCTGGGAGTCGTCGCGATCAGCGCGGCGCCACCCATCTGAGGAGACCTCCATGCCGTACCTGATCCCGCCCCGTACCCCGCTGACGCCCGAGCAGGTGGAGCGCGGCTTCGACTACCTCCTGGCGCTGCAGATGGGTGGCGGCGCCGCCGTCGCCGGACGGGCGGAAGCCGACCCGGAGCTCGCGGTCGTCCTGCTGCGGCTTGCCGAGGACATCGTCGGGCCCGCCACGGCCGTGGACGGGGAGGCAGAGCTGTCCGCGGACTCCTTCGCGCTGGACGAGGTCGGGTGCGCGCTGCTGTCCGCGCTGCGGGACTGGGCGCGCGACTCCCCCGTCACGGCGGCTCTGGGCATCGCCCGCAGCATCATCCGGTTCACGGTGAACGTCATCCCGGACCCCGAGCGCCCGGACACCGCCGACGCCCTGGAGGCGATGCGCGATGAGCACCTGGTGCTCGCGCACGCGATGCACTCCGCACCCGGTGCGCACCACTGACCGCACCACCGCACCGGGGCAGAGCGCACCGGTGCGGTGGGTGCGCGCCGATCCGGTGCGCCCTGATGCGGTGGTGCGCGCACCACGTCCATCCGGTGCGGTCCACTCGGTGGGCGGTGCGCGCACCGGTGCGGCCGGCGCGTGGAAGTGGTGCGCACCGGATGGACGGTGGTGCGGTGGAGTGGGTCCGGGTGGAGGCGATGGGGCGGTGCGTTTCTCCTTGACCTGAGCTGGTGTCAAGGGGAAACGCACCGGGTGGAGGCGCGGGCCCACTCCCGGCGATGGCGTCCACTCCCGCCCGGTGGAGCCCACTCGGTGGAGTGGACATCGGCGGTGCGCACCATCGGGTGCACTCAGTGGCCGGCCTCCCGGCCCCGGTGCGGTCCGGGCTCCTGCGGGCGGTGCGCCTGCTGGTCGTCCCGGCGCACCGGGCGCACCGGGCCGGTGCGCTCCGCGCGGGCGCGGGCGGCATCTCCCGCCTTGGCGAACACCTCCTGAAGGTGGCGCAGTCGGTCGCCCGTGATGTCGAGGGCTTCCACGTCCGTACGGGAATCCCGCAGGGCCCGCAGCGCCGCCATGTCGATCGCCTCGCCGGTCCCGGCCTCCGGCTCCTGGTCGTCGTGCTCGGGGTCGGCCGGCTCGGGCGCGAGCAGCTGCTCGGGCATCGCCGCCTGCTGGTGCGCGACGACGTCGTACGCCCGGCCCCGCACGGCGGTTGCTGTGGCGGTGCGCAGCTTCTCGCGGACCACCGCACCGGCGAGGACGGCGCGCTCGTACTGGAGCGGGACACGGGGGATCTCCCACTCCCCCGCGTCCTGGCCCGGGGGCCGGGGTGCAGCTGGCTCACCGGGATCGACCGGGGGTTGCCGGTCCGGATCGGGCACGGCGGGTGGGCGGCGGCGGGCGGGGAGGTCGGACAGGGCCCACCGGGCGGTGTAGAGGCGGTAGCCGGCCTCCAGGCCGCGGATCGTCTTCGGCTCGCTGATGTCCAGGCAGTGGGTGGAGATGGCGGCGGCCACGACCTGGTCGTCCAGGCCGGGGTCGCGGCGGCGGCCGCGCAGGACCAGGGCGAGGTGGCGGCGGGCTTCGGCGAGCAGGTGCCGGCGGTGGAAGCGGCCGCCGTCGTTCATCACGAACACGGTCGCGGCGACGTCGACGGCCGCGAGCGCGACGTCGACCACGGCGGCGACCCGAGCCTGGATGGCAGCGGCTGCGGCGCGGGCGTGCTCGAGGAGGGAGGTGATGACGTCGGCGGCGACCTTGGAGGTGAGGATCGCGCTCACCTTCCACCAGACGCGCAGCTGCGCGAGCGGCAGCGTCTTCTGCTTCGGCGGGCGGGTCTTGCGGGCGGCGATGGCGTTCATCTTGGCGCGGGCCCGCTCGGAGACCACGGGCAGGAACTTCAGCTCGCCGTCGTCGTCGACGGCGGTGACGTACTCGTGCTCCAGCTCGGTCAGGCAGGCGGCGATCTGGTCGCTGCGCCGGGAGGTCCAGCGGATCAGCTCGTGCGGCACCCCGGCGATCTCCATCACCGGCCGACGCCCCGGGGTGACGGTGCGCGGCTCGGTCGCCAGCCCCAGCGCCTCGCAGACCTCCGCGGCCACCAGCTCGTTGTAGAGCGCGGAGGCGGCCACGGTGTTCTCGTGCAGGGCCGTGGTGTGGATCGACCCCCACTTCCCGTCCAGGCGTTGCCCCTTCACCGACAGCAGAAGATGGTCATGCAACAAGGGCCGGCCAGAACGCGCCTCGTAGTGGCGGAAGCGCGCGGCGACCAGACCGCCGGGCGGCCGCACCCGGTAGATGCCGTCCTTGCCGTACCGGATCACCGCGACCTCGTCCTCGATCCACTCCAGCACCCGCTCGATCGCCCGCTCGTGCGCGGCCTCGATCACCAGACGGGTCTCCTCATCCCCGAACGCCCACAGGAGGTAGATCGTCGGCTGCGGCCGGAACACGAAGTCGACCCCGGTCACCGTCACCCGGCGTCCGAGAGCGCCGGCCTTGAACGCCTTCTTCGGGGAGTCGCCCGCGGCGAGCCGGTCGGCCTCGATCCGGTCCGCGTACGGGTGCCGGCCCCGCTCGCCGAACAGATTCCGCAGCTGCGCCTCGGTGACCTCCTCACCCGGCGCGAGTCCGAGCGCACCCAACCCGCGGCCCATCCAACGCCCGGCCGGGACCCCGGCTTGCTCCTGGGCGGCGCGCAGCGGCGTGCGGGCAGGGCGCCGGCCGTCACCGACGACGGTCTCCCGGAGGTAGTAGCGGTACATCTGACCGGCCCGAACGATCCTGATATCGACTGTCATGCAGACCACGCCACACGGCTCTGACCTGCAAGAAAAGGCCGATCAGCCCGGCTTCCCGCCAGGCGGGAGCAACGGCCCGACTTTCTTCTCGGGTGCCCGCCGGGCGGGAAGCGGCTCCGGGCCGGACGCGAATGTCATCGCTCTCCGGCAGCACGCACAGAACGACCCGAACGACACCAGCAAGCACCGCTGAGCATCACCACGCGCCAAGGACGAGCACCGCCAAGGAAGCACCGCCTACCCAGCCCCCGGCACCCGCCGGGGGCTTCGTCGTGCTGCCCGGAGGAGACACCGTGCCCACCTTCGAGACCTGCCCCCGCTTCACCGCCGACCTCCAGCACCTCACCCCCGCCCAGCGCCAGCGCTTCCGCCGCGTCGTGCTGGACGCCTTCGTCCCGGACCTGCGCACCGGCCGCCAGTTCCGCCCCGGCTTACGAATCAAGGGCGTGCGGTGCGCGCCGGGCGTCTACGAGCTCACCTGGGCGCCGGACGGGCGCGCGACGTGGTCGTACGGCCGGGTGGTGGTCGCCGGGCTCCCCCACGTGGTGTGGCACCGGATCGGGACGCACAGCATCCTGAACCGGCCCCTGGCCGAAGGCCGTCTTGCGGGCGCGGGTCGCCTGTTGGTTGGCGGCCGGGACACTTCCGAGCGTCCGGCCCCGGTACCTCTCCCCCGTGTGGTGCGTTCATCCCGTTGAGCGGGCGGGGCGGCTGCGCTGGATCTTTCCTGTCTGGCAAGCTGTGGCGCGTCCGAGTAGCCGCACTGGGCGGTGAAATCAACGGGCGACTGAGAGGCCATCGGATGACCACATCCACAGCCGTGCAACATGCCACCGAGACAGCAGCCCGGACTGGTCGGGCGGCGAAGGTGATCGTCGTCATTCAGCAGAAGGGCGGCGCGGGCAAGTCCACGATCGCGGTCAACACGGCGGCGTGCGCCGGCCGGTCGGCGGTGCTGTCGAACGCGGACGAGGACGCCGGTGCGCCCGTCGTTGCCGCTGGCATCGACGTCCAGGGGACCCTGGAGAAGTGGTGTGCGGGCGTGCGGGAGGCGTCACTGCCGTTCGACTACGTCGTCACCAAGAGCAAGACCGGCATCCTCCCCGGCATAGTGCAGGACCCTGACCGCCGCCGGGTCATCATCGACACCCCGGGCTTCCTGGACGTCGACCCGGACGCGGAGTGGGGCGCGGACCCCTTGGGCGACAGCCGTACGGCCGACGCCCTGCGCGAGGTCCTGGAGATGGCAGACCTGGCGATCGTGCCGATCACCCCGTCGAAAATCACCTGGGACGAGTGCGAGTTCACGATCGAGCGTGTTCTCAAGCCGCGCGGGATCCCTTTCCTGGTCGTGATCAACATGCACGACCCGGGCAAGGACCGCGAAGAGAAGCAGCTGAACAAGGTGAAGGTCTGGATCGACCAGCGGAACTACCCGCGCGTCTCCGACCCGATCCGCAGGTACACGATCCATGAGCACGCCTACGAGAACGGCACGCTCGTCACCGAGTACAAGATGAGCGGCACCGCGCTGAACGCCCGCGAGGACTTCATGCGCGTCGCCCTGACGATGGAGCAGATGCTCTGATGGGACGACAGATCAACATCAACGGCGCACCGCAGGGGCCGGGGAAGCCGGACACGGCGGTGGCGTTGGCGCGGTCGATCGACCAGCTGCCGACGAAGCAGCTCGCGGACACGCCTGTCCTCATCGCCCAGGAGCAGCAGCTGCTGGTGCGCTGCGAGGCGGCGCTGGAGAACCTGCGGGTCGCCTACTGGGCAGCGGGCAAGGCCCTCCAGGTCATCAGGGACGGTCGGCTCTACCGGGCGACCCACGACAACTTCGAGGACTACTGCCAGGAGCAGTGGGACATCAGCCGGCAGTACGCGAACCAGCTGATCCGGTCCTGGAAGATCGCAGAGAAGCTGTTCGAAATGGTCGGCGGGAAATCGAACGACTTGGAAAGAATTCTTTCCAAGAAGCTGGGCTTCGGGCAGGCGTGGGAGCTGGTCGCCCTGGCCGAAGAGCACAGCGTCGACGCGGCCGCCCTGCTGTACCTCGCCCTGATCCAGGTGAAGGGTATGGGCGTCACGGCGAACCTGGTGAAGGGCGCGGCGGGGAGCCTGCCCCCGTCGGCGGCCGGGAAGAAGAAGGCCACCGAGGAAGCCGTGCTCGGGTACCTGGCGAGCATTGAGGGCAAGACCGAGCTCCCGGCGGCCAGGGACCCGTACAAGGCGCTGACCCGGGCCACCAGGAAGCTGGACGCGGACACCCTCCAGGCCGCGATGGAGCGCAACCCCGAGGGCACCCGCACGATGGTGCGCGAGCTGATCGAGGCACTGTCGGCTTCAGTCGGCATAGAGGTGGAGATCAAGGCGCCCGCCGCGGAGTCGTCGGCGGCCTGACGGCTCCAGAAACACGAAAAGCGGCCCCCGCCGCTCGGACCGCGAAGGTCCGGACGGCGGGGGCCGCTTCGTGTGCTCAGGTGCGCAGGTCGATGTCGCCGGGGAGGTCGCGTCCGGCGAGGGCGTGGGTGAGGAGCCGGTAGGGCCCGGTCCACGCGCCGTGGATTCGTGCCGTGGCGCAGTGAAGGGTGCCGGTGAGGGCGGTCTCGGTGTCGGGGTGGATGAGGACCAGGGCGACGGGGTCGGTGTCGGCCGGCTGCTCGGGGAGCGGGCGCCCGCGTTCCAGGCCGCGCTCCCCGATGCGTACGGCGACGTCGCCGCGGCCGGTCCACGGGGTCGGCCGCTGGCGGGCGGTGAGCATGGCGGTGAACTCCGCGACGGCCTTCTGGTCGCCGGGGTGGATCGGTCCGCTGCCGTGTCCGCATCTGCGGAAGCGGGCGGTCATGAGCGGGCCTCCTGGTGGCACAGCCACTCCTGCCCGTCCGGTCCCAGTGCGTGGTGGGGGAAAGGCTCGTGCTCCACGGTCTGGACGTCCGGGTCCCAGAACCACCGGAAGGGGAAGGAGCGCACCCCGAGTTCGAGGGCGATGACGGCGCGGTGGTGCCCTTCGAAGACGAAGACGAGCCGGTCGGTTGCGCGGATGCCCAGTAGGAGCGGCTCCCGGATGCCGTCCTTGGGGATCGAGGCCCGCAGCTTCTCCAGCACCTGGCGGTCCCGGCCGTGCCGCTCGTGATACCGGCGAGCACCGGCCCACGTGGAGAACTCGGCAGGCCGGACCAGGCCCCGCCGGAGCGCCGCGGTGCGCATGCGTCCGGTCCAGGGCTTGCCGTCGACGACGCGGGCCGTCACGAGCGCACCGTCCGGCGGTACAGCCGGGCCCGGATCCGGTAGCGGAGCAAGGTGCGCTCCTCGCGCTCCTCGATGGCGTCGGCGAGCAGTTCCTCGAGCCCGGTCATCTGCTCTTCGGCGAACCACTGGGGCTGGTAGTCCTCGCCGTGGCAGACCGGGCACACGTGATCGTGTCCGGCGAACTCCAGCCACGACGCGCAGCCGACCTCCCTGCAGTCCGGCTGTGTGGGGTCCTCGCCGATGCCGGAGCAGTACGGGCAGCGGGTGAAGCGGTAGTCGACGGGCGCGCCCGCGTGGATGTCGGAGTGGAGCTGGGCGAGGCCGCGGACTCCGAGTTCGCGCAGCAGGGCGTCGGCGGCGAGGACCTGGCGGTCGATGCCGGTGTGGTGGTGGTCGGCGAGCATGGTGACGGCGGTGCACCAGGCGAGGGTGGAGCGGTCGACCGGGACCGGGTAGCTACTGGCCCACGGGTCGGCCGGGTCGGGGTCGGCGGGCGGCGGGGTCGGCGCGGTGAGCGGGATGCCGAGGGTGGTGAGCTGGGCGGTGACGTCGGCGGTGCGGCGGGTGAACTGGTCGAAGACGGTGGTGGGCATCGGCCCTCACATGGACGGGGCCGCCGGGACCGTGCTGGTCCGGCGGCCGGGCGGGTGGAGGTCAGCGGGAGGCCGGAGCGAGGGCGGCCTTGTGGCTGTCGCGGTGCTTGCTCTGCTCCGGCTCGGCGAGGACGCGCAGGCCGTGCGGCTCGCCGACCGTCCCGCAGGCGCTGCACACCACGGCGTAGTTGCGACGGCCGGCGCACCCGGCCTCCGGGTCGCGGGGCTTGCCGGAGGGGCTGACCGCGTGGGTGCATTCGGTGCCGTCGGGGTGGAGCGGGACGACCTTCACGCTGATGCGGGCCATGGGCTTCGTCTCCAGTTCGGCGTCGGGGAAGGGCAGCTGGTGGAGCGCGGCCGCCGGAGCGCGACCCCGGGTGGGGCGCGGCGGGGTGGGCGGCTCGGTGCGGGTGAGCGCGGTCTCGGGGAGGAGTCCGAGCTGTCCGGCGGCGGCCGCGCGGGCAGCGAGGGTGAGCGAGCGGGTGACCCGGTGGTGACCGTGGTCGATGCGCAGGTGGCAGAGCTGGCAGGCGGCGAGCAGGTTCTCGGATCGCACGTCTTCAGGGGTGTGGTTGAGGTGGGCGGTGGTGAGGCCGACCACGGACCCGGTGTCCGGGTGGATCTCCTCATGGACGGCGGGACAGCGGCCGCCGGGGTGCGTCAGGCCGCACTGGCCCGTGCACTCGCAGCGGCCGCCCGCCCGCTCGAACCGGATCCGCGCGCTGATCTGGGGCCAGTCGCGCGGGTAGCGGTGCAGGTTCTCGGGACGGATGGGCACGGCGGCTCCGCTACTCGCCGCCGGCGGCCTGGCGGTGCTCGAAGGCTTCGAGCAGCTCACCGATCCCGTTCGGCTCGGGCGCGGTGCCGACCCGGACCCCGGTCTCGGTGAAGACCTCCACCTCGGGGACGTCGGCGTCGAAGTAGCAGACGTACGGCCCGTACCGCTCGATGACGGCCGTGGCGACGGCGGCCGGGTCGGACAGCTCCGGCGCGGTCTCCAGCACGGCGAGCGTGGTGACGACCAGCCACATCGGCTCGTCCGGCGTGCGGGGCAGCCGGAGGTAGCCGGTGACGCGGAGCTTGTCGCCGGGGACCAGGTCGTGGATGACCGCGTGCGCCAGCGCCGGGTCGGCGACGGTGCACGGCAGGATCATCTCGTCCGTGCGCTCGTCCGTCGGGGAGACGGTGAGGCGGAACCGCGCCGTCTCCCCGTGCAGGTCGCCGGGCACGGTCTCCTCGTCCAGGAAGCCGTCCAGGGCTATCGCGTCGTCGGCCACGGTCAGCCGGCCTTCCGGACCGGCGCCCGGTGCGCGGCGTCGTACGCCTCCAGGACCCGCTTGGGCACCATCCCGGCGTCGGCGACCTGGTGGCCGTTCTCGCGCGCCCACGTCCGTACGGCGGCGAGCTCCTCCCGGGTGCGGCCGCTGCCCAGGCCCGAACGGATCGGGGTGGGCGCGGCGGCCGCCGTGGTGGTGCGGGTGCCGGCCTTGACGGTGCGCAGCTCCTCCTGCGCCTTCTCCAGTTCGGCCTTGGCCTTGGCGACCTTCTCCTCCGCCTCGCGCTGCGCGGCCTCCGAGTCGCGGCGCTCGGACAGCTCGGAGAGGTCGGCGGTGATGCGGGCGGCGCGGCTGCGGACCGAGGCGGTCGGGTGCGCGGCCGCCCAGTCGATCAGCTCCTGGAGCGCGTTGGAGACGGGCAGCGCGACGACCGGGACGTCGATGGCGGCCGGGCCGTCGGCGGCCTGGCGGGGCAGTCCGAGGACCTGGTCGGCGATGAGGTCGCTGAGCTCGGTCTCGCTCAGGCCGGTGGCCTCGCGGATCGTCTCCTCGGAGTCGCCGTTGTTGTGCATGGAGATCGCCATGGCCTCGAACGCGGACAGGGCCGGGGCGGCGGCGGGGGTGTTCGTCATGGTGGGTGCGTCTCCGGATTCCGGGATGAGGGGGAGCAGGGCGGTGAGGGTGTCGGTGTCGGTGGGCAGCCCGAGGACGTCCAGGAGCAACCCGAGGTCGTCCTTGTCGCGGGAACTGCGGGCGGTGACCCGTGCCGCGGCGGCGAGCTGCTGCGCCGGGTTCGGGTCCAGAGGCAGCGACTCGGCTTCGAGGGCCTCGGTCCAGTCGGTGAACATCACGCGGCCTTGCCGCTGGCGACCAGCGCCAGCACGCGCAGGTTCGACGCCGCGCGCTGGGGGGTGATCGGTTCCTTCCAGCGGTTGTACGGCGCGGGCCGGGTGGGGATGGACTCCAGCTCCAGGCGGGCGAGGGCGAGTTCGCGGGCGGTCGGCGGCACGGGGCGGGCCGCGCGGGCCCGCTCCCTGCGGAGCCGGTCCTGTTCGGCGACCACGCCGACCCAGTCCTCACCGAGCCGGGCCACGAGCTGCTTGCGCAGCTGCGTGCGGTCGCGCTTGGTGGTCGCCGCCCACACCCCGGTCTTCGTCAGGGCGGGGTTGGCCAGTGCCCACTTCAGGCAGTCCTTGACGATCGGGCAGCCGGAGCAGGCGTGCTTGGCCTTGGCGAGCGCCTTCTCGCGGGCGCGGGGGTCCTGGTCGGTGGGGATGTCCTCGATCTGGAACAGGGCCGGGCTCGTACGGCAGCGCAGGACCTGGTCGGTGTCGGGGAAGGGGATCCGGTCGTCGGCCGCGATGAACGTCGGCGGCTGCGGGACACCGGCGCGGGTGCCGCTCATGAGGTGCCCTCCGAAGCGAGGTGTGGGAGCTGGAGAATGACCTGGTCCACGAGGTCCTGCGGCGGGCGCCACGGCCCGAGCTGCCCGTGCAGCCACGGGATGGGCAGCGCGAGCTCCTGGACGTCGGCGAGGACCAGGTGGAACGCGTCGGCCTGCGCCCAGCGGGAGCACGGGGCGGTGCCGGCGGCGTCCTGGTGGCAGTCGGTGAGGCGGGCGACGCCGATGACGGCCCGGGTGGGCAGAGCGCGGCCGCGGATCGCGGTGGCGACCAGCGGGTCACGCATCGGGGCCCGCTCGGTGGCCTGCCCGGCGTGCAGCAGCACCAGGCCGCGCCAGGACCAGGGAGCCGGACGGTTCTCCACGTCCTTCCCGGCGAGGATGCAGCTGGTCCAGGGCTGGCGGATCGTGATGCCCCGGATCCAGGTGCCCGGGTCGACGGCGGTGGGCTCGCTCATGCCGCCCGCCCCAGGGTGTGGGTGCCCGGCCGTCCGGCGCGGCGCCCGTTGATGGACGGGACCGTGGTGTGCTGCGGTCCGGCGAGGACCGCACGGCCGGTGTGCTTGCCCGCGTACATCGCGGCGTCGGCGGCCCGCTGGAGCACGGACAGGTCCGTCGTACCGAGGACGTCGGGGGAGGCCGCGCCGACCGACGCGGCGACGTCGACCAGGACGCCGTCCTCGACCTCCACCGGCTGCGCGAGCAGCTGCACGAGCTGGGCGAGACGGAGCTCGCGGCGGGCCGGGCCGATCCGGACCGCGACGGCGAACTCGTCCCCTCCGAGCCTGCCGACCGCGCCGCGGCTGCCCGCCCAGGCGGTGAGCCGGGTCGCGGTAGCGGCCAGGACGCGGTCGCCGGCGGCGTGCCCGCCGGGCCCGTCGTTGATCTGCTTGAAGTGGTCCAGGTCCACCAGGACGACCAGGGCGGCGTTGCCGTACCGGTCGGTGATCTGCCGGGCCCGGGTGGTGAAGCCGTCGCGCCCGAGCAACCCGGTGAGCGGGTCCTTCCGGGCGGCGGCGAGCTTGCGGTGCAGGCTGACCGCGTGCACGGTCCAGCCGGTCAGCGGCACGGCGAGCGTGGTGATGAACAGGGCGCGATTTCCCGAAGGGGCCTGTACGCGCACGGTGGAGGCCATACTGGTCTCTCCCTCTCGTCTTGTACGGGATGGGTAGGCCCGGGGCGGCCGACTGGTTTTCCGGCCTTTGGCGGCCGTCCCGGGGCGGATTCAGAACGTGCGGCGCGTGCCGAACAGGCCGTGGGGGTCCACCCACGGAGCGGCCGTCGCCTTGTTCCAGTCGAGGTCCCAGTCGGGCCGCAGCCCCCGGGCACCCCAACCGCTGACGAACTCGTGCGGGATCTCCTGTCCGGCCTGGTGCAGCAGCCGCGCCTTGGCGTACGCGTCGTGCGCGGCTTCGCGGGCAGCGAGGGGGTCGTCGGCCAGGCCGACGAAGATGTGGATGCGCCGCCCTTGCTGGTCGTTCTGCTTGATCGGGACGTCAACCTCGAAGTAGCGAAGCGGCATGACGCCCATCTCCTTCCATCGCTGGTCGTGGCGGAACACCGCGACCGCCCCGGCTGGGAAGGCCGGGGCGGCACGGAGGAACGCCGCGTGCGCGGAGGAGGGGTCAGCGCTTCACGGCCTCCGCGAGGATCTCGGCGTGGTCGAACGCGAGGTCGGGGAGGTCGGCCAGGGGCCACCAGCGGGCGGCGGTGGCGTCGTCACCGGCCGTCGGTTCGACCAGCGCGGGCAGGGTGGCGGTGTAGGCGACGCTGACGTACCGGCCGCGCGGGTCACGGCCGACGGCGTCGAAGGCGCCGACCTGCCGGAGTTCGGCGGTCGGGACGGTGATGCCGGTCTCCTCCTCCAGCTCGCGCGCGGAGGCGTCCAGGCTGCTCTCGCCCTTGTCCACGTGTCCGCCGGGCAGCGCCCACCGGCTCTTGAACGGGTCCCAGCCCCGCTCGATCAGCAGGACGTGCCGGTCGGCGAAGAGGACCACGTCGGCGGTGTAGCGGATCGTCTCGTCGGTGGTGTCGGTGATCACCAGATGTCTCCTGGTCTCGCAGAGGGAGCAGGCCGCCCCGGTCGGGGCGGCCTGGAGGGTGTTGCGGGTGGTCAGGCCGGGACGGGGGCCGGGGTGTCGAGTCCGGCTCCGAGCAGCAGGCCGCGGATCGACTGCTCGTACTCGCCGTTGCGGATCCGGTCGAACATGAGCTGACCGGCGACCAGGCAGCGGGCCCGCAGCTGGATCAGCGTGACGGCGTGCGGGTCGGCGCCGGCGGCGGTCGCAGCCTCCCCGGCGGCGTTCCCGGCGAGCTCGTTGGCCGCCTGGAGGCCGGCCTCGCGGCGGGAGTATTCCGCCCTGCAGGACGCCCAGCCGGTGAGCGCCCGGGTGCGGTCCACCCGCTCCTCCCACGCCTTGTACGTACGGAGGGTGCGCTCGGGGTCGGCGGTCCACTCGGTGGCCCACTGCCCGGCGAGGTCGGGGATCTGCGCCAGCGTCGCCAGGACCTGCGCGCCGCGGTGCCCGAACGCCTTCCAGGCGTCGGTCTCCTCCACGACGCGGATCTGCTGGGACAGCAGCCAGTACGGGTAGAAGTGGCCGCCCCAGTTGCCGGTCTCCCCGAGCGGCTCCACGATCCAGAGCCGGATCGGCCAGCCGTCCTCGATGCGCTCCAGGATCTCGCCGGGGCGGGTGTACATGTGGAAGTAGCCGAAGGGCCGGTCGGTGTACCACTTGCGGCCGGGGGTGGGGTGGTCGATGACCTGGCCGATGTTGTCGGCGAGGTTGACGGTCGGGATCGTCTCGCCCTGGGCGCGGTGGTAGGCGGCGAGGTAGGTGTCGGTGGGCGGGACGGTGCCGTCGGGCCGGGTCGCCATGTAGTGGACGACGGGCCGGGCGCTGCGTGCCATGACTTCCTCCGTGTCGGTCAGGAAGGGTGGGCTGACGTGCCCCCGCACCGTCCCGGCCGGGGCCGGGGCGGCACGGCGGTGCGTCAGTTCACAGGCGGCGGGCGAGGTCCGTGGTGATGCGCTCGGCTTCGGCTCCGTCGGCGAGGATCTGCGCTTGGAGCTTGTTGGCCTGCCGCTTGCTGAGCGGGGCCACGTTCATCTCGTGGCGGACCCAGGCGACGCGGTTGTCGCGGGCGCCGGAGCGGATGAGCTGGTCGACCTCGACGAAGCCGCGCAGCAGGCTCAGCTTGAGCTGCTTGGGGTCGCGCATCTTCGGGGCGTTGATCAGCATCCACATCGCGCCCTTGGGAGCGATCACCGTGGCGACGCGGAAGTCCTTGGGCTTGCCGATGATGCTCTGCTGGACGCCGACGGACTTCCAGGTGTTCTCCGGGACGCCGGCGGCCTCGCCCTGCGCCTCGTTGGCGAGGGAGAGCAGCAGGCGCGGCTTGGTCAGGATGATCGTGACCGCGCCCAGCGGGCGGCGTCCGAAGTGGTCGTGGACCAGGTTGCGGACGGTCGGCGCGTACGAGGTGACGCGCTGTTCGGCGGTGCGGGAGACGAACGCGCCGTGGCGCAGGACGCTGAGCTGGGAGGGCCTGTTCCTGGTCGCGGGCATGGTCGATGCGGTCCTCTCGATGGGGGAACGGGGTGGGCTGATTGGCCACCGCACCGCCCCGGCCGCGCGGGGCCGGGGCGGAACGGGTAGCCCGTCAGGCTTCGAGGGCCTTGATGTGCTCATCGAGCACGGCGATCAGCGCCTTGTCCTCGTCTGCGTCCTCGGTGTCGGCGGTCGCCGGGCGGGCGGGAAGGCCGGCGGCGCGGGCGGCGAGGTGGTGTCGGATCTGCTCCATGCCGGTGATGGCCACCGGCTGCTCGCCGTCGCCGGTCAGCAGCGTGAAGTGGTGCTCGTGGCCGTACTTGCCGACCTCAGCGCGGTGGTGGAGCACCACGCCGGGGGCGAGGTAGAAGGACGCCTCGCCGTCCTCGTAGCCGCGCCACCGGTCCTCGTCCCGCAGGAAGTTGTCGCCCTGGTCGATGCGGAAGGCGGCACCGGCGGCGCGGTGCGCGGCGTCGGCCTCGGTGGCGGTGGCGACCTGGGCGAGGGCCTCGTCCAGGTTGTCGGCCGGGGCCGGGGCCGACGCCCGGGTGACGTTCAGCGGGTTGCGGGTCCGCATCAGCCGGCGCAGCGGGGCGAGGACGAGTTCGGCGACCCCGTCGATGGCGACGGCCCCGACGACGGCGACCGCCCCGGCGAACAGGATGCGGGTTCCGTCCGTCCAGCCGGTGGGGGCGAGCTGGTAGCCGAGGTAGGCACCGGCCGCGCCGCCGATCAGCGCGGACGCCATGCTGGCGCCTTCGATCATCGAGTTGGCGACGGTGGTGGCCGTCTGGCGCAGGGTTGCGGTCATGATGATGGAGCTCCTTCTTCTTCTCGATGCGCTCTGGGAGGGGGAGGGACTGCTCCGGGGCGGCCGGGCCCGACGCCTGCGGCCGCCCCGGGCGCTCAGCTGGCCGCGTGGAGCGCGGCGGTGGTGCGGACGGTGTCCGCGAGCAGCACGGTCATCTCGTGGCCGTGGTCGACGGCGTCCTCCAGGCGCTCGATGAGCTCGCCGGGCAGGCCGCGGTTGCGGGCGCCGGCCAGGACGCCCTCGAGGTAGAGGACGTCGGCGAGGACGCGGCCGCGGACGTCCAGGACGCCGGGCTGCACGGCGAGGATGTCGTCGTTCTTCGCGGTCGCCAGGGCCGCGTGGTCGGCGGCCTCGGTGTACGCGGTCTCGGTCTGCTCGGTGAGCAGCTCGTCGACGGCGGTGGTGTCGGCGTAGGCGCGGCGCCAGCCGAAGCGGGCGGCGGCGGCCTCCATGAGGGAGCGGCGGGCGAGGGACACGGTGACCTCCGGGGGAGGGCCGGTCGTCCGGTCTCGGCTGACCGGGCGGACACCGCCCGGCCCCGGCCGCCGACGTGCGGCGGGCGGGGACGCGCGGAGAGCGCCGGTCAGTTCTCCGGGAGGCGGCGTGCGTAGTAGGAGACGTAGTCGCTGTACTGGCTGCGCTCGATGCGCAGGATCTCCGGCTCGTCGACGACCAGCTGGTTGAGCACGTCCACGATCCAGTCGTTGGAGCGCTGGAGGGTGAGGCGGACCAGGTCCAGGTCGGACACCCACAGCTGCCTGTCCTCGTCCCGGCGGCGGGCGCCGCGCACCCAGGCGTGCAGCCGCTCGCGGACGGTGTCGTCGTCCGGGCGGGCGGGGATGTCGCGGGGCAGCGCCCGGCAGGTCGTGGCGTGCTCGTTGGCCACCGTCGCGGCGTCGGCGAGGCTGTAGCGCGTGCTGTAGGTGCGCTTCCCGTTCTCGCGGGTGGCGTAGTGGCAGCCGAGGCAGGCGACGGAGTAGTAGGTGCCGTGCGGGCCTTCGTCGGTGGTGTAGACGAGGACGACCGCGTGCGCCTGGTTGTAGTACCGCTGGGCGATGGTGACGCCCTCGGGCTTCCAGGTCTCGCCGATCTCGGGCCACGGCTCGGGGGCCGGCGCTTCGACGGGCTCGGGGCGGCGGGCGAACAGGGTGAGTGCCATGGGTTACTGCTCCTTCTGGTCGGCCTGGGCGTGGATGCGGGCGGCGGTGCGGCGGGCGGCGGCGATCACGAAGGGGATGGCGAGCGCGCCGGCGATGCTGGCGTAGCTGATGACGAAGCTGGCGGCGGTGCTCACACCAGCACCCCGATCGCGGCGGCGGTCAGCAGGGCGAGCGCGGCGAGGATGACGTCGACCGCGAGGGCCAGGCGCCGGAACTTGCGGACCGCGAGGGTCGACAGCGCCTTGATGCGGGCGGGGCGGTGGTCCTGGTCCATCGCCTCCTGGAGCTCGTTCTCCTCCAGGTGCGCCCACTGCGGGAAGGTGCCCGGGGCGGGGCGGCCGGGCACGGTCAGGCAGGGCCGGACGACCAGGAGGAGTAAGACCGCCGCGGCGGCGAGGGCGAGGACGGCCAGGGCGCCGACGGCCTTCGTGAAGACGGGCAGGTCCTTGTCGGCGACGCTGGCCAGACCCGCGAGGACCGCGCCGTCGAAGGCGAGCAGCAGGCTGGCCTTGCTGTCGGTGCGGGCGATCTCACCGGTGACGGTGGCGCAGGCGGCGTCCAGGTTCCGGTCGCCAGTGATGGTGAGGGGGGCGGTGGTCACGTGCGACTCCCATCCGGGCCGGGCTGTCCGGCTCCCCGTCACCACCCGGCCCGCGTGTGCGGGGCGGGTGGATCAGGCAGCCGTCAGATCAGCGAGCCGGATGGTTGTGGTTGTGGTTGTGCAGGTGGATCAGCGGGCGCAGGGACAGGCCGCGAAGGGCGAAGAGGCTGCCGATCGTCCAGGCCAGGACCGCAAGGGCGGCGGCGACGGGACGGCCGGCGGCGGGCGCGGCGTCCCACACCATGAACACCGAGCAGGCGCCGTGTGCCGTCCAGGTCAGCCGGGCGCCGACCGCGCCGGTGATCCAGGACAGGACCAGGGAGACGAGGCCGACGCCCTGCCAGATGACGAACGCGCTGGTCGCTGTCAGGGGCAGGCCGACCGTGTGCGCGCTCAGGTAGGCGTGGACGGGGTCGGCGACGGTGGCGGTCCACTGCGTGAACCACGCCCAGTCCTGGTGGTGGTACCAGTCGATGCCCTTGGGGATGCCCCACTTGAGGATGAGGACCAGGGCGACCAGGCCGACGACGCCGAAGGCGGCGATGGCGCCGGGCGGGATGTCGGCGGCGGCGTTGATCGGCTGGGGCCGGGGCGGGGCCGGCCGCCGGGGCGGGGGGACGCGCTGGCTGTCGGGGATGGTGTCCAGCGGAGGAACGGCGGGGTCGGGCTCGCGGGGCTTGTCGGGCTCACTCACCGGTGGTTCTCCTTCGATGTGGTCGACGGCGTCGCGGTCGGGGTGACGCTGTGGGCGGGGCGGTCGGGGCCGTGCTGGTCGTGATCGGCGGCACCGCTGCTTGCTCCGCACAGCTGCCAGCCGAGGAAGATCCCGACGACCAGCAGGACCTGGTGGCGGTGGGCTCTCCACCAGGTGGGCGGGGCGGGTTCGGTCAGAACGCCGATCACGGCGGGCGGCTTCTTCGCCATCACAGGTGGGCACTCCCAGGCACAGGGGACAGGTCATGTGCTCGGGGCCGGGCTGCCCGGCTCCCCGTCACCACCCGGCCCGCGGTTGCGCGGTACGGGTGGATCAGGCAGCCGTCAGGGGGAACGATCAGGCTGCGGCGGCCAGTTGACCGACGCTGCGTCGCATGTAGCTGCCGGGCGCGGCCGGGGTGCCGTCGTAGCACTCCAAGCAGGACCCGAGGGTGCGCAGAGGAAGGCAGTGGTAGTACCGGCGCGAGCACTTCGGGCAGGTCTGCCGGGCTGCCATCGCCTTGTCGAGCGCGACCTCCTTGGCGAAGGTCATCGGCCGTATCGGCTTGGCCTTCTTGATCTCGTACAGCCACGCCTTGCGCTTGCCGCCCCGGCATTCGATGACGGCGACCGGGTCCTGGCCGCCGGGCCGTAAGCGCCGCTCCCGCAGCTGCCGCCGGGTGGCGAGCCCTTTCGGGGCCTGCCTCCAGCGGTAGACGGGGAGGGCGCCGGTGGGGTCGGCGTAGATGTCGACGTCCCGGACGGCCGGCGGGGACGCAGGTTCAGCGGCGGCCACGGCCTCGGTTGTGTCCGCGGCCGGTGTGGACCTGGACCTTGGCGCGGCCGCGGGCGTTGACGTTGATCGAGCGGCCGCTGCCGGGGCCGGTGACGAGCATCTTCAGCAGGACGAAGCCGACCAGGGCGACGCCCGCGAGGATGGCGAGCGCCTTGGCGAGCTCGAGGATGGCGGCGGCCAGGAAGTAGACGCCGACCCCGGCGACTCCGACGATGAACGCGACCAGCGCGGCCTTCACCAGGAGCGGGGAGACGTAGGGCTGCGGGGCCGGGGCGGGCGGCGGCGTGTAGTACGCGACCGGCTGGCCGTTCGGGCCGGGCATCATGACGACGCCGTCCAGGCCGGCGGTCGGCGGGTAGACGACCGCGCCCTGGGGGAGCGGGACGACGTGCTGCCCGTACGCGGGGGCGGGCGGCTGCCCGTACTGGGGCGGCAGCGGCGTCGGGTAGTAGGTGGGCTGGGGCTGCTCGCCGTGAGACGGCATGATGGGGTCCTCTCCTCGATGGGGAGCCCGGACGGATCGCTGGCGTGTGAGGTCCGGGGGAGGCTTCGGCCTCTTCACCGGCCCCCGAGGTGCTGTCTTCATCTCGGGGGCCAGTGGAGCCGTCGAAGCTCGGGTGTGCGTTCAGTCGGTGAGCTGGCGCCACCGCGTGGGCAGCAGCTCGTCCCGGCGCAGCAGGATCGTGGGCGGGTGCCCGGGGCCGGCCTTGGGGAGCAGGGCGACCGGCTCGGTGCCCAGGTGGGTGAAGTCGAACTCGAAGTCCGTGTCCACGGTGTCCTCTTCCTCGTGCTCGGGCCGGTGGGTCATGCCGCACCGGCGTTGTCGCTGTCGTCGTCCTCGAAGACGTCCAGGGCGTCGGCGATGACCGACTCCTCGAATCCGTCCTCTTCCGCGAGGCGCTTCTTCGCGGCGCGGACGCGGTCTCCGACCCACGTCTCGCCCTTGCCGTACTGGTTTCCGAGGCGCTCCAGGTCCGGCGCGATGCCGGACAGCGAGCACTTCGCGATGTACCGCTCGGCTTCGTCACGCTGCTTCTCGCGCACTTCGCGAGGGATCCGGCCGCCGTTTTCCGAGGCGGTCAGGGCGGGCACCGCGCTGAGCGCGACCCCACTTTCCGAGGGACGGCCCGCAGAAATCGAGGCGCGGGCGCCTGCACTTTCCGAGGTTCCGCGAGCCTTGGCGGCGGCCCGCTCCAGGGCGCGCTGCCGCTTCAGCTTCTCGGCTTCCTCCAGGGCGCGGGCCTCAGCCTCAGCCCTGATCCGCTCAGCCTCAGCGGCGGCTTCGGCCTCCTTGCGCAGGGCCTCCGCCTGGGCTTCGGCTTCCCTGCGCAGCGCCTCTGCCTGCGCTTCCGCCTTGACGATCTCCGCCTGGCGGGCGGCCTCGCGGTCCCGTTCGGCCTGCTCCCGCTCCCACTCCTCACGGCGGCGGCGGTCCTCGATCTCGGCTTCGGTCTTGCGCCGCGACGCCTCGATTTCTGCGGACCGCTCGGTCAGCGCGAGCCGCTCGCGTTCCGCCTCGATTTCTGCACGGCGGGTACGGTCGGCCGCCTCGATTTCTGCGGCGCGCCGCTCGTTTTCGAGCCTCGCGATTTCCTCGCGTTCGCGCCGGGCGGCCTCGCGTTCTGCCGCCTCGCGCTTCGCGGCGGCCTCGCGTTCCGCCTCCGCGCGCTTCGCGGCGGCCTCGCGTTCGGCTTCCTCGCGGGCTCGCTTTTCGGCGGCCTCGCGTTCGGCGGCCTTCGCGGTCTCGAACTGGGCGATGACCGCGTTCAGTTCGCCGCGCCGCCGGGTCGCGTACTTGCGGTAGCCGGTGGCGGCTTCCGCGAGCAGGATCAGCAGCGCGGGGGCGACGGAGTGGAGCAGGATGCCGCCCGCGTCGGGCTTCTGCGGGATGAAGTGGAAGTGGCCGTCCGGGTAGAGCGACGTCCAGCAGTTCATCACCCAGGTGGAGAGGCCGGCGGTCCAGCGCAGCAGGAACGGCCAGCCGCCGGGCTTGTAGTCGCCGCCGTGTTCGGCGAGGACGCCGTCGACGTACAGGACGGTGATCAGGGCGAGGCTGGCCAGCGGGTCCAGCATCCAGGCGATGTACCAGGGGATCTGGTGGGAGATCCCGAACAGGGTCACATTCACACAAGTGAAGATCAAAGCGCCGCCCCCGAGGGTGAGCAGCGCCTTGGTGACCATGGCCAGGACCTCGTCCAGCTTGGCGATGGACTTCCGGGCCTTGGCGGCGTCCGCCTCGCTGACCGGAGGGGGCGGGGCGGGGGTCTTGGGCGGCCCGGCCTGCTTCGGCCGGGGCACGGTCGGGGCGCTCATTCTGGCTACCTTCCGTAGTGTGCGGGGGGAGTGTGCGGCGCACACTGCACAGGGTGCAAACCGGGATCAATCACCTGTGTGCGGGGCTGCACACTGGAAATTCCCTAGGGGGAGGGAGGGGCCGCACAGTGCGGTGTGCGCTGTGCGGCCCCTCCCGGGGTTTGTGACTGTCAGTTGCCGTTGTCGAGCGGGGAGCGGATCAGGTCGTACGATCCGTAGCCCTCCTCGGACTCGTCCTTGGCGATGACGCCGTCGTCCAGGAGCTGCTTCTTCAGGCGGTTCCACCAGTCGCGGGCGCCCTTCTTGTTGACCCGCATCCACAGGTCGTTGAGCTCCTTGGGCTCGAAGTTGTCTTTGCCTTCGCGCACCCAGGAATCCAGGCGCGCAAAGATGGCAGCCTTGGTGTCCTCGGGGGAGAGCTTCTCCTCGTCGGCCACCGCGCCGGGCAGCTGGAAGACCGGGGCGTCGTCGGCCGGCGCCTCGATCTCGGTCTCGACGCTGAGGTGGTCGTACGCGCCGGGCTCGGGGTCGGCCTCCAGGATCCGGCGCAGTTCCTCGTCCAAGTCCTCGGTCTCCTTCGCGAGCAGGTCCGGGTCGATCTCCACGTCCTCGTCCTCCTCGTACTCGTCGTCGGCGTCGTACTCGGAGGCCGGGTCCGCCGCCGGGGCGGCGGGGGCGGCCGGCTGCTGGGGGAAGGCGCCGGATCCGTCGACGTCGCCCTCCAGGAGCGGGGTGGTGTAGAAGGTGCGGTTCGTCCACAGCGCCCCGAACGCCTCAGCGGTCGTGGCGTCCATCGGCGTGCGCACGTTCATGCCCGCGGTGACGGCGGCCGCCAGGGTCGGGCGGTCGGCGTTGTAGGTGCGGGCGGTGACCGCCCAGCGGTCCTCCGCGATGCCCATCCCGGCCGCGTACAGGTAGCCGGGCTTCCTGTTCGCCCAGCCGGGGAAGGCGCCGGCGTCGATCGCCTCGGGCGGCAGGACGTACTGGGCCTCCGCGCCGTCGGACAGGCCGTAGGCCATACCGGCGGGGTGGTTGGAGCGCGCCGTGGTGTCCATCTGGTCGTGCGTGGCGCGCTGGATGGAGGAGAGGAACCAGCCGCCGGTGGAACGCAGGGTGCGCAGCACCTTGCCGTACGCCTCGCCGTCGGCGAAGTCGGCGGCCTCCTCACCGATGATCAGCAGGAAGTTCAGGCCGCAGCCCGGCTTCCACTTGGCCAGGCCCTTGGCCGCGAGGTACTCGCCGCGGGCCTTGATGACCGTGTGCATCTGCTTGAAGAACCGGCGGGCGTCCTTCTCGTTGGTGATCACCATGTCGGCGGCGTGCCGGACGTGCCCGTAGTCCTGCATGAACTTCGAGCAGTTGATGACGATGACGGACACCTCGGTGCGGGTGGCGGCCTCGGTCACGATGATCGAGTTGCCGACCGTCTTGCCCGCGCCGTTGACGCCCTGGGCGACGCAGTGCTCGACGTTCTCGCCGCCCTTGACCTCCTGCGGGTCGTTGAGGATGCCCGGCAGGTTGAGCTTGAGCGTCTCGCCGTCCTCGTACCGTCCGAGGTTGATCGGCAGGTCACCGAACCCGGCGCCGAACGCCGACGGACCGGGCCAGGCGAAGCCCTCCTTGAGGAGGTCGGCCACCTGGACCCGCATGGTGATCAGCGAGGCGTCGTCGTCGTCGACGGTGTGGGTGATGCGGCCCTGCCCGAGCTTGAGCGCGGAGGTCATGGCGGGGATACGGCGGGCGAACTCGTCCGCCGTAGCCCCGTCCTTCGCCTCGACCTGGGCGACGACCGTGCCCTTGCCGTTGGACTTGGGCTCCTTCAGCTCGTACTTGGCCAGGCCGATCTCGGATTCGAGCTTGGCCCACTTGCCGCCGGCCTTCTCGCCCGAGCCCTTCTTGTACAGCGCCGACCACAGGTGGTTGGCGATGCACAGGCCGGACCCGGCGAGCATCCAGGCGCCCATCGTGGCGCCGGACTCCAGGCCCACCACGGTGCCCAGGGTGACCCCGGCCGTGGTGGCGACCGCGTTGACCTGGTGCAGGTAGCGCACGTCCTTCTCGCGCTTGGCCTTGTGGTCCATGTGGTTGATGAACTTCGACAGGGCCGCCCCGGTGCCGGCCAGACCGAGCGCGGCGAGCGCCAGGGAGGCCGGGGTGGTGGCGAGCAGCACGTGGGCGGTCTCGGCGACGATGCAGCCGCCGATGTTGATGCCCCACGGCCCGCCGTAGGTGACCCATGCCTTCCTCGAGGACTCCTGCTCCTCTTCGGTACGGGTGTCGATCTTCTTCGCTCGGGAGGAGATACGGCGAGCCATCACGCTGCCCTTCCGGCCTCGCCCGGACGCCCGGCGGCGCCCTTGGGCTTGTCACCGATGGAGAATCCGGGCTTCTTCGAGCCCTTGCCCTCGCGCGCCTTCCGCTCAGCCTCGATCTCGGGCTGGATGAAGTGCTTGACGAAGGAGGCGTACATCTTCACGCCGCTCAGCCCGAGGACCTTCGCGGCGGACGCGCCGCCCTTGAGGTGGGCGGACACCAGCTTGGCGCGGATCTTGGACTGGGCACCGAAGGTCCACCACTTGCCCTTGTACTGGGCGAGGATGGCGCCGACCATGTCCGCGTCCATGCCGATCCGCATGTGGAGCTCCAGGCCGATCGCCCGAAGGATCCGGGCGTACTGGTAGAGGTCGCGGTCGCTCGTGAACTCGATCTTCTCCAGCTGCTTGATGAGCTCCGAGAGGTTCGAGCCGAGCTTCTCGCCGCTGTCGCTGCTGTCGCTCATGTCGGGGTGGGTTCCTTCCAGGTCGGGGGTCGTGCGGACGGGTCGGGGGCTGTCACCTCCCCGCGGGCCCGCACCTCGCGGTGCGGAGCCACGGGCAAGCGACAAGGTCACTTGCTGGCGGCCGCGCTGTCGTTGGCGTTGGAGATCGCGGCGCCGATGCCGGTGCCGATGCCGTCGATCGCGTTCGCGAGCGGCGACGTCGCCAGGGCGTAGCCGCAGACCAGCGCGGCGATCAGGACGCCCGCTCGCATGTCGGAGCGCCAGAACAGCCAGGTGGCGCCACCGGCGAGCAGGAAGAGGGGCAGTGCAATCACGAGGTCCTCCAAGGACGGGGAGTCGGGGAAGTGCTCTCCAGCCGCGAGGGCCGAGCCGAGCTGGGGAAGCGGGTGCTCCTTCGCTCTCCACCGCCACCGGACCGCGCGGGGCGGGCCGGTGGCGACTGGGCAACGCAGGAAGCGCAGCGGGGTCAGCGGGCCAGGAGGACCGCGGCGATGACGATGAACGGCCCGGCCATGCCGAGCAGGTAGAGGAACCGCATGTCGCCTTCTTCCAGGGGGAGTTGGGTGGTCAGGCAGCGGAGCGGGCCCGGTTGCGGGCGGCGCGGCGCTTCATCGCCCGCCGCTCGTCCTCGGACAGGCCGCCCCAGACGCCGTCGTCCTGGCCGGCCTCCAGCGCCCACTGGAGGCACTGCTCCATGACCGGGCAGCGGCGGCAGACCGCCTTGGCCTCCTCGATCTGCAGGAGCGCCGGGCCGGTGTTGCCGATCGGGAAGAACAGCTCGGGGTCTTCCTCGCGGCAGACCGCGTTGTGTCGCCAGTCCATCGCGGTCACTTCCCCTGCCGGACGCGGCGAAGGGCCTCTTCGATGATCGGGTCGGTGGTGTCGTCGTTCTGTGCGACGCTGAGGGAGTTCAACAGGGCCTCCATGCAGGTCCTGGACAGCCCCGGGGGTCCGATCCCTGGGGCTGTCGCCGTTGGTAGAGCCGGTGTCCACCGCGCTCTCCACCGCCCACCGAACGACCCGAAGGCCGGCGGTGGGCGACTGGGCAGCGCGAGGCTGCAAAACAGGGGGCGCGGCCTCTGCCGCCGCGCCTGCTCGCCTTGTGTGCTGAGAGGGAGAACGAGGTTCCCTCAGTCCCGACGCGGCTCCTCGCCTCGGCTGGGACCGGGTGCCGAGGGTCTGGGAGTGTGTCGCGTCGTTCTTTTACGTCGTGGGGATGTCGGCCCTCCACGCTTTCCGTCAGTAATGAGCGCCCGGTTGGTACTGCACCGGACCGCCCCCAGGAACTGAGCGCCTGACGGGTCATCGCGTGTGCCGACTGCCACCACCAGGGGTGATGACGCCGCACGACGGGTTTCCACTCACCTCCGGCTGGTGTGGTCACGGCCGGTACTGCGGTGGTGGATCACGCTGTGGAGTTCTCAAGGAACAGCCGCTGCCTTCCAGAGCCAGCCCAAGGGCTGGATGTCCGGGCGGATGCTGTCGGGAGTCGCTTCCGGCTCCCTCATCCGGCGCCGCCCTACGAGGCGGTTCCGGGTGGGGGAGCCGGGTCCGAAGACCCGGCGGGTGGTGCGGAGGGGTCAGGCCGCGATCGGCAGGGGCGCCGCGGCGGTCGGCGGCGTGATGCGCAGCTGCGCGGCGTAGGGGAGGAGCACGTCGACCAGGCGCTCGCGCACCAGCTCGGTGGCGGTCGGGTCGGTGGCGACGATGTCGCGGGCGGCGAGCATTCGGTTCTCGCGGGCCTCGATCGCGGCGACGGCGGCGGTGATGTCCAGGCCGTCCAGCCGCTCGTGGGGGAGGGCGCCGGCCTCGAACATCTCCAGCGGCATCCCGAAGGCGACGTCCAGGTCCAGGCCGCCGAAGTCGGGGAGCGGCACCTCCACCGCCTCCAGGAGCGCGAGCGTCTCAGCGTCGAAGTTCTCGGTGACGAGGCCGGCGGCGGGGCGGCTGGTGGTGTTCATGGGGTGGTGCTCCTCTCGGAGGTGCTGAGCTCGGGAGGCGTCCCGATGGCGTGTGGGCAGGGCGAAGCAGCACCTCTTCGGCGCCCCCGCCCCGACCTCGTTAGCGAGGTTCGGTGCGTCTTCAGTACACCGATCCTCGTTAGCGATGTCAAGGGGTACGTTAACGAGGTACGCTCTCCCGGCGGCTCTCTCACACACCGAGGCGCCCTTGCCGGTTCCTCGATAGCCAGCGGCCGTAGGATCGCTAACGAGGTAGGGAGACGTATGGCGAGTGACATGGGCGAACAGCGGCCCAAGTACCAACGGATTGCCGACGACCTGAAGGCGGCGATCGAGTCCGGCGAGTACGGCCCCGGCGATCGGCTGCCGGGGGAAAGCGCGCTTGCCGCCCGGTACGAGGTCGCTGTGCTTACCGCTCGCCAGGCGCTGAAGATCCTGCGGATCGAGGGCCTGGTGGAGACGAAGAAGGGTGCCGGCGCTCGGGTCATCGAGTTCCGCCCGATCCGACGTCACGGCATCCAGCGACTCGCACGCGAGCAGTGGGGCGCCGGCAAGTCCATCTGGTCGGCTGACGAGGAACGCCCCGTCACGATCGACGTCCGCGTGGACACCGTGGCTGCGCCCGCGCACGTCGCGCGGATGCTGGACGTGGACGAGAACGAACTCGTCTGCGCTCGGTCCCGGCGCTTCGTTCTTGCCGACCGGCCCGTCATGCTCGCGACCTCGTACCTGCCTCTTGACCTGGCTGAAGGCACGGCGATCATGCGCGTGGACACCGGCGAGGGCGGCACATACGCCCGACTCGCTGAGCTCGGGCACGCGCCGGCTCACTTCCGCGAAGAGATCCGGTGCCGGCTGCCCGTCGCTGAGGAGGCCGAAGGGCTGGCCATGCCCCTGGAGCGTCCCGTCATCAAGCTGTGCCGCACCGCCTTCGACGCTGAGCTCCAGGCCGTCGAAGTGAACGAGATGACCATGGACAGCGCGGCCTACGTGCTGGAGTACGCGTTCGATGCCTGAGCGGTCCAACTCGCCCATCCCGTGCCCCCTCATGACTGGTCGTCGTGTGGGGGCCATCACACTCGCGAGCGCCGCAACGCAACATCACAAAGCCTTGTCGAAGCTCGTGCACACCTGCGTTCACGGGTTTTCAACATCTACGTACACATGGGATTTGCGGGCCTAGCTCTAGGCTCACGGCCATGACGATCACGGAGGGGCACAGGGTGGGGAAGCACCGAGCGGGCTGGCGTCCGGACAAGCTGCGCGAGCAACGCGAAGCCCACGGACTGACCCTGGAGAAAGCCGGTGAGCGCCTCCGTCAGGTCGCTGAGCAGGCCAAACTCAAGGGCATCCCCGCCGCGAATCCGCAGACCCTCTGGCAGCACGAGCAGGGCGAGGTCTACCCCGGCCCGCACTACCGACGTGCTTACTGCCTTCTGTACCGGGCCACCGAGCCCGACCTAGGCTTCCGCACCGCCCTGCCAGGCGAGGAGACGTCCTTCAAGCTCACGCCGATGGACGACCGCCTCAACGGCTCGCACGTCCTGGCGGTGGAGCGAGCCATTCACCGCATCGCGCCGGGCTCCGGCGAAGCCGACCACTTCGACTTGCAGCAGCGGATCATCGACGCATGGAAGCGTCGGCACACGGGCGGCGATCCTCACCGTCCCGTACTCATCTTGGTCGGTGGCTTCGCGGGCAGCGGTAAGACCGAGCTGGCCCGCTTCTTCGTTCAGCTCACCGGCTGGCCGCTGCTCGACAAGGATCCGCTGACCCGCCCGCTGGTGGAGCGCCTGCTGGTCGCGCTAGGCGGTGATGCGAACGACCGGCACACCGAGCTCTACCGCGAGAAGGTCCGGCCCGTGGAGTACGACTGCCTGATGCAGTCGGCCATGGCCAACATCAAGTGCGGCATCTCCACGGTGCTGACCGCCCCGTTCATCGCCGAAATGACTGACTCGGACTGGATGCAGCGGCTGGCCAACCGTGCGGGCTCGATGGGTGTAGACGTCTTCCCGGTGTGGGTGCGATGCGACGAAGAGTCGATGCGCGAGTACATCGGGTTCCGCTCAGCGGCCCGCGACGCGTGGAAGCTCCAGCGGTGGGACGAGTACATGGCCACGATCGACCTCGACCTGCGCCCGGCGGTGCCGCACCTGGTCGTTGACAACCGGCTGGGGACCGCCGTGACGCTCGCGGACCAGGCGCGGCAGGCGATGGGGGCGATGTACGCATGACGGAGAGGCAGGGCGTGGTTCTCTACGGCCCGCCGGCGTCGGGCAAGGACACCGTCACCGTCGCGCTCAGCAACCTCGATTCCAAGTACGCCCAGTTCGCGCGGCTCAAGGTCGGGACCGGCAAGTCAGCCGGCTACCGGATGGGCACAGCGGAGCAGCTGCACGCGCTGGAGACCGCCGGCGACGTCGTCTACGCGAACAGTCGCTACGGCAACACGTACGTCATCGACGCGCCCGGGCTGGACGCGGCGTTCGAGGCCGGGGTGCCCGTAGTGCACCTCGGACAGGTCGACGGCGTCCGCGCGCTGGTCGACGGCTACTCGGCCGGCTGGTCGGTGGTGTTGCTGTGGTGCCCGCGCGAGGTGACCGAGCAGCGTTCGGCGGGGCGCGGCGACAGCGACACCGCGGCGCGCCTGGCGGCGTGGGACGCGACCCGCGAGGACCTGGCCGCGCACCCGGGCATGACCTGGGACCTGACCATCGACACCACGGAAGCGGCCCCGCAGGACGCGGCGCGGCTCATCGACCAGCTGCTGGCGCAGCGGGCGGGAGCGGCGACGGCATGAACGTCGGCTACGGGTGGGCAAGTCGGTCCAAGGCGTCGGTGAGCGTGAGCTCGCCGTCGTCCTTGACGTCGTCCCACCGTGCCAACGTGGACGCGGCCGCGCGCAGCATCTCGGGCGGAAGGCCGGCGGCCGCGAGCGCGTCGGCGGCCTCCTCCAGCTCCGGGCCCCAGCGCCAGGCGCGCGCCGCCGTCTTGGCCACGTACTCCGGTTCCGCGAGGTACGAGTCGGTGCGCCGGGAAGCGACCTCGATGAGCTCCTGGTCGACGCCGTGCTCGCGCGCCATGCCGACCGCGAGCGCCGTCAGGACCCGCGAGGTCTTCTGGAAGCTGGCGTACGCGAGTTTCAGCGCGGACGCCTTCCCGACCTCCGTGCCCAGCACCGTCGTCTGGACGGCGGTGCCCGCAAACAGTGCCTCAATGCGGGCGGTCCCGGCGACCGGTCCCGACAGGTACAGGATCGGTGTCTTGCCGCGCACCGGCGGCGAGCCGACGACGCCACCGTCCACGACGGTCGCGCCCGGTGCGAACAGCCCGGCGATCCGCTGGACGCGCTCCGGGTTGATCGCGTTCGCCTCCACGAACACCCCGACGAAGCGATGCCCAGCGACGTCGCGGGCCAGGTCCTCGGCTACGGTCGGCGGACAGAGGCTGATGACGATGTCGCTGCGGTCCAGCAGCTCGGCCAGTGTCTTCACGGGCGTCAGCCCGGCCTCGGCGGCGCGCTCCGCGGACGCGACGCTGCGGCCGGCCTCGCACCACAGGACCGCGGCCGCGTTGGTCGCGGCGCAGGCCGCGACGGCGGCGCCCATGCTGCCGGGGTGGAGGATGCCAACGGTCGGCTGGTCCACGGTGCTACTCCGTCTCGTTGAGCAGGATGGTGATGGCGTCGGTGACGTCGTCGACGACGTGGTGCGCGGCGGGAAGTCCGTCGGGCCAGGGCCGGCCGCGCAGCCAGATGGTGCGCAGGCCGGCCTGGTAGCCGCCGCCGATGTCTCCGGCCGGGTTGTCGCCGACCATCCAGCCGCCGTCCGCGAGGCTTACCCCGCACCGGGACGCCGCGAGCTCAAAGAGCTTCAGGTCCGGCTTGCGGATCTCCAGGTCGCCCGAGACGGCGACGCCGTCGACCAGGCGAGCGAGACCGGTCCCAGCGAGTTTGGCGCGTTGGATGTCGCCGGCCCCGTTGGTGATGACGCCGATCGTCCAGGCCGCCTCGCGCAGGCGAGCCAGGCCCTCAAGGACCTCGGGGCGGCAGGTGACGGCGGTCGACATGAGGTCGACGTACTCCTGCCACAGGTCCGCGGCCGATGCCTCCAGGCCGAAGGCGTCCCGCAGCCGGGCGAAGTCACCAGCGGTCGCGCGGTCGGCCAGCTCGATGCGCAGCCACCGCTCGGCATCGAGGGGAAGCGCGCGGGAGCGGGACAGGCCGGACACGGCATCGCTGAGCGCCGACTGCCGGTCGGCCAGCGTGCCGTCCAGGTCGAAGAACACGGTGCGGGCCACGGGCACGGACCCTACCGGGTGCCGAAGAGGCAGTTCGTACTGATCGCTTACCCCATGCGGAGATCAGATCGTGTATCTTTCGTAGTTACAACGATCATGGAAGGCGTGGCTATGTCCGACTCGGACCGCTCGCAGCGGGTGGACGCTCTGCTGAACGGCCTGCCCGAGGCTCTGCCGTCTCCGCATGTGCGCGCGCAGCTGCGCCTGGCGGCCGGCCTCACTCAGCAGGACGTCGCGGACGCCGTGGGCGTGAAGAGGGTCGCGGTCACGCGCTGGGAGCTGGGTCAGACCAATCCCCGGCGCCCGCACCGCGAGAACTACCTGCGCCTCCTCAAGGGCCTCGCTGAGCGCTTCCCCGAGGCCGCGAAAGCGGATGAGGGCACGCCGACGCCAGCCTCGGATTCAAGGGGGTCGGGGTGACGTAGCCGCCACCGGCCGCGCGGCCACCTTGCGGACGGACAATCCGCTTCGGCCAGCGCGGCCCTTCGCACCGACTGGGCGTGACACCTCAGTTCGGCTGCTCAGTCCCGGTTGACGCCGGTCCTGAGCTTCGGCTCTTCGAGCCAGTTCCTATGCACTACCCCGCCTTCGACAAGCGGGTCGGCCCCTTCGACAAGGGCCACCAGCAGCACCCCGACCGTTGACGCGGTCGGCGCCCTACCCGCAAGACCCGGCCGTTTGACGACGGTCAAGTCCTGCACCTCAGCAACACCCGGCCGCTGATAACGGCCACGTCCCGCTGAGCCGCGGGGCCCCGTGAGGGGTCCTGCGGTTCACCAAGATCCAGAGGAGAGGAGAAATCTCCCCCCACCTGATCCAGGCCCGCCCGCTTCTCACGAAGGGGGCGGTCCCTGACACATCCGCAAGGAGGTCGGTCCAGCCCCGAGGGGCTCTAGTCCGTCCAGCTATATGGAGAGCAGGTCGTTTCTCATAGTGCCCGAAGTGGTGTCCCCCTGTCAGCTTGACCCTGTCCGTTTCACCCCGGTTCAGGCGCGGCGGTCGTCCCGTGTGACGGGATCGGCGTACGGTTCATCCCCCCTTTTCCAGTTCGTACAGGAAGAGGGTCTTCCAGTAGGAAGCTACAAGCGCGGGGCTTTCGGAGCGGTCTCGCCGGGTCCGATCGCGGCACCCGTCGCCCGGCTCATGCACCCGCCCGCGGACGTCGTCCGCAACTCCGTCGACGGGAGCGTCCTCGAGGGCGGTGTCCCGTGTGGCGGGACGCGATCTGAAGTTGTTGCCCGCCGTGCGGGAGCGCGGGGGGTGATCCGGGCTGAGCGGGCTCTGTCCACAGGCCGCCTCGCGCATGCTCGGCGGATGGATCACGAAGCACGCGTTTTGCCTGCTGAGGGGGGTGTCCGCTTTGGCGTGTACACCAGCCTGATGACGACACAGGCGATCTCCACCGCCCTGGACGGGGCGGTGGGCCGATGAGCGGCACGGCGGCAGCGGTCGCCGCGCTGATTCCTGCCCCGCGTCCGTCGGTCGACGGCGACGCGGTCTCCGTGATGCCCGCGCTGTACGTGCCGGAGGCGTCCCAGTGGCTGTCGACGTCGACGGGCCGGATCGCGCTGGACGGCTACTCGTGGATGCAGGCGGTCCACTGGGTCGCCGGGTCCGGGCTGTACGAGCCGCGCCGCTACCGGTCGCACGGGCCGCGCTCGTTCGGGCCGACGACGGTGCGCGTCGCCCAGGAGCTCGCGGAACTGTTCCCGTGCCGTCCGGGGATCGAGTACCTGGTGCGGCGCACCGGGCTGTCGGAGCGGTCGGTGGAGTACCACCTGGGGATGCTGCGGGAGGCCGGGCTGCTCGCGTACATCGTGCGGGGCACCCGGATCCGCGGTGCGGCCGCGCAGGCGTCGGAGTTCGCGCGGATGGTGCCGGTGGAGTTCGACACGGCGCTGGGCGTCCGTACGGCCGGTGAGGGCACCGGGCGGCGGATGACGGGGATCGCGGAGGCCGGCCGGGAGCTGATGGCGGCGCTGGCCAAGAAGGCGGCCCGCAAGGTCCGCAAGCGGCGGGCGAAGTCGTCCTCGAAGGCCCCGGTGAAGGGTGCCCGGAAGGGTGCTGACCAGGGTGTTGTGACGGCTGTTTCGGATGAGGTCCGTTGCACCCCAATGGGGGGTAGTTCCCGCAGTGCTTCTTCTGCGGGAACTACCTACTTGCCCTCTGAGAGCAAGCTCGCAAGCGGGCAGAGCGATTCCCCCACCCCGAAGAAGGTCAAGCGCGGCCGCCGGAAGCTCAACAGCGTCGGGCGCCGTTTCCAGCTGGCCTCGGAGCTGATCCGCCAGGTGCCGTGGATGGGCCGCGCTGCGGTGCCCCGGATCGCCTGGATCCTCAAGGAGGTCTCGGACGCGGGCTGGACGGCCGACCAGGTGATCGCGTTCCTGGACTGCGGCGACGCCCCGGGCATCGTCCACCGCCCGTCGGGGTTCCTCGCCGGGCGGCTGAAGGGCGCGGTCGCGCTGTGGCCGACCAAGGAGGGCCGGGAGCGGGCCGTCCAGGCGTACCGGGACTCCCGGCGCGCGGAGAAGGCCCGCCACCAGGAGTGGGAAGGCGCCTGGCAGGCCCCGCGCAGCATGGCAGTCCGGCGCATGGTCGCTGAGGCATTCGCCCCGCAGGCGCAGCCGTCCGACCAGTACGAGCCGCTGCCCGAGCTGGGCGGCGTGGAGGACCTGAGCGAGCAGGACCGGGCGGAGATGCGGGCCACGGCGCGGGGCGAGTACATGGCGGGCGACACCACGCTCGTCATGAGCATCTACGACGGCCTCGGCCCGGCCGCCGCCGTGCACATCTTCGGCGCTGACCTGGTGCAGCGCGTACGCAAGCTGGCGAGCGGCAGCTCCCTGATGACCGTCGGACGCCGGTAGGAGGCCGTGATGACCGAGACCCGGAACACCACCAGCAGCAGCGAGCAGCCGGCCCCGGAGCTGTCTGGCGTCGACCTGGCCCGGGTCGCGCTGCACCAGGCGCGCGAGGCCGCCAAGGCCCGCGGCGAGGGCGGCACCCGCAAGGCGAAGCGCCGGACCGGGACGCCGGTACGGCGCGACGGCCGGGAGCCGACCGGGTTCGCCGCCGTGCTCCAGGGCCTGATGGCCGACCGGGCCTGGGACGTCCCGGCCGCCGGCGGAAGCATCCTGGACCAGTGGCCGGACATCGCGGCTGGCCTCTCCCCGAAGCTGGCCGCGCACGCCCAGGCGGTCGCCTTCCACGCGGAGACCGGCCAGCTGGACCTGCGCCCGGACTCGTCCGCGTACGCCACGCAGCTGCGGCTGATCAGCTCCCGGATCGTCGCCGCGGCGAACGACGCGGTCGGCACCCAGGCGGTCCGCACCGTCCGCGTCCTGCCCGTGGGCGCCCCGGCCCCGGCACCTCGGGAGCAGATCACCGCCCCGGCGGCGCCGGCCGCGCCCGAGGCCCCGGTGAAGACCCGCGACATGGCCACGCCCGGCTTCCACCGCGCGCTCGCCGCGCACCAGGCCGTCGCCCCCGTACAGCGGGTCGACCCGGGCATCACCGAGGCGGTCGAACGGCAGAACCGGGCCATGCGCGAACTCAGCCGCCGCGCGTTCCCCGAGAGCGTCCCCGCCCCGGACGACGCGCCGACCCCGATCGAGCAGACCCGCGCGCAGCGGCGCCGCCAGGCCGCGGCGACCGAGGCTGCTGCGCTGCGCCGGGCCCGTGCCGAACGCGCTGGAGCAACCGTCCTCTCAGCACCTCGCCCCCGGCCGGCCGCCGGTGAGGTGGCATGAGCCGGCCCCGTGACGGCGCGGGCACCGCTACCGTGAGCAGCGACTTCCTGGGAGGGACCGTGACTTCGCTTCCGCAGTTCACCGAGCTGGACCGGCTGACCTCCGAGGAGGTGGAGGCCCTGCGCGATCTGTTCTGCGCGTGCGCGGACCTGCGGCACGAGCTCCGGAGCGCCGACGCCCTCGGGCACCGCGTCTACCAGTCGCTGAACAACACCGAGCGGTACTCCGAGGGGCAGCGGTTCACCCGGCACGCCGGGGCGCTCCTGGAGCTTGAGCAGGTCACCGTCGACTACCAGATCGCCGTGGAGAACCTGGCGTGGCGGCACGTCAGCGCCTGCGTGGTGCTCGCGACCGCGCTGCTGGACCGGCTCGCCTCCAACGCGCCCGGCCTGTCGGCACAGGACCTGGAGCAGCTGACTGACGAGCCGTGGATGAGCACCCTGTGCGCTGCGCTCTCGCTGCCCGGAGAGCGGCTGTTGCCCGGGTGCAGCGGTGGTCCGCTCGACTACTTCGAGCAGGACCGGAAGAAGGTCCTCGCCCACGCGGAATCCCTCGGAGGGCGCGCCGTCGCGGAGGGCGGCCTGGACTTCCCGCTGAGCGAGGCGAAGACCGGCGGGGCGTTCGGGGACATGGAGCCGTGGTTCGCCTGGGTCGACTACCTGGTCGGCCAGGAGATCAGCCATCGCGGCCAGAGCGCCGCATCCTGACCAACCCTGGCGGAAGCATGGGCAGTTCGCGCCCTGCCGCGCGGCCGGGGCGGTGGCTACGCTGCCGGGTATGTCGAAGCGCGACCACCAGCAGTTAGGCCCCAAGGGGCAGTCGTACGTCGCCGCCCCGCAGCTCCCCTCCTACGACCGGCCGCCGGCCTCCGAGGTCACCATCGTGCGCCGCGACGGCACCCAGGAGACCCGGCCCGCCCTCGCCCCGCGGCTGTCCCGGGGCTCGTACGACCTCGCCCGCCCCAACGCCCAGGAGACGGGGAAGCTGGCGAAGAAGTGCGCCAGCTGCGACGGGGAGTTCAAGGAAGGGCAGCGCAAGGAGCGCCGGTACGACGCATGGCGGCACAGGCCCGGCGAGTGCGCCCCGCAAGCGGTGCGGCCGGTCCAGCCCCGTCCGACGGGGCGGAAGGTCCCCCTGCACGAGAAGGTCGCCCGCCGGTTCTGGATCCGCCGCCCCTGCCCGGTCTGCGATGCGAAGGCCGGTCAGGACTGCACCGACCCGGGCGAGGCCGGCGGCGCGGCGGTCCGGCGCGAGCACGGTCATGACGAGCGGATCGAGCCGATCGTGAAGGAACGCGAGGTGGCCACGAAGGCCAAGAAGGCCCGCCGCGCGGAAGACCACCGCACCCAGCGCGGGACCTCGAGCCTGGTCCCTGCCTACAAGCTGCTGAACATCTCCTGCCCGGTGTGCCATGCCAAGCCGGATGCCGAATGCGCGCTGCCCACCGGATCCCACCGGGTGAGGCGGGACATCCTCTCCAGTCGGCTCAGCGGCAACGGCGGCCGCCGGCGCCGGTAGCCGTCGCCCGGTCAGGCGGCGGGCGGCTGGCTGGACGGGGCGGCCTGGTCGGCGGGCTGGTCCAGCTGCTGCTGGCGGCGGCGCTGCTCGTTGCGGTGGTCTTCGACGCGCTGGGTGAACAGCTTCAGCGCCTCGTCCTCCTGGTCGGGCCCGTACGGCGCGTACGGGCCGATGCCGAGGGTGACGGCGTTGGCCTCCTGCTCGATGGCGTCGGCGGTCTGCTGGAGGAAGTAGCTGCGCTCGCGGAACTTGTAGTAGCCGGTGAACATCGCGGCCACCGTGATGGCGAAGCTGATGGCGGTCAGGGTGACGCTCTGCCAGGTCAGCTCCTTGCCGGTGTCCAGGGCCGCGATCGTCGTCGTGGACGCGGAGCCGATCATGATGAGGGACTGCAGGCTGTTGTGGATCCGCCGGTACTTCCGGCTGTCGACCTGGTACTTCTCGATCGCGGTGGCGACTTCCTCGCGGTAGAGGTTGCGCCGGTCGTGCAGGTCGGGGCGCCGGTCGGCCTTCTGCTGCCACAGCGACTCCTGCGCGGAGACGAGCTGCGCCTCCAGGCGCTGGAGGGTGGGCAGGCCCCGCCCGGCGAAGTGGACGCCGACCAGCGCCAGCAGGGACATCAGGAGCAGGCTTCCGCAGATCAGGTCACCCAGGACGAACCGCGCCGGGTCGCCCGTGGTCCACGCGGCGATGCCGGTGCCGAGGACGGCGGTGAGTAAGGACAGCCAGCTGACGGCCGCCCCGGCGCGCCAGATGCGGTCCAGGCGCCGGCGTCGGGCGAGCTTCTCCTGGGCGTCGATGACGAGGTTGGTGGTCACCACGTAGATCCGTTCGTCGGCGTCCCGCTTGCGGGCGAGGACCAGGTCGTTCGCGTCGCCGATCCGGCGGGGCGCGTCGTCGTCGAAGTCGCGGGCCATGCGGTCAGCGGGCGAAGGCTTCGGTCAGGCTGATGCGGTAGCCGTCCTCTTCCATCAGCACGACGGTGACGCCGAACGGGTCGGGGTGGTCCAGCTCGATGGGGGTGAAGGAGAAGTTCACCGCGGCCTGGATGGGCGGGACCAGTTCGCCGCCGGGCTGCGGCGCGGGGGCCGGCCTCCAGTCGGGGGCGACCGCCGCCCAGCCCTCGGGGCTGCGCGACAGGAGCTGCTCGGTGTAGGGGAACTGGTGCAGCACGTGCCCGTCGCGGGTGGCGAGCACCATGTTCAGGCACGGCGCCGGGCCGACGATCGGTAGCTCGCAGGCGGTGGCGACGTCGTGCGTCTCCCAGGCGAGGACGACCTCGTCCGCGCCGGCCGCCGCGGCGATGTTCGCGAGTTCGGCGATCCCGGTGAGCGCGTCCTGGCCGACCTTGAGCGGGCGGACCCAGACCAGCCCGACCAGCTCGCCGCGCACCAGCGGCATCATCAGCGGGCGGGGCACGACCCCTTCGCCCAGCGAGGCGGTGTACGTCTCCTTCGCGACGCCGACCAGTCCGTTCCACATCCGTGCTTCCACGGGAGCCCCCTGCCGTCCGGTGATCCGATCACCGCACCCTGCCACGGTGGCTGAGGCCGTGTCAGCGGGATGATCAGCCAGCGTGCGACGGGGACGGAGCCGGATTCAGGCGGTGGCCGGCTGCGGGGCGCCGGGGTGGCTGACCCGGCCGTCGAACTCGTCCAGGGCCTCGCCCAGGCGGGCGGCGACCTCGGGCAGGGTGTGCTTGTCCCCGGCGAGCCAGCGCAGGTACGGCTCCGCTCCCTGGAGCAGCCCGGAGCGCGGGTAGAGGTTCACCAGGGCACGGTGGGTGCCGCGGTCCAGGTGATGGCTCCAGGAGTCGACGTCGACCTGGTCCTCGGGCGCGGCGATGTGCCCGGCGACGAAGCCGCCCTGGACGGTGGTGCAGCAGTTCCAGCCGCGGTCGATGACGCACCGCTCGCAGGCGAGGGTGCCGACCATGTCCGGGTACCGGCGCTGCCACTCGCCATCGAGGGCGACGACGTCCCCCTGGAGCGGGATGTTCTTGGCGCACAGGCAGCACCTGATGCGGAACGCGACGGGCACGGTGGAGCTCCCAATCACCTCATTGGGCCGGACGCGCCCAGCCTGGCAGTCGGCCCCGGTTCTGCGCCGTCGCCATGCCGCGACCGGCGCCCCAGAACTGGCGAGCCTGAAACGCGCGGCTGCAACGCCGCCCGCGTTTCACCTCTGACCTGCGAGAACAGCCGTTGCGCCGCTTACCCGCCCGCGTGTTTCACTCCCACCCATAGCGCGATTCATGCGCGATTGAGTGCGCGAATCAATGCGCGATCGGGTATGCTGTCTATTGGAGGTGACCTCTGTGTCCACTGAGAACGAGCTGTTCAGCGCTGTCGATGCGCTGCTGGAGCAAGTCGCGCAGGACGACCTGCCGGTCCCCGCGGAGCGCAAGCGTCTGCGGGAGGCGGCGGGCCTGAGCCAGGCGCAGATCGCCACGGCGCTGGACGCCCGCCGGGAGGCGGTGGGGAACTGGGAGACCGGCAAGACCGAGCCGCGGCCGCCGAAGCGCGCCGCGTACGCACGGCTGCTGGAGGGCCTCGCCGCCCGCTTCCCCGCCCCGGCCGCTGACGCGCCCGCCGCGCCCCCGGCGCCGGTGGTCCCGGAGGCGTTCACCGGCCCCGCGCCCGTTCCCGCCCCGGCGGCCGAAGCGCCGGCGGCACCGGCCCCGGCTGCTGCCGTACGCCCGGCGCCCGTCACGAAGCCCGCCGCGACATCGCGGCGCCCGGGTGCGAAGAAGGCGGCACCGAAGAAGACCACGGCGACGGCGGCCGCCGTCGACCCGCGCTTCGAGAACGGGCCGCTCGCGGTCATCGACGCTGACGCCGACGGGCAGGTGTCGGCGTACTGCATCGGCGGCCTGGTCCTGGACGTGCCCGCCAAGAGCATCCCGGCCCTCGTCGACTGGACGCTGACCGAGGCCCGCCTCGGGCAGGCCCGACTGCACCGCAACGGGCGCGACGCCGACCCGATCCTCGTCCTCACCGCGTCCGCGCTGGAGCGCTACGGCCTGCCCGCCGCCCTGTCGGAGGAGGAGCGGCACGCGGGCCGCCTCCCGGCCGGCCACAAGGTGGTCAAGCAGATCGAGCGCGCGGGCCTGCAGATGACCCAGCGCGGCTTCGGCCCGTGGGCCCGCCTCTACCGCGACCCCGAAGGCTCCCGGCGGCGCTGCGTCCAGCTGTGCGTCCTGCCCTGGAACGCCCTGGACACCAGGGAGTGGGGCCGCAAGGACGAGCCGGAGTTGCTGCTGACGATGCACCCGGCCGACCTGGTCCAGTACCTCGGGCTGTACGCGGCCCGGGTGATGACGCCGCGCGGATCCACGGCGACGACCGGCCTGGAGCTCATGACCGCGCTGCGCCCGCCGACCCGCGCGGAGAAGAACCCGGCGACCGGCGAGTTCGAGCGGGCGTACAACGAGGACGCGCTCACCCAGCTCTACCCGATGGTGCCGTGCGAGGTCCCCGACGAACACCCGATCCTCAAGGGCCAGTTCGCCCGGCACCACATGCGCACTCCGGCAGAGATGCTGATGGAGGAGCCCTACGACTGGTGCCGGCCGCTGACCGATGAGGAGTGCGCCAACCCGTACCTGGTCGTCGTCGACCTCAACATGTCCTTCGCCGCGGCCGCGAACGGCCTCGCGGTCGGGCTGAACGGGCCGACCCACCTGGAGAACAACCCGGCCTTCGACCCGGCGCTGCCCGGCTCCTGGCTGGTCGACCTCTCCCACGTCGACCTGTCCCGCGTACGGGTCAACGGCCGCACGGTCGACGGCTCCCGGCTGCCGAGCCCGTTCACGCCGAAGGGCGACCGGCCCGAGGGCCCGGCCTGGTACGCCACGCCGACCGTCGCCTACGCGGTGGAGCTCGGGTTCGACGTCGCGCCGATCGAGGCGTACGTGCGCACGCAGAACGGCCGCTACCTGGACTCCTGGTACAAGCGGCTGCGCGACGCGTACGTCGACACGATGGCCGATATGGGCGTCACCACCGACCTCCAGGGCCAGGAGTTCCTCGAGGCGATGGCCCGGCGCAAGGAGACCGACCCGACGATGGCGCTGCTGGAGACCGCCATCAAGGCGACCGCGAAGGGAGCGATCGGCAAGCTGCGCCAGCGCTCGCGGGGCCAGGTGCCGTACTACGAGCCGTACCCGGCGCTGGAGCGGGTGAACTGGCGCCCGGACATCCGGGCCGCCGTGCTCGCCAACCAGCGCACCGGCCTGCACCGCAAGCTGATGAAGACGGCGGCCGCCGCCGACCTGTACCCGGTCGCGATCGGCACCGACGCCATCGTCTACCCCTCGCCGGGTCCGTCGCCGCTGGACGTCCTGCCGCACACGCCCGAGGGCAAGCCCGCGCCGGGAACGTTCCGGCTCGGGGTCTCGCCCGGGATGGTGAAGCACCAGGGCACGCAGACCGTTCTGTGGGCAGAGCAGCAGTTCGAGGAACGCGGCGGCGTCTTCAACATCTCCAACCTCATCAAGACCGACCAGAGCGCCGGAGAAGGGGAGTAGGCCGTGGTGGACTCGCTCGGGGACAGCCTGGACCGCGCGCTGGAGGGGGCGTTCACCCGCCGCATCCCGCAGAGCGCCCAGGCGCAGATGAAGTACCTGGTCAAGCAGCTCAAGGGCACCAAGGCCGCCGCCCAGGCGCTCGGGATCTCCCAGCGCACCGTGGAGCGGTACGTCTCGGGCAAGCTCAAGCGGCCCCGCCAAGACCTGCGCGGCCGCCTGGAGCGCGAGGT
This sequence comes from Streptomyces sp. NPDC008163, assembly GCF_042956885.1. NCBI lineage: Bacteria > Bacillati > Actinomycetota > Actinomycetes > Kitasatosporales > Streptomycetaceae > Streptomyces > Streptomyces sp. NPDC008163. The sequence goes on along the minus strand of NZ_JBIBHG010000021.1, from coordinate 8,798 downwards.
CAAGAAGCGGTGGCAGCCGCAGATCCGGGCGAAGGCGCGGAAGCAGGCGGCGTCCACGGGCGGGCTGGTCGTCTCCACCCGGGCCCGCTTCGGCTTCGAGGCCGCCGGCGGTACGACCGACGACGCGCGCATCCGGGACATCACCCAGGCCCTGCCGCCCGAGTACGCCGACAAGCTGTTCACCGCACGGGAGCAGGGCAAGACCGAGGACCAGCTCAGGCAGATCGCGGCCGACGGTCTGGCCCGGATGTACTTCCGGGCGAACAACAGCCGGGCGCACGGCCTGGGCGTGGAGTTCACCGACGTGGAGCGGCTCGACATCGAGCTGTGATCACCCACCCACGGCAGGGGCCCCGAACCGCGCGAGTTCGGGGCCCCTCCCATATGCCGCCGCCGAGTCAGCCGGCGGCGGCCTTCTCGTCGGCGAGCTTCTTCTTGGCCTGCTGGTAGTCCTCGTACGTCACGGCGTTCAGCGCCTCGATCCGGGCGAGAGTCTCCACCGTGTCGTCCTGCTTCATCGCGGTGTCCATGAACTTCAGCAGCAGCTCCACCATCGCCTGGCTCTTCCAGTGCCGCAGTTCCGCCTCGTTCAGGAGCTCCGGGCCGCTGGTCATCATCATGTCGACCAGCCGCTCCCGGGCCCTCCACTCCCTGCGCCGCCGCCACCAGCCACCGCCCGGCCGGTTCAGCTCCCGCAGCTTGCGGATCTGCTCCACCATGGCCCTGATCTGCGTCTCCTGCTCGGGCGTCCACGCCTTCCCCGAGCTGTCGGCAAGCGCCTGGACGGCCTCCTGGGCGGCCTCGCTGCCGTCGCCCGCCCCGTCGCCGCACAGCTGCTCCACGGCCCTCCTGAGCGACGTTTCCGCCGCCGTTGCGTCGTCGTCTTCGGACACGCTCTCCCCTTCTCCTCGCGGAACGCGCAGCATGCCCGCCGCGCGGCGCCCCGGGCAATCCGACGGCGGGCCTACTGGGGGTCCGGGTCCGCCTCGCCGGGCGCGGCCGCCGTACGACGGGAGCGCCGCCGGATGACGTCGGGCAGCTCGCGGGAGGCGGCGGCCGGGATGAAGAACAGCCCCGTCATGCCGAGCCCGGTCACGACGGCGCTCAGCAGGCCCACCGACACCGACGGGTCGTCGACCGAGGCCACCCCGCAGAACACGGAGAAGGCGGCGACGAACACCAGCGAAGCGACGATCCACCGCTCCCGCAGCGCCGACCGGGTGCCGGCCACCACGCTCAGCCACCAGGTCCAGCCCGCCATCACGCAGAACAGCACGGCCGCCGGCGGCAGCAGCACCGGCGGCGCCCACCGCGCGACGTCCCCGCGGGGCAGCTCCTGCCCGGTCAGGTAGCCGACCTCGACCAGCCACACCAGGTACACCGGCACCTCGATCGCGATGACCACCCACATCAAGACCCGTAGCTCCCGTAACGCGCGGCGCTCGCCCATCCCTTGGCCCTCCCCCTCGATCATCAAGTCCAGGGGAACGTAGCGGCCCGGCGCTGGAACCCACCAGGGCGCGTCACCCGCACGGGTGGAGATCAGCCGCCCTCGATGTGGTCGAAGCCGCGCAGCACGGGGTCCAGCTCCTGCGCTGCGCCGCACAGGGAGCACAGTCGGGTACCGGGCTGCTCCGCGACGTCCAGCGCCCGCTCCAGGGGCAGCAGCGGTGTGCCCTGCGGGGCCTCTTCGCAGTCGACGGCGTGCAGCACGGCGCGGCCGGGCCCGCGGCCGCTGGCCTTCTGCAGCACCCAGCCCGAGCGCCGGCGGGGTCCCAACACCTGGCGCACCGTCGACGGCGGGGGCAGGCGCTCGGTGGGCACGATGTCGTAGGAGACGCCGTCGACCGGCCGGACGTGCTCGGGGGCCCGCACCCACACCCGGTACTCCGCGGCCTGGACGTCGCCGTCCTCGGTGTTGCGGTACGCGGGCAGGCCCACCTGGTACAGCCAGCCGCGCGTCGTCTCGCGCCGGGCCCACAGCCGGGCGGTGACCTCCTGGCCGTCCGGCAGGACTACCAGCACCGGCACAGGAGCGGCAGGGCTGTCCGAGGGCGTCGTCGTCATGCCGTCCACGGTAGGCAGGCCCGGTCGCGACCCGGCGGTCCGCCGGGCGTCGGCCTCTGTCCACAGGGCTGCGGCGGTGAGCTACCCCCGTGACCGAAGAAGAGAAGGCAGAGAAGGCAGCGCAGGCGGCCAAGACGCGCGCCAAGTTCATGGAGGGCCTCGCCCGCGTGGAGCGCACCCTGTTCACCCGGCCCGCGCCGAAATCCGCGCGAGCCCAGATGAAATTCCTTCGCAAGCGGGAGAAGGGCTCCACCAAGAGCCTGGCGGAGCGCCTGGGCGTCTCCCGCAAGACGGTGCAGCGCTACCTCTCGGGGGCCTCCACCAAGCCGAACAAGCGCCTTCAGGAGGCATTGATCCAAGAGACCGAGTCGGAGTGGCAACCGCAGGTCAAAGCACGTGTGAGGCAGCACGCGAGTACCTCGGGAGGGCTCGTCATCAGCTTCCGGGCCACCCTCGGCTTCACCGCGAACGGGTCCTCGGACGACGACCGCGTGCGGGATCTCAGCATCGCCGTGTCGCCCTCCCACGCGGCCCTCATCCTCGCCGCGCAGGAGGAGGGTGCGACGGACTCAGCTCTGCATGATGCCGTCGCTGAGGCCATAGCAGACGCCTATTTCCGTCAAGGTGGTGGAGGGCGAGCGAGTCTGAAGGTGAACTTCACGGACGTCCAGCGGCTAGACATAGCGTTTTAGCAGCGCGGAATCCGAGCGTGCTGTAGACCTGTGTGACCGGTCCGTCCAAGCGCTTTTCCGGGCAGGCCATCATTTCCGTATCCGAGGTGAAAGCGAGTCCTGATGAACACGTCCGACGGGTGGCGGCCGCGCCGTGTCCCCGAGGCCCGCGGCCGCGCCGGCGCCCCGCGCACGCCGATCGACTACGCGAAGATCGGCCGGTCCTCGGTACGCCGCCGCGCGCGGGGCATGACGCACAACGAGGCGGCGAAGGCGCTCGAAGGAGCCGAGCTCGATGCGCACCTGGACCGCCGCGACGAAGCCGCGGCCGACGACGGCGGCCGCCGCGCTGCAGAGCTCGCGGAGTGGCAGCGCATCGTGCAGCTGCTCGCCGCGACCGGCGGCCCGTACGACCCGGACGCCGACGTCGTCGTCCAGGAGGAGCTCGCCGAAGACCGCCGCCGCGAGGAAGCCGAGCAGCAGCGCCGCCAGGAGCAGCAGCAGCTCGCCGACCGGGCGGACGAACTGCTCGCCCTGGCCGGGGCCGGCCGACTCGACCGGACCGTGGCGAGCCGGCCGGGCGACGAAGCTGCCCGCGCCCTCCTGGACGACTACGACGACCGCGTGCCGGCGGTCGACGACTGGTTCGCCCGCGCCCTCGCCGACCGCGCTGGCCACTACGCCGACCCGGCCGCCCGCGCGGCCGCCGTCGGCTCCCTGCCCGCCTCGGTGTGCGCCCGCGCCGCGCTGCTCGCCGCTCTCGCCCGCACCGGTGCCCCGGTCGACGGCGGCCTCGAGTTCGTCGGGCGTCTCGCCCACGCCGACCCGGACGCCACGACCGCGCTCGCCGCGTGGCTGGAGACCGCGGCCGCGGTGAAGGGCGGCACGGCGTGAGCGCGGCGGACGAGGTGGTGGCCACCTGGAGCGAGCACAGCGAGATCGGCCACCACTACGAGGACCTGCTCGCCGACGGCTCGGTCATCGCCTGGACCGAGCCGCCCTTCGGCGAGACGCTCTACCCCGGCGACGACGACCCCGACTACAACCCGATCTGCCACTGCCCGCTGACCCCGCGCCAGTTCTGCCTGGAGTGCGCCGGCTGCGCCGCCTGCGGGCAGTGCACCGGCCCGCACGTCTGGCCCCCGCTCCAGACCTGACAACCAGTTGTCACGCTCACCGAGAGTGATAGTCGGTTGTCACGCCGCCCTGTCACGCCCCCTGTCACGTTGCCGGAAGGCCGCGTGACAGCCCACGCTCGAAAGCCGATCAATTCGGACATACAGGCGTGGATACGGCCCGGAAACCCCTCTCCGGGCCGTATCCGCGTGACAGGCGCGACAGCGTGACACCCCACCGGCCCGTGATCACGTTCCGTGTGGGGCGGCATCGAGCCGGAAGTGCCGGCCCCGCGCCCTGCAGAGCCCTCCCGGTCCGGTTCGTCCGTACCGGGGTCCGGTGCCCCGCCCCGGCGATACCGTGGTGACACACGCCAGACAGAAGCCCAGGAGCCCCGGATGAGCCAGCAGCCGGCCCCCGCGCCCGCCCGCCAGCCCCTCGATGAGCACGCCGCCGAATCGGTCCTCGCGTACGCGGCCGCGGAGCGCGCCAAGACGGACGTCCTCGCCTCGGTCCTGGAGGACATCGCCGCCAACGGCTACCCCGCCCCCGAGTCCGGCGTCCCGTGGGAGACCGCCCGCGACGCCCACCTCGCCCGCCTCGCGGACGAGCAGCCCCGTGTCGCCTGAGCACGGGGCGCGCCGCTCCCAGGTCGTCATGGTGGAGCCCGCGCTCACCCAGCTCGCCAAGCTCACCGCGCACGAGACCCACCGCCTGGACCGCGCGATCGTCGCCATCAGCGTCAACCCGGAGCTCGGCACCGAGGTGCCCGGCACCCTGCTGCGCGACTACGCGGACGAGGTCGACGGCGTCCGGGTGATCTACTACGTCACCGCCCTGCGGACCATCACGATCGTCGCGTACGTCGAAGCCTGAGCAGCACGTGCAGCAGCGCCCCGGACCATGACGGTCCGGGGCGCTGCTGTGTCTGCTGCACGGCGGTCGGCGGGTGCTGCACGGCGAGGCTGGCGGCCGGGCGGCACATGGGTGCTGCTCGTGCAGCAGGCCGGGTGCTGCACGAGCAGCGGGGCCGTGCTGCTCCCGGCCGCTCGCCTGCTGCGCGGCGGTCAGTCGCCGTGGGTGGCCCACCGCTCCATCTCGCTCGGCTGCTTCTTCAGCAGGGTGTCGCGGCGGGACTGCGCGGTGGCCCGGGTGACGCTCATGGAGTTCGCCAGGTCGCCGTACGAGCCGCCCCCGGCGGCGTGCTGACGTACGGCGGCGTCCCGGATGCCTTCCAGCCGGTTCATCAGCCCGTTGGACATCAGCACGGTGGTCGCGAGGTCCTCGGTGCTCGCCCCGCCGGCGCGCAGCTGCGCGAGGCCGTGCAGGACGGCACCGAGCCGCATGGCCATCTGCCCGACGTCGTCGCCCAGCGCTCGGGCGTCGGCGGCGGACAGCGGGATGGTGAGGTCGGGGACGGGGTCGGGGTCGGTGTGTTCGGGCTCGGTGGTCACCGGGCTCTCCTCCTGGTGGTGCGGGGCGGGGTGGGTGTTCAGCGGTGCACGACGTCCTTGGCGAGGTCGCGGTGGTGGACGTCGACGGCCAAGCCGCGCTCCTTGTACCGGTCGGCCAGATCGGCGACCCGGTACGCGGCGGCGGTCTCGGTGTCGCCGGACAGGATGGCGGCGAGCGCGTCGGCCACCGTCGCAGAACGATGACGGCCGCCGGCGCACCCGAGCCCGATCGTCAGCGGCTCGTCCTGGCGGGGCCCGGCGAGGTAGGCGTCCACGGTGGCGGCGATGGCGTGCACGAGCGCCAGGACGCCGTCGGTGGCCATCACCGCCTCGCGCACGAGGGCATCCCGGGCGGTGAGGTAGCGCAGCTCCGGGCGCAGGTGGGGGTCGCGGAACTGGTGGCGCAGGTCGTAGCAGGCGCGGGCGTCCGGCTGCGGGCCGTGCAGGTAACCGAACGAGGTGATGGCCACGGCGGGCATCGGGGGTCCTCTCAGAGGCAGTGACGGGTGGGGGTGCGGGCGAGGGTCAGAGCCACTGGAAGGCGCGCCGGACGTCGCCCGCGGCCCCGGCGAGGTTGTCGGCGTGGAGCCGCACGTCGAAGTCGTACGGGTCGTCGGCCGCGTCCATCACGCGCTCGGAGGCGGCGTCGAAGACCCCGGCGAACGCCTCGTGGACACCGGCGGCCTTGAGGGCCTGGACGATGTCGTCGTGGTCGGCGCCGCCGCGCCGGACGGCGTCGGCGAGCAGGTTGAGCGCGGCGGCCGCGGCCGGGGCGAGCACGGCCAGGTCCTCGCCGCCGGCGGTGGTGGTGGCGGTCCGTTCGACCCCCGTCTCGATGTGGCTGATCCGGGCGAGGGCCTTCGGCTGCTGCTCCATGAGGACTCCGATCGGGTGCGCGGTGGGTGGGGGAGGGTGGCGGTGGTGAGGGGGAGTGCGTGCCGGAGAGCGATGACATTCGGGGCCGGCGCCCGGCGGCACGGCGGTGGAGGGGTCAGGCGTGCTGGGCGAGGTAGCGGGCGGCGGTGTCCACGAACTGGTCGTGGGCGACCATCGCGGCCTCCCGCGCGGCGGTGAGCTCCTCGGTGCTGCCGAAGTGGTCCCGGATCGCGTACGTCAGCGTGATCATGTGGTCGGCGGCGGTGCGCACGGCCGGGTCCGTGATCAGCACGCGCATCGCGACCAGCGGCCGGGTGACCTGGGAGCGGGTCTGGTGGCTCTCCCGGCGCAGCGACTGGATCAGTTCGGCCTCGGCGCCCTTGAGGAGGGCGTCGCCGCGCATCCACATCGTGCGGCGGTGGTCGCTGGCGGCGCAGGCCAGCGCGGTGACGGCCTCCAGGCGGTCCCGCCGGATCGTCTCGCCGTGGTTCACGCGGACGGACCGTTCGGCGGCCCGCTCCTGGAAGCGGCCGCTGATGAACGAGCCGAGCAGCGTGCCGACGACGGCGATGGCGGCGGTGACGAGGGCGAGTAACACGGCGGGTCCTCCCGTAGGTGTATGAACTTCAATACACTGTATGGAAGTTCATACACCTGGGGAAGGGGGCCGCTCATGATTCTTTTCCCCGGCCCCTGACCTGCGCGTTTCCCGCTCGCGGGAACCGTGCGTCCGGATCCGACACTCGCTGCCCGCACACGAAAGCGGCGCCGCGCCCCTGGAGGAGGGGTGCGGCGCCGCTGATGTCGTGTCACCCGGCCGGCCGGGCGGCCGGGCGGCCGGTTAAGCGCTGCGCCGTGCGGGCACGGCGGACAGATGGCGCTGCGGGGCGGGAGGAGCTGGGGCGGCCAGAGCGCCGGCCTTGATGGCCTCGGTCGCCTCGCGCAGCGCATCCTCCATCTCCTCCTGGGAGGCGTACCCGGCGAAGTACGGGTGGATGAAGTAGCTGCGGTAGCGGCCCTCGGGCCGCAGGACGACGTTCCGCTCGACCAGGTGGCTCATCGCGATCGACGTGCGGTTCTTGCTGAGTCCCACGCGCGCCCGCAGTTCGGCCTGTGAGGCGTTCACTTCACCGCCGGGGCGCTGGACCTCGGTCATCGCGCTCAGCAGGTCGTAGTCGGCCTTGGAGAGCTCCAGGCGGTGCAGCTGGGCGTACCCGAGGTGAGCTTGGATCAGCATGCCTGCTCCTCCACGTCGTTGTCGCCGAACGCCAGCTGCCGCGTGCGCGGGGCCGGCGCGGCCGGGGCCGTGAACTCCGGGAAGCTCTCGCTCGCCGCCTTCTCCAGCGCGACTACATCTTCCCGCATCTCCGGGAAGTGCTTCCGGAGCGCGGCCCTGGCGTCCTGGCGCAGCTGCTCCAGGGCCTCCTGCTGGAGGTCGCCGTTGCCCTTGAAGCAGATCAGCGGGTTGACCACGATCAGCGAGTTGGCGCGGCGCTGGAGCATGTGCCAGTTCTCCAGGCTGCCCAGCGCCCGGGTGACGTTCGCGCGCTCGACTCCGAGGTGCTTGGCGACCTTGATGTGCGTGATCTTCAGGCGGCCCTCAACCTGGCGGCCCATGCAGAACAGCAGGACCGCCGACTGCACGGGCGACATCCCGTACCGGGCGATCAGCACGGCCAGGACGTCGGCGAGGAACGCGTTGCTGACCATGCTGTAGCCGCTGCGCCCCCACGCGTCATGCGGTGCCCGGTACGTGTACTCGACGTTCGCGGACCGCACGGGCCGGCCGGGCTTCGGCGGCTTGCGGTCCAGCGCCTGGGCGAAGCTGTCCGCCAGCGGCGACGTCACGGGCTCACCGCGGTCCGTCGACCGCTGGCCCCTGTTGGTGGAGCGACTCGCGTCCCCGGGCACCCTGGCTCCTGCTGCTCGATCTCCTGTGGTGCGCAGGACCCTAGCCGAGATTGTCCCCGCACAGAGGGACCTTTGTCCCTGTCGGCGTGGCCCCTTGGTGTCGACGCCGACACACCGCCTTCCATGCGCAGAGGACCGAATGGGGGCCTGACCAGGGCGAACAGTTTTTGTCCCTCTTTCCGGGGCCAAATCAGGGGCGGCTGTGTCGGAGGAGGCACAAAACCGCAGGTCAATGTGTCAGGGCTAACACATCGCCTCTCGCAAAACCCCAGGTCAGCGCACCTTTCCGCGCGGTGCCCTTTTATCAGTAAGACGCGCACGCGCGCGCGAGGACCACCACGACCCACCCGGCGCTCACCGGTCCGCCCGCTGCCGACGGCTCCAGTCACCCATACCCCGCCGTACGCATCTCCCATCGCCACCCGCACTCGAACGCCACCCGGTCCATTTCCGCTAATCATCAGCGAGCGCACCCAATCGAATATCCCGCCGTTTATGCTGCGCCATTATGGGGCCACCATTCGCCATTCGCGCGCCTTTCCTCATTACTCACACGCTTAACGTAGTCGGTAATGAGTCACCCCTTTTTTTGCTGGTCAAGGGTGGTCGGGAGCCATTCCAGTCTTAAGCTAGCTGCTATCTTTGAAGCACGCGGCCGGATCGCTCACCCCCACCCGCCCGGACCTCCGTTCGCCCCCTCACT
>NZ_JBIBHG010000020.1:0-71080 GCF_042956885.1 Streptomyces sp. NPDC008163 | reverse complement strand
GCCGGTGCGACTGGGCGTATGGCTCTCCAACACCCGCGCACGACGCGACAAGCTCACCGTCGACCAGCTCGCCGCACTCGCCAACCTCGGCATGGTGTGGGCGGGCCCGGCCCCGGCCGCCGAGACCGCCGCCCCGGGGCCGCCCGCCGCACCGCCCACGCTGTCAGCGGCCCCGGCGAGGCGGGCGGTGTGCGAGCACCACGAGGAGTGCGACGAGGACCTGTTTGAGGGGGCGAACTGCTCGTGCTGGTCCATCAAGCGGTTCGGACCGCCCTCCGAGCGGGAGGGCTACGGAGACGACTTCTGACCACTCCCCCACCGCCATCAGACCCCGAGCCCGCCGACAGGGCCCCGGGGTCTCGTACGTCACCGCCCGGCGGTGCGGGCCGCTACCAGCTGCGCGGGATGGTGACCCGGATCTCCGCCAGGACGACGCCGGTCACCGGGTCGCGGTGCGCCGGCCTATACAGGCTGGCGATGTCGCCGACCGTGAACCAGTCGCCGAACCACGGGGCGTCGGTGGTTTCCAGCACGCGCCCGGTGAACGGATCCTTCGCGATGGAGAGCCGTCTCGTATCCCAAGCGCCGTTGCCTGGCACGGAGCAGACAACACCGCAGCTTCAAGGTGGCCGTGCGCCGGGCACCGGATTGGGCGTCGGCTCCCGAGGCAGTGCGAACGGGCGGAAGGTATCTGACCCCCCCTCAAAGAGCAATGAGGGGACGGATTGGGCCCGGACCGGATAGGGGTCCGGGCCTTCGCCGTGTCCTCGGCAACTTTTCTTCCCGGCCGCTGCTGTCCGCCGACTCCTGGACGGCCCCAGGGGGTGAAGAAGGTCTTGCGCTCCAGAACAGAGCGTCAGCACCCGCAGCGTCCCGCCCGCCCTAACAACCATTCCTTGGAGGACATTCCCGTGGACGATAACCCGGCTCCGCTCCTGTCGCAGCGCGCCGCGATCATCCTGACCATGGCCGTCGCCGGCGGCATCGGCGTAGGCGTCCTCACCTACTCCTCCGAGCGCTCCCTCGCGAAGGCGGCCATCGCCGGCCTCGTCGCGTTCGGTACCTGCATGATGGGGCTGCCCAGCCTGATCGGCTGACTCGGGGGCGGGCAGGATCTTCCTGCCCGCCCCCTCTTTTCACGCCGTGCCGAGCGAGCGGAGGCGGACACTTTGTGCGGGCCGACGACCACCGCCTGATTCTGTTCATGAGAATGACGTGAACAGAGCCATCGAGTGCACCCGGTGCGGGCACGTCACCCCACGCCGACATCGGCGCCGCCCACAACACCAAGCACCGCGCCCTCGCCCCGGACGCCAACGACGCTCACTAAAGCTGCGTGGGCGGCGGCCGCCGCGGCTCCCCGAGCGGGTGTGCCTGGCCGCAGCCATCCCTCCGAGCTGCTGTCGAGCAGAGCAGTCCGTCGCGCGGCGGCCGGGTCGGCGCTGTCGACCAGGAGGTGCCGCTCGATACGGACGGCGTCCGGGCTTCGATTCTCGTGGAGCGGGGCTCACCCGCTCACCCGGCCCGTCAGCGGGAGATCAGGGTGTGCAGCGTTGGAACACTGACACCGGTTCCTGCGAGCGCGGCGAGGGCCGCCGCCGCAGTGTTCCGCTCGCTGAGGTAGGTCAGCGCCCCTGCCAGGCAGCCGAAGACGACGGACGCCAGAAGAATCAGCGCTGCGCGCATTGTGAGTAGCGATTCAGAATCGTTTCCCGAACGGGCAGGGGGTGCCGGTTCACTGATATCACTTGCTGTACCGTCGGAAGGGGTCGGGGCGGTCAATGCAACCTCGCGAGTGCAGTGTCGGATAGGACACGGACCACCACGACCACGCTCACCGGGGAGCCCTCCTCATGCGCCGGCCGTCCAAAGCATTGGTGCATGCGAGGGCTCCCCGTCGTCGTGCCCGGGGGCCGTATGTAAGAGCCTACGCAGAACGCACGGGCCCGCCCTCATCGGGCCGCCCGGCGTGCCTGTCGCCGTGTACCCCAAGTAGCCGCTGAACTGTGGGAACTGAGAGAACGTTGTTTCGGAAGTCGCCTTCGTTCCGAATCCAAGGGGCCCGCAGAGGCTGGAGAACGGCTCCGAACGCTGCTTCGTCGACTGGTTCGCCGGCTCCGGGCATTTCGTCGCCCCGCACTGGTGTCTGGGCGGCTTGCCCGGTCGGCGGTGTACGCAGTTGAGGGCAGCTTTCGGTTATGGATGCTCGATGGTCCAGCGACGTTCGACGTTGCGGTCCCGCGGAAGCACTGGGTACTCCAAGGCGTACTGCGGAGCCGAGTGGTTCTCGTCCGCCCAGGGGCGCGGGTGGCGCGGGCCGTCGGGCTTCCAGTGTTTCCAGGGGTCATGCCGCGGGTGGTACACGACGAACTGGTCGGCCACATCCCAGGAGATCCCGACGAGGGCCATACCTACAGCGCCCTTGATGTGCAGCAGGTGATCGACGCGTTTGCGGAGGTCCGCTCGCTGCTGAGCGGAGCTCGGAAGGAACAGTAGCCGGTGCGGGTCCAAGGGGAGCATGACGTCGCTTTGCGCGACGGCCAGGATCTGGTCGTCTTCGTCGGGGCGATTCCAGACGACTACGGGCACGTCGCTGGTGAGCAGGCACATGTCGCTGTATCCCAGCCCCCACGGGCGGTTGTACAGGGTCGTGGCAAGGGCGGCGACGTTCTCGACGATGTACTGCAGATGCGGGTTATTGCTGGCGAGCTTGGCGATGTACGCCGGTAGCTCAGGGTTGTTCTCGGTCGGCTGCAGGCCGTGCGTGAGGCGACTGCGCTGCCGGGTAGTTCGAAGGATCTGGGCTGCCATCCACCAGGCGATGGCTCTGCGCTGTTCGGGGGTGAGCGGCCACTCCGGGGTGAGCGCCCACTCCTTGTGATCCAGGATCGTCTTGAGTACCGCTTCCGCGTTCCCTTCGAGCTGGGTGAAGAACTCCTCGCAGGCGTGGTGCGGGATGCCGTCCAGGGTCGTACCCCAGTAGAAGCCGGTTTTGGCACCTATCTTGCTCGGCGCTGCGGGAATCACTAGATCCGGCTTCTCGATGCGCCGCATCTCCAGCAGGTACTGGCGACGGGCCTGGTGCTCGGCGAAGTGACGAAGGTACATCTGGGGAACGGTGTGGTCCCTCGTTCCACCGGGCTGCTTTCCTCGCGATGCTCTGCCCATGCGTGCCGTCCCTTTCACCGAGCGAGTGATCGGTCCAGTAAACAGCTCTGTACTCACAGAGTGTTAGTAGCGGAACGCGGTGGCTGCCCCAAACCGGTCAACGTCACAGCAGGCACACCTGCTCCCTCTTCCAGCGCGCCACGGATACGCCCCCTCGCCGGCATCGGCGCCGCGCACACCATCAAGCCCACCGGCCTCGGTCATGCACGCCCCGGCGCAGCCAAGCCGCGGTCGGCGTTACCCGTCCGGGGGCGAGGTCGTACAGCTCGGGGTGGGCGGCGGTGAACCGGCAGGCGTGGCGGTGCAGGAGCGGGAGGTGCACACCGATCGCGGTGACGACCGCCTCGTCGCGGTGCGCGGCCAGCACGTCGGCGACGAGGTCGAGGATGTCGTCGGGGAGCACGGTGCCCGCCCGGAGACGCGTTGGTTACCAGGCCCCTTGAATTCGCGGCAGGCGGCTATGGGTCGGCCCGTGTGTATGTGCGCGGGCTGGAAAAGCTCGGGGCGCGAGCCCTTCGCACCACGGCCTGTACTGCAGGGCCGCACGTCGACCGGGGGCTGCGGCGGGTCAGGGAGCCGTCTCCACCGTCGCAGTATCAATCCACCGGGCGAGGATGCTGAACGCGGCCAGCTGCTCCAGCGCCTCGTTCTCCTCCAGCTCGTCGCCCGCCTCGTGCGCGATCGGGTTCCGGATCGCCGCATACACCCCGCGGGCGAACGCGGCCGCGCCGTCGTGCCTGCTCCGCCACGTGTCGCTGTCCTCCTTCGGCGCCAGGCGCAGCCGCGGCTTCCCCGGCTCGGGGCCCTTCGTGCTGAACGCGTCCCCGAGGAGCTTCGACTCCGACAGGTCCTTCCTGCCGACCTTGGCCTGCGCCTGGGCGTTCACCGCGACTGCGGCCACCCCTACGGCCTGCCGGTAGTGGCCACTCCCCCACAAGCCCTGGACGCTGCCCCACACCCACGGGTGAAGCGTCGAAGCGTCCAGTTGCGGTGCGCCGGATCCAAGGTTGTCCGCGAGCTCCTGCTCCGCCTCCAGCTGGGCGATAGCCCGGTGCGCCGCTTCCCGCTCGCGCCAGAACGGCTGCCGGGCCGGCTCCTTCCACTCCGCCGTCCTCCACCCAGGGAGAGCACGGTCGAGGACCTGCTCGATGATCTGCGTCGTGGCCTGGACCTCGGCCTTCGGCCTGTTCAACTTGTAGTGCCAGAAGCCGATCGAGTTCGGCGCATCCGGCACGTAGGTGATGGAGGCGACTTCGATGTAGTCCCTCAGCTTGGATATCGCCCACTCGCGATTGATCTGAGTCATAGCCGCATGATGCTCGCCGCCCCCGACAACCGGTGATAATTCCTCGCTGTAGGGATCGGCGTGTCGCCCGCGCGTGGCTTGCCTGTCCTCGTCGCCACACCCCCGCGGCTTCGGCCGCCACCTGTCAAGGGAGAGTTCAATCTCCCCGCTGGTGGACATCAGAGGTCCCCAGGTGGACAGCGTTTCTCCCCGTGGGTGGGGTTAATTCAGGGGAACGACGCCGCGTCCGGTGGTGGCCTCGTTGAGGCGGTGGCTGTCACCTTAGGCGACGACGACGTGGGCGTGGTGAAGAAGGCGGTCGACGGTCGCGGTCGCGAGGGTCTTGGGCATGATCTCGTCGAAGCCGGCCGGGTGAAGGTTGCTGCTGACGGCCAGACTGCGGCGTTCGTAGGCGGCATCGGCCTTCGTTCAGGTGGCCAGTGTTTCGGCGGCCGCGCGGGCGATCTCCGGGGCTGCCCGGATTGCGGCAGCGACCTCGGGCCGGCCTGGGCGTGGAATGGGTGTGACCCCCGGGGCCCTGCTGGTGAGCGGGTGCGTGCGAGGCCCTGCGCTTCTGGTCTCAGGGCCTCCTGTGTGATGTTCCGTGTCTTGTACCTGGTGGGGGCGTTGTCCTCGGCAAAGCCATAGTGCTGGGACGAGCGGGAGCGAGCAGTGAGCTATTACGGCGGAGGCGGCCCTGACTGGCCGATGATCGGGGCGATGCAGCGGGCGAAGCGGGAGGCGTCGGCCGCTCGTTCGGACACGGCGCGGTGGAGAGAGCGGGCGGAGGAGCTGGCCGCCCTGGTCTACGAGATGGCTGACCGGACCTGCCCGGTTCATACGGAAGGGGACTGCCAGTGCCGCAAGTGCTGGGAGAGCCGCGTCGGGCGGATCTTCGGTGCCGGCGCTGTGCCCCGGCCCGGGGCTGACGCTGGCGCAGGTCAGGCGGGTCAGTTTTGGGATCTCGTCAACAAGATCTCGCGTGAGGCTGAGGCGCGTCGCAGGCCGACCTGAGCGGCTTGCGCGGTCTGGGCAGGTCTGTCCCTTCATAGCGTCGGATCTGTGCTGCTCGGTGGCGTACGGGCTGGGTTGGTGCGTCACCCGGGCGGCTGCGTGTCGTTACCCGCTACGAGCGCTGAAGCGCGGTCGAGCTGTGGGAGGCACCGAGTGGTCACACTCAACATCGAAGGCATGTTGTTCGAGGTCGACGGGGTGTGGCACGAGGTGAAACTCGATGCCCCGCTGCCCGCGCTGACGGGAGTCAGCCGGACGGGGAAGAGCACGGTGCTGGAGGTGGTGTGGTGGACGCTGGCGGTGGATGGCGCGAAGCTGATGGACGCTGCGGCATCGTGCAGTCGCGTCGGATTCATCGCCCGCATCGGCGGGGAGCGATGGCAGGTCACCCGCAGCACGGTGGACCGGAAGGAGGACGTGTCCTTCGCCCAGGGCACGCTGAGCCTCACGGAACATCACCCGGTCAAGCGCAGTGATTCCCGCCGGTCGGCAGCCGACTACTTCCAGGACCTCCTCGGCATCCCCCGGCTGGGCGCGGGCCGTACGCGCGTGACGCTGGACCTGCTGGTGCCGTGGCTCTATGCGCGCCAGCGTGATCTGCCGAACGACTACCTCGGCCGGCAGGGCAAGGAGCAGCGGACCGCGGTGGGGCGGGTGCTGCTGGGTGCTGATGACGTGACGGTCGACGGGCTGCGCCAGGAGTTCAGCGCCAGGAAGAAGGAGTGGGGGTCGGCGAAGAACCGGGTGAAGCGGATTCTGCGCGACCGTGAGGAGCGTGACTTGCCGTCCGTCGAGGACCTTCAGCGCCGTGGTGAGCAGTGGGCCGCGCAGCATGGACAGGAGGCTCTGAAGGCGCAGAAGGCCGGGGTGGATCTGAGTAATCTGCACAGCCAGTTCGCCGCGCTCCAGAAGAAGGCGTCCGGAGCGGAGGAGGCCCGACGGGCCGCGGGCGTGGCCGCCGACGACCGGGAGCGTACGGCGCGGGTGCTGGAGGCGGCCGCTGCCGAGGCAAAGGGGCGTCTGGCCGGGCTGCGGGAGGCCGCCACCGACCCGAGCCTGTGTCCCACGTGTGTACGGGCGCTCGATCTGACGGGGCTGTCGGAGGACGACTGTCCCGTGTGCCGGCGTTTCGACCCCGAGCGCCGTCAGCGTGCCGAGGAGTTCGAGCGGCGGATGTCCCGGGCGCAGCAGGCCGCTGAACAGGCGCGTGAGGCGGCAAAGCGTGCGGTGCGGGCGGCTGACGAGGCCCGTTGCCGGGTCAGTGACGCCGAGCGAGTCTTCGTGGAGGCGGCGGCCGCGGTACGGGCGTTTACTCAAGATGTGATCGCGCCGCAGCAGCAGGTCGTGGTGGAGGCCGAGGCGGCAGTGCGGGAGCTGGCCGCGCGGCTGGAGCAGAACGCCGAGCACCTGCGCGAGGTCGCGGAGCTCACGGAACTGCGCGAGCGGCTGCCCCGGCTGGAGAAGGACAAGGAAACCGCGGAGGCCGCGTATACCGCCGCCCGGCAGGACACCGATCTGATGGTGAAGCAGGGAACCGACCGGTGGTCGCGTCATGCGCTGCGCCGGATGCAGGCGTGTGACCCGGAGGTCCACACGGTCTCCATCAGTCCGGAGGACTTCTCCGTCACCATCAACGGGAAGTCGTTCGACGCGCGGGTCGTCGCCGGGCACGGGATGACCCGCGCGAACGTCAGTGTCCTGCTGGCTCTGCGCGATGCCGCCCGGGAAGTTCCAGCGATGCCGGTGCCGCAGTTCCTGATCGTGGACGGCCCGTTCACCGGCCTGGGCGAGGGCCCGGAAGACCAGCGAAGCGGCAACGCGCTCCTCGACGGCCTCACCGACCTCGCCACCTTCGAGGACCCCTCAGGCGCCGGCGGACAGGTCATCATCGCCTGCAACGAACTCCCCGATACCCCGGGGCCAGCGGTTCGGGAGATCCGTACCAGCCTGGCCGAAGGTGTAATCCCGGGCCTGCCCCCACGCGAGACAACCACGGTGTAGATGGCGGTGTGACTTCCTGGATGCCGCGCTGAGCGCGGTGCCCCGTGGAGGGATACCACGCCACGCCGTTCCTCCTGCGGCGCCGGTGGTGAGAAGGAACTGGAGACCGTCTTCCTGGACGACCTCGAGTCCGCGTGGGGGCCGCGCATCGACCTCAGCCGGGAACAGCCAACGGGGCCGGGCAGGGTGATTCTGTCCGGCCCCGCTGTCGTCGGGTCAGCCGAAGTCGAACGTGTCCTGGGCGAAGTCGGCCGTGGCTGGGGCGGGTGCGGGTGCCGGCGGCCCGTCTGGGCGGGCGGCCTTCCAGCGTTCGGCCAGCTCGTTCTTCCAGCCCTTAGGCGGGGGCCACGGCACGCCCCAGGCGGCGAGCTGGTCGCGCTTCCAGCCGCCGGCGGGTGTGCGGGCGGTGTCGATCTCTTCGGGTGAGGGGAGGTACGTCATGAATGGTGCGCTCTCCGTGTTCAAAAGTTGCCCCGCAAAGCGGTGGCGGAAGACCGACAGGTCAGATGCCTTGCTTAGTGGGCGGTTCGTAAGTTGCTGTCCGTTCCGGAGTTGTTTACTGCTTCTTGCTGAAGGTGCCGGGCTCGCCCTCGGCGAGCATTCCTAGTGTGACCAGGCGTTTCATCTTGGCTCGGGTGCGTTCGATGTGTTTTGGCAGGAGCTCGAAGTCGAGGACCTGGCAGATATCGCGGGCCCTCAGGGGGCCGGTGGCGCCGTTGAAGACGGCGAGGATGCGCGGGTAGTCCGGGTGCTCGGGCAGCTCCAGACTTCCTGTAGGGCCGGGATTCGGTCGGCGAGGCCGGTGATGGTCGTGCGGGTGATGGCGAGGTGTTCCAGACGCAGTTCGGCCTCGCGGAGCTGGGTCTGAAGGGTGTCGATCTGGGTGCGGAGATCGTCGGTCAGGGCCCTGGCTGCGTCTTGCTGAGGTCGAGCGCTTGAAGAAGGGGGTTGAGGTTCACGCGCCGACCACCTGCGGATCGCGCCAGGTGAGCGTGCTCGCGTCGGTGAGCCGACGGGCCATGACGTGGGTCATGGCCCAGTAAACGCGTGAGGTGGAGGAGGCCGGGCGATGTTCGTAGTCGCGGACCAGGCGCCGGTGCAGTATCAGGGTCCCGAACGTCTGCTCCACCCGCCACCGTTTCGGCTGCGGAACGAATCCCCGCTCCTCAGGGTTGCGCCGGACGATCTCGACGTCGATGCCGAGGGCGGCCCCGTGCGTGACGACCTGATTCTTGAAGCCCTGGTCGACCAGGGCCTTGCAGACCGAGCCGCCGGCCGCGACGGCGACCTGGTCGAGCAGAGCGATGCCGGCGGCGTTGTCGTGGACGCTCGCGGCCACCACGGTGACAGCGATGACCAAACCAAGAACGTCCACGGCCAGTCCCCGCTTGCGGCCAGGCACCCGTTTCGCGGCGTCTTTGCCCGTCGTGATCGCGGGGACCCCGGTGCCCGCCCGGACACTCTGGGTGTCCAGAATCACCAGGGTCGGGTCCTCTAACCGCCGATTCCTCTCCCGCACCTGGCAGCGCAGGAGTTCATGGATCTGCTGGCCGGTGCCATCGTCCCGCCAGGCGGCGAAGCAGTAGTACGTCGCGCTCTTCGGCGGCAGATCGTTCGGCAACAGGGCCCACTGGCAGCCGCTCCGGGACTGGTAGAGGATCGCATTCACGATCTCCCTCATCGGATAGCGGCCCTGATGGCCGCTCACGAAACGGTGCCGGTTCTTCCAGGCCGTGAGCACCGGCTCGATCAACGCCCACTGCTCGTCGGACAAGTCGCTCTGGGACGGCTTGCGTTCACTCATCCCACCGATCCCAGCAGGCCACCGGCACCGGACCGGAACGTTCCGGCTTCGCTCACACCATCAGGCGACACCAGAGCCACCCATAGACTCACGAACCGCCCAATCAGAACGACGTCGCCCTGCAGTCGGGCCTGACCGACCCCTTCTGCAAGCTTCGCCTCCACTTGGGCGAAATGCTTCTCGCCCAGGTCAGCAGCGACGCCGGCTCTCGGGACCGCATAGTCCGCAGGCCCGCCCTTTTGCCACCTCGGACACCATGGTTAAACCGCAGGAGCCACGAGCCGTCAGCCCTTAACGTTCATCAATCAGCGAAGTCAAAAGTCTCCAATCCGGACATTCCAACAGCCTCCAAAACAGCGACGAGTCGTGACAAATACCACTCGAAATCGAGCAGCATTTCACAATCTGAGCGGCGAACAGGATTAATTATCGGACTCAAAGTCACCTCCTCCTTGGAGGGCATAAAAATGAACGAGCCACCGATTTGCGTATCCTTCCAAGTCAGCACGATGGCGCATGGGCGTCCAGACTCCTGAGTCTCACAAAGAGACGCACACACAGCCGTCAGATTCCCCAATTCGGTGGACTGCCAATCGAAAAAATCTGGGTCGACCAAGTAGCTCACAGAGCCGTAATCGTCCGCCTTCCATCCGGCACGGATAAGGCGATCCAGAATACCCTGAACACCGACCTCACCACGGAAGCGAAAATTGAAACCAAAGTTCCGAGACATATTCACACCAATACGAATGAGAAGAACACCCGCCTGACCTCACTTTCACGCGAGACCAGGCGGAAAGATGTTCACCGAGGGACTACCTCATACGGTATCCCCTTTGCCGATAGCTGGCTAGTGATGTTCTCCGGTATGGGCACCTCCGACACCAACTTGTATTGTATACCGTTATCCTTCGCGATCCTGTTTCTAGACCCCATATCGGACCGAAACTTTCCGAAATTCTTCTCGCTACGGTTCACCCATTCCCAATATTTCCCAGACTTCGCCTCATACCAGATCTCCTCCCCTGAACTCTGATCAATGTATCTTCCGTCGAAGTCACGGCCACCCTTCTTAAAGCCGGGCTTTCCCGGCTTCTCTCCGGGCAAGCCATTGAAATGCTTCTGAAGGGCGATCTCGTAAGAGTCGCCGTTCTCCTGAGCTATTCTCCCCTTACTCTTCCCCTCTGAAAATGCCTGGTTCAGCCCGTCGCTGAAGCGAGAGGCGCCATGCTGTGTCAAGGAGGCACCACCGGCCATCATGCCTGCACCTAGAGCGGCAACTGGTGCGCCGGCTACACAACCGGCGACGCTTACGCATGCCAGCCCTCCGCTCATCATGTCGCCGCCGCCTTGGAACATGCCGACGACCCCGACGGTGACCTCCAGGGCTCCCCACCACACGTCCGGGGTGGTGAATACTGCAGTACCGTAATTCCAGAGGGTGCTTCCGACGCCCGAGATCTTCGAAAGCCAGTTTCCTCCCCCGCCCCCACTGTCCCCTCCGCCATTCCCGCTCCCACTATCGCTGCTGGGTGGCGCCGTAACGGTGGGGTCCGGATTTGTATTGATCGGGTATGACGGGTCCGGGTTTCCGGTGTTATTGCCTGGCATGCAGTGACCGTTGCCCGGGTCGACACACGTACCCGTGGGGTCAGAGTTCGTGGTTGGCGCCTGTCCCGCGTAGCTGTAGCCGTTGAGAGTTTGGTGCCTGCTTAGTTCGAGAATGGGGTCGATGCTGAGGAATTGACCGATGGATGGATCGTATTCACGGGCGCCTATGTGGGTGAGACCGGTGGTTTGATCTGCCGGTTTCCCGAGGAAAGCCTTGTCGTCGGGCCAAGTGGTCGGTTCCGTCCCGCGCTGGGCGCCGAAGGGGGTGGTGTAGCGCTTGGTGACGGCTTGAGTAATGGCGTCGATGGCAAGGCTGCTAGTGCCGTGGTGATCTGCGGCTAGGAAGCTGAGCTTTGTGCCAGTGGTGGTGGCGGTGCGTACGGCGATGTTCTGGCCGGCGATGCTGTAGTAGCGGGTGCCGGTGATGGTCTTGGTGGTGCCCTTGGTGGTGAGGCGGACTTCCGTGGCGCCGAGGTAGAGGACGGTGTCCCCGTCGCCGGTAGCGCGGCGGATGAGGAGTCCGCCGTCGGCGTCGTAGAGGTAGCTGGTGTTGAGAGCGGGTTTACCACTGGTGGCTGGTTCGGTCGTGGAGGCGAGTTTGCCTTCGGAGTTCCAGGTCAGAGTCTGGGTGGCCTGGGTGCCGGGGCGTGTTCGGGTGTTGCCGGACTTGTCGTAGGTGTAGGTGGCGGGGTGTTCGCCGGTGATGCTGGTGAGGGGGTGAGGCTGGCCGGTGGTGGTGCCGTAGTTGTAGTTGGTGGAGGTGTTACCGGTGCTTGTGTGGGTTGTTTCGGTTTTGCGCTGGCCGGCGGTGTTGTAGGTGTAGCTGGTCCAGTAGGGAGCTGCGCCGTCGAGGTTGGTTGTGGTGCGGCCGGTGGTGGCGCAGTCGGCGGTTTTGGGGGTCCAGGCTTCGGTAAGGCGGAGGTAGCCGTCGTAGGTGAAGCACTGGTAGTCGAGCTTGCTGGTGCCGTCGATGGTGGCTTTGTCGAAGATGCTGGTGACGTTGCCGGCCTGATCCTGGGTGAAGTCCAGGTCCTGGAGCCTGCCGGAGTGCGTTTCGTCGCTCACGCTGCTGTTGGTGAGGCGGCCGGTGCCAGCTTCGTAACTGTTGGCGATGCTGACGGTGTTGGTGTTGGTGACCCCGAGCCGGAGCTGCCAGAGCTGTCCGAGCTGTGAGTAGGCGACGTTTTGGACGTAGCTGCTGGTGCCGGAGAGCTGTTCGGGCAGGCCGAATGGGTTGTAGTGGATCTGGGTGCTCTCGTGGGGCAGCCCCGCTGCGGCAGGCTCTGTGGTGGTGCTGACGGTGCCATCAAGGCGGTAGTCGGTCTCGAAGTCCAGGGTGGAAGCAACCGCGCCTGACTTAACTAGCGGCTCGTCGGTAGGCAGGGTGAGGCGAGTACCGGTGGCGCGGCCGAGCGTGTCGTAGGCCGTGACCTGCCTCGTGTAGGCCATGCCCCCGGTACCGCTGCCGCCTACATAGCGCGTGGATGCATCAGGCAGGCCTTTGAGGACGGAGTCGAAGCTCCAGTGGGCAAGCTTGTTGCCGTCGGTGCGGGAGGTCTGCCACTGGTCGGTCTTGCGGCCGAGGTCGTCGTAGCTGTACAGAAGGGTGTTGTTGCTGGCGTCGGTGGTCGTGTCGATCTGGTCGAGGACTGTGTAGCTGGTGGTGCTGGTGCCCTTGTCGGGGTCTGTGGTGCTGGTCTGGCGTCCGAAGAGGTCGTAGGCATACGACCACTGGGCGGTGTCGGGGCCGGTTATCAGCTTCTGCTTGCCATCGGGCGTGTATTGGGTTTTGACGCTGGTGTAGCTGGGCCCGGACTCCGCGCCGTAGGCGGGGTCGGCGGGGGTGGGGCCGGCGTAGGTACGGGTTTCGGTGGTGCGGCCGAGTGCGTCGGTGATGGTGCGGGAGGCGGTTCCGCCGTCGGGGGCGGTGGTGGCGGTGGAGTCGCCGGTGTAGCTGGTGGTAGTGGTCCACTTCTGGTGACCGAGGGCGGTGAAGGTGCTGGTGGTGGGGCGGCCGGCGCCGTCGTACTGGGTCTGGGTCAGCGCCGGGGTGTGGGCGAAGTCGGCTTGGGCGTAGATCCCGTTGGGTTCGGTGGTGCTGTCGTAGATGTCGGCGTGCGAGTCGACGGCAAGTCCGCGGGAGTCGTAGCGGATGTCGGTAAGGATCCTGCCGCCGGTGACCGAAGGGGCCTGCGTCTGGACGGGACGCAGAAGGGAGTCGGTAATGGCGTAGGTGGTTTCGTAGGTCTTTCCGTCGGCTTTGAGAGTGGAGACGGAGGTCCAGGGGGGGCCGCTGTGGTCGTACTGGTATCCGTAGGTGACTGTGGCGGAGTCGTTTCCGGATTTGCTGCGGTTCGGTGCCCAAGTGGCGGTAATGCGGCCAAGGGCGTCGTAGGTGTTCTCAGTCTTCTTCAGGTTGGGGTCGAGGGTATAAGTGACCGTGCTGCGGGCGGGGTCGTAGTAGGTGTAGACCCTGTGCTGCTGTCCGTTGGGGAGCTTGGGAGGTGCGACGATGGTGGAAGTCACCGGTCCCGCTGCTGCGGGGTAGTAGGTGGTGGTGGTGGTGTTGCCTTTGGCGTTGGTGACACTCACGGGGCGCCCGAGATTCGCCGTGCCAGTGTCGTAGGCGGTCTTGAGGGTGGTTTGCCAGCCGCCGTCGACGGCAGGGTGGCGATCGGCGGTGCCGCTGGGCGTCGGATAGGCCGTAGCGCGGCCGGCCCAGGTGGGGAGTCCCAGGGTGGGCTTTTGTGCGTAGACCCAGCCGGTGGCGTTGGGGCTGTCGTAGACGACGGCGGTGTCGGACAGGACATCGCCGCGCGTGGCGGGGCTTGTGGGCAAGGACAGCTGGTCATCGGTGACCGCTTCGCCGACCGAGTCGTAGCAGTTACTGGCGGTGACCCGGGTCCGGGACACGAGCCTGGTCAGGCCGACGTCGGGGTTGCGGGCGTACCAGGTTCGGGTGCAGGTCTCGTCACCGGTTTTGGCGGTGTCGCCGGAGTTTTGGCTCCGGTACTTCATGCCGTACGTGCTGTCGAAGTAGTCGTTGGTGACGACCTGGCGCCACTTGCCGCTGACGGGCAGGTAGGTGCTCACTCCGGTGCGGTTGATCCGGACGAAGTACGCCTCAGCGTTGGCGTAGGAGCGCTGCTGGCTGGCTGTCTGCTTGTACCAGATGCTGTTGTACGTGACGGTGACAGGATCTGCGCCATTGAAGGTGATTTCCTGGCGCAAGGTGCCCGCATACGGCTCGCGGTCGTAGGCCGTGGTTGCGTTGAAGCCCGCGATGGAGATTCCGTCGGTGGTGACGGTGCGCGTGGTGCCGTCTTTACGTTTGTCGCCGTGCATGCCCTGCATGTAGAGGCGGACGGTTTTAGACCGGGTGTGGTAGCTGTCCCCGGTGTAGGAGGTGACGGTGCGATAGCCGCGCCAGGAGGACCAGGTGCGGTCCTTCTCCCGGGTGAGCGGATCGTCGTTGTAGTGCCAGGCGGGGTGTTCGTAGGTGTAGGAGTGTTCGAGGGTGGGGTTCTTAGCAGCGGGGTCCGAGACGGTGACGGCTTCGACGTTGTACTTGTGGAACCAGTCCAGGACCGGGTCGCCGCCGTTGAGCGGCCAGATGACCGGGTAGCAGTTCAGTGCGTTGTCGTCCTCGGCCTTGGGCATGTTGCTGCCGATCACGCACTCCGGTTCCGACATGGTCACCGTGGTGATCGCGCCGGTCTCGGAGGTGATGGACTGCAGGCGGGGCCGGTTCATCCGCGGGGCGTTCTGGCTGCTGCTGTAGACGCGGTTCGCACGCATCTGGTACTCGATGTCGACGGGGTCCAGCTTGATCGGGTCGCCGTTCTTGGCGGTGCGCTGGATCGACTTGAGGACGAGACTTTGGTCGGAGCTGTTGCCGATGTCGGCGCCGTCTTGGTACTCCTGCGTCAGCGCGTAGCTGTCGACGGGCTTGTAGGCGTCTGGCTCGGCGGCGGTCGACCAGACGAAGGTGTCGATCGCTGTGAGCCGCTTGCGGGTGAAGAAGGAGGGGCCGGTCGCCTCGCAGTCGGTCTTGGATGCGGAGCAGATGGCGTCGAACGGTACGTCGGGCCAGTTGTCGGAACTGTCTTCGGTCAGTGAGGTGCAGTCGGTGAAGCACCGCTCCTTGTAGGTGAAGGTGATTTTGCCCGACGTGACGCCAGCAAAAAGGGCTTCGGCGCGCTGCCCGTATTTGATCTCGTTCAGGTATCCACCGCGGGTGTATGCCTCAAGGTCGGTCTTGTCGCCGTTCTCGGCGTAGTTGTTCTCCTCGGCGGTGTACCAGTAGGTGGAGGCGTTGCCGTGGATGTCGGTGCTTTGGTCGAGATTCCAGCGCCATGCCTGTGTCTTGGCGCGGCCGGCGAAGCTGGTACCGGAGGAGTATCCGGGCTCCTTGGCGTCGTCACCGAAGACGGGAACAGTCCATACCGAGTTAGTACGCTGCGTGCCGGCGTTCTTGAGCTTGTTCTGGCCGAAGGTGTAGGTGGTGCCTTCGCCGGTGATGACCTGCCAGTATTCGCCCTTGCCGTCGCCGGTCTTGCCGTCGGCGCTGATGTCGTCGCCTTCGTCGCCGTTGTCGGCGCCGACCTTGTGGATGACTTGAGAGGCGTCGTCGTTCTTGAGGTGCCAGACACCGGTGGTGTCGTCCTTGACCAGTTCGTTTGACTGCCCGTTGAGGACCAGGGTGGCGTTCTCGTACTTCCAGCACAGGTCGTTCTTGTCGCTCTGCCCGTCGTCGTCGCATGAGCCGTAGCGGCGCTCGATGTACGACGAGGTCAGGTCGAAGCCCTCACCGAGCATGGAGCCCTGGTTATTGGTGTTCGCGGTTCGCCCGTCGATGCTTCCGGAGTTGTACGACAGCGACAGCGATGGCACGGGCCCGGCGGCAGCCGGAGGCACCGTGATCGGGTAGTTCCAGGTGAACGCCCCCGAAGCTGCGCCAGCTTCCCAGGTGGAGGACGCGGCCAGCGGCGTGGCCTTGTAGTTGCCCGTCGCTGAGGCCGGCGCATCCGCCGCGGCAGTCAGAGCAAACACGGTCGCCGGGGCCGTGGTGCTTGGCAGGCTGGCCGTTGCTGAATTCTTGCTGGCGGCGCTTTGTCCCTTCGGAGATTCCGGCGTTGCTGCGGGCAGGTTCACCTGTGCGGTGACGGTCTGCTCGGCGAGAGCGTTGTGGGAGGCAATTGGGGTCTGCTTGCGGCACTCGGCCTTGTTTGGGGTGGTCAGGGCGCAGGCGGGCATGGTGGCGAGGCCGAGGCGGCCTGCCCAGTTCCCGCCCACTGCGGAGCCGAACGAGGTGTAGTCGACACTGATTGTCGCGGCGCCCGGGGTCTGAGCAGCGGCGGTGAAGACAACCCCGGTGACGCCGGCGGCACGGGTGTTCTTCTGGTCGAGCACGTTCACGGTGGCCGTGCCGGACGCCAAACTTTTCGCCTTCTTGCCCAGTCCCTTGCCTGTGGTGGTGACTCTAACGATGCCGTCGCTGCGGCTAGCCGTGATCTTCTCCGCGTGCTTGGAGGGCTTGGGCCAGCTCACCGCCCGCTCGCTGCGGGCCTGGGCGGCCCGCTTGTCGTTAGTCGCCTTACTCTTCGCAACCCGCTCCCGTGCTGCCTTCGCGCCGGGCGTGGTCACCGGCGTGACAGGGTTGCTCACGGGTTTGGGCACCGGGGGGGCGCCCAGCGCGTCCTGGGCGGAGGCTACTGGTGTCAGCGCGGCAGGTATGGAAAGCGCCAGGGTCAGGGCTCCGACCAGTGGAATGCGCAGTCCGGCACCTCCTACCGAGCGTGGCCGGGCGTTGTTCTTCCTGTGGCCGCGAAAGGGTCTGGGCATGGTGGTGTCATCTCTCCATGAGAGTCCGGCCGCGACAGGACACGGCAGTGATGCGGCAAGCGAGGGGACCGGCTGGGGCGCCGTGCGGGCGCCCCAGCCTTACGGCAGAGGGGTTATACGCCGACTGTCTCTTCGACCTGGTCCCGGCCGCTCATGGCGCCCGCCCAGATCCGGATGTCGCTGATACGGCCGGGCAGATAGTTGCCCCATGCGCCCTTGCCAGCTTCTACATTTCCGCTGCCGACGGCCGCGGTGAACGGGGTGTTGTCGTCCCCCATTGCGCTGGCCCCGAGATAGAGGCTGATGGACTGTGTCTCCGCGTCGAACATGCCGGTCAGTCGGACAGGGGTGTCGAGGACTGCGATCTCGTTGCTCGCGACGGCGGTCGTGGAGGTGCCGTCGGCGGCGAGGCGGCCGAAGTACCAGCGTCCGACCTGGGTGGTCTCGGTCTTGGGGTTGCCGTCTCCGTCGAGGACGGGCTGGTCGTCGTCGTCCACGACCACCTGCGTGTCGGTCCCGGTCTTCTCGAACCACAGACTCCACGAAGAGCCCGCCCCTGCCCTCTGGCCAAGGATCTGTGCCCGGTACCCGACTGGCTTGGACGCAATGCCGGCGGAGTCGACGGCTGCCTCGGTGGTCACCGTGAAGGAACCGGAATCATCCACCAACGGGCCCGCAGCTGTACCCGCGCCGGACGTCCCGTTCAAGATCCACTCTTCCGGCGTCTGCCCGGCAGGTGCCGACGAGACCCCCGTCGACAAGGTCAGTTCCGGACCGTACTTGGAATCGGACCCGTCAGGGACCTTCGATCCCGTAGTGGCGGCAGGCTTCCAGTCGGCGACGAGTTCCACGAACGGCTTGCCCGATGCGTCGCGCAGTGAGGCATCGCTGGCGATCTGGTCCTTGGACCGGGCTGACTGCCACACGCTCACCTCGTCGATGACGCCCGGGAAGTAGTCGGTGTAGGTCTCCGACCACCGCATGCGGCCGATCTGCAGCGGGCCGGTTGCCGCCCACGGTGTCGCGTACGGCACTGTGCTCTGAAGGACACCGTTCACGTACAGGCTCAACGTCGGAGCTTCGCCTGCATCAGGGTCCCCTGCGTCGAACACACCTGCCAGATGCGTCCACACATGGGTAGCCGCAGGGTTGGCCGACGCGGCCTTCGCATACGACCAGGTTCCGTCGGCCGGGGCATCGGCATTCACTGCGCGGAAGGACCACTTCTTGGACGGCTGGTCGAACCCGAGGCTGAAGGGGCTGCGGTTGACACCGTCCTGGCTGATCATGGCGTAGTTGTGTGCCGTTCCCTCAAGCCGGACCCAGCCGGCCACTGTGAACGACGTGTTCGTCGACAGGATCTGCTTCGGAGTCGAGGCGTAGCCTGTGGCGCCGTCCAGCTGCAGGCCCTTGTCGCCTCGGCCCGTCGAGCCGTCGGATTTGGTCCAGGTCACGTCGCCGCGCCGGCCCTTCTCTGTACGGGCAGCTCCGGCTTGCAGGGTTGCGCTGTGCTCGCTCGCGAAGGGGGATGGTGAGGTGTCCAGGGCGGGGCCGCTTTGCTCCAGGAAGTTCCAGTTCCCGATGGCGTCAGCGCCGTGACCGACCTTGAAGCTCATATGCGCTTCGTCGCCCCACCCGTTGTAGTCCATCGCCCGCACCGCGAAGATGCTCTCTCCGGACACCGTCGGGGTCACCCCGATGGTGACGGTGTTGCCGGTCACCGGCTCGGACCATTTGCCGGCCGGATCGGTGGAGAGGCGGTACTGGTACTTCGCGTTCGTGTCACCAGTGCCGGGGCCAACCGCGAACGTGGCCTTCACCCCGGGCGCACCGTGGGCTTCGCATACCGTCGCACAGGCGGTGTACGGGGTGTTGATCTTGATGGTCGGCGGTTTGGGTGCGGTCGTGTCGACCTTGAAGTAGCAGTAGCGGGCCGCCGCGCTCGTCAGCAGGTGCACCTTCTCGCTGTAGGCCCATGTCCAGGCCTGGTAGCGGTACAGGGTGCCGTCCTTGAGGCCGGACCACCTCATGGGCACCTCCACACCGTCGCCCACGTATCCGGTCGATGGGTAGACGGATTCGTCCAGCTGTGGAGTGTCTGTCCAGGTGCTGCCGCTCTTCTGGTCGACGTCGAAGTAGACGCGGAGCCTGGCCTCGCTCTCTCCGCCCTTGGCGGTCTGCGGTGTGGCGGTGAGCGTGACGGTCGGGCTGCTCTTGATGGCCGGGGCCGATTCGCTCGTCGCGCAGCTCTGGCTTGGAGGCGGGAGCGCACCATCCGGGCCTGCGAAGTAGGGTGCGCTGTCCACGCCGATGTTGGTGGGCTTGGCGGGGGTGCCGATGTAGTCGACGCTCAGGACGGCGTCGTCGTCGAACCGCTTCCAGGCAATGGGATCGTCCTCGTGCTTCGCCATCAGCATGAGGGTCAGCCGGGAGATGTTGCCGGCGGCGAAGCTCCTCACCGTCGCGGTCAGGTTCTCGTCGCTCTCGTCCGGGTTGTCGTTGAAGTTGATCTGCGCCCGGGGCTGGGACGGGGCGCAGTTGCTGCCGCGTCCCGCGGAGACGTAGCGGTCACCCATCTGGTCCAGCTTGGTGGGACCGGGCCACTTCGTCGTGCTGGAGATGTTGTTCGTGCGTTCCAGGTCGACCCAGCGGGCGTCGCAAGAGAACGACCAGGTCTCGGTCACGGAGAACGTGGCGTCCAGGATGTACTTGCCGGCCAGCTTCGTCGGCGCGAGCTCAAAGTACATGCGGTTCACGTAGCCGTTGCCGCAGTAGTACGAGATGCCGTTGATGACCGCCTGGCCGCACTTGCCGACGCTCATCCCGTTCTCGCCGCCGTCGAAGTTGTAGAAGGTGTCACCGTCCGAGGAGAGCACCGTGCGCTCGGACTCGTACAGCTCGACCGACGGGTCGATATAGAGGGGGAACTCGTCACTCGCGGTAGCCGCCACAAGATCCGCGTCAGGAGTGACCGTCACCGACGTATCCCCGATCGCGAGGTTGAGGACGGCCGACTCGTCGCCATCTCCGGGACCGGCCAGCGGGTCCCCTTCCTCCTCGGGACCGGCCGGCACCGGATCGGCAGCCGCCGTCACGCCGTCGCCCCCGGCAGCCGGGGCCGTGAACAGCTTCGCCCCAGCAGCGGTAGGCGCGGACGCGTCGCCGGCAGAGTTCCACATCTGCGCCACTGGGGAGCGGAAGAGCGTGTTGCCATCACCATCGACGGCATCCACTCCCCCACCAGGCCCCTGGTTCAGAGTGAGGTTCTCGGCCTTGAGGTCGTAGGCAATGCTCTTCAGGGCCGGGTTCGTCGCGGCCTGGGCTGTCTCGACCTCCAGGACCTGACGGAAGCCCTCGACCGTCGCGGTCATGATCAGATTCACGTCGGGCAGGACATCGTCGTACACGGCCCGTGCACCGTCCAGGCGCGGGGCTGGCAACGTGCCGGGCCAGCCCAGCGTCACCGACTGCCCGTCATCGCCAATCGTGACCAGATCAGGGCCCTTGCCGCCCGGCGAGAACGACAGCTCCATCGCGGCCGCCTTGGGGCCGATCGAACCGTCCGGCCGCTCGACCAGTGTCGCGTCCGGAGTCGTCCATCCCCCGTCCGGCTTGGCCACCCGCACCGGGGCAATCGACTTCTCCATCGTGAACGTCACCCCGTCGGGATTGGCGTACACCGTCTCCCGCTCGGTGCGCTCATCCACAACCTCGACCCGCTCGCCGGACTCGACCGCACGCTCCTGCGCAGAAGCCGTACCTGTCTGTTGAGCCGCGGCACTTGCGGCCGACTGCGCAACCGCTGGTGCACTCAGCGCAGGCAGACCGCCCAACGCCACGGACAACACGGCCAGGACACACACCCGGCGGCGCACACGACGCCACACCCCACCATTCACAACCCCGCCCCCACGGTTCACAGCTTGCACACAAGTCGGCCAAATATGTAGGCCCTGGCCCGCCCCGTCAAGAGTGATCAATCCGCCACTAAAAGTTAATTGCACACGCGAAGGGGGAGTTACGTCCGGAACTGGTCATGACAGTCCGTGTATGCACCACAAACAGCACAGGGCTGACACCCACGACAACAACGGCCGTCTACTCAAGGCCAGTTGCGGCGAGTTCTCTCGGTCCGGACCAGCCGCAGAGTCGCGGTGCGACCGAAGAAGATCTCGAAAGCGAATCTCGAGCCGCCCTACCGGCTGTTCCACCATTCGAGCCAAGCGCGACCCGAAATCCGGCCCGCCACGTCCGGTCAACCAGGGCCTCTGTACAGAGCCGAGACCGGGGCCCAGCGTGAACCGGGCCGAAGTAGACCATCGCCGTAGCCCGACCGCTGTGGCACTGCCGGTCGCACGCATCAGTTGGCAACGGTCTGACTATCCACGCTTCGGAGTGAACACCTGGCGCATCGCCCCGATCGGCGCGTACCGAACCGCTACGAAGATCACGAACCCTCTGTGTTGATCTTCGAAAGGGACGCGTCGTGCGCATCCTCGTCTCCCTCGCGGCCGCTGCTGCCGCGCTCGCCGCTCTCACCACCCCCGCCCACGCAAAACCCGGGGCCCTGGGCGAGAAAGGCAGCGTCCTGACCCTGTCCCTGGCCGACGCCCTGCAGGCTCTGCCCGTCGCGGACGAGAGCCGCACCGGCTATGAACGATCGAAGTTCAGGCACTGGGTGGATGCGGACAAGGACGGCTGCAACACCCGCAACGAGGTCCTCCTGGCCGAGGCGGTCGTCGCTCCCGAGCAGGGTGCGCGGTGCAAGCTGTCCGGCGGACAGTGGTACAGCCCCTACAGCAACACCTACGTCGACAACCCGGGCGCCCTGGACATCGACCACCTCGTGCCGCTCGCGGAAAGCTGGGACTCCGGCGCCTCCGCCTGGACGCCGGCCGAGCGTGAGGCGTACGCGAACGACCTCGCCGAGGACCGCTCCCTGATCGCGGTCACCGCCGCGACGAACCGGTCGAAGGCCGATCAGGACCCGGCCGAGTGGATGCCCCCGTACCAGCCCTACCACTGCCAGTACCTCACCGACTGGATCGCCACCAAGCTCCGCTAGCAGCTCACCATCGACGACAGCGAGCGCAACACGCTCACCGAGGCCACGGACCCCTGCCCGAACAAGCCCGTCACCATCACCCTCGCCCGCTAACCCCCGCCCGGGCACGGCGCCACGTCCTGCACGCCTCGCACGCCGCCCAGCTAACGACCTCCTGGTCAGTAGTGGCGCGCGTAGCGGTGCAGGCGGCTGCGGGCCTCTGAGTCGGTGACGCCGGGGGCGGTGGCGATGGTGTCCCAGGACGGGTCGTCGGCCCGGGCAATGTGTGCGGCGACCGCGCCGGCCTCGGCGATCGAGGACTCCTGAAGGGCGACGAGCCGGAGAGCGGCCAGGGGCGCGTCGACGGCCAGGACGAGTCCAGGCGCTGACGCAGCTGGTCGGACAGAGCGGCGCCGTCCTCGGGAATGGGGACGGCCCGGTGCTCGACGTCGGCGATGTGCCGCGTCCAGTCGTCGTGCGGGCCCTGGGTGTCGTAGTCCTCCGGGCCCTCGGCAGTGACCTGCTGCCAGTCCACGGGGTGCAGGGTGGTGCCGCGCCAGCCGCACGAGCACGCTGCGCGCAGCGCGGTCGCGTGCAGGGCGCGCGGGGTGCCGCCGTCGTAGACCCACCAGTCGCTCGTCTCGTGGAAATGCGTGCCGCTGCCCAGATCGAAGAACACCGGCTTCGGTTCCGTGCCATCCGGCAGCACCGCGCTGGGACGCAGGGGCGTCAGGGAGGGAGGCAGCAGGACAGGGTGCTTCGCGATCACGAGAGGGACCGCAGGCACGGGGCACCATGCGACCAGCCGTCACCGGCCCTGCTCGCCGCACGGCCGAGCCCGGAACCGCATATCACCCAACTCCCCAAGGTCGCTGGCCGGCGGAGACGGCAGTGGGCCGTCTGTCAAACAGCGGTGGCAGACTGCACTTCATGGGTGAGAGTGAGGTGCACGCTGCACTGACGTGGACTGATGAGGTGGCGCAGGCCCTGCGGGGCATCAGAATTAGCTCGCGGGAGGGGGAGCTGACCTGGCCGGAGGCGCTGGAGCAGCTGCGTGCGCGGGCTGGCGACGGACCCTACACAGGGCGCCAGCGGCAGCCTTGGGAAGCGGCGATTTCCGACCTCACGCATGGTGCCAGCCAGTTGGGGCAGGCGGTACGGCACCAGTTGGAGCCTCGTCTCTCCGAGCTCCTTTCCGCACTTTCGACGCCGCCGAACGCCAGCGCTGCGGACAGTATCGCCAAGGCGGCGCGGCTGGCCGATGAGCTGCTCATGCAGGCTGATAGTGGGCAGTTGTTGCCCGCGGCGTGGCAGGACTTGGTGGGCTCGGCGCGCGACGGTGTCGGCTTCGACGCACTCGACCAGTACCGGAAACTGCTGTACGTGTTGTTGCAGCGCTCACAGCGTCAGGCGGAGCAGGTGTGCCGACAGTTGTCCGGGGTGATGCGCGATGACGCAGTGTCCGTGCAGCGGGCCCAGGTTTGGCTGGGCGATC
Organism: Streptomyces sp. NPDC008163; assembly: GCF_042956885.1. Lineage (NCBI taxonomy): Bacteria > Bacillati > Actinomycetota > Actinomycetes > Kitasatosporales > Streptomycetaceae > Streptomyces > Streptomyces sp. NPDC008163. Next base: position 47,814 of record NZ_JBIBHG010000020.1, on the reverse strand, counting down.
TCGATGTCACTGCACCGTTGAGAGACATCGTGGGGTCTGCGGCCGGGTGGAGCGCGCAGGCGCGCGCTGATCTGTGTGGCCGGCTAGTGGTGGCTCAGCCCCTCACGGCCCATCATGTGGTGTGGCACGCATTCAGACGGGCGGCGACCAGCAAGATGGTCGAGGAGTACGGACCCGTCACGTTGTACGACAGCGAGTGGTTGCGCGGGAACCTGCTCAATGACGGGCCGTCCAAGAGCGACCTGCCTGCCGAGGCAACGGCCGACGACGGCTTCTTTCCCGCTGAGATGCTGCCCGAGGGAAGGGATGTGGTGATAGCCAGAGTCGATTTGGGTTCCGGAGCCCGGGCCGATGCACCGGCTGACTCCCGTGTCCTGGTGCAGTCGTTGATTCTGGCGGCCACATTCCCTGAGGACCGGCATGGCTGGGAGCTCTACGAGGGCTACATCCATGCCGCCTATGGTGACTGCGGCTGGAAGGTGTTCAGTCGGCTCGACGAGGACATCGACGCTCGAATGCCTTACGGGCCGATGGAAATCACTTCGAGACGCCTGTCCGAGATGGCACCACGCGTAGCTCCGCACCTAGCATCCGGGCTTGCAAACCTGTCCGGTGTGGTCGATGCCATCGGCTGGTGGAAGGCCTCGGGAGTGCAACCCCCGCACGCCTCAGTACTGCTGGATGTGCGCATCTTGGAGACCGTGACAGGGACGGTGTGCGGGCATGGGCAGACGTGGTACGGGTATCTCGACGCCTACCACAAGAACGCATGGATCCGGCGCTCCATGACGTCCGAGCTGTTCGATGTGGTGTGGCGTGCATGCGATGACCATCACTGGTGGAGCCGGCCGGAAGAGGAAGCGGTCACTGCGATCCGTGACAAGCTGCTGTGTCATCGAGGCTGGGGATCCCATGCTGACATGGCCCAGGTGGCTGCCGAACTTCCTGCGTTGGCAGCTGCTCTCCCGGAACGCACCCTGCAGCATCGCCGGACGGCCGCCGCGGCCCACCGGATCTCGGCCCCTGAAGGCGTACGAGCCTGGTACACGGACCTGGAGAACCGGTGGACGCGAACCCTGGGCCGCCTGCGGCTGGTCCGCAACGCCCTCGCCCACGGCGGCCCAGTCACCGCGGCCGCCGCAGCCAGCGTCGCCCCGGTCGTGCACCAACTAGCGGGAGGGGCGCTGCTGTCCAGCCTCACCGCACTCGCAGAAGGAACGCCCGTAGCTGATCAGCACGAGGCGCACCGCGATCGATGCGATGCGTGGGCCCGGGACCGTCTGTCAGGCAGCACGGCCTACAAGCCCTAGTACTGCAACGGTCTTTCCCCTGATGGTTGGGCAGGTTCGGGTGGTGTGTGGCCGCGTCGTTGGTAGTGGCAGATTCGGGCTTGGTGCTGTCGTCGGCGTCGCCAGGTCGACCAGTGCAGGACGTGGTCGATCGAGGCCGGCCGGCGGTGGGTGAGCCGGTGGATCAGGCGTCTGAGTTCGGGGAGCTCAGCGGGACGAGGCCGGAGGATCCGTTTCTGCTTTCCCGGCGCCGAGTTCGCGGGCCCGCAGGACGGTCAGGCAGGCGTGGGCGGCCATGGCCAGAGTGATGTGGCGGTGCCAGCCTGGGTAGCGGCGGACCTGGTAGTCGTCCAGGCCGCATTCCTGCTTGGCCGTCTGGAAGCATTCTTCGACCGCCCAGCGGCTGCCGGCGATGTGGATCAGCTGGTCGAGTGTGGTGTCGGCGGGGCAGTAGGCGATGTAGTAGGCCTCCTCGGGCCGGCGGACGCTGCGGCGGGCGATCACCCAGTGCCGCCGGTCGTCCCGGTGCCAGGGCCTGACCTCCACTCTCGCCCAGTCGAAGACCCGGGGCCCGTGCGAGCCGTTTCCGCAGGACCGGCGCTTCCACTTCTGCCGGGGCAGATCATGGAACAGGTCGTGGACGGGATGGTCCATGGCCCAGCGGGTGACGACGGTGTCGTGCCGGGTGGTGGCCATGACGTGGAATACGTCCGCCCGTTCCCGCTCGGTCCGCCAGCTCTTGGAGTAGCCGTAGCCGGCGTCCGCGGTCACCCACCCGAACGGGATCTTCTCCTCGATTGCCCGGCGGACCATGGCCCGGGCCATGGCGACCTTCGTGTCGAAGACGACCTCGTCGCCGATACCGGCCCGCCGGCACCGTTCCCGGTCGTCGGTCCAGGAGGCCGGCAGGTAGAGACGCCGGTCGATCAGGGTGCGGCCGCGGCCAGCGGCATAGGCGAGGAACACTCCGACCTGGCAGTTCTCCGTCCGCCCGGCCGTGCCGGAATACTGCCGCTGGACCCCGGCCGAACGCACCCCCTTCTTCAGAAAACCGGTGTCGTCCACGATCAGCACCGCACCCGGGTCGCCCAGGTGCTCCACGACGTACTCGCGCACATCGTCCAGGACCTCGCCCGCGTCCCAGTCGATCCGGTTCAGCAGCCGATGGATCCGGTCCGGACCCGCATGCCCGGCCTCCTCCGCCAGCGTCCAGCCATTCTTCCGCTCCAGCGGAGCGATCAGCCCACGCATATACGCGAGTGCCGAATCACGCGGCTCCGACCTCGCAAAACGGTGCACGAACCGATCATGCAGAGCCTTCAGCTCACCCGCCCATGACCGGGCATCAAAGACTTCCCCACCCATGAGCAGACCAACGAACCACCTGCCCAACCGTCACGGCAAGGACCGTTGCAGTACTAACTCAGGTGGCATGTGGGGCGTCATGATGGAGACCTCCATGTGAGTGGAGGCAGGGCGCGGTGGCTTTGGTAGGTGGCCGCGCGCCGCGTGCTGGACGGTGGGTTATGAGAGCTGTGGAGGCAGGAAGCGCGCGTGGAGATCACTGAGCACGAGCTGGCCGATCCGTGGGAAGGACTTCTCGTCGCTCCTGCCCATGGCAGTGACGTCGGAGTGCTGGTCCTGGCAGGATCCAGCGGGCGCATCGAACGCCAGCGGGCGCGCGTCCTGGCTCGGCAAGGAGTCACAGCCCTGGCGATCCGTTGGTTCGGTGGGCCAGGGCAGAGTCCGGGCATCTGCGAAGTCCCCTTGGAGACCTTCACCACCGCCGTCGACGTCCTTCAACGTGAGGGAGCGCGACGCATCGGGATTCTTGGCGTTTCCAAAGGAGCTGAAGCAGCTTTGCTCACGGCGGTGCACGACCACCGCGTGGACATAGTCGTCGCGTTGTCGCCTACCTCGCGGGTCTGGTGCAACGTCGGTCCAGGACGTGACGGAGCGCATCACCCGTATCGCTCGTCCTGGACGTGGCAGGGGCAGCCACTACCTTTTGTCCCTATGGACGACTCGTGGACTCCCTCGGAGCCGGACAGCGGGCCCGTCGCCATCCGCAGGTGGTACGAACTCAGCGATCGGACCTTCGCTCACCTCCTTCCGCCGGCAGAGATTCCCGTGGAGGCCGCCAGAGCCGACCTGCTGCTGGTTGCGGGCGGCGACGACGCGATGTGGCCGTCGCTGCCCTTCGCCGAACAACTCGCCCAACGCCGGCGCTCGGCCAGAGCCACCGTGCGTCTGATCGCGCGCGATGATGCCGGACACCGACCGCGTCTTCCTGGCGAGAGCCCCGCATCAGCGTCCCCGCACTTTCAGTACGGAGGCACGCCTGAAGCTGACGCGCTCCTCGGCAAGGCTGCATGGCCTCATATCCTTGACGCGCTCGCCGGCGGGAGCCCATCCGTGCTTACCGGCTGAGGACGAGAGTCCGATGTGTCCTGGTCACGAGGTCCCCTTTCGGTTCCTGATCTGCGGGGATCCCGAGATCGGCGATGCGGGTTGAGACGCGCGTAGCAGCGCGGTCCAGGGCGGCCAGTTCCTTACCTGCGGCTTCGAGGCTGACCTGGAGCGCTTCCGCCTCGCCGAGCCAGCCGTTCGACATGGCCTCTCTGATGCGGTCGTTGAGGCTGTGGATGATTTCGATCAGTCGCTGCCGTTGTCTCGGGTCGATCCGCAGCATGGGGAAGCGGATGCAGGCTTCTCTGAACTAGTAACTCCGGTCCGTTGCGGCAGTCGGCAAACCTGTGGCACATGGGTACCGTCCCGGGCCAGGATGCGGCTATGCGTGATGTCCAGAGCGATCCCGAGTTGCAGGATCTGGTTCGGCGGTTCGTCACGCCTGACCGGCGATACCTTCGGTTGGGCGGGAGCGTTTTCCGGTTGAGCCCGGTCGAACGCTCCGCGTTTGTGCGGGATCTGGCTCAGGCTGCGTACGAAATCACTCCGGCGGAGCTCGGCGTCCTCCTCGAGGGTGGATGGCGCGAGCGCAAGACTGCCGCCTGGCTGGTTGCTGTGGCCCACAGGTCCGAGTTCCGCGAGCTCATAGGCCGGCTCCTGCTTGCCAGTGAGGGGCCGTATGCGGGCGCGGCGTACTGCGTCGCCCTTGCGAAGTTCGGTACTGCAGCGGATGCCGAACTGCTCAGCGCATACCTTGACCACTACTTGTCGCGTCCCGACCTCGACTACGACCAGGCAATCGTCCTTGGGACGCTTCTGTACCTCGATGAGATTCTCGGCTCCGAGTACACGACACGGTTCCTTGCCCCGGCCGGTCCCTGGGACCGATGGCTCGAAGTCCGGGCCGTGGCGGCTCTCGACCCGCATGACTGTCGGCAGGCCGTGCAGCAACTGTGCGCTTTCGTCGACGAGACCGCTGAGGTCTTCGCCTCGCTGGCCTGCGGGAGCTGATCATGACCGAGCGGGACATCATCCTCAACGAACTCGCCCAAGGACTGCGCCCGATGTCACAGGGCATCGAGTGGTTCGACACCCACAGCCCGCAGGAGCAGGCCCAGATACTCCTGTTCCTGCGCCATCACTGCGTGCAGGCGCGCGCCGTCACCGAAGACGGGCCGGAGAGCATCCGACGTGCCGGGCTGCGCCCGACGCACACCCCGGCGGTCTTGATCACCTGCGGCCCGATCGGCCAGCAACTGGGGAAGATCGCCGGCCTCACCCCTGTCGACGAACGACGCAAGGCGTTCCGGCTACTGGTCGAGGTCCTCGCGGTCGCAGACGAACGGCGCCGCGAACGCTTCTGCTCCGGCGGATGCAGTCACTGGTGGCACAACCTGCCCGTCGCCGACGGGTGAGGACGAGTCCCCCGCCGCTGGCCTCCGCCCCCTGGACTCCATGTGCGGCAAGACGGACTGACGGCAGTGTTCATGCGCTCGTGTCGTCGGCGGCGGAGCCAATCACCGCACTCAGGGCGTGCAATGCGTCATCGTATTGGTGGCGGTCGAACTGGAACGGACCGAATGCCACGTAGTCGCGGGTCTTGCGGTGGGGTTGCTCGAAGGCTTCCCAGGTTACGAGATCCGCTGTCGCGGTGATGCGGGCCATGAGCGGCCAGCACCCCCACTCACCGCATTCACAACCGAGGACGGGGGTTTTCGGCCCCATCGCGCTGGTGGACAGTCCGAGGAAGTGGTCCTGCATCGGTCCGAACCGGTAGAACTCCGGAATCAGACCACCGTAGGCATCACCTGCAGGCTGCATCCCGGCCGCGATCTCGTACTCATCGATCAGCTCGGTGAGTGGTGCTCCGTCGATGTGAGGGACGACCACGAGCGGACCCCTGTCGCCACGGCGCTGGCAATCGAACCGGATCTCATTGCTGATCATCCCGCGATTGTCTCAGCGACCCTGCTCCCTTTCTGGGCGGGGTGAGCCGGGGCCTTGCGCAACATGCCAAGGTTGATCGCCACGCTGCCGGACGCGGAGTCGATCTGGTCGATTCTGGATTCGGCGCCGGCGAGGCTGACGCGCAGGCCCTCGATTTCGCCGAGCCAGCCCCTCATTCTCGGCTTCGGCGATCCGGTCGAGGAGGTTGTCGCGGATCTCCACCAAGCGGCCGCGCTGAGCGGGGTCGGGGCGCAGGAGGGAGCAGCGGACAGAGTCAGGAGCGCCCGCGCTCGGGGTTGAGCTCGTGGTAGCCGCGGAAGTCGAAGAACCCGGTCCGCCGGATGGCTGAAGGGTCGAACGGGCACGAACCGAGCTCATCGGCTGGACGGCAGGAGCAGCATGAAGGAGATCAGCGAGCAGCAGCCCAGCAGCGCGCGGTGATCGCATACAGCCTGCTCCATCTGCGGAAACTCGCGGAGGAACCGAGCTACGGCAGCCTCTTTGACCGCCGCATCCATCACACACGTCTCTCTACTCCTGCTCTCGAAGAGTGTTTTGTCCCGGCAGGGCTGTTTGATATCTCGGGTGGCAGAGCGGCTTCAGGTAGTCGTGCGTGACGATCGGGTCGTGCGGGCCCGTAATCTGCAGCTGCGGGCGGGATCGCCCGTAGAGGCAAGGAGGGGTGCGGGGAATGGGCAGTGTCGGAACAGCGCGGCTGCTGATCTGTAATGGAGGTGAGTCCGCGCTGGAGTTGACCGTGGAGCCCTGGGCAGAGACGCACCAGATGCTCCCGAAGCAGACGTGGGTCGTTGTCACCCACTCGCCTGCAGCGGATGGCTCATGGTCCAGAACTCTGCGGGAGGACGAACCATTCCAGGTCGACCATCGGCCCGAGTCGATCACGGTGTGGGTCAGCGGAAAATGCTTCCACCTCAGTGACGCGGACGAGAACGTGATCGACTCGGCCGACTGGCACTGCCCTGCTCAGGGCGCTTTCTCCTGACTCAGGAGTCGCGCCAGTTCGAGGTGGATTCGTGGGTGAGTCGTCGGCTCATGAGGTCGACCATGGCCACCTTGATCATGGCTTCAGAGCGGTGGGGGTGGGTTTCGTAGTCGAGGGCGGGACGGCGGTGACGCATGAGCCAGCCGAAGGTCCGCTCGACGATCCAGCGTCGCGGAATCACCTTGAAGCCTTGCTGGGCGGGATCACGGCGGGTGACTTCGACATCGATGCCCAGGCGGGCGCTCGGTGGCGGTCGCCGGGCAAATGACCGTGGTCCTTCACGTACTTGCCGGTGAGCACTTCCAGGGCGTCCCTCGATGCGCTGCCGGCGGGACGCTGACCAGTTGATGAGGTCCTCGGGCACTCCGGCGATCTCCACGACGGGGCGCAGGCCCGGCGTGACCTCCCGAGGCACGGTCGTCAGCCCGAGCTCCTCACACACCTCGGTCGTCATGGTGAGGGTGTAGAGCGTGCCGGCGGCCACGACGTGCTGGTGGAGGCGGTAGGTGTCCAGGGCGCCCCAGAACGGATCGGCGTCGGTGCCCGTGCGCTGGACGCGGTTGAGCATCAGGCAGTGCTCGTGCCGAAGCGGCAGCCCCCCGCGGTTATCGAAGTGCCGGAACGCCGCGACCACGAGCGCGGGCGCTTCCCGCGGCTGCGGCCCGACGCCCACCGGATCTTCGCGACCTCGTCCTTCAGCCGGCGCAGCACTGTGGTCACGGCCCGCTCGTGGGTCCGTTCGATGACCCCGCGCACGGTGGCGTCGCCCAGCGCCCACAGCACGACCCGTGACGCCCTGCGGCCGGAAGGTGCGATCGCGGCCGAGCAGCCGGGTCTGCTTGTGACGCCATGGTGAACGGCGTCGGCTTCGGTGAGACGATCCGTTCCATCAACGGCTCGATGGAGTGCAACGGCGGCCATTCCGCCGAGGTCCGGGGCCGCAGCGACGAGTGCCAGCGCTCACCTCGCTGGGGGTAACCTCAGCTGCTCACCACTGTGGTCACGCCCGGGCCGCACGCGGTCACGTGCGGCTCCGGTACGGCCTCCCCCGTACGTCACAGGAGCGTGAGCAGCCCCTGTTCCCGGGCGACGGCCAGGGACAGCGTGCGGTAGCCGACTGAGTCGAAGAGCACGGTCACTCTCTCCTTCTCGCCGCTCATCACCGAGCCGCGTCCCCAGCGCTCGTGCTGTACCGACGCACCCGGCCGGATCGTGTGCTTCCCCGGCGGGAGTGACGGTTCGCCGATCAGCCCGCCGGTGCCCGCAAGCACTTCCGGCCCCATGGTGAGACCCCGCCCGTCCGCCTCTGCTGACGTACATCGGTCGCAGGAGCCGCACGATTCGGCCTCCTGGGAGGCCTCTCCGAAGTACCCGAGCATGAAGCGGCGGCGGCACCCATTGGTTTCGGCGTAGCCGCGCATCATGTCGACCCGCGAACGCTCCAGCCGCTTGTGGGCGTTGGCTCGTTCGGCGGCCAGCCGGGCGGCCTCGGAGGCGCTGAACCCCTTTGTCGGCACCAGCTCTCCGGCGTCGTTGGTGCGTACGGCGGCCACCTGTTCCAGGAGGTTGACCACGGCCGTGAGCCGGCTCGCCGTCAGGCGGGTCCGCTTCCGCAGCAGACCGGGGTGCATGGGACCGTCGTGCTCCTTCAGCACCCGTGCTACCTGGGTCACCGTGTCCTGGTCGGGGCGGCCGCTCGCGAAGAAACGCTGCAGGCCGAGGTCCTTGGGCCGGTAGGCAAGGATCGCGCGGGAGGGTTTGCCGTCCCGCCCGGCTCTGCCGATCTCCTGGTAGTAGGCGTCCAGCGACCCCGGCGCGGACGCGTGCAGTACGAAACGCACGTCGGGCTTGTCGATCCCCATGCCGAACGCGGATGTGGCCACCACGATGTCCAACGCTCCCTCCAGGAAGCGGTCGTGCACGTCCGAGCGCTCCTGCGCCGAGAGCCCTGCGTGGTAGGCGGCCGTGTCCAGCCCCAGCAGGTCGAGCTCCTCCGCGTAGTCCTCCGCCTCCCGTCGCGTCGCCGCGTACACGAGGCCGGGTTTGGCCTCCGCCGCCGCGCGTTCCACGACGGCCCGCCTCTTGGCCGCCACGTCACGGAACGCGATGACCTCCAAGTCGATGTTCGGCCTGTCGAAGCCGGTCACGATTTCGCGGACCTCGCGCATGCCGAGCTGCGCCACGATGTCCTTCCGCACCGGAGCGGCGGCGCTGGCGGTGAGCGCGAGGACCGGCGGCCGTCCGATCCGCTCCACCACGTGTCCCAGCCGCAGGTACTCGGGGCGGAAGTCGTGCCCCCAGGCTGATACGCACTGCGCCTCGTCGACCACGAACAACGCAGGGCGGACCGCCGCCAGCTGGTCGATCACCTCCTCCTTCACCAGTTGCTCCGGAGCCAGGAAGAGGAAGTCGACACCACCGGCGCTGATCTGGTCCCACACCGCCGCGTTCTGTCTCTCGGTCTGGTTCGAGTTCACGGCCGCCGCGTCGGCCCCCTCTCGGCGTAGCAGTCCCTGCACCTGGTCGCGCTGAAGGGCGATCAGCGGTGAGACCACGACGGTGGGCCCCGGCAGCAGCAACCCCGGCACCTGGTAGACGGCCGACTTCCCGGCGCCCGTGGGCATCACCACCAGCGTGTCGCGCTGCTCCATCACCGCCTCCATCGCCACCAACTGCTCCGGCCGCAGCTGCTGCCAGCCGAATACGTCCCTTGCCCTGCGCCGCAGACGGCGGGATGACGAACTGGTCATGTCGCTCCTCGTGTGATCGCGCGGAAGCCCTCGACTGCGGCCCCGCACCCCCTGCTGCCCCGGATCGGGGCTCTGGCTCAGTGCGAGCACGGGATTACTGCGCAAAGTGGCTCCGCGGGTTCGCCTGTACGGTGCTCGGGCACCGTCGCCTGAGTACCTCGCCCCCGACGGCGTGCAAGATCGCCCGTCCCTCACTTGAGCCGGGGGCACGAACATGCGGACGTGGAAGCAGCGGTAGGCACGGTGTGACGTCTGCGGCTCGCGATCTCCTTTCGGACGTCGATATCCTGGCCGCCCGCGGGCACATGGGCCGAGGTTTTGACGCTCTGGGCATGGAGAACGCAGGCGCTGGGCTGACCCCGCGGCCTTCGGCCTTCCGGACCAGGCGCCGCAGGCAACCGTTGAGCTGGTCGAAGACCTCGTCGTTTTGCGATGCGGCGAAGTGACCGTAAACAGGTTCCCCCCGAAACAAGCGTGCGGCAGATTTCGCCATGGACTCCCGGTCCGCAGGACTCAGGTCAGCAGGGAAGGAGCGGTGCCCCTTTGCGTCGCGGTCGGCCGGAAGTTTCTGCCAGGCACGTCCGAATCAGCTGGCGGCAGGTAGTCGGGCGCGGAGTGGAAACGTTCTTCGTTGTACCACCTGACCCACTGGAAGATCGCGCGCTCGACCTGGTGGACGTCCTTCCAGGGGCCCTGCATCTTGATCAGCTCGGCCTTGAACGTGCCGTTCAGCGCCGCGGCCATCGCGTTGTCATAGCTGTCCGCGACGGAGCCGACCGACACGGAGGCGTCGATGTCGGCGAGCCGGTCGACATACCGAATTGATACGTATTGCGACCCGCGTTCGCTGTGATGGATCAGTCCGGAGTCCTTCTCATTCGACCGGCCACAGGGCCATATCCAAGGCGCCCAGGGGGAGTTCGGTCCGCGTATGGTTCGCGGCCTGCCAGCCGACGTTCATCCGCGAGTACACGTCCAGGACGAAGGCTACCCCGCGTACCCGCACCAGCGCGCTCCTCGCGGCGGCCGTCCCTGTCCTTCTCGCGGCCTCGCTCACCGGCCTGACCCCGGCCCACGCCACAAGCCCGAACACAGCAGTCGTCCCCCGGGACAAGACCGCCTGCCCAGGCGGGTTCGTGTGTAACTACCCCGACATCAACTTCGTCGGGCAGCCCTACGTGAAGCGTGCCTCCGACGGTTCGGTGCGGCACCTGCCCGACTACATTCGCGGCGCCGGGAGCTCCGTCATCAACAAGAGCGGGCGCACCGCGAGGGTCTACGCCAAGGACAACAACACCGGTTCCCGCGTCTGTGTTGGACGCGAAGGCGACACGATTGCAGAGCTTCGCTCCTACGGTATGAACGACGCCACGCACTCGTTGAAGAACTACGACACGCCCTGCGGCGCCTGACTCAACACCGACGGCACCCGGCCCGGGCCCAGGCCACCGGCTCCGTCCGGACGGCACCGCGCGGCTGCGCATCTGGCGGCAGTCGCCGCCCGGGTCGAGGCAGCCACGAGGCGGGCGGGGTGCATGCAGCCGCGCCGCTGCGCGCGTTGCTCCCGGCCCAGTACCTCGATCAGCGTCGGGCCAGCGGACGACCGGTCCCCGTTCCGTAACCCAAGCCGTAATGATCGAAGATTCCGCTTTCTTCCTCAGCCAGCAGTTCTCCGTCGGAATTGATGGATGGGGCTTCCTTGACGAGCTGCTTCGACCACGCCACCTTTAGATATCAGGGTGATACCACACCCTTGTCCCGCTGCACGAAAGCGATCCGTCTCCGGGTCAGTAGTCCGATCGCGACGCCCGCGAAGGCGGGCTGTTCGGTGGCGGCGGGAACGTAAATGGATTCCAGAGGTCCGATCTTGTCCCCCTCGACGTCCACCACGTCAAGGTCCCGCCAGTCCCGGATATTCTCCGCTTCAAACTTCCATTCCCTCTGTTTCTCTTTCGGTATTAGCAGGCGTGTGCCCGCAGCACCTCGGAGCATGGCGTGCGGACACCGAACCGAGTTTGAGGGCTCCCCCAGTAGCGTTCTTGTATCCACTCCGGGCCTCGGCCGTGGCCTGCGCCCAGGGGCAAGGCTTCGGACACGGCCCAGTAGCTTCACGAGTGCGAGGGGCACCTTCAGGCCCCGGGATGGTGTGTCGCATACGACCCGAACAGTCGATCGCAGCACGCCAACCAGATACGGCTAGGCCAGAGCGGGTAAGTGGGTGCACAACACCGCCACAGCCGACGCTGGAGAGTGACCCATCATGACCGACGACGCTTATCTCTTCCTCGCCGACGGTGCCCCGGGCTCGGGCTGGCAGGCGATGCCGGTCTCCCTGCCGGAGAGCTGGAGTGCCTGCAGACACCGGCCGTGCGGGCCTGGCTCGATGCCCACCAGACCGATGCCGCGTCTCCGGCGCTACGCGTTGTGCCGCCCGAAGAGACCGGGATGATTCCCGAGGGAGTAGAACGGCTCCCGGTGCCGCTGACCGAGGAGGAGCTGGAGCGGGTACGCCGGGCTGCCGCCACCGACCAGGTGGCGGCCGTCGAGAAGGAACTGCTGTCTTACCGTGACAGCAAGGAGGGGCGCGACGCCCTGCTCCACAAAGCTCTGGCCGCCGGCCTCCCGGCGCACCGCATCGTCGAACTCTCCGGAGTGGACCCTGCGGCCCTGCCGACCGCACCTCGCTCCTGATCGGTCACGGATACGGCGTGACGTGACCGTGTCAGCCCTGCCTACACGTCGCAGTCCTGCCACCGGTGCGGGCACGTCGACCGCAAGAGCCGGCGCTTTAGACGTCGTTTCGTTTGGCGTAGTGGCTTGTTGTCCAGGACATGGCAAGCCTTGTTGAGCGGATGAGGTAGCGGATGGGAAGGCGCCTGAGGTTGTGGGAGCTGTTCCTGCGGGTGGCCGGAGAGCGTGGTGATACGTCCGCAAGGAGGGCGGGCGTCGCGGGCCGGGGACCGTGATGAGAGGTTCGATCGCCCCTGTCATGCAGCCGCCTGCGTCCCCTGGCCGGCCTCGTCCACCAACTCGTCCAGAGCCGCACGCGCGAGAGGAACGAAGCGCCGCCGCATTTCCTCCACGGCAAGGCCCGTTTCCGTGGCTGAGGAGCGATAGCGGTCTTTCTGCTCATCAGCCACCGGCCCCCTACTCAGTTCCATCAGGTACTGAATGGGCGGGTGGATGTGCCCATCTATGGCTTCGGCGTATTCGGCACCAGCTTGCGCCACACCAGCGGGTCCTTCGAGCTCAACAGTGTTCGCCGCCTGCCGAACCACGCGTACAGCATCGATGGCTGCACCACGCCGTATGTCATAGCGATGCTGGTCGTAGGGCTCCAGCGTCAGCCGTGCCAGTTGCCAGATAGCCCCCTGCGCTTCATGAGCTGCATCCATCAAGCCTTGGTAGGCAGCTTGCCGACGATCCCGGCGCCACCTCCGGTGCTCGACCCGTAGTTCACGAAGCGCAGCCCGATCTTGTGCGGCCTCTTGGCGTATCTGCTGGCGTTCCAGAGCCTCATTCTTTCGCCGCTCGATCCGAGCGGTCACAAGCGCCGTCAGTCCGCTGCCCAGGAGCGTGCCGACGATCGCGATGGCCGTGGTCATCAGGGTGCTCGTCATAGGGAGCCATTGTGAAGCACGGTCGTGCGCCCATCCGGGCGATCAGCGCAAAGCCACCTCCGCCCGTGAGCCTTCACTTGGTGAGTCGGCGACAGTTGATCAGGCTGGTGGCTATGGCGGTGACGGCGAGAAAGTGCTCGGGCTTACGCTCGTAACGTCGGTGCAGCCGGCGGCAGCCGCTCAGATCGCCTCCGCATCCCTTCGCGTCGGCCGGCCCACTTCGAGGCCGGCCGAGGTCCAGCCCGCAGTCCCTCCAGTCAGAACGACAGCCACCTCGTCAAGGTCAACAACTCCGTCCATGAGGGGATCATCCCTCATGGACAATCCCGGCGGTCCGGTAAACCAAAGCCCCCCTCCGAGGTCCCCCCTGTTTCTACCTCTCATCAACATCGTCTTGATCGTCCACCCGAAATCGTTCCCGGAATGCGTCGACAATCGTTCCTGCTTCTGACCTACGCAGCCCTGCGGGCTTCGGTGCAACACGGGCCATGCGGGTGCTGTGCTCAGGCGGTGGATGTCCCGACGCGTACGACGTACTTTCCGGTGCCGCGGCCGTCGGCAAGCAGGTCGTGGACTGCGGGGACGTCGGCGAGCTCTGGGACTTCATTGACGGGGAGGGTGAGGTGGCCCTCGGCCATCAAGGCGAGGGTCCGGGCGACAGCTGCGGCAACCCTGCCGGGTGCGCCTGCGACCAGACCCCGGTGGCTGAAGCCGGTGAGCGTGATGTTGCCGCCGATGAGGCGTCCGGCGGGTGGCAGGGTGTCCAGGGTTTCGCCGGTGGCGTTGCCGAACAGGACGATGCGGCCGCCCGTGGCTGCGACGTCGAGGTCGAGGTCGAGCGCGGTGGTGCCGAGCGGGTCGAGGACGACGTCGATACCGCGCCCCTGATTGGCGGTCCGAATGTCCCCGGCGGTTGCCGCTCCACGGGCGAGCACAACGTCGTATCCGGCTTGCTGAGCGGCTGCGGCCTTCTCGGGGCGGCCGACCGTGCCGATCAGGCGCCCGCCGCCGAGCAGCGGAACGAGTTTGGCCAGCGCGCTGCCGATGCCGCCGCCCGCGGAGTGGACCAGGACACTGTCCCCCGGGGTGAACCGGCCGGCGTCCGACAGCAGTAGCAGCGCGGTCGCCAGGCCCAGCGGGGCCGCGGCTGCGGCGGCCAGCGGTACGTTGGCCGGTATCGGGACCGTGAGTTCCGCGGGTGCAGTGGCGATCTCCGCGAGCCCTCCGCCGCTGCTCGTCACCGCCGCCACGCGGTCACCGACCGTCAGGCCGGTAACGTCGGCGCCAAGTGCACGCACCGTGCCGGCGACCTCCAGGCCGGGGCGGTACGGCCAGGCCGGGGCGTAACCCGCGTCGCCGCGACGGGCCATGACGTCCATGAAGTTCAGTCCCGCGTAGCCGACGCCGATGGACACTTCACCCGGCCCGGGGCGGGGCGCATCGACGTCCGCGACCTTCGACCGCTCCGACCCGCCGGGGGTCGTCATCACCAAGGCGCGCATTCCTTCTCCCATCGCCGACTATCTTGTTCGATGTTCGACGAAATTGGTAGCATGATTCTTCGACGAGTGTCGAACAACTTGAAGACCCTTGACCCGCTAGCAAGGAGTGGCCCCTCGTGGCACGTTCACGCCAGCGCCGCGCACCGCTGACCCACCCATTGCCGTCCGAGATCGACCTGCTGGACGTGCTGCACGCTCTAGCCGACCCGACCCGCATGACCATCGTCCGCACTCTGTACGCCGCACCCGAACGCGCCTGCGGCACCTTCCCTGTCGAGGTGGCGCCTTCCACCCTCAGCCACCACTTCAAGGTCCTGCGCGAGGCGGGCATCATCCACCAGCGCGAGGAAGGAAACCGCAAACTGACCAAACTGCGCACCGCCGAGCTGCAAGTCCGTTTCCCCGACCTGCTCGACACGATTCTGCGAGCCGACAACTCACCTACCGAAAAAGGCATTTCCTCGGACCAGATGGACTGAGACGACGACCGGCACCCGCGCACGGCGAACCCCTTCGGTCGAGAAATCGCCGACCTGGCGTCTCGACCCTTCCGATCGCCGCAGGTCACAGCCATAGCCACGAACCACATCATCTGAGACGGGACAGGCGCTCCTGTCACGTACCTCAGGTCACCGACGAGGTTGCCCAGGCGGCCGTCCATGCGGCACTGCTGTGGGTGCGATGGGCGCTGGCTCGGCTTCATACCGTGCTCTTGGGCGCGGTCTCGCCGCCGGTGTCCGATCTTCAGAGCGGCGCTGTCCTCTACGGGGAAGGCACTCGCGCGTGTTCGAAACACCCGGAACGGATGGTCGGACGCCTACCGACACGGAGTGGTGCAGGGGCTGTTCGTCAACGAGGACGGGCAGGCGCACGCGTACGCCGCTGCCGGCGCTGACTGCGCAGCCGAACTGCTACCACTCCGCGCCGGAGCGCGTGCCCACGGAGCTCTCTGCCGTGCTGGCGTCGGCGTCATGGTCCCTCGCCTTCCAGCACAAGGATGTCGAGATTCGTACGTCCATGAAGGACGCGCAGGCGAAAATGCCGAGCCAGGCACAAGAGATCTGGGCCAGCATCATCGGAGAGCTCGAAGCCCTGGGCCGTCGCGGAGATCGTTGAGCCAGAGCACGGCGGCGCCCGGGGCGAGAACGGCGACGGCGACGGCCGTGCGGTCACGGCCGGGAGGTCCTTGGCGGCGATGGAGGCGAGCCCGGCGAGGACCGCCGTTGAAGGCGGGCGGTAAGAACGCCTTGCCGTCCGTGCGTGCGGTCTCATTGGCGACCGCGGTGCAGGCGGCGTCGAGGTTCTTGTCGGTGGCGGGGACCGTATCGGTCAGGGGTGGTTTCCCACCAGGTCAGGCGGCCAGCTGGTGGCGTACCGGGGTGGTCGACGCCACGTAGGTGTCGGGGCTGGGTTCGTAGCCGCGTGCGCAGGGGTCGCAGCAGCCCTGCGTGCGGAGCGGTATTAGCGCAGCGCACTTGCGCCGGAGAGGCGGTATTCGGTGTGAGGCCGCCGCAGGAACCCGCCTACGGCCTGCTCCCTGCTAGCGCCGGCGGGGCACCTTCGCTCATCACGTGCCAGGACCGGACTTCGGCGTGAGTCGGCGCGGATGCCGACCGCGAAAGAGTTTCGAGACCACGTGTCTGCCCGGCGAATGCGCACCACCTCGTACGGACGAAGGTGCACCGTTTCTGGTGGGCAGCCGGCGGGGCTGTGAGCCGGTTGGTACGCCTTGGCGAGCAGACCTGCTGAATCCGGATCACCGCGTGGGAAGACGGTGATCGGACCGGATGGACGTCGGATCAGGCCGGGTGACAGGCTTCGCTGCGTGAACGTGCTTCGCGCTCTGGCCGAGTTCGGCTCCACCGCAACCATCGGCCCACTGCATTGCGGCGCGAAACTCAACGACCTCGCCACGTCGCTCGGGCCGCCCTGGGACATTGGTCGGGTGAGCAAGCGACGGCGCTGGCCCCACTTGTTCTCCTATGGAGACGTCGAACTCTGTGTGTGCCGCTGCCGCCGCGTCACGATGATCAGCATGCAGACCTGGCGCGACACCATCGAGCTTCCCGCCCCTGGGACGAAGTCGCTCGCCACGTTTTCAGAACCCATTACTCACGCGCAGGTCACAGCCGCACTCGACACGATCGGCTGCTGCTTCAACCCAGTGACGATCCAGCAGCCACCCGGTCAGCTCGCCCTGCAGGTGGAGTCGACGGGGACCACCTTCACCTTCCGGACCAGGGCCGACTCCGAGCCCCTTCTGGACAGCGCTGGTCACTGGATCGGCACCCACGAGTGCGCGCCCCCGGAAGCTGATGCCCCGGACGACGGCTTCGGAGCGTGATCGCAATCCAGTCCGTCTGCGGCCTGGTATGTGGTTGCCGACGGCTCACTCCACCACCGGCTACCGCGTGGCACTCACCGTGCACTCCAGCCCCGAGTCGTTCGCCTTCTGGCCCGAATGGGACTTCATCGATTGGCTCCATGAGCGTTACGGGATATCCAGCTCTCTCACCTGGGCCACACGATCGTGCGCGCCCCATCAGCACGCAGCCGGGGCCCGAGAGGAAAGAAATGGGGGCCGTGCCGACGAGCCGGATGACCATGCCATCGGTCGCTCCCGAGGTGGACTGACCACGAAGATTCACCTCGCAGCCGACGCCCGCTGCCGACCCCTCGTTCTCACTGCCGGACAGGCCGGTGACGCGCCCGCCTTCGCTCACGTGATGGCCCGCTTGCGCGTTCCTCGACGACGTGGACGGCTCGCACCGGGCCGGACGTAGTCCTGGCCGATAAGGCGTGAGATGCGGGCGCCGCTCCAACTGGCTCCGGGATGGTCGAGTCCGAAGGTGATGACTTCGATGGTCACCGGTTTCGGGGCGAGGCGCTGAGTCGCGGCTGTCATGAGTGCGCGGCCCACTCCGCCAACTCAGTGGGGCCGACGGATCGGGCAGAGTGGGCGGGCACTCAATGCGGTGCCGCGCCGCAGGTGACGCACGAGGGGCAGATCCACCGAATCACGTCGGCGCCGCATGCCGTCGCATGCGACGCCGACGCTCGGGTTGCGGTCAGCAGCTGAGGTTGCCGCCGGTGGGGACGCCGAGGAGCGAAGTGAAGGTCTGGTAGGTGTTGATGCGGCTCTGGACCTGGGCGGGGTTGCCGCCGTTGCACTCGATCGAGCCGTTGATGGAGCGGATCGTCTCACCGAAGCCGGCGCCGTTCACCATGGCGTTGTGGGCGGTCATGGTGCCGGGGCCGCTCTGGGTGTTCCAGTACCAGAGGCCGGTCTTCCAGGCCACGGCCGCGTCCGTCTGCACCAGGTTCGGGTTGTGCAGCAGGTCGATGCCGAGCGCGTCGCCCGCGGCCTTGTAGTTGAAGTTCCAGCTGAGCTGGATCGGACCGCGCCCGTAGTACGCGGCCTGGCCCGCCGGGCAGCCGTAGGGCTGGCTGCTGTCGCAGTAGTGCGGGTAGTTGGCGGTGTTCTGCTCGACGATGTACACCAGCCCGCCGGTCTCGTGGCTGACATTGGCGAGGAAGGCCGCGGCCTCCTGCTTCTTGACGGTGTCACTGCCCGTGTTGGCGAAGCCCGGGTACGCGCTGAGGGCGGCGGTCAGCCCGCTGTACGTGTAGAAAGAGTTCCGGTTCGGGAACATCTGGTTGAACTGCGCCTCGCTGACCACGAATGAGCCGTTGGTGGGCGGGTTCGTACCACCACCGGTGCAGCTGTACGGGTCCCAGTACCAGGTGCTGATCGTGGGGTCGTAGCCCGGGTTGTCGTGCGATGCCTTGTAATAGCTGCCATTCGTGTACTTGACGATGTCACCGGCCACGTATGCCCGCCCGGCCGTCCAGGCGGGATAGTCGCAGTTGCTGCCCCCGCCGCCGGAGCCGCCACCGCAGGACCCCAGGTCGGCCCACACCTGCGCCGAGCCCGGCGTCTCACCCTGGGTCCACCACTTCGCCTGCCAGTTGTGCCCCTGGTACGACGCACTCATACCACCTGTGTAGACCGAGGAGGAATTCCAGCCTGCCGCGCACGTCGCCGCCGAGGCCGGGGAAGCCATCGGGCTGAACAGGGAAAGGCCCAGCGCGAGGGCGAGCGCCGCAATGAGCGCGAAGAGACGGTGTCTGGACATACAGCCACTCCTTCAGGGGGTTGAGTGGGACGAGACAGACATAAGCAACATGGTATGGACCTGTCAAGGTCTAGACCAAAAACTCACGGCACGCGAGGCCGGCGAGGCGCAGCAGGAGATCGACCGATTCACCTCCTCGTGATCGGCTTCACCTCCAACCAGTCCTGTGCTCCACGCCGTTCGACCTGAAGCCAATTCCTCGCATCGCACGCCTCGGCCGTGGGCCGGGATCCGAGCCGACTGTTGGCCGACGCGGTTCTGTGCGGGGACGGGCCGGTGAGGTCGCCGGCCGAGCTGTCGCTGGTTGGCGAACATCGCCGCGGCCACGGCGGGCTCTACGCCGCGCTCGCCCAGGGCCGCCTTGAGGCGGATCGGATGCGCCGGGCCCTGGCGTCGGTGCCGCTGCCCCGGGCCGCTGACGGCCGGCCGTTCGGTGCCCACCCTCCCACCAGCCTTCGTCGCCCCGTACCGTACGGGGCGACGAAGGAGAGGATCATCATGACTGGACTGCGCCTGGGCCCACTGCTGAGGTACACCGACGGTTCGTGCGCGACGGTCTGGGTCGAGACGAGCGGCCCCTGCACCGCCGAGGTGCGTTGCGCCGACGGGGCGCGGGGCACGGCCGGCACCTTCCTCGTGGCCGGCCACCACTACGCCCTGGTGCCGGTGGAGGGCCTGACCCCCGGCACGTCGACGTCGTACGAGGTACTCCTCGACGGTGCGGGCGTGTGGCCGCCGCCCGACTCGCCCTTCCCGCCCTCGGTGATCGCCACGCCAACCGACGACGACGGTCTGCACGTCGCCTTCGGCTCCTGTCGCTGGGCCGCGCCGCCGGCCGGCGGCAAGGACCCGGTGGGCCCGGACGCCCTGGACACGCTCGCAGTCCGGATGGCGGCCGACCCGGAGGGCGCCCGCCCCGACGTCCTGCTGCTGCTCGGCGACCAGGTGTACGCCGACGAGGTGTCCGACGCCACCCGCCGCTGGATCGGCGACCGCCGCGACCTGGACGAACCGCCCGGTGACCAGGTCGCCGACTACGAGGAATACACCCGCCTCTACTTCGAGTCCTGGCTCGACCCGGAGGTGCGCTGGCTGCTGTCCACCGTGCCCAGCTGCATGATCTTCGACGATCACGACGTCATCGACGACTGGAACACCTCCGCCGCCTGGCTCACCGACATGCGGGCCACCGACTGGTGGCAGGAGCGGCTGCTGAGCGGGCTCATGTCGTACTGGGTGTACCAGCAGCTGGGCAACCTCTCCCCGGCCGAGCTGGCCGACGACCCGCTGTACGCCGCCGTCCGCGAGGCCCCCGACGGCACCGCCGCCCTGCGCGCGTTCGCCACC
Source organism: Streptomyces sp. NPDC008163 (assembly GCF_042956885.1). Lineage (NCBI taxonomy): Bacteria > Bacillati > Actinomycetota > Actinomycetes > Kitasatosporales > Streptomycetaceae > Streptomyces > Streptomyces sp. NPDC008163. Next base: position 27,811 of record NZ_JBIBHG010000020.1, on the reverse strand, counting down.
CGGGCCGACGCCGACGCGGCCTCCGTCCGCTGGAGCTACCGGCGCGATTTCGGCCGCACCCGGCTGCTGATGGTGGATTCCCGCGCGGCCCGCGTCCTGGCGGAGGACCGCCGCTCGATGCTCGACCCGGAGGAGGCCGCCTGGGTGCGCGAGCAGATCCTGGACGGGCGGGGCTCGTACGACCACCTGCTGATCGGCACCTCCCTGCCCTGGCTGCTGCCCCATCTGGTGCACGACGTCGAGGCCTGGAACGCCGCGATGTGCGGCGGCGAGCGCGGCGAGCGCTGGGCCGAGCGCGGGGAACGGATCCGTCGCGGAGCCGACCTGGAGCACTGGGCAGCCTTCCCCTCGTCCTTCGACGCGCTGGGCGATCTGATCGCCGAGGCCGGTACGGGACCGGAGGCGCCCGCGACGGTGAGCGTGCTGTCGGGCGACGTGCACCACGCCTACATCGCCGAGCCGTCCTGGCCGGGGCGTGCGCCCGACGCGCGGGTGGCCCAGCTGACCTGCTCGCCCGTCCACAACTCCGTGCCGCTCTCGATGCGCCTCGGCTTCCGCTTCGGCTGGAGCGCTCTGGCACGGGCTCTCGGCCGGTGCATCGCCCGGCACGGACGCTGCGCGCCGCCGGCGGTGAGCTGGCGCAGGACCGGCGGCCCCTGGTTCGGCAACCAGATCATGACGCTGACTTTCCGGGGCCGGTCGGCGCGGCTGCGCCTGGAACAGGCCCGGGCGGACCGTGCCGGGGCGAGCGCCCTGCGGACGATCACGGACCGGGAGCTCGCGTAGCGCGGGCAGCGCACCAGCCCGGACCGCCCTCACCCAGTCCGGAATTCGCCCCTCGTCGAGGGCGGCGCGTAGGCGCTTCCCCGGGGCCGCCGCCTCGACGTCCGTGTAGGAGAACGTGCCGTTCTCGGTCGTCAGGGCGTGGAACCGTTGTTTTCTGTACAGCGGTCCCCGGGGCAGGGCGGCGATGTGGCAGGCCATCCAGGCGTTGACGGCGTGCAGGTCGCCACCGATCGGGGCGAGGGACTCCGGTGCACCGGCGAGGGCCACGGCGAGCTCCTCGTTGTCGAACGGCGGCATCGGGGCCTGCCCAGCGCGCTTCTCTCTGCGGCTCTCCTGCACCGGCCACCAACCCTGGCACCAGCACCGCGCAGACAATTGTGGGCATGACGCCGCAGACGTCAGGGTGACCCGATGAACACGATGAGCGTCAGTGTCATGCCTGCCCGCTCCGCGACATCCCTCACGGGCAGATGCGATAGCACACGGCACTTCCTCTCGGGTTTCGCACATCCGTCCCCGTCCGAGGCCGTCGGCTCCGTGGTTCTGCTCGTCTCCTCACTCGTCACCAACGGCCCGAGCGGGTCCCCGCACGCACGAAAGCTCTCTTTTTTTCATCCTCATGACGACCCCTTGCGGTGGCGTGTTCACATCAATACAGTCCCCCGCGTAAAGTTGCAGCGCTACCGGTGGTCCGATCGCGACCCCGCGGGGCGCCGCAGTGGAGAACTGATCGAAGGAGCCCTCGGTGGGATTCACGCGGCGCACGTTCTTGCAAGCGGCGACGGCGGCGGGACTGACAGGAGTCATCGCGGGCGGGGAGGCCACGCTCGCGCACGCGGCGCCCGCAGCCAGCGGCCCGGGCGACGTGGTCGGCAAGGTGACCGTGGGGTACCAGGGCTGGTTCGCCTGCAAGGGCGACGGCGCCCCGATCGACGGCTGGTGGCACTGGGCGCGGAACTGGGGGGAGACCCCTTCCCCGTCCAACCACGCCATCGTCGCCTGGCCCGACGTCCGTGAGTACCCGGCCACGTACCGGACCGCCTTCGGCAACCTCGGCAACGGGCAGCCGGCCTCGTTGTTCTCGTCCTACGACCAGTCCACCGTCGACACCCACTTCCGGTGGATGAAGCAGTACGGGATCGACGCCGCGGCCCTCCAGCGGTTCAACCCGACCGGGGGCGAAGGGCCGACGCGTGACGCGATGGCGAGCAAGGTGCGCGCCGCCGCGGAGGCCGAGGGGGTCAAGTTCTACCTCATGTACGACGTGTCCGACTGGACGTCCATGCAGACGGGCATCAAGGCCGACTGGACCGCCAAGATGCGTGCGCACACCGCTTCTTCGGCGTACGCCCGGCAGAACGGCAAGCCGGTGGTGTGCATCTGGGGCTTCGGCTTCAACGACGCCCAGCGGCCATTCACCCCGGAAGCCTGTCTGGACGTGCTGAACTGGTTCAAGGCCCAGGGCTGCTACGTCATCGGCGGGGTTCCGACCTGGTGGCGAACGGGCGACCGGGACTCCCGGCCGGGCTTCAGCGGCGTCTACCACGCCTTCGACATGCTCTCGCCATGGCTGGTCGGCCGGATCGGCAACGCCGGTGACGCCGACAACTTCTACAACGCCGCCACCGTGCCCGACCTCGCCGAGTGCACCGCGCACGGCATCGACTACCAGCCGTGCGTCCTGCCCGGCGGGGTCACCGAACGCCAGCGCGCCCACGGCGACTTCATGTGGCGGCAGTTCTACAACATGGGCCGGGCGGGGGTGCCCAGCGTCTACATCTCCATGTTCGACGAGTACAACGAGGGCAACCAGATCGCCAAGACCGCAGAGTCCCAGGACTGGGTCCCCACCGGGTCGGGCTTCCTCGCGCTCGACGAGGACGGCACCGCCTGCTCGTCCGACTACTATCTCCGGCTGACCGGCGACGGCGGCCGCATGCTGAAGGGCCAGCTCCCCGTCACCGCCACCCGGCCGACCCCGCCGCTCGTCGGTGGCAACGGCAACCAGCCACCGACCGCCCCCGGCAGTCCGCACGCCACCACCGTCACCGACACCACCGTCGCGCTGGCCTGGACCGCCTCGACGGACGACTCCGGTGTGACGGGGTACCGCGTGCGCCGGATCACCGGTGACACGGCCACCCTCGCGGGCACCGCTCCGGGGAACACCACCACGTACACGGTGAGCAGCCTCTCCCCGGCGACCTCGTACACCTTCGACGTCCAGGCGTTCGACTCCGCAGGCTCCGTGTCCGCGGCCTCGGCCCGGGTCACCGTCACCACGGCAGCCGGCGGCGGCACCCCCACCGGCGACCTGGCGCTGCGCCGGCCGGTCTCCGAAAGCAGCCACACCCAGACGTACGGTGCGAGCAACGCCGTGGACGGCGATCCGGGCACGTACTGGGAGAGCGCCAACCATGCCTTCCCCCAGTGGCTCCAGGTCGACCTGGGCGCTCCCACAGGCGTCCGTCGCGTCGTTCTCGCCCTGCCGCCATCCACCAACTGGGGCGCGCGCACGCAGACCGTCACTGTCCAGGGCAGCGCCGACGGCTCCTCCTTCTCCGTGCTGCGCGGCAGCACGGACTGCTCCTTCGACCCGCTCACCGGGAACACCGCCACTCTGACCCTCCCCGCCTCCACGACCACCCGCCATCTGCGGCTCGTCCTCACCGCCAACACGGGCTGGCCCGCGGGCCAGATCGCGCAGCTCCAGGTGTACGGCACCTGACCCCGGCCGCGGCCCTCGACCCCGGGACCCTCCACGGATCCCGGGGTCGTCATGGCCCGCTCCACGTCACAGAAGACGACCTGCGCCTGCAGCAAGCACGACGAACCGTCGTCGGTCACCGACCCCGACTGCAACGTCTGGAAGTACACCTTCGACAGCCGCGACCAGAAGACGGTCATCGACGCACGTACGGGTTCGCCTCGACGAAGAACGGCAGCATGTCGATCACGATCAGCGCGGTGCGCACCGGGTCGAGGCTCGCGTAGGCGTGCCTATTGCCGCGCCTGGCGTCCTGCCGGGCGTACTCCCGGGGTTCGATCTGCCACTCACGCATCGCGGCTGGTGGGGGCGGCCATCAGTGCCTGGTGTGCGAGTACTAATGTCAGGGTCAGCGAATTGCCCATCTTCGTCCGTTGCGCTCATGAGAGCGCTTCGCCCCCTCATGAGCACACCATCGTCGATGCAGCCGCAGTTCGTTTCTGGCGGATCCACGAGGAAGGCAAGGCCAGCATGGTTCGGGACGGTCACCCGGTGACGGTCTCTTCTCTCGGCAGGTTGGTACGCCGGCTGCGGCTCGCACGGGCGCTCACGATCGAGCAGCTCGCGGAGGCTTCCGGGGTGTCCGTGCGCGCGATCGGTGACATGGAGCGCGGGCGCAGCACGCGGCCTCGGCACGGCACCGTCGCGGCGCTGATGCAAGGCCTCCAGCTCGAAGAGACGGAGGCCGAGGAGTTGCTCGTGGCCGCGCGGACCGACCGCGGGGAGGAAGCGGCGGACGTGCCGAGTCCCGCCGCGCATTCGGCTCCGCTGCCTCGGGGCATCCGTGACTTCGTCGGGCGCGAGGACGAGTTGCGAGTGCTGGGTGACCTCGTCGAGGAGGGCGCTCACTCCGATGCGGTGGTGAACGGGGAGGTACCGCCGCTGCCGCCGGTGGCCGTGGTGTCCGGGGTACCCGGTAGCGGCAAGACGACCCTGGCACTGCGCCTCGCGGAGGAGCGACGCCCGGACTTTCCCGACGGCGCCTTCTTCATCGACCTGCGCGGCCTGGAGGACCGGCCGCCGACTCCGGACGAGACCGTCGTCCGGCTGCTGAGCGCCTGGGGGGTCGAAGAGGCACGGATCGGACGGCTCACTGGCGAGGAACGGCTCGCGCTCTACCAATCCACCGCAGCCCGGCTGCGTGCCGTAGTTGTTCTGGACAATGCCGGTCATGAGGCGCAGGTCAGGGTGCTCCTGCCGGCAGAGGGGCGGATGCTCGTCATCGTGACCAGCCGCCGTCCGCTGACCGGGCTGAGCGGCGTGCGCCGCCTGGAGCTGGGAGCACTCGCCGAATCCGAGTCCACCGCTCTGCTGCGTTCGGTTGTGGACGACGGCCGGGTCGATGCGGACCCGGACGCGGCGGCCCGGGTGACCGCGCTGTGCGGCCACCTTCCGCTGGCACTCCGGGTCGCGGCGAACTGGGCTGTGACCCGCTCCGGGTGGGGCCTGCGGCGGCTCGCGGATCGGCTCGCCGACGAGGACCGCCGGGTGGACGTTCTCAGCGCCGGGGACCTGGGAGTCGGCTCGGCGTTCCAGCTGTCGTACTCCCGCCTCGCCCCGGAGACGGCACGTGTGTTCCGCCTGCTGTCGCTGATTCCCGGCGGGGACTTCGGTATCCCTTACGCCGCGGTGCTCGCGGAGACGAGCGCGGTGGAGGCGGAGGACAGGCTGGAGGAGTTGCTGGAGGCCGGGCTCCTGATGACGTCGGTTGGGGATCGCTACCGCTTTCACGACCTGTTGCGCCTGTACGGGCGCTCCCGGAACCGTGGCACGGACGACGAGACAATTTCGGCAGCCGCTGCTGTCCGGCTGCGCGGATGGCTCCTGGACACGGTCGTCTCCGCCGCTCACATGGTCTCTGGCGGCGTGGAGGCCCGTGAACGCTGCGACTCGACACCATGCCCCGAACACTTCCGTACTCGTGAGCAGGCCCTGGAGTGGCTGCGTGCCGAGAGCGACAACTGGCTCTCGGCCTTGCGGCAGGAGGCCGAGCAGCAGAATCCCGGACGTGTGGTCGTGATCGCGTTCGCCGTCGAGGCCGTGTGCAACTCCTGGATCTCCTGGGGGCACTGGTCGGAGGTGTTTGCTCTCGGCGCTCGTTCAGCCGAGGCGACGGGCGATCTCGATGCCCAGGCAGGGTGCCTGAGCATGCTTGCCTGGGTGCACTGGCAATGCCACCGGCAGCACGAGGAAGCGCTCGAGGCCGCGACCTCCGCGCTGGCCATCGCGTCCGCGTGCGGTTCCCTCGGCCGGCAGGCAGAGGCATACATGTATCTGGGCTGGCTGCGCGATGTCGTGAACGATGTGTTGCCCGCCGTCGAGGACATCGCGCAGGCCATGGATCTCTTCTTGCGTGCGGGCGACACTCGCCGGTATCTCCAGGCGGCGAATATGAACATCACAGTGCTGCGCAAGGCCGGCCGCGGACAGGAGGCGATCGAGACGCACCACGCGGTGATGGGCTCACTGGCGCAATTGCCGGGCGGGGTACACGACCCGCGCTACGCCGTCACTGTCCGCATCTCCCGTTACCACGTCGCTTTCGTCTATCTGAACGAGGGCCGGTGGGAGGAGGCGGCCGGAGTCCTGGCCGGGCTTGAACAGTCGTACGCGGACAGCGGATTCCACCTCGCGACGACCAAGATCTACTTGTACCGGGGCCACTGCCTGGCCCATCTCGGCCGGGCAGCGGAGGCTGAAGGCCACTACCGGGCCGTGCTGGGGCTGGGTGATTCCGCCCCGGTTGACCTTCGGGAGGAGGCGCGGGCGGGCCTGGCCGGACTCGGTACGGGCACTCTGCCCTCCCGTACTGCTTTCGAGTAGGGCTCTGGGCGAAGGAGCACCGGGAACCGGTGCTCCTTCGGTGCGGACAGGCAGTTCCAAACCGCCTGGTGTCTGCCTGGTTACCGCGGTGGCGGCTTGGTTGGCTGGGATTCCGCTGAAGGAGCCGGACGCAGGACGGTCTGCGGTCGGCTCCTTCAGCACTTCCCGCCCGACTTCCCTCTCCGTTCCCAGGAGACAAGGAGCACTCACTTGAGCCTTTTGCTGTCTGCCGGCCCCGTCCACGACGAGGAAGATCTCGCCCGCTGGGGCTCGCGGTGGGGCGACGCCGCGATGCCGGTCTCCGTCACGACCGCCGACGGCCGGGCGCCGGGCGGCGACATCGTCATACACCGGCTGGGGGCCGTGACCGTCTCCGCCGTCGTGTCGGGTGCGCAGCGCGTGACCCGAGTGCCGGTGCGGACGTCCGGCTCGGACGAGCCGGACCTCGTGCTCCTGTTGCACCCGCACGGCTCGGCAACGTACCGGCGGCGTGACGCCGATGTCCTGGCCGGGCCGAGTGTGCTCCTGATGCACGACAGCGCGCAGCGGTGCTCGCTGTCGTACGAAGGTCCCTTCACCGCTCTTGTGCTGCGGGTGCCCGCGCGGGCGATCGGTCTTTCCGCGGCGCAGCTGGGCTCGGTGGCCGGCACGGCCCTGCCCACGACGGGTGGGACGGCTGCCCTGCTCGCGTCGCTTCTCCCGGCAGTCACCTCCCCAGCGGACTGGGCGCCCCACGTCGGCGTACGACTGGGGGCCGCGCTCGTGGACCTGGTGACGCTCCTCGTACTGGAGCACAGCGCGTCGTATTCGCAGACGGTGCAGGACGGTCCGCGCGGAGCGCTGGTGCGCAGGGTCAGGGCCTACATCGACGGGCACTACCGGGACCCTTCGCTCTCGCCGGAGTCCATAGCCAGGGCCCATCACATCTCGCTGCGGTACCTCCACCGGGTCTTCGAGGCGGAGGAGTCGACCGTGGGCCGGCTCATCCAGCGACGTCGGCTCGAGGAAAGCGCACGCGAACTGGCCAGGCCCGGGCGCCGGGCCGTGACCGTGGCCGCCGTCGCCCAGTTGTGCGGCTTCACCAACGCGGCCCACTTCAGCCGCGCCTTCCGCCAGCTGCACGGATGTTCACCGCTCGAATGGCGGTCTCGTGCATTCGCTGCGAGCGGCGTGCCGGACGAGGCGGCGCGTTTCCTCGTACGACGGTCGGCGGCCGGGCGCTGAACGGCAAGGCCTCGTACACCGAGCGGCTCCCCGGAGCGCTCCCCCGCTCCTAGCCTCGCACCGGCGCGGTACACGCCGCGCCCAGGCTTCGAGTGAGGAACACCATGCAGTTCGGCATCTTCAGCGTCGGCGACATCACCGCCGACCCCGTCACGGGACGGCCGCCGACCGAGGGGGAACGGCTCAAGGCCATCCTCGCCATCGCGCTCAAGGCGGAGGAGGTAGGCCTCGACGTCTTCGCTCTCGGGGAGCACCACAACCCGCCGTTCGTCCCGTCGTCACCCACCACTGTGCTCGGCTGGATCGCGGCCCGTACCGAGCGCATCGTCCTGTCCACGGCGACGACGCTCATCACGACGAATGACCCGGTGAAGATCGCCGAGGACTACGCGATGCTCCAGCACCTGGCGGAGGGTCGGACCGACCTCGTGCTGGGCCGGGGCAACACCGGCCCCGTGTACCCGTGGTTCGGGAAGGACATCCGGGACGGGATCCCGCTCGCCGTGGAGAACTACGCGCTGTTGCGGCGACTCTGGGACGAGGAGAGCGTCGACTGGGAGGGCCGCTTCCGCACGCCGTTGCAGGGATTCACCTCCACGCCGCGCCCGCTCGACGGCGTGCCGCCCTTTGTATGGCACGGCTCCATCCGCAGTCCCGAGATCGCCGAGCAGGCGGCCTTCTACGGGGATGGCTTCTTCGCCAACAACATCTTCTGGCCGGCGCGCCACTACCAGCGGCTCATCCGCCTCTACCGCAGACGGTTCGCCCATCACGGCCACGGTACGGAGGAGCAGGCGATCGTGGGGCTCGGCGGGCAGGTCTTCATGCGCAAGAACTCCCAGGACGCCGTGCGGGAGTTCCGTCCGTACTTCGACAACGCGCCTGTCTATGGGCACGGGCCGTCGCTGGAAGAGTTCACCGAGCAGACCCCGCTCACCGTCGGATCACCGCAGCAGGTCATCGAGCGGACGCTGCGCTTCCGTGAGGACTTCGGCGACTACCAGCGTCAGCTGTTCCTCATGGACCACGCCGGGTTGCCGCTCAAGACGGTCCTCGAACAGCTCGACATCCTGGGCCAGGAGGTGGTTCCGGTGCTGCGCCGTGAGTTCGCGGCTGCCCGGCCCGCCGGGGTCGCCGAGGCTCCCACGCACACGGCACGCGTGAGCAGTTTCGCGGAGACCGCCCGATGAGCCGCCCCGTACGGCGCGTCGTCGTCGTGGCGGGCGGGCTCGGTGTCCCCTCGGCGACGGCGCTGCTCGCGTCCCGGCTCGGCGAGGCGACGCGCGACGCCTGCGCGGAGGTCGGGGTCGAGTGCGTCACCGAGGAGGTCTCGCTGCGCCCGCTCGCCCGTGACATCGCCTCCGCTCTGGTCACCGGCTTCCCGCCGCCCGCCCTCGAAGAGGCGCTGGACCGTGTACGTGCGAGCGACGCCCTCATCGCGGTGTCGCCGGTCTTCGCCGCATCGTTCTCGGGGCTCTTCAAGTCGTTCGTGGATCTGTGGGACCCGGACGGTTTCACCGGACGGCCGGTCCTCGTCGCCGCGACGGGCGGAACGAGCCGGCACTCCCTCGTCCTGGACCACGCCCTGCGGCCTCTCTTCGCGTATCTGCGCGCCGCGGTCGTTCCCACCGGTGTCTTCGCGGCCACCGCCGACTGGGGTACGGGCGCCGAGGACGCCGATCCCGCGCTGCCCCGCCGCATCGGGCGCGCGGCGGCCGAACTCGCCACCGCCCTCGCCGGGCGCGGGGCTTCGGCGGTGTCCGGTTCCGCCGAGGAGGAAGAGGAGGGCATCCGTGCGTTCGCGGCGCAACTGCGCAGCCCCCACGCGCACCCGGCGGGGTAGCCGCCGGGCTCGGCCGGTGGGCCTGTGCCGTCGTACGTGGACGGAGCGGACATGAACGGCGTCGTACACGTCCTGACCGCGGACGTCGTCGGGCCGCACGCTCATCTGGCACGGTTCACCGTCCATCTGCGGCATCTTCCGCACGACCCGCTCGCCGTCCACTGCGACTTCCTGTCACCCGACGGCCGGCCGACGGCGACCTGGGTCTTTGCGCGGGCCCTGCTGGAGGAGGGTGTGCACGACCGGGCCGGTGAGGGCGACGTACGCGTACGCGCGGCGGGTACGCAGACGGAACTGGTCCTGCGGTCGCCCTCGGGCAGGTGCGTCCTGTACTTCCGTACCGCCGCCGTGCTCACCTATCTCGCCCGCACCGACACCTGGCCGCCGGCGGTCGCGGAGTGCGTCGCGCGGGCGGTCGACAAACTGCTCGCGGGCCTCACGACGGCCGGCTGACCTTTTCGTCCTCCGCCCCCGGCCGCAGGTGTGCAGGCAGGGCACAGGAAGCGGACCTTCACAGTCAACCGCCTTTTCACCGGCGGCCATAGGTTCGCCATGTCGAGCCCGGCACCGGTCGGTGTCCGGCTGCTCCTACCTCATCCCACTTATTTCACCCGAGGAATCACCATGTTCGATCCCAGCTCCGTCCACGCCGCCCCGAGTCCGGACCTGCTGACACCCGACAACGCGATGATGCTCTTCGTCGACCACCAGCCGCAGATGTTCTTCGGCGCGGCGAGCGCGGACCGTGCGGGCGTCATCAACGCCACGGTCGGGCTCGCCAAGTCCGCCCGCGTCTTCGACGTGCCGGTGGTGCTGTCCACGGTGGCCGCCGAGTCCTTCTCCGGCCCGATCCTGCCGCAGCTCCTGGACGTCTTCCCGAAGCACGCGGTCATCGACCGCACCTCGATGAACGCGTGGGAGGACGCCGCGCTCGTCGAGGCGGTCAAGGCCACCGGTCGCCGCAAGATCATCCTGTCCGGTCTGTGGACCGAGGTCTGCCTCGTCCTTCCCGCCCTCTCCGCGCTCGGTCAGGGCTATGAGGTGTACGTCGTCGCCGATGCCTCCGCGGGCGTCACGGCGGAGTCGCACGAGCACGCCATGCAGCGCATGACGGCTGCGGGCGCCGTGCCCGTCACCTGGCTCCAGGTGCTCCTCGAGCTCCAGCGCGACTGGGCGCGCGGCGAGACCTACGCCGCGACGCTCGATGTCGTGAAGGAGCACGGCGGCGCGTACGGCATGGGCGTCGTCTACGCCCAGTCGATGATCAGCCCGCACGCGGCCGGCTGATCGCCGCCCGCAGGTGCCCGGCACCCCGTGGTGCCGGGCACCCGTCATTTCCATCCCGCCTTCCCGAAGGAACCCACCATGTCTTTCCTCACCGTCGGCCATGAGAACAGCACCCCCATCGACCTCTTCTACGAGGACCACGGCAGCGGCCGGCCCGTCGTACTCATCCACGGCTACCCGCTGGACGGCCACTCCTGGGAGAAGCAGCTTCCCGTCCTCCTCGACGCCGGCTACCGCGTCATCACGTACGACCGGCGGGGCTTCGGGCAGTCGTCGCAGCCCACGACCGGCTACGACTACGACACCTTCGCCGACGACCTGCACGCGCTCATGGAACGGCTCGACCTGCGGGACGCGATCCTCGTGGGCTTCTCGATGGGCACCGGCGAGGTCGGCCGCTACCTCGGCAGGTACGGTTCCGGGCGCGTCGCCAAGGCCGTGTTCCTCGCGGGTCTCGAACCCTTCCTGCTGAAGACGGACGACAACCCGGACGGCGTCGACGGCGCCGTCTTCGACGGCATCCTGGACGCCGTGACCCGCGACCGCTACGCGTACTTCGAGGACTTCTACCGAGACTTCTACAACCTGGACGAGAATCTCGGTACCCGCATCAGCGAAGCCGTCGTGCGCGCCAACTGGGAGACGGCGGCCGGCTCCTCCGCGTACGCCTCACGCGCGGCCGTTCCGACGTGGCTCACGGATTTCCGCGACGACATCCCGAAGATCGACGTGCCGGCCCTGATCGTGCACGGCAGCGGTGACCGCATCCTGCCGATCGGCGCGACCGCCGAGCGCTTCCACGCGGCGCTGCCAACTGCCGAGTACGTCGTGATCGACGGTGCCCCGCACGGTCTGCTGTGGACGCACGCGCAGGAGGTCAACGAGGCGCTGCTGGCCTTCCTGAAGCGGTGACTCCCTCTTCCTGAGGGGCTTCCCGGTGCCGGGGCGGTGACGGAACGACGTCACTGCCCCGGCACCTTCGTGCGTGCGGACGCCGGGCCCGGCAAGTGCGTGGCCGGCTTGAGGCACGCGGGCACACCCGGGGCAGCGGGCACGGGAAACGCCCCGCGTCCGGAGACCGGACGCGGGGCGGGTGTGGTGGGGAGGTCAGAGGTTCCGAAGGTTCCCGGGAGCGGACGCGTCCGTCGCGGTCTCCGCCGTGAGGAACCATGCCTGCCGCTCCCCCGTGCGGACGATCGAAGACACCAGCAGGTCCTCGGTGCCGGAGTCGCCGAGGGCGCCGAGCCGGGTGGCGGCCTCGCGGGCGTCCAGGAGGATGCCCTCGTGTGTCCTGAGCAGCCGGTGCAGGAGATCCGGCACGTCCTCGGCACCGTCGGGGAAGCGGGGCACGGAGGTCAGTTCGGCGGCGTGCCGGGGATCGGCGACGGCGACACCGCCGAGGATCTGCACCCGTTCCGCCAGCTCGTCGACGAGCGCCTGCTGTTCGCCGGCGTGCCGGTCGAAGAGGAGGTGCAGCGAGTGGAAGAGGCCGCCGCGCACCTGCCAGTGACTCTTCTTGTAAAGGGCGTACAGCATGTGGGTGTCGGCGAGTACGCGGTTGAGGCGCTGGGCCGCGTGCCGCCGGGTGTCGGCTGTGAGGCCGAGCGGCACGGGGCGCACCGTCCCGAATTCCTGGAGTACGGCGGGGCGGGAGGTCTGCTGGGTGGTCATCAGGCGTTCCTCGGGGTGGTCGCGGGTGAGGGTGTCCGGTGCAGGAGCAGACGGGTCAGCAGGCCGCTGGCGAGCCCGAGTGCGAGGCAGCCGGTGTTCAGCCAGGCGGGCCAGGGGGTGACTTCGAGCCGGGAGTCCAGTGACCAGGCACCGGGGCCGGCCAGGACGAGTGCGGCCGGGACCGCGATGAGGAGCAGGGGGTATTCGTAGCCGTCGTTCTGCACCCACAGGCCGTGCGGGCGCTTGACGGTGAGGGCGACAGTCATGACGCCCATCACTCCGGCGCCGGCGAGCGGGGTGAGGGCTCCGGCGGCGAGCAGCAGTCCGGCGCCCACCTGGGTGCCTCCGGCGGCGAGAGCGGTGAGCCGGCCGCCGCGGAATCCGTCCTGCCGGAACTCCTCGACGCCGCCCGCGAGGCCCTTGCCGCCGAGGCGGAAACTGATCTTCTGCACTCCGTGCCCGGCCACGAGCAGTCCCGTGACGAGCCGGAGCAGCAACAGCGCGCTGTCCACGCGTGTTTCTCCTTGTGGTGAGGTCGGTCAGAGCACATAGCAGGGGTCGAAAACCCGCGGCGCGGTGTCCTCGGGAGCGAAGCCGCGCGCCACCCGCCATTGCCGGTGCTGTTCGGAGGCGCCGACCGCCTCGGCGATCCGGTCGGCCTGCCGCGCTCCGATGAGGCCCGGCGGCGGTGTGGCCTGGTAGCCGCCGAAGTGAGCGACGGGGCTCCAGGCCGGGGCGAGCGGCGGCAGCGCCTCGTCGACGCCCTCGTGCTCGGCCGCCGCGTACACGATCCGCCCTCCCACGACGGTCAGTACGGACTCGATGTGCGGGATGTCGTCCTGGTGGACGGAGAAGTAGTCGTGGCTCAGCAGCGTGAAGTCGGCGTAGCGGCCGACGCCCAGGGTGCCCTTGACGTCCGCCTCGCCCGTGATACGGGCTCCGCCGATGGTGTACAGCTCCAGGGCACGTTCGCGGCTCAGCAGCCGCTCCGGCGGGTAGAGGCACAGGTCCCCGACCGTGCGCCCGGTGACGAGCCAGTGCAGCGCGACCCATGGGTTGTACGAGGAGACACGTGTCGCGTCGGTCCCGGCGGCCACCGTCAGACCGGCCTCCAGCATCTCGCTGACCGGTGGGGTGCGGGCGGCGGCCTGCGCTCCGTACCGTTCGGCGAAGACCCTGCCCTGGAACGACATCCGGTTCTGCACGCCGATGGCCCCGCCCAGCGCGGCGATCCGCTCCAGGCTGCCGGAGGAGACGGTTTCGGCGTGGTCGAAGAGCCAGCGGCCCTGCCCGGGGAAGAGGCCGTCGGCGGCGAGCTTCTCGAAGACGGCGAGGTCGCGGCGGATCGTCTCGTCGTACGTGGCGTGGAGACGAAACCCCCAGCCGTGTTCGAGGAGCAGCCGGACGGCCTTCTCGAACTCGCTCTCGTAGCCGGGGGCGAGGCCGGGACGCGGTTCGGCGAAGTTCTCGAAGTCGGCGGCGGCCCAGATCAGATTCTCGCCGGCCCCATTGAGCCGCAGCCAGGCGTCGCCCTCGTCGGGCTTCACCATGTCCGTCCAGCGGGCCAGGTCCGCCAGCTCCTGCCCGGCGGTCTGGGGGAAGAGGTGGTAGGCGATGCGCAGGGACAGTTCCCCGGCCCGGGCGAGGTCGGTGACGGCGGCGTAGTTGTCGGGGAAGTTCTGGAAGCCGCCGGCCGCGTCGACCGCCGAGGTGAGCCCGAACCGGTTGAGCTCGCGCAGGAAGTGCCGTGTGGAGACGCGCTGCTCCTCGGGGCCGAGGCCGGGGGCGCGCGCGAGCGTCGAGTAGAGGACGAGGGCGCTGGGTGCGGCCAGGAGGAGGCCGGTGGGCTCCCCGTCGCGGCCACGGACTATCTGGCCGCCGGCGGGATCGGGGGTGTCGCGGGTGAGTCCGGCAGCGCGGACGGCGGCCCGGTTGAGCAGCGCGGACTGGTAGAGGTGCAGCACGAAGACGGGTGTGTCGGGGGCGGCCGCGGTCAGTTCGGCGACGGTCGGCATGCGGCGTTCGGCGAACTGGTCGGCGGTCCAGCCGCCCACGACACGGATCCACTGGCCCTTCGGCGTACGCCCGGCCTGTTCACGCAGCATGGCGAGGGCCTGGCGCAGCGAGGGCACACCGTCCCAGCGCAGTTCGAGTACGTAGTTGAGTCCGCCGCGGATCACGTGCAGATGGGAATCGTTGAGTCCGGGCACCATGCGGCGCCCGAGGGCGTCCACGACGCGGGTGCCGGGGCCGCTCACGGCGGCGACGTCGGCCTCGTCACCGATTGCGAGGATCATGCCGTCGCGTACGGCGAGGGCCGAGGCAGCGGGCCGGGCCGGGTCACCTGTCCACACCTTGGCGTTACGGACGACGAGGTCGGCGCCGGTAGCTGGGGCGAGGCCCGGCTGCGGAGTGAACCCGCCGACGGGCATGGGGGTGCTGCTGATCATGGAGAAGGGCTCCAGAGGGTGGGAGGGGCAGGGTGGTGGAACGCGGCGAACGCCGGGGGCTGCGGCAGTCCTCAGAGAGTGCGGCGCACGCCCGCGTGGCGTTCGAGGTTGCGCAGCTGCACACTCAGGTCGCCCTCGACAGCGTGGTGCGCCGGGCCGCTGCGCCCCAGCGGCAGCACCTCCTCGCCCCGCATGTCCTCCAGCATCAGCGCGAACGCGGCATAGAGGGCGACAGCTGCGAGAAGGAGCCCCAGGGCTCCGGAGAGGACGGTGAGGGCGTGCGCGCCGCTCAGCCCGGCCGCGGCTGCCACCCCGAAGCGGGGCACGGCCACGCACAGCACGAACCACAGAGCGCGCTTGGCTCGGGCGACGGACGCCATGAGCAGGGCGAAGAGGGTGAAGCACAGGTTGAGCACGCCGAGGACGCGCGGTCCGTGCTCCGGGTGCAGCGCGAGGACGAGGGCGTTGGCGAGCCACGTACCGGAGAAGCACGCCATGAGCGTCGCGGCCAGGACGTCACGTGCTCCGAAGGCGAGTACGGCGACCAGGAGTTGCAGGACGAACGCGGGCAGGATCGTGAAGGCCACGGCTCGGCCGGCGTCCTCGCCGAGTATCCCGAGCTGGTAGGTCCCGGCGACGACGGAGGCGATGCCGACGGCGTAGAAGCCGAGGGGCATCGGGGAAGCGATGGGCCGCAGGTTGATGCGGGTCATCGCGCGCAGATCGGGTTCGAAGTGACGGGCGGGTGGAGGTGTGGTCATGGTGATCACCTGATCGGAGAAGACTGCTGCCGCATCAGGGCAGCACGGCGGGGCGGGACCGGCCGGTGTCGCATGGAGGCCGGTCCCGCCTGGGCAGGGTTCGAAACCGCGGGTTCGAAGCGGGGCTCAGCTCGCTGCCAGGGCCGTACGCAGCGTGGCGACGGCGAGAGAAATCGCGGACTCGGCGGCCTGTGTGCCGCGCAGCGCGTTGAGCATGACGAAGTCGTGGATCACGCCCTGGTACCGCACGGCGGTCACCGGCACCCCGGCGGCACGCAGCTTCGCGGCGTACGCCTCCCCCTCGTCGCGCAGCACGTCCGCCTCCGCGGTGATGACGAGCGCCGGAGGGAGACCGGCGAGCTGGTCGGTCGTGGCGCGCAGCGGGGAGGCGGTGATGCGGGCGCGGTCGCTCTCCTCGGTCGTGTACTGGTCCCAGAACCAGCGCATGCCGTCGCGGCGCAGGAAGTAACCCTCGGCGAACTGCGCGTAGGAGGCGGTGTCGAAGGAGGCATCGGTGACCGGGTAGAACAACACCTGCTGGCGCAGAGCGAGGCCACCCCGCTCCTTGGCCATGAGGGTGAGCGCCGCGCTCATGTTGCCGCCCACCGAGTCACCCGCAACGGCTATCCGTTCGCCGTCCAGGCCGTACCGGGCGCCGTCGGTGACGATCCAGCGCGCCACGGCCCAGTTCTGCTCGATCGCGACGGGATAACGCGCCTCGGGCGACAGCGCGTACTCGGGAAACACGACGGCCGCGCCCGTTCCGTCGGCGAGCTCGCACACCAGCCGGTCGTGGGTGTGCGCGTTACCGAAGACCCAGCCGGCACCATGGATGTAGAGGATCACCGGGAGCGGCCCCGTGGATCCGGCAGGCCGCACGATGCGTACGCGCACCTCACCGGCATCGGACGGGACGGTCGCCCATTCCTCGTCCACCTCGGGCAGTTCCACGGAGCCGGACTGCGCCTCGTCCACAGCGGCGCGGCCGTCGGCAGGGGCGAGGTCGAAGAGGTACGGGGGCTGCGCCGTCGCCTCGGCAAAGGCGGCAGCGGCCGCTTCCAGGACAGGCGCGGGAGGGGCGGCAAAAGTATGCATGAAGGGGTCTTCTTCCAGTACGGAAAGGGATGTCCGACGGAGCGAGCCCAGAACGTGCCGCTCCGAAAAGCACGCTAGGCATGACCGACGGTGATTCCCTTCTCTGCGCGCACCACTCCTTGCCTCTCAGCGCATCACGCTGTCACCCGGCCGCGGCTCGGTGGCCTCACAAGCCGAAACCCGCGACTCACTGTGCGAGAGCGAAAGGACCGGGTAAAATGGCCCGGGCCTCGCCCACGCCTCCCGCGAGGCCCGCCGCGAAGATCTCGCCGGCCGCCGCTCCGGCACCTTTCGCGTATACCGCGATAAGAGACCGGTTTCCCGAGACCTGCCCCTACGCCTCAGGCACTCCCACCGGAGCCGCCAGCGGTGGTACTTCTTGCGCTCTCCACATCGCACGAGCGACTGCGTAAGCCTTCGGCCTCTGCCTGGCCGCCGGAGTGCTGTATTCACCCAGGCGGTCCAGCTGCCGGCCGGCCAGATCGATCTCGGCCTCGGCACCGTCGGTGTCCTCGCCCTGGCCGTGGGGCGACCGGCGCGGGAGGGCGGCGCCGAGGCATCCCGTGATCCGGCCGGTGTCAGGGCTCAGTCCACCGATGATCGCGTCGTATGTCAGCGTGTTCTTGAGCTTGGGCAAAGCGCTTCCGGTGCGGGCGCGAAACAGCTGCGGCCGCGCCGCCCGGCACAACGCTCTCTCGCGGCCGAAGCACGCCTGGAAAAGACCGTCTTCAGCGCTCATCAGGGGCCGCCGCGGCGGCCCCTGATGAGCGCTGTTGGCGCGCGGGACCACGGGCCGAGGCCAGGGGGCTACGTCTCGGGGTCGTGGCCCCGGTTCATCGACTCGACGATCCGGGGCGGCCGGAAGCGTGGCCGGTCGACTCCCCACCGCCGCCCTTCTGCCCGGCCGCCCGGGAGTCGTCCGTGTCCAGCCTTTTCTCAAACTCGCCGGCGGTCATGCCGGCGGCGTCACCGAACCGGTCGAGAATCTCCTGCCGGTCCGGGTTCCGACCGCCGCTCACGAGCCACTCCCCTTCTTGCGGAGCGACTCGGGCTTGTGCACTGCGGTAGCGCCCGTCTTATCGCTCTTCACCTCGTATTGAGGTTCATCCTTGGACGCGTCCACCGTGCGGCCGGCTGCCTCGGCCCGCTTATCGAACTTCCTGGTGACGGGTCCCTCGATCTCCTGTCCGTGACTCTTCCACGTGACGTCGTCACCATGGGAAAGCTTCTTGGCCTTGCCTTTGCCTTCGCTGGCCATCGGAACGCCCTTTCTCGTCCGGGGGTCGGCTGTGGCGGACAGGTGCCCGTCTCCGCCAGGATCACGGGTGTCCGGCGTTCACGCACCCGGGAAGCGCACCCTCCAGTGCGGCCCAATGCCGGCCGCTGTCCGCTCACGCGAACCTGCGGACCACGCCGTTGGGCGCTCCTGAGGCGATCGGGTGCTCAGCCGTGGGCCGAGACGAACTCGACGAGAGCGTCGGCTGCGGGGCCGGAGGAAGCAGGGTTCTGACCGGTGATGAGGAGGCCGTCCTGGACCACATGGGGCTGCCAGTCCGCCTGCTTGGTGTAGTGGCCGCCGAGCTTCTTGAGTTCATCTTCCACGAGGAAGGGAACGATTTCGGTGAGCTGGACGCCCTCCTCCTCCGTGTTGGTGAAGCCTGTGACCTTCCTGCCCTGCACGAGGGGCGTTCCGTCCTCGTTTCGGGCGTGACGGAGAACGCCTGGAGCGTGGCAGACCAGGGCGAGGGGCTTGCCGGCGCGAAGGGTGTTCTCGATCAGGCGAGCGGAGTCGGCGTCTTCGGCAAGGTCCCACAGCGGGCCGTGGCCGCCCGGGTAGAAGACGGTGTCGTAGTCGTCGGCGTCGATGGAATCGAGCGGGTTGGTGTTCGCCAATGCCGCCATGGCTTCGGTGTCCGCCTCGAAGCGTCGGGTCTGGTCGGTCTGGGCGCCGGACTCGTTGCTCTTGGGGTCCAACGGCGGTCGGCCGCCCTTCGGGGAGACGAGAGTGATCTCCCACCCGGCCTCCTTGAAGCGGTAATAGGGTGCGGCGAGTTCCTCCAGCCAGAACCCGGTGGCACGGCCGGTGTCGCCGAGCCGGTCGTGCGAGGTGAGAACGACGAGGACCTTCATGGTGATGCTCTCCTCAAAAGAAAAGGGAGTCTGAGTAGACGAACCGTATGCGCGCCGTCGCGAAGAACTCGTTCACGGCACGGTGCGAAAGTGATGTCGAACGAGGCGCGGTGATCCCGGAAGAGCTGCGGTACACCGAGATGCACGTGAGGGTGATCAGGACCGCCGAGAACGGGGCCGGGCCGGGATCACAGACCACGCCCGGGAATGGCTCGGGGCCGTCGTCTGGGCCCGCCTTCCTCAGGCGGGGCGACGCCTCATCGCGGGGCAGCGCATGGGTCAGGTGAAGTGACCGGTCGCGGCCTTCGATCTCTACGCTCCGGTCTCGGGGACGGTCGTCGCGGTGATCGACGAGCTCGCGGCGAGCCCCGAGACGGTCAACGGCGACCCCTACGGTGAGGGTCGGCTCGTGGAGATCGACCTGAACAGCATCGGCAGCTACGCGTTGTCGTCAGCCCGAAGGCCGAAGTCCAGGGTGAGGTTCGTCTCTCGCAGGGCCTGCTCGGCGGCCCGTGCCGCGTCGGCGACGACGTCGCCCCGCTCAGCTATCAGCACGTTGTAGATCGGTGCTGCGCTCGTGGCGGTGGTGTCCACGTGAGGGTGTCCGTTCATCGAGGCCAGTGACAGCGGAGAATGGCGGCGGTTCAGCCCGCCTGCAGGACCGAGTCGTCCAGCGGGCGGGCCCCGGGCAGCTGGTGCCGGGCCGCGACCAGCGCCGCGTCGATGTCGCGGGTACCGGTGGACACGCACAACGTGTAGGCGACGTCATTCATACGCTGGCGCACCTGAGCGCTGTCCGCACGGGAGGCATCCACGGTGGCGAGGGCTTCGTACTGGTCGATCAGGTTCCGCAGCACCGCGGGATGGGCCATCAGCATCACAGAACCGTCTTTCTTTCACCTGCACCGACTGGGGTCGTGCCTCCTCCTGCCCGGTTCTGCGCCCCGCACTCCTCGCCCGTCACAAGTGCCCCAAGCGCCTTCCGGACCACCGGCTGGTGGGCAGCGGATGCCGCCGGGGAGAGGCCGGCCTCGACCACGATGGCCGTCGGCGACAGCACGGTCGGCCGCGTCATCGCCGATGCGACCTCGCCGTCACCGGCCCTCCCGGCAGGGCCCCGGGGCCGGACCGCACGCGCTGCCCGACTTTGTGGTCGGCCCACGCGTTGGGGCACGTGCTGGCCCCTGTTGTCGCGGTCGAGGCGGACAAGACGTGCCGGACGCCGCCACGAAGGGCTGCTGCTGAAGCGGCCGCGCTATCCCCGGCCCGTCCCCGACCCCCTGACGCGTTTACCCGCCGCATAACGCCGCTGGTTGCCGCGTCGGCCACCTACAACGTCAGCGAAGCCCGGGAGAAGACGACCCTGCGGATCATCGCCGCCTCCTTCTTCGTACTGGCCGCATACCTCGCCCACAACGCCGGGCAACCGTGAGCGGCTCGGCCCCAAGGACCTGTTCGGCTGGCAGACCGAACAAGCCCGACCCGGCCGGCTGCCCTGGACTACGGCGCACGACAGCGGCAGCCGGCTGGTCGAGAAGAACGGGGACACCGCAGTCCCCTGCCGCCAGGCTCCTCACCTGTGCGGGGCTTTCGCCGCAGTCACTTGACAGAGGGCAGTCACCAGTAGTGCCGTCGCCCTCCCACGGCGTGCCCGAGGGCTCCGAGGGCCCAGAGCACCGCACCGATGGCCAGCAGGATGACTCCTATGGTCCATAGGGCGCCGATACCAGCGATCAGGCCGATGATGAGAAGGATAAGACCGAGGATGATCATGGCACGCCTCCGATCAGCACACGTCATCAGTTTCACGCCGGTGTGGCCGACCTACAACCGGGGTGATCTGCACAGCAGCCTCGCGGAATAGCAATGCGGGGTGTTACAAGCGGCAAGACGCGGGCACCTGGAGCGCGTCCCGCCCACGGCAGTACCCGCACCCATCGAGGGCGCCCCCCGGAAAGGCGATGAGATGACCAACCGCACCCCCCTCCCGCATCGGACCAGGGGCCCCGGGGCCTTGGTCACTGGCGGCTCCCGGGGTCTGGGGCTGTTTGTGGCCCGGCAGCTGGCGGAGCGCGGGTGCATCGTGACCATCGCCGCCCGCGATGCCGACGAACTGGAGCGGGCGGCTGCGCAGCTGCGGGAGGCCACTGGGTCCAGCGTGCGTACGGTCGTCTGCGACGTGCGCGACCGCGCCGCTGTGGGTGCCCTGGTGCGCGAGGTCCATGAGCGTGACGGTCTCGACCTCGTCATCGCCAACGCCGGCGTCATCCAGGTCGCGCCCGTCGAGGACGTGGGCGCAGCGGAGTTCGGTGACGCCATGGACACCATGTTCTACGGCGCCCTGCACACCTCTCTGGAAGCGCTGCCCTACCTGAAGAAGACCCGGGGCCGCCTCGGCCTCATCGGTTCGGTGGGCGGTCTGCTCGGCGTTCCGCACCTGCTGCCCTACTCGTGCGCCAAGGCCGCGATCGCTGCCCTCGCCGAGGGGTTGCACGCAGAGATGGCGGCATCGGGCGTCAGCGTCACCGCCGTCCACCCGGGTCTGATGCGGACCGGATCACACCGGCAGGCGGAGTTCGGCGGAAACGTCGATGCCGAGTTCGGCTGGTTCAGCACAGTCGCAGGCGCCCCTCCCCTGTCGATGGACGCCGAACGGGCCGCTCGCAGGATCGTGGACGCGGTCATCCAGCGACGCGCCCGGCTGGTGCTCACCGCACCGGCCAAAGCGGCCCAGCTCGCGCACGGGATGGCGCCCGGCCTGACGACCCGGCTCAGCGGCGTCGCCGCACGCCTGCTGCCATCCGCGTCCGGCCCGGGCCCCCTGCGCCAGGGCGCCGAGGCCGGGGAGCCGCTCAACCCGATCGCCAGGCTCGTCCGTGCCTGGGGCAGCGCACGTAACGACCATGTGGTGCCGCAGGCCAATCAGCAAGAGCCCGGGCCGCGCACCAGCTCCTGAGCACACAGCCAGCAGCTTGCACCGGCCGGGCAGCTCGCGGCCACGGCTCAGCGGCGATCCGGCGAATGAACTGCTGAGACATAGCCCTGCGGGTGACTGGTCCGTGCCCGTCATCCAGGGTGCCAGCCCACCAGCTCCAGGAGGAATGAGTGATGACCGACCGTCCCCGGCATGAGGATCCTCCACTTTCCCCGCTCAGCCCGGAGTCCCGTGCGGGTCAACTGTTCGCGGATTTCGTCGCGGAAGACGCCGCGCAGGTCCCGCTGCCCGGCCGGGCAACCGCCGACCGATTCACCGTCCTGGCCGAACTGGGCCGCAGGGACCTGTCCCTGGCACGGCTCGCCGAGGGCCATCTCGACGCTGTGGCGATCATGCAGGAGCTGGAGCAGGCACGGCCCGCCCCTGCCGAGCGGTGGGGAGTGTGGGCGGCGCGCCCGCCGGGCCCCGGCGTCACGGCCCGACGGACCGAGCAAGGATGGCGGCTGACCGGTCTCAAGCCGTACTGCTCAGGAGCCCGCTCCTGTACTCACGCGCTGGTGACGGCTGATGCCGAGGACGGCTACCGGCTCTTCGCGGTGGCGCTCGACCAGCCGGGAGTCTCGCCGGTTGCCGGGACGTGGCCCGCGGTGGGCATGCGGGGCAGTGACACCCTGGACGTGACTTTCGCGGATGTGGCGGCGCGGGCAGTAGGCGACCCGGAGGAGTATCTGCGGCGCCCCGGCTTCCTGCACGGCGGGATCGGCGTGGCGGCATGCTGGCTCGGCGGCGCGCAGGCCGTCTCCGCCGCTCTCTACAGTCGCGTCGCGACGGACGGGGCCAACGACCACGCGGCTGCCCACCTGGGCACGGTCGACCTGCTCCTGCACACCGCGCAGACGATGGTCCAAGGGGCCGGAGACGCCATCGACGCCGATCCCCGGGACGAGCGCGGTGAGGCCGCGCTGCGCGGACTGCGGGTACGGGCCCTGGTCGAGAAGGTCTGCACCAAGGTGATGGAGCACGTGGGCCGCGCGACGGGAGCGGGACCTTTGTGTCATGACGAGAGGCACGCACAAGCGGTCGCGGACCTTACGGTGTACGTGCGTCAGCACCATGCCGAGTCGAATCTCGCGGAGCTCGGCCGGTTGGTGGCGCGCGAGCCCGCGAAGGTAGTTCGATGAGGGGGGCTGCCAGGGCTGTGGGGTCCCGGCAGGAGGCCGCAGCGCTGATCGACGCCGCCGGGACCGACGAGGCTGTCTGGCAGGCAGAAAACCTGGAGGGGACGCTGCCCCGGCTGCGGGTGCCCCAGGGCCCGGTCGTGGTGGTGGCCGCGCATCCGGACGACGAGGTCCTGGGTTGCGGCGGCACCGTCGCCACCCTTCTGACTGCGGGCGTACCGGTGCACACCGTGTGCCTGACCGCCGGTGAAGCCTCGCACGGCACCGGCAACGCCGGGGCGATGGCCCGTCTCGCCGAGCGGCGGGGGAAGGAACTCACCGAGGCTCTGCGCGCGCTCGGTACGCTGCCGGACGCCGTGCACGCCGGACTGCCCGACACTCGTCTCGACCGCCATGAGGAGGATGCCCGCGCGGTCATCGCCGAAGTTCTGGCTCATACCGGAGCCGCGCTGTGCCTGGCGCCGTGGGAAGGCGATCTGCACAGCGACCACGAGGCGGCCGGCCGCGCCGCACGGCGAGCGGGGGTTGACCGCGGGGTCACCGTCTGGACGTATCCGGTGTGGATGTGGCACTGGGCCCATCCCGGCGACCCGCGGGTGCCTTGGCACCGGGCGGGCGTGCTGCCGCTCACCGAGGACGGCCTCACACGCAAGAGGGCGGCACTGGCCTGCTTCACCAGCCAGCTGGAACCCCGCGGCCCCGAGCAGGACGCTGTCCTGCCTCCGCAGGAGCTCGCCCACCACACCCGCACGTACGAAACGGTGATGCGTTGAACACTCCTGCCAGCTACTTCGAGGGCCAGTACGACCGAGCCGCCGACCCCTGGCAGCTGGCCCGGCGCTGGTACGACCAGCGCAAATACGGACTGACCATCGCAGCGCTCCCCCGTGCCCGCTACCGCAGAGCGTTCGAACCCGGATGCTCCGTCGGCGTCCTCAGCGAACTCCTCGCCCCGCGTTGCGACGCCCTGCTCTGCGCCGATCGCGTCCCCTCAGCAGTCGGCACAGCCACGCGCCGTCTGGCCGGCCTGCCCCAGGTGACGGTTCAGCACATGGCGGTACCCGACGAATGGCCCGATGGCCCCTTCGACCTGGTGATCCTGTCGGAGCTTCTGTACTACTTCGGCTCCTCCGCTCGCTCCCGGGTACTGCGCCAGAGCGCCGGCAGCCTCGCCGACGGCGGACACCTGATCACCGTTCACTGGAACCACCCGGTCGACGAGCACACCCGCACCGGCCGGGAGATCGCCGAAGAGGTCAGCACCGTTCCGGAACTGCGCCCGCTGGCCCGGTACGACGACCCGGATTTCACCCTCACTGTCCACGAACGGGGCACTGTCCCTGGCATCGCACTGTCGCCTGCCCGCGCCGAGGGCCTGGCATGAACATCTCGGCCGTGGCCGTCGTGGTCCCCGCCCACAACGAGGCAGAACGCGTCGCCGACTGTGTCCGCAGCATCAGTGCGGCCGCTGCCGAAGTGGCCCCCGCTGCCCGTGCGAACCGTGGTGGCCGCGGACGCCTGCACCGACGCCACGGGCGTCCTCGCCGCACGCGCGGGCGCCTACGTCATCAGAATCAACCGACGCAATGTGGGAGCAGCCCGCGCCGCCGGGGTACAGCACGCCCTGGCGCTTCTGGGCCCACAGGAAGCAGACATCTGGCTGGCCATGACCGACGCCGACTCGAGGGTGCCCAGGCACTGGCTGGCCCGGCAGACCGCGTGGGCCCGGCGCGGCCACGACGCCGTACTCGGCACTATCCGGCTCACCTCAGGCACGCCATCGGGTCCTGGAAACGCACACAGCCCGCATGACACCGCCTACTACCGCACCCGGCCCACCGCACAAGGCGACACCACCTGGAAACACCCCCACATCCACGGCGCGAACATGGGCGTGTCCGCCACCGCGTACCACTCTGTAGGAGGCTTCGCCGCGCTCACCACGAGCGAGGACCGTGACCTCGTGACACGGCTTACGGCAGCCGGACACCGCGTCGCCCGCACGGACGACCACCCTGTCCATACTTCTGACCGGCTGCGCGGCCGCGCCCCGGCCGGCCTCGCCGACCTGCTTCTCTCCCTCCAACCACCAGCGGAACCATAGATGACCACCCCGCACCGGAGCCGAGCCGCCCACATCCACCGGTCGCGCACACATGCGGCCGGCGACATCAGCACCGAGGGAACCCTCGACGAGGAACGCGCCCCGGCCTGGGCCGCACGACATCACCTGCTTGCGGTGGAGGCTGGCCATGGCTGCCCGCGAGGTACGGATCCGAGGCCGCTGAGGTGGTCCGAGCCCGCGCCGGCGCGTCCAGCGACGCCTTGCGCCGGCCTTCCCGCTCCCCGGCCCGTGGACTGGTGCGCCACCGCCCGAGAGGGAGTCGCTGTGTCTCCGTGTACGCCCGTGATCAGGGGGCATGCGGGATGCCAGAGGCAACTGCTGATAGGAGATGGAGGGAGTGTGAGCGATGAGGTCGTTGGTGCTTTCGTCGCAGGCGCCGGCCTTCCGTCGAGCCCCGCTGAAGCTCGCGAGCGGGTCGAAAGGCTGCTGCGCACCCAGTTCCTCTCCGGCAAGGAGATAGGTCAGGGCGATGTCGTCTGGGCTGACGCCTTGTTGGTGACTTCCGAACTGGTCACCAACGCTTACAGACATGGAGTCTGCTTGACCGGATTCTCCGCCCGGATCGAGGGCAACGAACTGCTCCTGTCGGTCGCGGACCACAGCACCGCACTTCCCGTTCTCCCCTTGCGCGCCAAGGGAGAGTTCACCACCGGCGGCTATGGCTGGGCCATGGTCAATCGCCTCGCGAAACGCCTGTCGGTGATCCCCACCGACACCGGGAAACGTATCGAAGCCGCGGTGCCTCTGGTGTAAAGCGTTCCATTTCCACTTCCATGTCCGGGTCGGCCACGCCGCCCCGGACGACAGCTGTCTTCAATGGGTCCTCTCTCCGTGGGCCTCGCCCGGACCACCCGTCGCTTGAAGCAGATGGGTCGTGTCGGTGGCTTCCAGAAGGCGGCACACGACAGGGGACGGTGCGGCCACAACGACCCGTGCCCCATGGGAGTGGCAGAGCAGCGCACGCAAGAAGGCGACGTCGGCGAAATTGATCTCGGAGCAGTTGACCACGATGTAGCGCCCCCCTGCCTGGCAGGCCGCCTCCAGCGCCTGGCTCAGTAGGCTGGTGGTGACCGCGTCGAACGCCCCCCGGGCGGAGAGCATCCAGTGGCCGGTGTGCACGTCCCGTTCCACCAACAGCTCGGCACCCCCGCTGGGGTGCCGAGCTGTTTGGCTTGCGAGCACTGCGGGCCCCTCTCTCTCTGCGCACGCATAGTCCGGCGCCCCTGTAGTGAGCCGCCCGACCCACCGGTGCCCACACGCTCTCCCTGTATGTCCGCGTCCCCGTGATCGCGGCAGACAGTTCGCAAGATGGACTGAGGCATTTCGTCTTTCGACCTTCTGGAACACATCCGCCCCGGTTGGATGTGGTGCACCGCTGATCTCACCGGCCCCGCAACGCCGTGACCTGGGGCGGAAACAGCGCCGTACTATTAGGCGCGATCGGCCCACCGAAGGCCGTATGGGAGGCGGACTTGGACACCGAGCGTTTCGACAGCAGCAGCCTGGCCGAGACGGAAGAGTTCTTGTCGCAGGCGTACACGCCGATGCGCATCGGCGGCCGGCCCAACGACACGCACGCTCGCATCGTGCGGACTGCGACCGACGGCCTGATCGTCGATCGCCTCACCTTCGGTTACACCATGTCCTACGATGCCAACCCGCTGGGCATGCACTGCTTGATCACCGTACACAGCGGCAGCATGGTGGACACCACCGACGGCCGTGATGACATCTACGGCCCGGGCGAGAGCTTCCTCATCGCGCTTCCGGAGCGCCCGTATACCGGCGTCCTGCACTCCGCGCGTTACACCATCACCATGTTCGACCCCTCGGTTCTCGAGCGGGTGGCCGCCGTCGGCGCCCGCTCTCCGCAGGGCCCGGTCCGTTTCACCGGCCAGCGCACACACGACGCCGGAGCCGGCCGGCGCCTGGGCAACACGGTCGCCTTCCTGCGTGACAATGTCCTGACGGGCCCGTCGGCCCCGGATCCACTAGTCGTCGCCACTGCCACAGATCACCTGGCCGCTGTTGCCCTGACCGCATTCCCCAACACCTCACAGCAGGAACCGTGCCATCGCATCGACAGCGACGACGCTCACACACAGACCCTGCGCCGGGCGCGCTCGTTCATCGAGGAGAACGCTCAGCGCCCCATCAGCCTGTCAGATATCGCCGCCGCCGCCTTTGTCACCCCGCGTGCCGTGCAGTACGCCTTCCGACGGCACACCGGGATGAGCCCTCTCGCCTACCTTCGCCAAGTGCGCCTGACACACGCTCACCGTGATCTGCAGCATGCCGATCCTCACACATCGAGTGTGACCGTGATCGCCACCCGCTGGGGCTTCACTCATGTCGGACGCTTCGCAGCCGCCTACCGCCGCCTGTACGGCGTCACCCCGGCCGCGACTCTTCGCGCAGGCGATTGAAGGGCCTTCCTGAGGCGTGGGGTCGGCGTTCGCGGTGCACCTTTCTGGCACCGTATGCCAGCCGCTGAATGCGCGGCAGCACGGGAGATCGCCGCGGCAGACGGCCCCGCATCACCGTACCCGCCCCACGTCTACGACGAGCAGCGGTGAGACGAGCGAGCGCGGCGGCGAGGCCGCGCGGGGTGGGCTCCATGCACCTCACGGTCCCGTGGCGCCTAGAGCGTTTCCTTCGGATCATCTGATCGTTGGGTGATGTGTGTCGTTGACTGACGCCCAGTGGGCGAGGATCGAGCCGTTACTGCCGGACCGG
>NZ_JBIBHG010000019.1:0-97760 GCF_042956885.1 Streptomyces sp. NPDC008163 | reverse complement strand
GGCACGGCACCTCGCGGCGTTGCCGAAACGCCCCAATAGCTCCGCTATCACGACGCTCCGGCGCCTTGCGATGCACCGCACCAGACGCCGCGGCCTGATCCGACCCTGATCGACAAGACACCCCCTAGACCCTGTCGTCACATTGCCGTCGTCCGCCCGGCAGACGGGAATTCGACGACAGGGCCTAGCGGGGGCGCTCGGGGGTATGGGCGCCAATTCTCTGATCCGCGCCGTGCTCGTCAACGGGCTGCAAAGTGATCTTCAGGCGCGAAGTGGCGCCTGCCGCGTATCCGGCCTTCGCCTCCGCGCCGACGCTCCATGGCAGGACCGAAACCTTGGCACCGGCCTGGCCGTCCTTCTTGACGTCGACAGCGAACTCGATCTCCACCGGCCCCGTGCGGAACTGGATCGCGTGCCCATGACCATCGGTCATCGCCTGCTCCAACTCGGCCCGAATCGCGCTGATCGCCTCGGACAGTCCCGCCCATGGCTCCTGCGGCATGCTCAGTCCCCCTGATGCACCGTTTTGACGTGTCGTCAGCAGCGTAGCGCGCCCACCTCGCTCTTCGACATACGTCCTCCATCGAGCCTCGTCTCTCCGCGACTGGGCCGGAAAAGGGATCGCTGAGCCGCACGCGCCCCGCCCCCCACCGCCCCGTCCCGCAGGTTTGCCAGAACGGCAAGCCTGCTCGCGTCGAGTGCGGGCCGCGTCGCATGATCGCTGCGTATCCTCGTCCACCCGCGCACCCGGGAGAAGCCTCCATGCAGTCCGAGCCGTGCTCCGAACTCCGTCACCGTACCGTTGAGGTTCCGGCCGGGCGCCTGCACCTGGTGGAGCAGGGCGCCGGCCCGCTGGTCCTGCTCCTGCACGGCTTTCCCGAGTCCTGGTACTCCTGGCGCCACCAGATCCCGGCCCTCGCCGAGGCCGGTTACCGGACGGTGGCGATCGATGTGCGGGGCTACGGCCGTTCCTCCAAGCCGGAGTCGACCGACGCCTACCGGATGCTCGAACTGGTGGAGGACAACGTTGCTGTCGTACGCGCCCTCGGTGAGGAGAGCGCGGTGGTCGTCGGCCACGACTGGGGTTCCAACATCGCCTCCGTCTCCGCTCTGCTCCATCCCGAGGTCTTCCGCGCCGTCGGCCTGCTGAGCGTCCCTTACGCACCGCCCGGCGGCCCCCGCCCCACCGACGTCTTCGGCCGGATCGGCGGTCCCGAGCAGGAGTTCTACGTCTCCTACTTCCAGGAGGAGGGCCGGGCCGAGGCGGAGATCGAGCCCGACGTCCGGGGCTGGCTCGCGGGCTTCTACGCTGCTCTGTCCGCCGACACCATGCCCGCCCGGGGCGAACCCGACCCGCACTTCGTGGCCCGGTCCGGCGGCCGGCTCCGCGACCGCTTCCCCACGGGGGCGCTCCCGGCCTGGCTGAGCGAGGACGATCTCGACTTCTACTCCGGAGAGTTCGAGCGTACGGGGATCACCGGCGCGCTCAACCGCTACCGCAACATGGACCGGGACTGGGAAGACCTCGCCCCGCACCGCGGAGCCCCGGTCAAGCAGCCCGCCTTGTTCATCGGGGGTGCCCTGGACGCCTCCACCACCTGGATGGCCGACGCCATCGACGCCTACCCCACCACCCTGCCCGCCCTGGCCGCCTCCCACCTCCTGGACGGATGCGGCCACTGGATCCAGCAGGAACGTCCCGACGAGGTCAGCCGCCTGCTGACCGACTGGCTCGCCACCCTCCAGGGCGGTGGAGTCGGATGAGGGTGTGATCCGTCAGGACCGGCGACGTCTGCCTCTTCCTCGTCGACGACGCCAACAGCCCACCGACGCACCGCGTTTCGGACGGCTTGAAACGCGCGGTGCGGGGCACAGGAGTGTCAACTGGCTTCGAAGACAGGATCAGTGGGACCGCGCACCCCGGCGCGCACGAGAAAGTGAGACGTCATGCCGCTGACATTCCGCAAGAGCTTCCGGATCCTGCCCGGTGTCCGCCTCAACATCAACCGGAAGTCCTGGTCGATCACCACGGGGGGCAAGCACGGACCCCACCACACGCGCAGCAGCACCGGGCGCCGGACCACCTCGATGAACCTCCCCGGCCCCTTCGGATGGCGCAAAACACGCCGCAGCTGACCCGTACGGCTCGGCATACGCGGGCCCCCGGCCGGAAAGGCCGGGGGCCCGCTCCGTCGTCAGGCGGGAATGGCAGTGAGAGAGATCTGCCCGGCGCGTCATGTCACAGGGAGGCCGTCTCCGTTCGTCGCCGGTCGGCGAGAAGCCCAAGACAGCGTCGCCTCTGCTCCGTATCGGTCGCCAGCTCCACGCCGACGTGGGCGAGGGCGGTTGCGGCGTCGAGTACGGCGCGGTCGGCACCCGGGGAGTTGCCGTAGCGGGCGAAGGGGGCGGTGTGGTGGTGGGCGCCCTCGGTGTCGTAGCCGATGGTGGGGTGGAGGGCCGGGAGCACGTGAGAGAGGTTTCCCATGTCGGTGGAGGCCATGACCTCACCCCCGCGGTCCACGGGGTCGCGGCCCAGGGAGCGGGCCGCACGGGTGTAGGCCGCGGTGAGGAACTCGTCCTGGCGCAGGTCGGCGAAGTCCGCTCCGTGCGGCGTGAGTTCGAGTTCGGCGCCGGTGGCGAGCGCGGCCGCCTCCAGACAGGCCCGTACCTTGCGGCGGGCGTGATCGAGGTCCTCGGTGGTGCGGGCGCGCAGCTCGTAGCGGGCTCGGGCCGTCTCGGGGATGACGTTGACCGCGCGACCGGCCTCGAAGACGACGTCGTGGACCAGGGTGCCTGGAGGCAGTTGCTGACGCAGCAGGCCCACAGCGGTGTGGGCCAGGGTGATCGCGTCCAGGGCGTTGACTCCTTCCCAGGGGGCGAGCGCGGCGTGGGCGGGTTTGCCCCGGTAGACGACGTCCCAGGCGCCGATGGCCAGCGAGGAGGCGCCCACGGAGTCCTCCGGCGCGGCGTGCGCCATGAAGGCGGCGGCCACGTCGTCGAAGACACCGGCTTCCAGCAGCAGCGCCTTGCCGCCGATGTCCTCCTCGGCTGGTGTGCCGACGAGCTTCACGGTGATGCCGAGGAGGTCGGCGACAGCGGCGAGGCCGAGGGCGGCGCCGACCGAGGCGGCGCCGTTGACGTTGTGTCCGCAGGCATGTCCGATGTCGGGCAGCGCGTCGTACTCGGCGCACAGGGCCACCACCAGGACGCCGCTTCCGCGGGTGGCGACGAAGGCGGTCGGCAGGCCGGCCGCTCCGCGGGTGACCTCGAACCCGGCGTCCTCGGCGATGGACGCGATCTTGGCTGCCGACCGGTGTTCCTGCATGGCCGTCTCGGGTTCGGCGTGCAGGCTGTGGCTCAGCGCGAGAAGGCTCTGCTCGTGGGTCCTCACGGCGGCGGCGGCCTCGGCGCGAGCGCGGTCGCGCACCGTTGTGGTCGTGGTGGTCACACGGTCCTCCCGGCGGAGACGGCGCCGGCCTCGGGGATGAGGGGCGCCGGCGGGGCGCGGAAGAGCAGGGCGACGGCGGCTCCGGCGAGCGCGACCACCGCGCAGGCGGCCCAGGCCCACTGGTAACCGGCGCCGGTGACGGCGCCTCCGGTCGTGGCGTGGCAGGCCCACAGGGCGCCGATCACGGCCGCGCCGATCGCCGCGCCGAGGGAGAGGGCCATCTCGTTGACACCGACGGACAGCGCGGTCTCGGCCTCGTCGACCACTTCGACCGAAAGGGACCGGGTGGCGGCCTCGAACATGCCGGTGGCCAGGCCCACGGTCAGCGCGCCGACCAGATACTGCGGCACGGAGGAGTGGAAGAGGACGAGGCTGAGGAAACCGGTCGCACCCACGAAGCCGCCCACTCCGAGGACGGTGCGGTCGCCGACGGCCCGGGCCAGACGGGGCGTCAAGGTGGAGCCCGTGAAGCCGACGGCGACCATGGCAAGGGAGATCAGGGAGATGTCCTGGGCGCCCAGGCCGAGCCCGAACCCGTGGCCGTCCGGTGCGGTGCCGAGGTAGACGGAGTTGGCGCCGAGGAAGCCGATCGCTCCGAAGGCGATGCAGAAGGTGTGGGCGCTGACCGCGGCGAGGCGAGGGTTGCGCAGCAGGCGGAGGTCGACCAGTGGGTGCGCGGAGCGCTGTTCGACGCGGATCCAGGCGGCGAGCAGAAGCAGGGCCGCGAGGACCGCCAGCAGGGAGTACGCCGACGCCCAGCCCCAGGAGGCGCCTTCGGTGAGGACGAGCATCAGGACGCCGAGACCGAGAGTGAGCAGGAGCGCGGCGACGGAGTTGAAGCGGCCGGCACGGGCGGCGGTGCTCGTCGGCAGGACCGTAGTGGCGATCAACGCGAGGGCGCAGAAGGGGACCGCGGTCCACAGCCCGGCGAGGGCGTGCTCGTCGCTGAGGGTTCCGGCCACGTAGCCGCCGACGCCGATGGACAGCAGCAGCGCGCCGACCAGCACCGACATGCCGATCCGGCCGTGTTCGGGTGAGCGGGAGCGCAGAATGCCCGCGAGCAGCGGGAAGAAGCCGACCACGGAGCTCTGGAGCACCATGCCCAGGGCCAGGGTGGTGGTGGTCGGCCGGACGGCGATCAGCAGCGATCCGGTGGTGACCATGGCGACGGCGATCAGCAGCAGCCGGTTGTGGCCCCACATGTCGCCCCACCGCGACAGCAGCGGGGTGAGGACCGTGAAGGCGATCTGCGACAACAGGTACAGGTTGTTCTGACCCACGGCGCCGATGCCGACGTGCGCGCCCACGACGGGCAGCAGCGGGGTCAGATAGCCCTGGACGACGCCACTGCAGACCACGATCACGCACATCGTCGCGATCAGTCCCCGTCCCCGGCTGATGGCATTCCTCACGGTCTCACCCTCTTTCTCTTGGCTGGAATACGACGTGGTGGCTAGGCCCTGTCGTCACATTGCCGTCGTCCGCCCGGAGGGCGGGCCGGGCGTCGCCCGGCAGACGGGAATGTGACGACAGGGCCTAGGGTGCGACCGGGCAGCGAGCAGAGCGGAAAATTGATGAGAATCGTCGGTGAGTGAGGTTTCCTTGTTGGATTCGGTCATGGTGAGCGAACTGGACCTCGCTCTCGTGCACTCCTTGCAGGTTCGGCCGCGGGCGGCCTGGACGGATTTGGCACCGCTGCTCGGTACGACGGCGGTGACCGTGGCGCGCCGCTGGGAACGGCTCAGCGGAGAGGGCCTGGCCTGGGTGTCGGCGGTGCCCGGCCCCGCCTTCTCTCGCAGCGGTTGCTCCGCCTTCGTCTTCGTCCGCTGCGCCCCGGGAGCCCGCCGGCGCCTCGCGGAGCGGTTGTCGGGGATGCCCGAGGCGGTGACGGTCGAACTCACCGCGCCGGGGAAGGCCGACCTCATGCTGGACGTGCTGGCGCCCGATCTGGCAGGCCTCCACCGGTTCGTGGACGAGGAACTGGCCGTCCTGCCCGATGTCCTCGGTCTGGAGTGCGCTTTCGCCACCTCGCTCTATACGGAGGGCTCCCGCTGGCGGCTGGGTTCTCTCGACGCCGCCCAGCTCTCCGTGCTGGGCCGGGGCGGAGCCGTGGACGGGTCGGCCGGGTCGGCGGACCTGACCGCGACGGACCACGTCATGCTCGACGCGTTGGTCAGGGACGGGCGGACACGGCTCAGTGAGCTGGCCGAACTCACCGGCGGGAGCGCCGCCACCGTCCGGCGGCGCCTGAACCGGCTGGTGGCGGGCGGCATCGTGGCGTTTCGCTGCGACATGGCACCCGCGGTGTCGGGGCTGCCGGTCTCGGTCACGTTCCGCGGCCGGGCCGCGGTGCACGACGTCAACCGCCTGCACCGCACCCTCGCCGCGCTCCCTGAGTGCCGGCTGCTGGCCGCCGTCACCGGGTCCGCCAACGTGCTCGCCACGTACTGGCTGCACGACATCGGCTCGGTGCAGCAGCGCGAGACGGCGGCCTGTGGCCGGCTCCCGAGCCTGGAGATCACCGAGCGCGTCCTCGGCGTCCGCACCGTGAAGCGGATGGGGCATGTGCTGGACGGCCGAGGGCGTCGGGTGGGGGTGTGTCCGATCCGGCCGTGGTGAGCCGCATCGGTGGACCGGGGGGACGGGTCGGCGGCCCTCCGCGCCCGCCCTGACCCCGGGCTGAACCTCCGACCGCCCTCGACCCCGAGTGACGGGGCCGCCGGCGGCGCCGCGTGGGGGGCGCGGTGTGACGTCGCAGTGCCGGGAGGCGCGATCAGCTCCCCCGCCCGCGTGGCGGACCGGCCGACGGGGAAGGCGTGCACCATGAGGCACATCCACGCACCCCGGCATGGCGGTTCCCCGACGCGCGGGTCATGGGGCCCCTACGCGCTCACCGCGGCGGCGGTCACCGCGTGCGCGGTGACCGGTGCGAAGGCGGTCGATCCGGACAGCACCTGGTACCGCGGGCTGGACAAGCCGCCGTGGCAGCCTCCGCCTTGGGCCTTCGGTGCCGTGTGGACACCGTTGTACGCATCGATCGCGTGGAGTGGCGGGCGGGCTCTCGGGCGGACCCGGGCGCGCGAACGCCGCGTGCTGGCCGCAAGCCTAGGGGTGAATCTGGCCCTGAACGCGGCGTGGAACTGGGCGTTCTTCGCCCGCCGCAGCCCATGGGGCGGAGTCCTGGGAACCTTGGTGCTCGACATGAGCAACGCCGAGCTGATCCGTCGCACGCAGCGTATCGACACCGCCGCCGCCAAGGGTCTGCTGCCCTATGCCGGCTGGTGCCTGTTCGCCACCGCCCTGAACGTCTCGATCGCCCGCCGCAATCGCTGATACGCGCTCCGCCGCGTACAGGTGCGGGTCTCGGAGCGTCGGGGCCCAGGTTCCGGATGGCTCCGGCCGCCCCGCGTTATGGTGCGGTCAGGTCTGCGAGCGCCGATCCCGTCGAAACGATTACGACTCACCCATGGCAAAGCGTAAGCAAAGCACCCGGGGGTACGGCGAACGGCATGAATGAGGCAGAAGAGCGAGCGCGGCTGCTGCGTGGGCTGAGCGTGGACGAAAGCCGGCCCGAGCGCCCGATGCTGCTGGACGATTCGGGCGAGGCCATCCAGACGTGGCGCGACAACCATCCCTACGACCACAGACTGCGGCGCAAGGAGTACGAGCGCACCAAGCGTGTTCTGCAGATCGAGCTGCTGAAGCTCCAACGGTGGGCTCAGGAGTCCGGGGCCAGAATCGTCGCCCTTTTCGAGGGACGCGACGCGGCCGGCAAGGGGGGAACGATTCAGCGCTTCAGCGAACGGCTCAACCCTCGTGGCGCACGGATCGTGGCCCTGGACAAACCGTCCGAGCGCGAGGCGGGCCAGTGGTACTTCCAGCGGTATGTACCGCACCTGCCCGCGCGCGGGGAGATCGTGTTCTTCGACCGTTCCTGGTACAACCGTGCCGGCGTGGAAAAGGTGATGGGATTCTGCACCGATGAGGAGTACACCCGGTTTCTTCGCCAGTGCCCCGTCTTCGAGGAAATGCTCGTGGACGACGGGATCATCCTGATCAAGTTCTGGTTCTCGGTCTCGCAGGCGGAGCAACGCACCCGCTTCGCGATCCGGCAGGTGGACCCCCTGCGGCGGTGGAAGCTGTCGCCGACCGATGTCGCCTCACTCGACCTGTGGGACGCCTACACAAAGGCCAAGGTTGCGATGTTCCGTGCGACCGACACCGAGTGCGCGCCCTGGACCGTCGTCAAGAACAACGACAAACGGCGTGGGCGCCTGGAGGCGATGCGCAGTCTGCTGTGGCGCATCCCTTACGACAACAAGGACCGTGAGGCCATCGG
Source organism: Streptomyces sp. NPDC008163 (assembly GCF_042956885.1). Lineage (NCBI taxonomy): Bacteria > Bacillati > Actinomycetota > Actinomycetes > Kitasatosporales > Streptomycetaceae > Streptomyces > Streptomyces sp. NPDC008163. The sequence goes on along the minus strand of NZ_JBIBHG010000019.1, from coordinate 89,973 downwards.
TGAGCCCGACCCGCTGATCGTCGGGGGAGCCGAAACTCTCATGGAGCGGGGCGAGGAACCTGCCGACCTCTCCCCCACACCGCTCGCCAGGACACACAACGGCCCGGGCAACCACCCCTCTGTCTGAACGGACGGGGAACCGGCCCCTCCCGCACACGTCCGTTCGCGGCCCCGTGGGGTCGGCAGGACCTTCTCCGACCAGCGCGCTCCGGCCATCTGTGCGCATGGTGGGAAGGTGCGGAAAACGGTGCGCGCCGCGGGCGCGGCGAGTGTGGAATCGGTCTGGCTTCGGTACGTGCGAACGGCCGCGTGGAGCACGTGGGCTCCGCAGATCCGGGCCGTAGACGCGGAAGCGGAGTTGCGGGTGGGGATGCGCGGTCGGGTGATGCCCGTGGTGGGGCCCGGCGTCGGCTTCGTCGTCGAGGCCGTCGACCATCAGGCCCGTACCTGGCGGTGGCGCGTGCGGGTGGGCCCGGTGAGGATGCGTCTGTGGCACACCGTTCGGGCCGCCACGCCGATCGGCACGGAAGCCGAGGTGCGCCTGGACGGGCCCGCACCGGTCGTGATCGCGTACGCGCCGCTGGCTCGCCGCGCGTTGCGCCGTCTGGTCGACGGCTGAGGCGGTACGGGCGCGAGCGCTGCCCCCGTCCTCGCCCCGGACCAGCCGCTGGAGCCGACTGCCGTGCCCCGTAAGCGAGTTCATCTTTCGTTCGCCGTGCGACCTTCTCCCCGTCATGAAGGCCTCCGATGCGAGCCCTCATACGTTCTTCGAGTACGAGAACCATGCCGAGGGCGGCAAGCTGTGGCTGGGCACCCGGTCGGCCTGGGCGCCCCGGTGCTCAAGGCCCGCTTCGGTCTGAACGTGTCGAACGACAACGGCCCGAACGTCGGCTGACGCAGCCGACGCGCGGGGATGGTGCCGTTCCGTGGTCACGGGACGGCACCACCCCCCGGTCCGCGTGTGCCGGTGGAGGCCCGGCTCCGCCCCCTTCTTGCACCGCGCGCAGCTCCCCCGAGCGCCAGGGCGGCGACGGGGGCCGCCCGATCGCGCTTCCGGCGAGAACCCTTGTCAATATCCAGAATCCTGTTTACTGTTCCCTTCGTGAACGCCTTCGATGACCGCTTCCTCACGCGCAACGGGCTGGCCGCCCGCCAGCTCGCGGTCCTGCTGCTCAACCATGAGCCGGACACCCGGCTGCCCCGGGTGCGGGACTACGCGGAGGAACTGGGCTGCGGCAACGGCACGGTCCAGGCGGCCCTGCAGCTTCTGGAGGAGTCCGGCGCCATCAAGACCACCGCCCGGGGACACCTGGGCACCTTCCTCGCCCACTCGGACCGCTCCATACTCTGGCGGCTCTCCGGGCTCGGAACGCTGCTGGCCGCGATGCCCCTTCCGTACTCCCGCCGGTACGAGGGCCTGGCCACCGGGCTCCGCGGCGCCTTCGAGGAGGCCGGCGCACCCTTCGCGATCACGTTCATGCGAGGCGCCGGGGCCCGTACCGCAGCCCTGCTCGACGGCAAGGTCGACCTCGTCGTCCTGTCCCGCTTCGCCGCCGACGAACTGATCGCCGAGCATCCGGTGGAGCTGGTGGCCGACCTGGGACCGGCCACCTACGTCGGCGCGCACGGCATGCTCCTGCGCCACGGCGTGGACCTGGACACGCCGGGGTTGCGGGTCGCGGTGGACCACGCGTCGGAGGATCTGCGCATGCTGGTCGACCTGGTCTTCGCCGGGCGCCCGGACGTCCGGCTGCTGGAGGCCTCGTACATGCAACTGCCCGACCTCTTCGCCCGCGAAGAGGTCGACGCGACCGTCTGGAACCTGGACGAGGTGCAGGACCGGCTCGGATTCGGCGTCGACGTGCTTCCGCTGGGCGACGAGGTCACCCGCGAGCTGTCGCTGCGCAACTCGAGCGCGGCCGTCATCGGCCGGACCGACGGGGCCAAGGCCCTGGAAGCCGTCCGGGACTCCCTGGATCTCCCACTGATCACCTCGCTCCAGCGCGAGGTGATCGAGGGCACCCGTCTGCCCTCGTACTGAGCCCTGGGTCGGGACGAAGGTCCTGCCCCTGACGGGACCTTCGCCCTCATCAAAATACAGAATCCTGGTTACTGTCGATTTAAGGAGGATGGCCATGGACGACCAGCTGGCCCTGCGGCTTCAGCTCTTCCGCGAAGGCGGACAGATCAAGCCCGAGGTGGCCGACTTCGTCACGGCCGAGCTCGCCGCCCTGGAGGCGGAGGGCAACACCGTGACCGAGGCGACCGCGGGCATGCTCACCAGCCACCTGATGATGGCGCTCACCCGGCTCCTCGACGGCGAGGCCGTCGAGCAGTTCCTCACCGACGACCAGGTCGCCGCCGAACTGGCCGGACACCCCGAGGCCGTCACCCGCGCCCGTGCCGTCGCCGAGCGCGCCCGGCGCGAACTCGGAGCCGCCCTCCCGGAGTCCGAGGTCAACTTCCTCGGCATGCACCTCGCGGTACTGGCCCAGCAGGCACCCGCCGCGCCCTCCTCCTGAACCATCCCGTCCCCCACCATCCGGAAAGAAGCACGACATGACGAAGATTCTCGCGGGCGGCGTCGGCAAGACCGAGGTCACCCAGACCATCAAGCAGCTCGGCATCGAGGGCCTGGAGGTCACCGCCTCCAGCGACATGGACGCCGCGATGAAGCTGCGCGTCGCCCAGGCCGACTACTACCTGGGCACCTGTCACACGGGCGCCGGTGCCTCGCTCGGCGTCCTCGTGGGCCTGATGGGCAGCGCCGTCTGCCACACCTTCGGCCGCACCATCCCCACCGAGGAGCAGGTCACCGCCCTGCTGGACGAGGGCAAGAAGGTCTTCGGCTTCTCGATGGACCAGATCGACACCATCGCTCCCCTCATGGCGCGCGCCATCGCCGCCCGCGGCTGACCCCAGCCTCCCCGCTCTGAATCACCCCGGGCACGAAGGAGTGACCCCGTGAGTACGACACTCGCAGCCGGTACGAGCCTCGATTTCTCGCTGGCCCAGCAACTGACCGTCATAGCCCTCTGCGCGCTGACCGCGTACATCTCCCACATGGCGCTGGCCGTCTTCAACGACGGCGTACGGCCGTTCCTCCTGGACTTCATCCAGGGGCGCACCACGCGCAGCGCGACGACGGCGGTCTCGTTCGGCCTCTCGGCCGGGTTCATCTTCGGGCTCGGTGCCCCGATGGCCCTGTCCACCGGGGTGCTGAACCCGTGGCTCCTCTTCCTGCCCACCGACATCCTCGGCATGCTGTCGCCGAAGAAGTGGCTCGCGCCGATCCTCGGCGGCGCCTGGGGCGCGGTCGTCGTCTTCGGGCTCGACGGGGCCAACAATGTGGCCCATGACCTGCCGGTCGACTTCATCACCGCCATGCAGCAGATGTCGACGCCGATCCTCTTCCTCTTCACGCTGTTCCCGGTGCTGGCCATCACCAAGCAGTTCGGCCGCAAGTGGGGCGGCGTCGCGGGACTGCTGGAGTTCGCCCTGGTCGTCATGACCATGAAGCTGTGGCCCAACATGTTCGCCGGTGCGCTGGCGATGGCCGTCGGTGTGCTGATGCTCATCGGTCTCGCCGTCGCCAAGGACCTCGCCCAGCGCAAGGCGGACAGGGCGGCAGGGGTGAGCGAGCCAGTCGTCGAGGGCGACGACCCGATGGCCTCGCTCTTCAGCGCCAGTGCGGCCCGGCTCCGCAGGTACCTGCCCCTGTTCATGGTGCTGGGCGCGGGGGTCTGTGTGCTCGCCCAGATGCACATATTCGGCGGCGGCGAGGCGACCAGCTTCCTGATCGCGAAGGGGCATTACTCCGAGGCGGCGCAGGTCGACTTCTACCGCGTCTTCGGCTTCATCCCGCTGATCGCGACCACCGCGCTGGCCTCCGGCGCGTACGGCATCGCGGGCTTCACCCTGGTGTACCCCATCGGCTACCTGATGCCGAACCCGTTCCTCGCCGCCATCGTCGGAGCCCTGGTCTTCGCGGCCGAGGTGCTGGCCCTGTCCTACATCGGCAAGCTCCTCGGGCGGCTGCCCAGCGTCCGCGACTCCTCCGAGCACCTGCGCAGCGCGATCAGCGAGACGCTCCAGCTGGCCATCCTCTTCGGCTCGCTGATGGCGGCCAACGCCATGGGCGGCGGTCTGGGCATCCTCACCGTCGGCGGGCTCTACCTGCTGAACGAGGCGATGGGCCGGCCGGTCGTCCGGATGGCCGCGGCACCGGCCGCGGTGATCGTCGGCGGCATCCTCCTCAACCTCCTCTACTGGATGGACCTGTTCACACCGGTCAAGGGATAGCCCCACTCCCCGGATCACGCAGGCCGACCCCAGAAGGACCCCCCACGATGAACAGCCCCGCCCCCGCGCTGCGTACCGTCCTCGGAGACATCGCCCCCGACGCGGTACGCGGCCCCGCCCTGGCCCACGAACACCTCGTCCTCGACCTCGACCACCGGGGTGACGGCGGCGCCGTGCTCGCCGCCGGCCGGCACACCGCCGCCGTCACCGCCGAACTGGCCGCGCTCCGCGAGGAGTACGGGCTCGCCCTCGTCGTCGAGCTGACCTGTCGCGGCATGGGCCGAGACGTGAGCACCCTGGCCCGGATCTCCCGGGACGCCCAGGTCGCCGTCGTCGCCGCGACCGGCTGGTACTACGAGCCGTTCCACACCCCCGAGATCGACCGCGGCAGCGTCGCGGAGCTCACCGCCACGCTCGTCCACGAGATCGAGCACGGCATCGACGCCACCGGCATCCGCCCCGGCGTCCTCGGCGAGATCGGCAGCCACGGGGACATCCCGACGCCGCCGGAGAGCAAGGTGCTCCGTGCCTCGGCGCGGGCCGCCCTCGCCACCGGGCTCTCCGTCGCCACCCACGCCCAGCTCGGCCGCGGCGGACTCGCCCAGCTGGAACTGCTCACCGGCGAGGGGCTGCCCCCGCACCGGATCTCGGTCGGCCATCAGGACCTGCTGGACGACCCGGCGGTGCACCGGGAGCTGGCCGCCAGCGGTGCGTACGTCGCCTTCGACACCATCGGCAAGGACGGCTACCGGAGCGACGACACCCGGCTGCGGCTCCTGCTCGCCCTCCTGGAGGCGGGGCACGCCGACCGGGCCCTGCTGAGCTGCGACATCTCCCGCCACGGCTACCTCACCTCCGAGGGCGGCCAAGGCTACGGCCACCTCTTCGGGAGCTTCCTGCCCAAGGTCCGTGCGGCGGGCGTGGACGACGGCCTGATCGACCTGATGACCCGCCGCAATCCGCTGCGCTTCCTCAGCGGCGCGAACGTGGAAGAGAGCTGACCATGCACCCCGTACTCCCCCGGACGTTCCCGCTGGCGACGGTGGCCCCGGCCGACGCCGTCGCCCGGCAGTTCCGGCTCATCGAGGCCACCGCCCGCCACTTCGAGGGCCCGCAGCTGTTCGCCTCCGACGCCGGGGTCGTGCCCGGTCTCGGGCGCCCCGCCACCACCGCACGCGTCGAGGCCGTCCTCGCCGACTTCTTCGGTGCCGAGGGCGCCGCCTTCGTCCAGGGAGCGGGCACCGGTGCGATCCGGGCCGCGCTCACCGCCGCCGTCCGGCCGGGCGACCCCCTCCTCATCCACCGGGCGCCCGTCTACCGCACCACCGAGGTCACGCTGCGCGGCCTCGGGGTCCGGACCGTCGAGGCCGACTTCAACGACCCCGACGAACTGCGCGGGGCCCTGGAGTCCGGGCGGTTCCGCTGGGCGTACGTCCAGCACACCCGGCAGCGGCTCGCCGACTCCTACGACCCCGGCGCGGTCCTCTCCGCCTGCCGGGCCGCAGGCGTCCGCACCGTCGTCGACGACAACTACGCCGTGATGCGCACTCCGGCCGCCGGGGTCGAACTGGGCGCCGACGCCTCGTGCTTCTCGCTGTTCAAGCTGCACGGGCCGGAGGGCGTCGGCATCGTCGTCGGCGCCCGCGACCTGATCGAGCACATCCGCCGCGACAACTACTCCGGCGGCGGCCAGGTCCAGGGTCACCAGGCGCTCGACGCGCTGCGGGCGCTCACCCACGTACCGCTGATGTGGTCGGTGCAGTCCCAGGTGGGCGCCGAGGTCGCCGAGCGGCTGGCCGCGGGCGAGGTGCCCGGGGTCGCCGAGGTCCGGATCGCCAACGCGCAGGACCGGTGCCTGCTCGTCCGGCTCGACCGCCCCGTCGCCGGGGAACTGCCCGCCGTCGCCGCCCGCTTCGGCGCGGCCCCGTTCCCCGTCGGTTCGAACTCCCGTTACGAGATCACGCCGCTCTTCTACCGGATGTCCAGCTCCGCCCTGGACGACTCGCCCGAACTGGCCGACTGGACCGTGCGCATCAACCCGATGCGGGCGGGCGCGGACCTCGTCATCGAGATCCTGCGCCGCTCACTGGCCGCGCTGAACGACCCGAAGGACGACTGACCGTGTTCCTCGACACCGTACTGACCCGTAATCCCGGGCTCGTCGAGGCCGCGGCCGCACTCCACGACGAGGGCGCGATCCCGCCGGACACCTATGTGATGGACCTGGACGCCGTCGAGTCCAACGCCGCGCTGCTGGCCGCCGAGGCCGAACGGCTGGGCGTGTCCCTCTGGTTCGTCGTCAAGCAGTTCGGCCGCAACCCGGAACTGATCCGGGCCGTCGCCCGGCACATCCCCCGGTACGCCGCCATCGACCCGCCCGAGGCACGCACCCTGCACGCCGCAGGCGCCCGGGCCGGCAACCTCGGCCACCTCGTCCAGATCCCGCGCCGCGCCCTGCCCGAGATGCTGGCGTGGCGCCCCGAGACCGTCACCGTCTACGACCTGGACAACGCCCGCGCGGTCTCCGACACCGCGCGCCGGCTGGGGTTCGTCCAAGACGTCCTGATCCGTCTCGAAGGCGCCGAGGGAAGCGTCTACCCCGGTCAGGAGGGCGGAGTCCCGCTCAGCCGGCTCGACACCTTCGCGGATGCCGCCGAGCGGCTGCCCGGCATCCGGATCGCGGGGGTCACCGCCTTCCCGTGCGTGCTGTGCGACCCGGCGAGCGGGGCCCCGTACGCCACGCCGAACTTCGCCCTGGCACTCAAGGCCCGCGAGGCACTCGCCGCCCGCGGCCACACGGACCTGCTGCTGAGCGCCCCCAGCGCCACGTCGATGGCCTCCCTGCCGCTCCTCGCCGGCCTCGGCGCCACCCACGGCGAGCCGGGCCACGCCCTGACCGGCACGACCCCACTGCACGCACTCGACCCGGCGCAGCCCGAGATCCCCGCCTACGTGTACGTCACCGAGGTCGCCCACACCCTGGACGACGGGCGCCCCGCCGTCTTCGGCGGCGGGTTCTACGCCCGCTCCCACATCACGAGCGCCCTGCTGCCGCGCACCGGGGCACGGCTGGGCGTGCTGGACGCGCCCGCCGAGAACATCGACTACTACCGGCTGCTCCACGCGCCCGCGCCCGGACAGGACGTCCGTACCGGCGACACCGCGCTGCTCGCCTTCCGCACCCAGATCTTCGTCACCCGCTCGACCGTCGCCGTCGTCTCCGGAATCTCGTCCGGTGCACCCCGTCTCAACGGTCTGTACGACGCCCAGGGCCGGTCCCTGAGCTGAGGAGGCACCTCATGGCCAAGACCGTCATCGTCGTGATCGACGGATTCGGCATCGGCGCCATGCCCGACGCGGGCACCACGCGCCCCGGCGATCTGACCGCCGACACCTGCGGACATGTGCTGGACCACTGCAGGGAGGCGTTCGGCCGCCCGTTGCGGCTGCCCGTGCTGGGTTCGCTGGGTCTCGGACTCGTCCACCCGCACCCCGATCTCGCCCGGCGCACCCATCTGCCCGTCGCCGCGGGCCGGGCGGCGCTGGGCTATCCGGGCGCCGACACCTTTGCCGGCCACCAGACCATGATGGGGGCGGACTTCAGCCGGGTGACCGTGGCGCGGCTCGCCGACCACATCGACGAGGTGACCGCCGCGCTCGAAGGGGCCGGTCACCGGGTCGGGCGGCTGGACGGCAGGCCGCTCCTGGTCGTGGACGGTTCGGTGCTGGTCCACGACAACCTGGAGGCCGACCCGGGTATCAACTGGAACGCCTCCGGGCGGCTGGAGGACCTGGCGTTCGACGGGCCGGGCGGCATCCTCGCCGTGGCCCGCACGGTGCGCGCCGTCGCTCCCGTGGCGCGGGTCATCGCGGTGGGCGGGCACGCGGACGGCCCGCTGGAGCGGTTCGTCCGGGCCGGCGAGGAGGGCACGGTCGGCCTCGACACCCCGGCCACCGGCTTCTACCGCAACGGCGGCCTCGAAGTGCAGCACCTGGGCGCCCGGATCGACCACACCCGCCAGCTCCCCGACCTGGCCGCCCGCGCGGGCATCCCGGTCACCCTGGTGGGGAAGGCCGCCGACATCCTGGCCTGCGAGGCAGCGGTCCGGCACCCGGCCGTGGACACCGCCGACGTCCTCACGCACACCCTCGAAGCGGTACGCGCCTGCGGCGACGGCCTGGTGGTATCCAACATCCAGGAGACGGACCTGGCCGGGCACCAGCAGGACACCGAGCGCTACGGACGCCTCCTGGAAAGGGCCGACGCGGGCCTGGCCGCGCTCGTCGCCCTGCTCGACGCACCGGGCGACCGCCTCATCGTGACCGGCGACCACGGCAACGACCCGACGGCCGGGCACGCCTTCCACACCCGCGAGTACGTCCCCGTGCTCATCCACCGCCCCCACGCGGACGGCGTGGAGCTGCTGCCCGACGCCGCGAGCCTCGCGGACGTCGGCGCGACGGCCGCCGTATCCCTGTCACTGGACCCGGAAGACCTGGCCAACGGCCGGGAACTGCGGACGGGGCGAGGGGCGGCCCAGGTGTCGTGACCCGCGGGGTTGCTGTTCCTGCGCCGGACGTCGGGGCTCATCTCGCGCGGGTCGGGCCGTACCAGTCCAGGCACAGGACGGTGGCGTCGTCCTGCACATGGCCGTCGCAGGCTTCGGTGACCGCGCTGACCATGGCGCTTACCGCCTCTCGGGGGTGCTCGTCGGCGGTGTCGCGGAGAAGGCCGGGCAGGTCGACGGCTGTCGCCTGGCGTTCCTGCATGCCGTCGGTGTAGAGGAGGATGCGGTCTCCAGGGCGCAGGTCGAGGTCCTGTACCTGGTAGGAGCTCTGCGAGGAGACGCCGAAGGGGAGATTGATGTTCAGGCGGATCTCCTCGACCGCGCCGTCGCGCAATCGCAGCGGCCAGACGTGGCCGGCGTTGACCAGCTCGGCACCTGTGCCGTCGAGGGCGATCCGCAGGAGCTGCCCGGTGGCGAAGGTGCGGCGGCCGTGGTCGAGGAGCGCCCGGTGTGTCTGGCGGGCCTGTTCGGCAAGGTCCAGGCCCGCGCGGCGGGCGCCGCGGGAGGCATTGACCACCAGGGTGGCCATGAGGGAGGCGTCGACGTCGTGGCCCATGGCGTCGGTGATCGAGAGGTGCAGAGTGTGCTCATCGAGGCTGTAGTCGTAGGTGTCACCGGCAATGTCGGAGGCCGGTACCAGGGCCCCGGCGAGGGTGAACTCGGGTGCCTCGCAGGAGGGTGCGGAGGGCAGGAGCTGGCGCTGGATCTCCGCGGCCAGGGTGACCGAGGCGGTGCGATTGCCCCAGTGATAGAGGTCGGTGAAGCGACGGTCGGTGACGATGACGTAGGCCAGTGCGTGCGCGACCTCCGCGACCTGCTCCAGCACGTCCTCCGAGGCATCGGCGAGATACAGCTCCAGCACGCCGATGGCGTCCCCGCGGTTGGTCACCCGGGGCGAGCACCCGTCGGCCCTGTTCGCCATCGAGCGCGATGACCGGCTTCTGGGTCCGCAGTACTTCGTCGTACACACTGCCCGCCAAGAGCACCTGGTCGGCGCCATGCTCTCGTGCCGTCGTCCCCTCCTCATGGACTCGCAGCAGTCGCCGGCCCACGACGTCGACGAACAGAAACGACACATGCCGCGCTCCGAACCGCTCGCGCAGAATTCGCGCCACGACGTCGAGGGAGCGCACCGGTGCGGCAGCCTCGGCTGCGGCGAGCACCTCTGCCAGTCCGATCCGATCCCGCTCCACAACAGCCTCCCTAGCTCTGGGACCCTCCTTCCTTCCCCGTGTGGCCCCAAGCATGACTCAGATCGGCCTGCACCAGATCGTGGTCCGACCACGGGGTGGGGTGGACCCGCTGCTCCAGCGATTCGAAGCCGCGAAGGAAGACGTAGTCGAACTTGCTGCGCCAGTCGGTGGTCGGTTCGCACGTGTCCGGCCCCGACGGGCCGCACCCGGGGTCCGCGTCCTTGGCCACCCCCCACATCACGTCGAGTTCGGCGGCGTCCGGCGTCGCGTTGAAGTCACCGAGAACGATCGTGCGGTCGTACCGGGCGACCGCCTTGGCCAGCACTTCCGTCTGCGCGGCGCGGACCGGTGCCTGTCGCCGCTCGGCCAGATGCGTGTTGAACACGCGGACGCGCACGCCGTCCACGAGGGTCGTGACGGCCATGTACCCGCGGTCCTCGGAGCCGCCGTGGGGGTACTCCGCCGTGACCCGGTCGGTCATCGGGGTGGCCGACAGGATGGCCTGGCCGAAGCCCCCGGGGCTCCATGGCAGGCCTCCGCACCGGCTCCAGCTCGGCAGGACCGAGCCGTATTCGACGTGGTAGGCCAGCCCGTACCGGTACCGCAGGTAGTCCCGGATCCTCTCGACGTCACCCACGCACGCTTCCTGCAGGCCGATGACCTGGGGTGCGTACGTGGCGATCTCGGCCGCCCTGCCGCCGTTCTGCCCGCTTCCCCTGCAGGGGTTGCAGATGTTCCAGGTCATGACACGGTTCGGCACGACTTCCCTGGGCGCGCCGGGCGGCAGCGGCCCGGCCGTGTAGGCACCGTTCGACGCGCTGGGGCCGGCGAGCAGCAGGCAGGCCACGACCAGCGCGCCCGCGAGCCGTCGCGCGCCTCTTCCGGTCACCCCAGCCACCAGATGAAGAGGCCGCTCAGCAGGACGAGGAGGAAGAGAACGGCGTTGGTGCGTCGGTAGGCGACCAGCAGGGCCACGAACTCGCGGATCATGGCGCTCGGCCAGAAGTACGCGGCTGTCGGGGCGCCGATCACGTGTCCCCGGACGCCGGTGCGGCGGGCGGTGATCGCGGCGCGGAAGACGTGGTAGTTGCTCGTGACGATCACGCAGCGGTAGTCCGGATTCGCCTGCTCCATCAGGGCTTTGCTGAACGTCAGGTTCTCGTCCGTGGTCGTCGAGCGCTCCTCGCGTTCGATCAGGTCGGCGGGGAAGCCCTCGGCGACCAGGTAGTCGGCCATGGCGTGGGACTCGGGCAGCTTTTCGTCGGGGCCCTGTCCTCCCGAGGTGAGCAGGACCGGGCGCCGGCCCTTACGGGACAGCCTGGAGTGTTCCTTGCGGGCCCGGTCGAGGCGGCCGGCCAGCAGCGGGGGCACGGTGGTGCCGCCGATCAGGCCCGAGCCGAGGACCACCACGTAGTCCGTCCGGCGCCGGATGCGCAGACGCCCGTACAGGCTTCCGTAGACGAGGAAACAGAGGAACAGGAAGGCGACGTATCCGGCGAGGGCCACCGCCGTCGCCGCCACCACCAGAAGCGTGTGGGTGTGCAGGACCAGCGAGACGATCAGCAGCGAGAGCAGGGCGACCAGGGCGACGCCGGCGCCCAGGGACAGCAGGTTCGCCGGGCTCCTGCCCTCCTTGCGGACCATGGTGATTCCGTTGGCGATGAGGAACCACGCCAGCGTGACGAGACCCACGCCCGCGAGGGTCAGCAGCACGACGACCAGGTCGCGGCCCAACTGGGCCCGCTCGGAGGCCAGATGCAGAAGGAGCCCGATCACCGCGAAGACGGCGGACAGGCCCAGCAGGACCGCGTTGCTCAGTCGGCGGCGGTCCCGCACCACACCGACACAGAACAGGAAGAAGCAGACGAACGAGGGTACAAAGGCCACCATGCGCCGATCCTACGAGGCGTGGCGCGACCCCCGGCCGGGCGGGGGCGGCATCGCGGCCGGGGCCGGCTCGTCGTCGGACGGGCCGGCCCGGACGCGTGCCCGCGGTCAGGACGCGCGGCGCAGCGCCACCACGTCGATCTCCACGAGGATGCCCATCAGCTGGGAGCCGACCGTGGTCCGCACCGGCCTCGGCTCGCCGAAGTGCTCCCGGTACACGCGGTCGAAGCCGGCGAAGTCGCGGTGCACGTCCTGGAGGTGGACCGTCGCCTTGACCACGTCGTCGAGTGTGAGCCCGTCGGCGGCGAGGAGGGCGCTCACGTTGGCCAGGACCTGGCGGGTCTGCTCCTCGATGGTGTCGCCCAGTTCGCCGGTGGCCGGGTCCTGGGGGCCGAAGCCGGAGGTGAAGAGGTAAGGGCCGGCGGCGATGCCCTGGCTGTAGCCGCCGATCGGGGCCGGTGCCCCGGCCGTGGTGACGGCCCTGCGCGGGGTGAGGGGGCTGTCGTCGGTCACTTGGTGAGGTCTCCCTCCGCGGCGTTGACCCCCGCGTAGTGGCGGAGCTTGTCCTCGTCGACGGTGACCCCGAGGCCGGGTCCGTCCGGGACCCGCAGGCTGCCGCAGGACAGCGTGAGCGGCTCGATTATGTCGTCCGCGTGCAGGTAGTACATGGAGTCGATGGCGCGCGACAGCACCGGGGTGCTGGCGACCACCGCGAGGTGCGCCGCCGTGGCGATGCCCAGTTCGCCGCCGCTGTGCAGGTTCATCCCCAGGCCGAAGGTCTCGCAGTGTGCGGCCAGCGCCTTCGTCGCGGAGATGCCGCCCCACTTGTAGACGTCACCGTGGATCACGTCGACGGCGTTCAGCCGCATCGCGGGCGCGAAGTCCTCGAACCTGACCACACACATGTTGGTGCACAGCGGGATGCGTACCTTCTGGCGGACCTGGCTCATCCCCTCGATCCCGACGCAGGGGTCCTCCAGGTACTCCAGGTCCAGTTCCTCCAGCGCGATCCCGGCCCGGATCGAGTCCGGCACCGACCAGGCGGCGTTGGGGTCGACGCGCAGGTTCACCTCGGGCAGCGCGGCGCGCACGGCCCGGAGGATCGCGACGTCGCCCTGGACGTCCTTGGTGCCCTTGAGCTTCACCGCCGTGAAGCCGCCCTCGGCGACCACGCGCTCGGTGTGCTCGGCGAGGGCGCGCGGCAGGTCCTTCGCACCGGTTCCGGGGGCGTCGGCGCGGGTGATCAGGGCGGTCAGCGGCACCTCGTCGCGCACCGGGCCGCCCAGCAGGTCGGTGACCGACTGCCCGGTGATCTTGCCCATGGCGTCCCAGCAGGCGACGTCGATGGCGGCGAGGGCGGCGTATCCCAGGTAGCCGTAGAAGAAGGGCACCATGTGGTGGCGGCGGTGGAAGGCCTCCAGGGCGAACGGGCTGGTGCCGATCAGGTCCTCGGCGAGGTCGCGGACGATCGCGGCGACCGGTCGGCCCCACATCGTCTCGCCCCAGCCCTCCACGCCGGAGTCGGTCCGGATGCGCACCACGGTGCGCGTCTCTCCCGTCTTCGTCTCGAAGGAGCTGGTGAAGGGGTTGACCAGGGGCAGGTTGACGACGTGGACGTCGACCTCGGTGATCTTCATGTGCACTTCCTTGTGTGGGGTGGTGGGGGTCACGTGAGGGGGCGCGACGCGGCGTCGAAGGCGAGGACGGCGCGGGCCAGGCCGCGGGCGCGCCGGTCGAGCAGGCGTTCGCCGTGCCCGGCGTCGGCACCGGCGGCGTCGTCGGTGGCACCGCCCACCCGCTCCCACTCGCCGTGCCGCTCCACGGTCAGTCCGGGGTAGGGCGGCTTGTCGAAGAGGGGCGGGGGCTCGACCGGCGCGTTGCCGGACCGCTCGGCGCGTACCAGCGCCGGCTGCGCGGCCAGCATCAGCGAGGTCTCGAACCAGCCGGCGTGTCCGGGCACCAGACCGTCCGGTTCCGCCGTTTCGGTGGGCTCGCCGGTGTCGGTGAGCGTCCAGTACGAGCACGCGGCGGCCGTCACGTCGGCGCGCAGCGCGAACCGCTTGACCGCGAGCCGCATGATCTCGTCGTTGCCGCCGTGGCCGTTGACGACGAGGACCCGGCGGTAGCCGCAGGCGGCCAGCGAGTCGAGGAGTTCGTCGAGCACCATGCCGAGCACCGGCGCCGACAGTGTGAGCGCCGCCGCGAACAGGTGGTGCGGGCTGTGTCCGTACGGCAGGGTCGGCAGGCGTACGAGGGAGGGCACGGCCTCCCCGGTGGCGGCGCGCTCGTCGAGCAGGGCCAGGGCCCGGGTGACCACGGCGTCGGCGAGCATCGTGTCGGTGCCCATCGGCAGGTGCTCGGCGTGCTGCTCCTGCGAGCCGATCGGCAGGACGGCGATGGCCTCGGGCGCCGCCGCCCGTGTCTCGCGCCAGGTGGTCTCGGTGAGATTGCGGTGGGTCATGCCGCTGTCTCCCCGGTCCGGGGGCATGACAGAGTCGGCGCATGGCGCATGAACGTATTCCTTTGCGGTTGGTTCCCGACCCGCGGCCGGACGAGCCGGCCGGTCGGGACGGCGGTGTGCTGGGCGCCGTCGAGGTGCTGCCCGGTCTGGTGCGTGCCGCGCTGCTCACCCGCGCCGGAGCCGTGCGGGCGCGGGCGGAGGCCCGCTTCGACCCGGCCGGCGCGGATCCTTCCCTCGTGGACGTGGCGCTGCGCGAGGCCGCGGCGGTCTTCGAGGGGCAGTCGCTGCTCGGGGTGGGCGTGGCGGCGGCGGGTGTGGTGGACCCCGTGGCGGGCCGGATCATCGAGGTGAACGACGCGCCGGCGCTGCGCGGCCACCCGGTCGCCGACCGGCTCGCGGACCTGTCGGGGGCGCCCGTGCGGGTCGAGCACCGGGCGCGTGTGCAGGTGCTCGGTGACCGCTGGTTCGGTGCGGGTCGGGGCCGGCGCTCGTTCGCCTCGGTCGCGACCGGTGATGTCCTCGGCGTCGGCATCCTCTACGAGGGGGAGGTGCTCGCTCCGCCCGGCGGTCGCAGCGGGGCCCATATGACGGTCACCGCGAGCGGTGAGTTCTGCACCTGCGGGCGGCGTGGCTGCTGGAAGACCGTGGCGACGACCCGCTGGCTGCGTGAGCGGGCAGCCGAGCACGGCTTCTCCCGGGGCGAGGCGACTCTGGCGGGTCTGGTGGCGTCCGACGCGCCGGCCGCCGCCCGTCTTGTCGACCGGTACGCGGAGAACCTGGTGCTGGGGCTCGCCACCGTCCAGCAGTTGTTCGCGTGCGGCCTGTTCGTGCTGCACGGCGAGGCCCTGGACGGGGGCGAGCGGTTCCGGGCCCTGGTCGAGTCGCGGCTGCGCGCCGACGCGCTCGGCGGCGGCGAGCTGCCCACCGTGGTCCTGGGCGAGGCCGCGGACACCGGCACCCTGCTGGGGGCGGCGGGGCTGGTGCTTTCGGGGGCCTAGTGCGGGCCTCACGCGCCGACGCCTCCCAGGATCCGGCGGCCGGGTCCGGGAACGGGCACGGCGTCCAGGAGGCGCCGGGTGTACGCGTCACCGGGCGCGGTGAACACCTGGTCGGCGGTGCCCGACTCGACGATGCGGCCCTGTCGCATCACGGCCACCCGGTCGGCGATCTGGCGCACCACGGCCAGGTTGTGCGAGATGAAGAAGTAGGTCAGGCCGAGGCGTGCCTGGAGGTCGGCGAGCAGGTCGAGGACGCGGGCCTGCACGGAGACGTCGAGCGCGCTCGTCGGTTCGTCCAGCACGACCAGGCGGGGTTCCAGTGCCAGGGCCCGGGCGATGGAGATGCGCTGACGCTGTCCGCCGGAGAACTCGTGCGGATAGCGGTCGAGGATGCCCGCGTCGAGTCCGACGGCGTCGAGGAGTTCCCCGGCCCGGTCGCGTACCTTCGTCCGGCCGCGCCGCCCGCGGGCCCACTCCTCGTGGGTGACGAGCGGCTCCCCGATGATGTCGGCGATCCGCAGGCGCGGGTTCATGCTGGAGTACGGGTCCTGGAGGACGACCTGCATCTGCCTGCGCAGTGGCCTCAGCGCCGCCCCCTTCAGGGCGAGGAGGTCCGTGCCGTCGAACCGTACGCTGCCCGCGGTGGGTTCGAGCAGGCGCAGCAGCAGCCTGGTGAGCGTCGTCTTGCCGCAGCCGGACTCGCCGACGAGGGCGTACGTCTCGCCTTCCCGGACGGTGAGCGAGACGTCGTCCACGGCGACGCTCGGCGGGCGGCCGGGGAACTCCTTGCGCAGTCCTTCGATCTCCAGCAGCGGGGTCGTGGTCATGCGACGGGCTCCAGTCGGGGGGTGGCGGCCAGCAGCTCGCGTGTGTACGGGGCGGCGGGGCGCGTGAAGACCTGTTCGACGTCGCCGGTCTCGACGACCTCGCCGTGCCGCATGACGACGACGCGGTCGGCCGTCTCGGCGACGACGCCCAGGTCGTGGGTGATGAGCAGGACGGCCATGCCGTGGCGTCGCTGGAGCCGTACGAGCAGCTCCAGGATCTGTCGCTGCACCGTCACGTCGAGCGCAGTGGTGGGCTCGTCCGCGATGAGGACGCGGGGGCGGGCCACGAGTGCGGAGGCGATCATGACGCGTTGGCGCAGACCGCCGGAGAGCTCGTGCGGGTACTGGCCGTAGCGCCGTTCCGGGTCGGGGATGCCGACCTCGTCCAGCGCGGTCAGCGCGGCCCGGCGGGCCTCGGTCCGGGTGTGGTCGCCGTGCAGCCGCAGCACCTCGGCCACCTGGTCCCCCACCCGCTGGAGGGGGTCGAGGCTGGTCATGGGGTCCTGGAAGACCATGGATATCCGGGCCCCGCGGATCTTGCGCAGTTCCTTTTCGCGCAGGGCGAGTACGTCCCGGCCGTCGAGCAGCACCTGGCCGCCCGCGTACACGCACGGGGGTTCCGGGTTCAGGCGCATCGCGGACAGCGCGGTGGCCGACTTGCCGCTGCCGGACTCGCCGACGACGGCCAGCGTCTCGCCGGCGGCGACCGAGAGGTTCACTCCGCGTACGGCGTGCACGGTGGAGGAGGCGAGCGCGAAGTCGACGCGGAGGTCCCGGAATTCGAGGACGGGCTCGGCGGGCGGGGTCTGTGCGGAGTCGGTCATCGGCGGTACGCCTTCGGGTCCGCGACGTCGCGCAGCGCGTCGCCCAGGATGTTGATGGAGAGCGAGGTGAGCATCAGGGCGATGCCGGGGAAGACGGCGATCCACCAGGAGGTGCCGAGGTAGAGCTGTCCGTCGGCGAGCATGCCGCCCCAGGTCACCGTCTCCTTGGGGACGCCGAGGCCCAGGTAGCTGAGCGACGCCTCGGCGACGATGGCGGACGCGATGTGCAGCGTGCCGATGGTGGCCAGCGGCGCCATGACGTTGGGCAGCAGGTGGCGCCGCATGATGGCGAGGTCTCCGACGCCGATCGCGCGGGCCTCGGTGACGAAGTCGCGGGTGCGCAGCGAAAGGACTTCGGAGCGCACCACCCGGGCGTACGACACCCAGCCGGTGACACCGATCACGAGGATGACGTAGCCGAGGCCCGAGCCGACGAATCCGACGACGGCGAGCGCCAGCAGGATCGCGGGGAAGGCGAGCTGGACGTCGGCGAACCGCATCACGACCCGGTCGGTCCAGCCGCCGAGG
This sequence comes from Streptomyces sp. NPDC008163, assembly GCF_042956885.1. NCBI lineage: Bacteria > Bacillati > Actinomycetota > Actinomycetes > Kitasatosporales > Streptomycetaceae > Streptomyces > Streptomyces sp. NPDC008163. The sequence continues at coordinate 72,385 of NZ_JBIBHG010000019.1, read as the reverse complement.
TACCCGGAGGCGAGACCGGCGACGGTGCCGATCACCCCGGCGAGCAGCGCCGCGCCCGCACCGACGAGCAGGGAGACCCGGGTGCCGTAGACGACGCGGGAGAGCAGGTCGCGGCCGAGCTGGTCGGTGCCGAGCAGATGGGCGCTGTCACCCCCGGACTGCCAGGCGGGGGGCTGGAGCCTGCCGAGGAGGTTCTGGGCGGCCGGGTCGGCGGGGGCGATCAGGGGTGCGAACAGCGCGCACACGACGATCAGGAGGAGGAAGACGAGCGCGACGGCGGCGAGCCGGTTGCGCAGCAGTGAGCGCAGCACGGAGGGCTGGGCCGTGACGGGGGCGGGGGCGGTGGGAAGGGCCGCGGGGGCGGTGGTGGTCATCGGGAGTTCCTCACCCTCGGGTCGAGGAGGCCGTAGGACAGGTCCACGAGCAGGTTCACCACGACGAAGGTGGCGGCGAACAGCAGCACGGTGCCCTGGACCAGGGGGAAGTCGCGGTTGGCGATGGCTTGTACGGTCAGCTGGCCGACGCCGGGCCAGGAGAAGACCTGCTCGGTGAGGATCGCGCCGCCGAGCAGGCTGCCGATCTCCAGCCCGACGACCGTCACCACGGGCAGCGAGGCGTTGCGCAGTCCGTGCCGGACCACGGTGCGGACCGGTCCCAGGCCGCGGGCGCGTGCCGTACGGATGTGGTCGGAGCCGAGCACGTCGATCAGTGAGGAGCGCAGCAGCCGTGCGACGACGGCGACGGAGTAGACGGCCAGGGTGACCGACGGCAGTACGAGGTGGGCGAAGGTCCCGTATCCGGAGGCGGGCAGCGCGTGCAGGCCGACGGCGAACACGAGGATGAGCAGGATGCCCACCCAGAAGGCGGGGGTCGACTGGCCGATCAGGACGGCCGTGATGACACCGCGGTCGGCGGCCTTGCCGCGCCGCATGGCCGCGATCGTGCCGGCGGGCAGGGCGATCACCAGCGTCACCACGAGGGCGCCGGCCGCGAGCAGCAGCGTCGCGGGGATGCGGTCGGCCAGGACCGCGCGGACCGGCTGGTTGTAGAAGAGGGAGTCGCCGAAGTCGAAGCGCGGCAGGCCCCACAGGTAGTCCAGGTACTGCGTGAGCAGCGGCCGGTCCAGGCCCAGGCTGTGCCGCAGCACGGTCTCCTGCTGGGCGGTGGCGTCGGGAGGCAGCATCACCTTCACCGGGTCGCCGGACAGGCGTACCAGGAAGAACACGACGGTGGCGGTGCACAGCAGGACCAGGAGCGCGGTGCCGAGCCGGGAGGCGGCGGGGCGCAGCACGGTCCAGGCACGGCTGGGCCCGGAGAGCCGTACGCCGGGCGCGGTCAGGGTCTGGCTCATCACACGGCCACCTTCGCGCTCGCCATGTCCAGCACCCCTGCGGCGCCGGGCGTCCAGCTCGGCCGGGTGTTGTGCACGTAGATGTTGTCGATCTGGTAGAGGGGGACGAACGGCGCCTCGTCCTTGATCAGTTGCTGGAGTTCGGAGAAGGCGCGGCGGCGCACGGACGGGTCCACGGACAGTTCCTCGCGGTCCACGAGCTGGTCGGCGCGCTTGTGGTGCCAGCGGCTCTGCCGCCGGTCGCTGCGCACGTTCGACTGGAGCATGCTCTCGCCGTCCATGGTCCAGACGGTGGACGCGGCGAGATAGACGGGGCCGAGCGCACCGTGGTTGGAGGAGGTCAGGCGCTGGGAGTACGTGCCGGGGTCGAGCAGGTTCACCCTGGCCCGGACACCGGCGCGGGCCAGCAGGCCGGCGATGGCCTCGGCCACGTTCGCGTCCAGGTTGGAGGCGGTGATCGAGGTGCTGATGCCGTCGGGGTGCCCGGCCTCGGCGAGCAGCGCGCGGGCCTTGGCGAGCGAACGCTCGAAGGGTTTCACGGATTCGTCGAAACCGAAGGCGCCGCGCGGGATCATGGCCGGGACCTCGGTGGCCTTCCCGCCGAGCACGGCCTTGATGAGCAGGGGCACGTCGATGGCGTGGTTGAGGGCCTGCCGTACGCGCCGGTCGCGCAGCGGTCCCTCCGTGAGGGTGTCGAGCGACAGGTACGAGGTGCGGATGCCGGTGTGGTGGCCGATCTGCACGCCCGGGTAGCCGGCCAGCTGCTGTGCCGCGTCGGGGGTCATGCCGGCCACGATGTCGACGCCGCCGCTCTGCAACGCGGCCAGTGCGGAAGAGGAGTTGGGGGCGGGTACGAAGACCAGCTCGTCGACGTGCGGGCGGCCCTGCCAGTGGTGGTCGAAGGCGGCGAGGCGCAGTTCGTGGTCGCGCTGCCAGTGCCGGAACGTGAACGGGCCGGTGCCCACCGGGTGTGCGGCGAAGCCCTCGTCGCCGACCTTCGCGAGGTAGCGCGGAGGTACCACGACGCCACCGAAGAGGGACAGCTTCGCGGGGAGGATGGGGTCGTGGACCGAGGTACGCACGTCGACCGTGTGCGGGTCGACCACCTTGACGCCTTCGACGTAACGCAGCTCCACGATGGGCGACTTCGTCGCGGGGTCGAGCAACCGCTCGATGCTGAAGCGGACGGCCTCGGCGTCGCACGGCTCCCCGTTGTGGAAGGTGACGCCCCGGCGCAGCTCGAACCGCCACACCTTGGGCTCAACGGCCTTCCAGGACAGGGCGATCCGTGGCTGGAGCGTGTTGTCGCGGCCGCGTGTGGTGAGCGTGTCGAACATGTTGATCAGGGCGTTCATCGACGTCATGTCGCCCTGCTTGTGGGGGTCCATCGTCTTCGGGTCCCCGGTCTGGGAGACCCGCAGCACATTGCCGGCCGAGGCCGCCGACGGGGCTCCGCACCCGGTCAGCAGGGCGGGGGCCGCGAGGGCGGGCACCGCGAGGCCGCTCAGACGCAGCACCGAACGGCGGGAGTACCCGAGTCCCGGGCCGCCTCCCCCTTCACGTATTCGTTCCATTGGGCAACACACTCGTTCCGGTGAATGGAATGCAGTTCGGGTAAGGTAGGCCACATGGGGAAACCGGTCAACAGTCGTTCGCAGAAGCAGACCTCCGCCGCGGCGCCCGTGGACGCCACCGGAGGGGACAGCGCACCGCCCGCGCCCGGCCCGGTGGACAAGGCGATGGAAGTCCTGACGGCCCTCGCCGGGGCGGGCGCCCCGCACCGCCTCGCGGACCTCGCCCGGAGTACGGGGCTGGCCAAGCCGACCGTGCACCGGCTGCTGCGCGCCCTCGCCGCATCGGGCTACGCCGAGCCGGGCCCGGGCGGCAGCTACCGGCCGGGACCCCGGCTCCTCGGCCTGGCCGCGGGCGCCCTCGCCGACGACGCCGCCCTGCGCCGGGCCGGACCCGTTCTGGACGAACTCCGCGTGCGCACCGGGCTGTTCGCCTCGTACGTGGTCCGCGACGACCGCATGGTGGTCCACCTGGACGTCCGCGCTCCGGCGCAGGACTTCGGCCTGGGCCTGAACCCCGGCTTCCGTGAACCGCTGACCGCCGGAGCGGCGGGCCTCGCCCTGCTGGCCGCCCTGCCGGACGCGGAGAGCGCACCGCTGTCCACCGCCCCCGACGGTGCACCCGTGGACGAGGTGACCCGCGCGATCCTGACCGCCGCGGCCCGGGACGGCTACGCCTTCGACGGCACCGACGCCTGGCTCGACCGGCGCGCGCTCGCGTCCCCGGTGCGCGATGCGGACGGCCGCGCGGTGGGGGCCCTCGTGCTCAGCGGTCTCGCCTTCACGCTCGACGAGGCGGCGGCGCGGCTCTACGGTCCGATGGTGCGGTCGGCCGCCGCCGCGGTCTCGGCGGGCCTGGCCGCGCAGCCCGGCGTACGGCTCGGACTGGTGCCGGGCCCCGACCGCGATACGGGACCCGGCGCGGGGACGAGTGGCAGCGGCAGGACGGAGGAGTCACGGTGAGCGCGGACCGGGACGTGGCGACGACCTCCGGGGCGCGCGGGACTGCCCCCGGCCCGAACGGCCCGACGGCCTCCGGGGCGCGGTCGGCCTCCCGCCGCCGGCTGCTGGAGGACGGGCGGACGCGCGGTCTCTACTCCGGTGCCGCCTGGTCGCTCGGCGACGCGGAAGGACCGTGGGACCGCGGCTGGACGGGCACCCGCGCACACGGTGGGCCCGCGCTGGACGGAAAGGACCTGTGGGACCTCGCGTCCGTGACCAAACCGCTGGCGGGCCTGGTCGTCATGGCGCTGGTGGACCGGGGTGACCTCCGCCTCGGCGACACCGTCGGACAGCATCTGGCCCGCTACGCGGACAGCCCGCACGCTCCCCGTACGATCGCCCAACTCCTCGACCACACCTCGGGGCTGCCGGGCGGAGTGCCGCTCTACCGCGACCACCCGACCCGTGAGTCCCTGCTGACGGCGCTCGGCACACTGCCGCGCACCGCCGCGCCCGGCACCCGCGTCACCTACTCCTCCCAGGGGTTCATCCTGCTCGGCCTCATCGCCGAACACGCCACCGGCCGGGGCCTGGACGAGCTGATGAGCGAGCTGGTGTGCGCACCTCTCGGCCTCACCGACACCTGTTTCCGTCCGGCTCCCGCCCAGCGGGTGCGCGCGGTGGCCACGGAAGCCTGCCCCTGGCGCGGCCGGACCGTCGTCGGCGAGGTGCACGACGAGAACGCGGTGGTACTCGGCGGCGTCGCCGGACACGCCGGCCTCTTCTCCACGCTCGCGGACCTGGAACGCGTCGCGCTCAGTCTGCTGGACGGCGGTCCCCCGCTGCTGGAGCCGGACACCCTCACGCTGATGACCGCTCCGCGCACGGACCACCTCAACCTGCGGCGCGCCCTGGCCTGGCAGGGGCAGGACCCGACCGGATCCCCGGTGGGCGACACCTTCGGCCCGGCGTCGTACGGTCACACGGGTTTCACCGGCACGAGCCTGTGGCTCGACCCGGCGGCCGGGCGCTATGCGATCCTGCTCACCAACCGCGTCCATCCCAGCCGCGTGGAGCGCGGATTCACCGCGCTGCGGCGGGAGTTCCATACACTCTGAGCACGGAACACAACGGTGGCCCGCATGCCGAGCACCAGGACGGCAGGAAATGTCTTTCCCCGATCACCCGAACGGCGCCGCCGACGTCGCGTCTCTCGTACTCGTCGGCGGTGACCGCCCGGTGCGGCGCGCCCGGGCCGCGGTTCTCCTGCTCCACGGCGGGCGCGCCGACGCGCTGGAACCTCCTGCGGCGCTCAACCTCCCCGCCCTCCGCATGAAGCCCTTCGCCCGGAGCATCCAGCGGGCCGTCGCCCAGGAGGACGTGCTCGTGGGCAACGTCCGCTACCTCCACCGCGGCTGGAACGGCCACCACGCCCACCCCGTCGCGGACGCCCGCCGCGCGCTGAGCGAGCTGTACGAGATCGCGGGCCTCGTCCCCGTCGTGCTCGTCGGTCACTCCATGGGCGCTCGGGCAGCTCTCCGCGCGGCCGCCGATCCGCAGGTGAGGGGCGTGATCGCGCTGGCCCCCTGGTGCCCGCCGGACGAGCCCGCCTCCCATGTGGGGGGTCGCACGGTGATCGCCCTCCACGACGAGAGCGACCGCATCACCCGGGCAACGGACACCTGGGCCTACCTCTCCCGCGCTCAGGCCGCCGGAGCGCACGCCTACGGCCTTCGCATGGCGCACGGAGGCCACACCATGATCCGCCACGCCCGCCAGTGGCAGCGCCTCGCGACCGAGGCCGCCACGGGGGTGCTCGGGCTCACTCCCCTCCCGAGCCCTCTCGCGGAAGGCGGCACATGGTCCGGGGAGCCGGTCCCGGCCGCCGGTCGACCGCCCCGGCGGTGACGGTCCGGCGCATGCGCCGGCCCAACGGGGACGGGCCGGCGCAGTGTCCGTTACGGGCGCGGTATTTCGGTGGTCACCTGGTCGTACCGGACGAGACGAGGGGTGAAGGAATACGAGGGGTGCCTCGCCTGGAGGCGTGCCGTGGCATCGTCGAGATACGCCCACATGTCGGCGGTCTCCGCGCCGACGCCGAACGTCGCGTCGTTCAGCACTTCCATGTCCGGACTCGCGATGTACGCAACGTACTTGAGGGTCTGACTGCCACTGGCCATCAGTGTCTCGGCCTCCTTCGAGGTTCTTTGCGGTGTGCGCCCGTCCTCGCCACCGGCGGTGTCCGCGGCCTGAGCTGTTCCGGTTGTCGTGAGAAGTGTTGATGCGGCGGCCGCCCCGGTGCCGCCCAAAAGTGTTCGCCGGGATATGTCAGGCACAGTCCTCCCCCTACTTCGACGACCCTTCCTGCGAGGGCCCGTGGCTGACGTTACAGCGACGTCGTCGCCGGGGAACGGCCATCGCGGTGAATCGCCTCCGGTGCCGGACCCCGCCGACGGACGCGAAGGCTGCCCCGGGCGCGGTTGCAGGTCACCCAACGCGGCCGGGACCCGGCTGAGTTCATCGACCCCGGCGGCAGCGAGTGCCGCGTAGGGGGTGACCTTCCGGCGCGCGACGGCTCCTGGTCCGATTGCCGCACAGTGCGTCATATCCGACCGCTGAGTGTCACAACGCGGTCAGAACCGTTGACAAATCTTTAACCTGTCAGAAATCTATCTCCAAGCAACCGCAAAACCTTGACTAGTTCACTCAAAAAACAATCAAGACCTCTTCTGATCACGGGACTTCACCCCACCTCGGCCCTCTCCCCACCCCTTCCGAACAGAGGACAGCATGAGACGGAAGTCATCCGTCCGACGGCTGGTCACCGGGCTGCTCGCGGCCTGTCTGATCCCCCTCGGACTCCTCCCCGCCACGGCGCACGCCGCCGCGCCCCGGGCCGCTGCCGCCGGGCCCAACCTCGCGCTCGGCCGCCCGGCCACCGCCGGAGGTGCCAACGCCGAGTACGGCGCGGGCAACGTCACCGACGGCAACCAGGGCAGCTACTGGGAGGGGCCCGCCGGCTCCTTCCCGCAGTGGGTGCGTGTCGACCTCGGCGCCGAGACGTCCGTGGACGAGGTGACCCTCAAGCTGCCCACGACGTGGGAGGCGCGCGACGAGACACTCACCGTGCAGGGCAGCACCGACGGTGACACCTGGAGCACCCTCTCCGGCTCCGCCAAGCGCACCTTCACCCCCTCCGCCGCCGGCGCCGTGACCATCGGCTTCGGCGCCACCGACGTCCGGTACGTCCGCGTGCAGATCACCGCCAACACCGGCTGGCAGGCCGCGCAGCTCTCGGAGCTGGAGGTCCGCGGTGCGGACGGCGGAACCGACCCCGGCGACCCAGGGACCCCGCCCACCGGCACCAACCTCGCCAAGGGCAAGCCCGTCGAGGCCAACGGCTACGTCCACACCTTCATCCCGGCCAACGCCAATGACGGGAACGTGAACACGTACTGGGAGTCCGCCGGACTGCCCGGGCAGCTCACCGTGAAGCTCGGCGCCGACGCGGAGCTCTCCGCCGTCGTCGTCAAGCTCAACCCCGACACCGCGTGGGGCGCACGGACGCAGGCGATCGAGGTGAGCGGCCGCGGCCAGAGCGCGTCCGCCTTCACCACGCTCAAGGCGCGCGCGAACTACGACTTCAGCCCGGCGGGCAACAAGAACACCGTCACCATCCCGGTCTCCGGCCGCGCCGCCGACCTCCGGCTCGCGCTCAGCGCCAACTCCGGTGCGCCCGGCGGCCAGATCGCCGAGGTCGAGGTCGTGGGCACCGCCGCGCCCAACCCCGATCTCACCCTCACCGACCTGAGCTGGACGCCCGCCTCCCCGTCCGAGAAGGACGCGGTGAACGTCAAGGCCACCGTCCGCAACGCCGGTACGGCCGCCTCCCCCGCCACCACCGTCGCCGTCAGCCTGGACGGCACCGTCGCGGGCACCGCCGCCGTCGGCGCGCTCGCCGCCGGCGCCTCGGCGACCGTCACGGTGAACACCGGCACGCACCCGCAGGGCTCCTACGCGGTCTCCGCCGCCGTGGACCCGAACAACACCGTCGTCGAGCAGGACGACAGCAACAACAGCCGGGCGGGCGCCACGCCGCTCGTCGTCACGCAGAGCCCCGGGCCCGACCTCCAGGTCACCGGCATCGCCACCAACCCGGAGAGCCCGGCGAGCGGGGCGAGCGTCAGCTTCACCGTCACCGTCAAGAACCGCGGCACGAGCGCCGTCGCGGCGGGCACCGTCACCCGGCTGACGGCCGGGACGACCACGCTCAACGGCACCACCCCCGCCGTCGCGGCGGGCGCCTCCGTGCAGGTGCCGGTCTCCGGCACCTGGACCGCGACCAACGGCGGCGCGACGCTCAGTGCGAGCGCCGACGCGACGAACACCGTCGCCGAGACCGACGAGAACAACAACACCTTCGCCCGCTCGATCGTCGTGGGCCGGGGCGCCGCCGTGCCGTACACCGAGTACGAGGCCGAGAACGGCACGTACACCGGCAAGCTGCTCACCAGCGACGCCAAGCGCACCTTCGGCCACACCAACTTCGCCACCGAGTCCAGCGGGCGCAAGTCGGTGCGGCTCGACAACACCGGTGAGTACGTCGAGTTCACCTCCACGAACCCGACCAACTCGATCGTGGTGCGCAACTCCATCCCGGACGCCGCCGGGGGCGGCGGGCAGGCCGCGACGCTCAGCCTCTACGCGGACGGGAAGTTCGTCCGCAAGCTCGACCTCTCCTCGAAGCACTCGTGGCTCTACGGCTCGACCGACGACCCCGAGGGTCTGACCAACACCCCCGGCGGGGACGCGCGGCGCCTCTTCGACGAGTCGAACGCGCTGCTCACCCAGACCTATCCGGTGGGCACCAAGTTCCGGTTGCAGCGCGACGCCGGGGACTCCGCGGCCTTCTACATCGTGGACCTCGTGGACCTGGAGCAGGTCGCCCCGGCGAAGGCGAAGCCCTCCGATTGCACCTCGATCACCGAGTACGGCGCCGTCCCCAACGACGGCATCGACGACACCGACGCCCTCCAGCGCGCCGTCATGGCGGACCAGGCCGGGCAGATCTCCTGCGTCTGGATCCCGGCCGGGCAGTGGCGCCAGGAGCAGAAGATCCTCACCCCCGACCCGCAGCACCGCGGCCAGTACAACCAGGTCGGCATCAAGAACGTGAAGATCGTGGGCGCCGGCATGTGGTACTCGCAGCTCTACACCCTCACGCAGCCGCAGGACGCCGGTGGCATCAACCACCCGCACGAGGGCAACTTCGGCTTCGACATCGACGACAACACGCAGATCTCCGACCTGGCCATCTTCGGCTCCGGGCGGATCCGCGGCGGTGACGGCAACGCGGAGGGCGGCGTCGGCATCAACGGACGCCTGGGGAAGAACACCAAGATCACCAACGTGTGGATCGAGCACGCCAACGTCGGTGTCTGGGTCGGCCGCGACTACTCCAACATCCCCGAGCTGTGGGGGCCGGGCGACGGCCTGGAGTTCAACGGGATGCGGATCCGCGACACGTACGCGGACGGCATCAACTTCACCAACGGCACCCGTAACTCGACCGTGTACAACTCGTCCTTCCGCAACACCGGCGACGACTCGCTCGCCGTCTGGTCGAGCAAGTACGTCAAGGACACCTCCGTCGACATCGGCTCCAACAACCACTTCCGCAACAACACGATTCAACTGCCCTGGCGGGCCAACGGGATCGCGGTCTACGGCGGCTTCGGGAACACCATCGAGAACAACGTCGTCTCCGACACGATGAACTACCCGGGGATCATGCTCGCCACCGACCACGACCCGATCCCCTTCAGCGGCCAGACGCTCATCGCGGGCAACACGCTGACCCGCACCGGCGGGGCGTTCTGGAACGAGGACCAGGAGTTCGGCGCCATCACGCTCTTCGCGCAGGCGACCAGCATCCCGGGCGTCACCATCCGCGACACCGACATCCTCGACTCGACGTACGACGGCATCCAGTTCAAGACGGGCGGCGGCCAGTACACCGGGACGAAGATCTCCGACGTACGCATCGACAAGTCCAACAACGGCTCGGGCATCCTCGCGATGAGCGGAGCCCGCGGTGACGCGACCCTCTCCAACGTGACGATCTCGAACTCGCGCGACGGCGACCTGCTCGTCGAGCCGGGCTCGCAGTTCACCTTCACGGGCAGCCCCACGAAGGGAGCCGCCGAGCGCTGACCCGGCACCCGCGTGCCCGCGCCGTCCGCGTCCCCTCGGGGGCGCGGACGGCGCCGCGTGCCCTCTCTACATCGCCGAAACATTGATGTACGGTCCACTCGCATGCGTACCCGACTTGTTCTCGCACGGACCTCGGCCGTGACGGCCGCACTCGCGGTCGCAACCGCGGCCGGCCCCGTGTCGGCCGCACCGGCCGGCCGTGTGCCGGCGGCGCCGACGTCCCGCTGCCCTCAGCTCTCCGACGGCCTTCCCTGGTACGGCGACAACCGGGCCCGGCTGCAGCGCGTGATCGACGAGCGCGGCACCTGCCGCGGCAGAGGTGGACCGCGCCCGGTCGCGGCGTTCGACTGGGACAACACCATCACCAAGAACGACGTCACCGACGCCACCATCAGCTGGTCCCTGCGGCACGACAAGATCCTCCGGCCCGCCAGCTGGAAGGACACCAGCAAGTGGCTGACCAGCACTGCGGACAAGGCCCTCACCGATGCCTGCGGAACCGGGGTGAAGGCGGGAACGCCCCTGCCCACCTCCACCAACGCCCGCTGTGCCGACGAGATCCTCCAGATCCGTGAGGACGGCCACACGATGAGCGGGGAGGCCGCCTTCGCCGGGACGTGGAACCACCGGCGCACCGTGCCGCAGTACGCGTGGGTGCCTCAGCTGTTCGCCGGACACACCGTTCCCGAGCTGCGCGCGTACACCGAGGCCGCTCGGGCGGAGGCCCTCGCCGCACCGGTCGGGGCGACCCGTACCGTCGGCACCCACGTCCTTCCCGCCTATGTGCGGTACTACGAACAGCAACGCGACCTCGTGCGGACGCTCCAGAAGGCCGGATTCGACGTCTGGATCGTCTCGGCGGGTTCCGAGCCGGTCACGGAGGTGTGGTCGCGCGGCATCGGAATCGACCGCGCGCACACCGTCGCCATCCGGTCGGTGCTCGACCGCAAGGGCCGCATCACGACCAGCAACGAGGGCTGCGGCGGCGTGGGCGTCACCGAGGGCGAGGCCATCCCGTACATCGACGGCAAGCGCTGCTGGATCAACCAGGAGATCTTCGGGATCAAGGGCCGGGCCGCCTGGAACCAGCAGTCTCCCCACCGGCGGATCGCGCTCGGCGGGGGTGACGCCGACACCGATGTGACGTTCGTCGGCGATGCCACGGGCGCGCACCTGGTGCTCAACCGCAACAAGAACGAGGTGATGTGCCGGGCCTACGACAACGCCGACGGGCGCTGGGTCGTGAACCCCATGTTCATCGAGCCGCTGCCCCGCCGGACCACGGCCTATCCCTGTTCGACCGCCGCCTACACCGAACCGGACGGCACCCTCGCGCCCGTGCGGCGTGGCGACGGCAGTGTCGTACCGGATCAGCAGGACACGGTGTACTGAGCGGGAAACCCCGTCGGGGCAGGGTGCGCCTGCTCCGACGGGGCCCGGTGCGGGGTTCCCCGGCTCAGCCGAAGTTCAGATCGCTGCACCACATGTAAGCCTGGTCGAGGTGCGATGCCTGCCAGATCACGAACATGACGTGGTGTCCGGAGTAGCCGGAGGTCTGGACGGGGAACGTGATGTCCTGCGCCGGCGCATAGCGGCCGGTCTGCGTGATGAAGTCGAGGTTGCCCCAGCCGAGGGTCTGGGTCTTGGGGTCGAAGCCCTGCTTGCTCACGTAGACCTTGAAGTAGTCGGCACCGTGGGACGCCTGGTCGCGCAGGTGCACCGAGAAGTTGTTGCCGACCGTCGTCGTCTTCCACGCCCCGGGCTTGTCCAGGCTGGCGTTCCGGGACAGGTTGTTGCTGCAGAGCGTCCCGTCGGGGGTCTTCGCCTGGAACTGGCCGCCGAGGCCGTCCCGCAGGGCGCTCATCCAGTTCCACATGGTGTCGGTGTTGGCCTGCCATGCCTGCCAGCACATGGGGTCCTGCGTCTGCATGGCCGGGTCCATGTGGTTGCTGCCCCATGTTTCCCAGCACTTGTACGCGCGGCTCGCGGGGTCGACGATCGTGCCGTGGGCCTGGGCCGGGGCCGACCAGGCCAACGCGCCGACGACGACGGCGAACAGCATGACGAGTGCCTGGAGGGGCCGGCGGAAGTGCGGCCTCGAACGCCCGGCTAACGGACTCTTGTTACGCATGTGGGGGGAACTCCTTCCAGTGGCAAAGCTGTCGTGGGAGCGCTCCCAACGGTACGACTTTCACGGGACATGTCAATGAAACAGTCCGAGTCGATCACAAGCCGGACCGTGGCGCCGCGTCGGTTCGCGCTCTTGCGGATTCGGGCCGGCACGGGAGACTGCCTTCACCACCCGCCCCACCGCCGCCCCCCTGAGATGAGGTCTCATGAACCGCAACCGAGCCGCCGTCAGCGCCCTCGCGGTGACGCTGTTATCCGCCGGTCTCGCCGTCGGCCCCGCGGCCGCCGGCTCCGTCGCCGCCCCCGTCACCGAGGCGAAGGCGCGTGTCGGGGCCGACTGGGAGAGGCAGTCGATCGTCTTCACCGCCGCTTCGGGACAGACCAACGACCTCAACATCTATCCGATGTACACGAGCGACGGAATCCGCCGGATCGGCTTCCGGGACGCGGTCCCGCTCGAACCCGGCGAGCACTGTGCGTACGCCGGCGCCGAGGACCCCACCGTGGTCGTCTGCGAACTGCCCGCCGACAGCTCACGGCCCGACAGGATCGACGTCTTCCTCGGCGACGGCGACGACACGGTCGCCGCCTTCGACCCCGGAATGAACACCGTCAGCGGCGGCCCGGGGGACGACGTCCTGCACGCCCACACCGCCCGCACGGTGCTGGGCGACGCCGGGGACGACATGGTCATGGGACCAGCCACCCTGTACGGCGGCGACGGCATGGACCACCTGATGGGCGACAGCGGCAACCAGCGGATGTGGGGTGGCAGCGGCGACGACATGATCGAGGGATACGAGGGTGACGACATCGTGTACGCGGGCACCGGCGACGACCACGTCATGGGCGGGGACGGCCGGGACGTCCTGCTCGGCGGCTCCGGCGACGACGTGGTGCACGGCGAGGGCGGCGACGACTTCGTCTGCGGCGGCACGGGGAAGGACACCCTGGACGGCGGGGACGGGCGCGACATCGTGCTTCCGTAGGTGAACGCGGCTCCCGCCGGGGAGGCGAGGAGTCCGATGCTCCTCCCCTCCCCGGCGGGGTTGCGTACCCGGACCCACCGTTCGGTGGATCAGGCGCCCGGACTTCAGACCTGGAGCCCCGTGGCCTTCACGTCCTCGACCTTGCGGACCTTGATCTCCATGCGATTCACCTCCCTCTGGCTGGATGACGTGCCCCGGGCCGGCGCTGTGCCGGGCCGGGAGGACCGGTACCCGCGGGATCTCAGGTCCTCCTCGTGAGCCGCCGTGCGCGCTCACGGACCGAGAGGATCGCGGGAAGAACGAAGGGGGTCAGCCAGACCGCGGTGCAGAGCAGCGCCCACCAGAACGGTGCGGTGGCCGGGCCCGCGCCGAGCCGGTCGGCGGCCCAGCGCAGCACCTCCCAGGCGGAGGGCGCCAGGAAGAGTCCCGCCCAGGCCAGGGTCAGTGCTGCCCCGAAGAACCGGACCCAGCGGAACCAGCGCCCGGCCCGCACATCGGCCGGATGCGCGTCGGCCAGCTCGCCCGCTCCTGCTCCATCCAGACGGCCGACTGCTCGGCGGAGCATCAGGGTCGAGACCCGCCACAGGTTGCGGCAGCCCAGCGCGTTGACCAGGACCGCGTACAGGTCTGTGCGCAGGAAGACCATGCACTGCCAGAGCATCGCGGTGAGCTTCACGTAGATCCAGGTGGCGAGCACCGCGTCGAGCGGATCCGGTGCTGCCCACGCCCCTGTGTCGATCAGCGTCCGCGCCGCCAGCGGTACGGCCAGCAGCACCGTGTCGAGGGCGAGGCCGGCGAGCAGCGGCCCGTACCGCTTGCGTCTCGGCACGGTCCACAACTGGGTCAGGTCGGTCTCGAAGACCAGCAGGAATCCCATGCGCCGGTCCATGCCGAATCTGGCCCCGAGGCCGAGCGCGCGGGCCGCGAACCAGTGCCCAACCTCGTGGATGGCCGTGGCGGCCGTGGCGAGCGGGATGAGGATCAGGGTGCCGAGGCCGACGTCGTCCACGACGAACGCGTCGGTGGCCGGATCGGGGAAGAGGCCGGGCCGGAACACGAACACGGCGAGGGCGAGCACCGCGCACGCGGCGTAGCAGCTCCACGCGACCCGGCCGAAGAAGGGGCGTGCGACCTCCTGGCGGACCCCGTCCAGCCATCGTCCGCCCTGGACGGGCGCGGAGCGGACCGGGGTGCTCTGCTGTCCTTCGTCGAGGAAGCCGAGTTCGCGCAGGGTTTCCACGAAGGACGGCACGTCGACGGGCTGTCCGGCGAACTCCTCGGCCTCGGCGGCGGCCTCGGCGATCGTCGCTCCGCGCAGCAGCGCCTCGATGACCACACCGCCGACGGTGGGAATGGCGACAAACTGCCCCGTTCCCGGGTCGCCGACCAGGACTTCGTCCTCCCCCTCGGGCACCAGGCTCAGCGGTCGCAGCCGCACGGTCGTACGCGCGGATCCGTCCAGGCCGGTCATGCCACGGCCGCCCGTGCCGGGGCCAGCGCGCACACCGGGCAGTCCGGCACGTCCGGGAACGGCACCCGGCTGCCCGCCAGACCTTCGCGCAGGTCGAGCCGGACCCGGGCGCCGGCGGCCAGCGGCTCCTGGAACCGGGTGAGATAGCGCAGGCCCTCCAGCGCGATCAGCGAGCCGACCTGCATGGCCACCGGGCCGATGAGCGGGTTGGTCGTGCGCATGTCGTGCACCAGGTCCTCCGCGGCCGCCGCGCCGGTGCCCTCCTCCGGTTGCTGCGAGAACTCGCAGGCCAGGCAGGCACTCCTCCCCGGGTCGACGGACATGTACGAAAGCAGCGTTCGGGTCGCGCCGCCGACGACCAGCGGTACTCCGGCCCGGACCGCGGCCTCGTTGACCCAGAGGCCCGCGTCGGGATGACCGTCCAGGCCGCCCACCATCAGGTCGATCCCGTCGGTGAGATCGGTGAGGTCCTCGGGGCCCGCGACCCAGCGGTCGACGGTGCGCACCTCGATGTCCGGGTCGTACGCCCGCACCCAGGCAGCGGCGCGCTCGACCTTCGAGCGGCCGACGTCCTCGAAGCGGTAAAGGAACTGCCGGGCGAAGTTGCGTGTCTCGACGCGGTCGTGGTCCAGCAGCGTCAGCCGGCCGACACCGAGACCGGCCAGGCACTGCACCAGCGAGGAGCCGCCACCGCCCACACCGAGCACCAGGACGTGCGCGTCGCGCACCCGGCGCAGGAAGTCGGTGCGGTGCCGGTCGAGGTCCGAGAAGGTGCCGAAGAACGCCAGGTTGGAGAAGTGCCGTTCGTCGACTGCGGATTCACCGGTGAACCGGCCCTCGTCTCGTTCGACCAGCCCGAGGCCCGCCAGCCCCGTCAGCGCCCCGCCGAGCTCCTGGTCCGTCACCTCGACGCCCCGGCCGGCGAGCGCGGCACGCAGTGCGTCGGCGCCACGTGGCCCCTCGCGAAGCACGGAGAGCAGCGCCTCGACCTTCCCCTCGGGGTCCTCCAGAGTGATCGACTCACGGGGGTCGAAGACGACGATCAGGTCCTCCCCCACCGTCTGCCAGGAGCACTCCTTGAGCGCGACGCGCATCCACCCACTCGCTTTCGGCCTCAGCGGACCCCGGACCCCCCAGGGCATGGCCGCAACTCTGATGCCCGGGGCTGAACTTCCGCTTTGACGGCGCTTTGGGCCGGTGCCGCAGGTCGGGTGCGGTGCGGGCCCGCGTCCGGCGGCTCAGTCCGCCGGCCGCAGCAGCTCGCGCACGGCGTCCGCGTCCGGGTGGTCGAGTTCGTCGAAGAGGGCGAGGGAGTTCCGCCACGCCTCGCGCGCGCCCTCGGAGTCGCCGAGGGTGCGGCGGACCTCGCCGAGTCCGCGCAGCGCGACCGCCTCTCCGTACCGGTTGCCGAGGCGGTGGAACCCCTCCTGGCACCGGCGGTAGCAGTCGAGCGCTTCGGCGTACTGGCCCATGGCGCGGCGGATGACGGCGAAGGTCTCCCAGGTGTACGCCTCTCCGAGCGGGCTGCCTTCCTCCCGGTGCAGTCGTAGCGCCTCCTCACAGCAGGCGAGCGCCTTCTCGTGGTCCCCCAGATGGGTGTGGCACCAGCCGATGTTGTTCAGCGCGCCGCCCCATCCGGCCCGGTTGCCGGCCGCGCGTTCCAGTTCGAGTACCTGCTCGACGCAGCGGAGCGTGGCACGGTAGTCGCCCTGCTGCTCGTACGACCAGCCGAGCGCGCGCAACGTGTGGGCCTGTGCCGTCGGGTCGTTCAGCTCACGTTGCAGCTCCAGGGCCCGCGACAGCTCCTCCTGGGCCTCCTCGTGCCGTCCAAGCCGGATCGCGGCCCGGCCCGACTCGCAGTGGCACTGTGCCGTCCCGGCCGCGTCCCCCTGCCGCCGGGCGGCGGTGATGGCCGTGCGCTGGGTGGCCGCCCAGTCGTGCCAGCGGCCGCTGAGGTGCAGGAAGTCGCCCATGACGAGGGGCAGTTGCCAGGCGTGACCATCGAATCCTGCTGGGCCCGCCGCGTCGGTGACCGCGAGCAGTGCGGAGTGCTCCGCCTCGAACCACGCCATCGCCTCCTCGTACCCTTCCGGGTACCGGGGGACGGAGCCGGGCACCGGTGGCGACAGGGGAAGTTGGGCGCGGACCGGGGCGAGCCGCCCGCCCGCCGCGTGCGCGGTGTGCAGGAAGTGGTCGAACAGGCGGTGCAGCGCCTCGGTGCGTGCCGCCTCGGAGTCCTCGGTCACCGCCAGCTCCGCGGCGTAGGTGCGCAGCAGGTCGTGGAAGGAGTACCGGCCGGGCTGGTGCTCATCGATCAGGTGGACGCGGGCCAGTGCGGTCAGCGCCCCTGCCGCCTGCCGGACGGGGAGCCCGGCCAGTGCCGCGACGGCGGGCGCGGCGGCGTCGCGGCCGGGGTGGAGCCCGAGCAGGCGGAACACCCGGGCCGTTCCGGCGTCGAGCCGGAGGTACGACCACGAGAAGACCGTCCGTACGCTGCTCACTCCTTCGCCGGCGTCCAGCGCGTCCAGTCGGCCTCGTGTGTCGCGGAGTTCCGCCGCGACCGCGCCGAGCGCGAATCCGGGTCGGCCGACGGCGCGGGCGGCGGTCACGGCGAGTGCCAGTGGCAGCCGGGCGCACAGGCCGATCAGCTCGGCCGCCGCCTCGGGTTCAGCGGTGATCCGGTCCGTGCCGAGCCGGGCGACGAGCAGTTCGTGCGCCTCCTCGCGCGGCAGCACGTCGAGGGAGAGCAGGAGGGCGCCGTCGGTGACGGCGAGGCCGGCCAGCCGGCCGCGACCGGTGACGACCACGGCGCAACCGGGCCCGCCCGGCAGCAGGGGGCGTACCTGGGCGGCGTCGGTGGCGTTGTCGAGGACGAACAGCAGGCGGCGGCCTGCGGTCTCGGTGCGCAGCAGTGCAGCCCGCGCCTCCAGCGGATCGGGGATCCGTTCCGGCGGCACCGACAGGGCCTCCAGGAAGCCGCGGATCGCCTCGCCGGGTGGCACCGGCCCGGCGGCGGAGTCGAAGCCGCGCAGGTTCACGTACAGCTGTCCGTCCGGGAAGTCCGGTGCCGCACGGTGTGCCCAGTGCAGTGCCAGGGCCGTCTTGCCCGCGCCCGCCGTGCCGGTGATCACGCGTACGGCCGGGCCGGTCCCGGTGGCCGCGTCATCGCGCGGTCCGTCCAGCATCCGGAGTTCGGCCCGGCGTCCCGCGAAACCGCGTGCGGCTGCGGGGAGTTGGCGCGGTGGCGCAGGTGCACGTCCGGGGCGGGACGGCACCTTCGGCGGCCTTGGCCGGGGTGCGGGGGTGGCGAGTTCCGGATCGCCGCGCAGCACCCGCAGTTGCAGCTCGCGCAGTGGGGCGGACGGTTCGACGCTCAGCTCGGCGGTCAGCAGCCGGTGCACTTCCCGGTAGGCGTCGAGCGCTTCCGCCTGTCTGCCGGACCGGTACAGCGCCAGCATCAGTTGCTCCCACAGTCCTTCCCGGAGGGGATGCTCGCGCACGGACTGCCGTAGTTCCGGTACCAGTTCGGCGTGCCGCCCGCAGGCCATATCCGCTTCGATCCGGGCCTGGAGGACGTCGAGGCGCTGTTCGTCGAGGCGTGCCGCCTCCGCTTCCACCACCGGTCCGGCCGGTACGTCGGCGAGTGCGGGGCCGCGCCAGAGTGCGAGCGCCTCGGCGAGCAGCGCCGCCGCGTGTTCCGCCTCGCCGGCGGCCAGCGCGTCACGGCCGGATGCTCCCAGCCGTGCGAAGGCGGTGGCGTCCAGATCATCCCCGCTGTCGGGCACCACCTGGTAGCCCGGTGATCGGGTGACGATCAACCGGCCCTGTGGATCGGCGAGTTCGCGGCGCAGCCGCAGCACGTACTGCTGGATGAGATTGGCTGCGGCCCTGGGTTCGCGGTCGCCCCAGAGCTCCGTTGCCAGCCGGTCCGTCGGGACGGGGGTGTCGCGCCGCACCAGCAGGGCGGCGAGCAAGGTGCGCGGCTTCGCGGCGGAGATCCCCCGCCAGTGGGTGCCGTCGAATATTTCGAGAGGGCCGAGGACACGAAAACGCATCCGGCCTCCCCCGTGCTCCGTCCCGTGCCCGACCGATCCTGCCACCCGTCCCCACGGACCGCCACGTCATTGTGGCGCCGACGGCAAGGGCTTCGCGTGGGGCCCCGGGGACGGGCTCGGCGCGCGGTGTCATCCGCCGGGGCGGGGCGGGCGGAAGCAGGCGATCACCATCTTGCCGTCGTTGCAGGGGTGGGCCTCCCAGTCGTCCGCCAGGGCGTCGACCAGAAACATGCCGCGGCCGCTCGGCCGCTCGGTGCTCGGCGGCCGCGGTGTGGGCAGCGTCGGCGAGGAGTCGTGGACGGCGACGTGCAGGCAGCTCTCGTCCCAGGTCATCACCAGCTGTGCGCTGCTGCCCGCGTGGATGTGGGCGTTGGTGACCAGCTCCGAGACGGTCAGCAGCACGTCGTCGACCACGTCCGCGGCGTCGTGCGCCCACGGCAGCGTCTCCAGGTGGCCGCGTGCCCATTCCCGCGCGGCCTTGACCTCGCTGTGCAGGGGCAACGACCGCGCCCAGCCCACCGCGCGCAGTGATTCCCCCATGATGTTCCCTCCGTAGGTTCGGCTCCCTCGGTTTCGCGTCTACCCCGGGCGGGGGCGCTGACGCGGTCAGACCGGCAGCAGACCCGGGAACTGGCCGTGACCCATGTCCGGTGCGGTGACCGCCAGCCAGCCGTGGCCGCGTACGACCGTGTCGAGGACCCCCACCAGGTCGGGGTCGACCGACAGGTCGCCGCACACGTCGCGGACGCCGCCCGTGATGTCGTCGTCCTCGTCGTCCTCGTCCCAGCCGCCCTCCGCCGCGTACTGCCGGACGATCAGGCCGTCCTCGGCGGCGAACCAGATGTCCGCGCCGCCGGCGTCGTCCACGTAGAAGAGCTGGGCCTTGCCGCACGCGGCGCTGACCCGCTCCACCGTCTCGACCATGTCGTTCCAGTCGTCGTACCCGACGAGCTGGGGGAACTGGCCGAACACCAGTCGCCAGCCGTCGAGTTCGGGCGTGACGAAGGCCCGGCTGGTGCCGCGGGAGGGGTCGTCCGGGCTCGGGTTCGGTATCTCCTCGCACATCGCGGCGGCCACACCCGTCGGGACCGGCACCGGGCGCGGATCGTGCAGGCCCAGCGCTTCGAAGACGCCCTCGTACGTGTCCCCGGGCACTGCCAGCCACCAGGCGCTGAGCTGCGTGTCCGGCACCGCGCGGACGCCGCCCGGGAGCTTCACCCGTACCAGCCGCTCCACCAGCATCCGGTCGCGTGCGTCGAGCGCGTCCAGCCCGCCGCCCTCGATCAGGAGGCCGAGCGCGCCGCGCCGTTCCGGCCGGGAGGAAGCCGGGTCCTGGCACAGGTCCCGCAGGCGCGGCGCGTAGGCGTCCCACATGGCGTGGAGGTACTTGCCGGGCTCGCCGTAGAAGTCGCCGCCCCGGGCGGCCTTCTCCACCAGGGCCCGCAATCCGGCCTCGGAGTCCACGCGCAGCCTGAGCAATCCCTCGTAGCCGACGTTCGACAGCCAGCGGTCGGGGTCGAGAGCCAGTGCCGCGTACCGACCGGCACAACGCTCGTCGAAGACACGCAGCAGCCGGGCCCTGAGCCATCCGTCCAGCTGCCCGGCGCTCGCCGCCGCGAGGACGGCGTCGAAGGCCGGCGCACCGATCCGGCTCAGCACCTCGCCGTACGCCTCGAGGCGCTGGGGCGACTGGTCGGCGCACACCGCTTCCAGCAACCTCGGCAGCGCGTTCTCACCGTGGGCCGCCAGCCGCTCCACCGCCGCGGTCACGCGTGCCGAGTCGCCGCTGGTCAGGTCCTCGATGAGCTCTTCGATCCCGGGTTCGATTTCCATGGGGGGATCCTAACGATCTCGTGCGGGGCCGGCGGCAGCCGTCAGGCAGCCGGAGTCAGACAAAGGGTCAGGATCTGGAACGGGCGCAAGTCCACGTGGACGTCCTGTCCGTGGACGGCCGGTGCGGGCTCATCCGTCAGTTCCCGTTCCAGCAGATCCGTGATCCGCGCGCCGGCCGGCGGGAATCCGGCCCTGAGCGTCGCCCGCGCGCGGCCGCCCGCGGATTCGTAGAGGCGGACGATCACGCGGCCCGAGCGGTCGTCGGCGAGTTTGACCGTCTCGATGACGACGTCGCCCGTGGTTTCGTCCGTCGTCCGGACGAGGGGTTCGACGGGCGCTCCCCCGGGCACGACGCGCTCGGGAAGGTTGAAGCGGTAGCCCTCACGGACCGCGTCCCGCAGCGCGGCACCGATGACCAGTCCGTAGCGCAGGCGGTGTTCGCCGCGATCGCAGTCGGGGTCCGGGAAGAGCGGGGCGCGCAGGAGCGAGAGGCGTACGGTCGTGGTGGTTCCGCCGTCGGGGCGGACGTCCCTCGTGACGTCGTGGCCGTAGCTGGAGTCGTTCACGAGGGCCGCGCCCCAGCCTGGTTCCTCGACGTGCAGATAGCGGTGGGCGCAGACCTCGAAGCGGGCGCTGTCCCACGAGGTGTTGGTGTGGGTGGGACGCCGGACGTGGCCGAAGGGGATCTCCGCGCTGGACTCCGCGGCCCTGATGTCGAGCGGGAAGGCCGCCTTCAGGATCTTCTCGCACTCCTGCCAGTCGATGTCGGACTCGACGTCCAGGCGGCGGCCGCTCTCCTGCAGACGGAGCACCTGGGTGATGCGGGAGTCATTGAAGCTTCGTACCACCCGGATGCCTCCGGGTACGGCGACGACCTCGTCCGCCTCGGTCAGGTCCCGCACGGTGTTGCGGTAGAAGGCGTCGACGTCCCAGGCATCCCACTGGTTCGGGAAGTCCTGGTGCAGTTGGAGGAGGTTTCCGACCGTGCCGGGAGCGAGCGCTTCGCGTCCGGCGGTCAGGTCGTACGCGGAGGTGATCAGGCCGCGGGTGTCCACCGTGACGCGGACGAGGCCGTTGTCCAGGACGAATCCGCCGTCCTGGACAGGGCGGGGCTCGACCGGCCGGGCGGTTCGCGCGCGGGGGGACGCGCCGAGCGCGGGAATGCCGTCGCGGGTGTGCGGTGCGGCGTTGAACACGGTTTCGCGGGCCGTCCCCTCAGCGCCGGAGGCCGCGAGGGCGCGTTGCGCGGAGTCGATGACCTCGCCGAGCTCCCGGGCGGTCTCGGCGTAGACCGCCTCGGCCTCCCGGTGCACCCAGGCGATCGAGGTGCCGGGCAGGATGTCGTGGAACTGGTGGAGCAACACGGTCTTCCACAGCCGGTCGAGCCGTTCGTACGGGTAGGGCAGGCCGGTTCGCAGTGCCGCTGTCGCAGACCACAACTCGGCTTCCCTGAGCAGGTGTTCGCTGCGCCGGTTGCCCTGCTTGGTGGCGAGCTGGCTGGTGAGTGTGCCGCGGTGCAGCTCCAGATACAGCTCGCCCGACCACACGGGTGCGTCCGTGTACTCCGCCCGCGCCTTGGTGAAGAACTCCCCTGGGCTCTCCATCTCGACGCGGGCCGAGCCCTCCAGATCCTCCAGCCTGCGGGCCCGGGCCAGCATCTCGCGGGTGGGGCCACCGCCTCCGTCCCCGTACCCGAAAGGGACGAGTGAGCGGTTGGCGGCGCCCTTGTCCCGGAAGTTGCGCTCGGTGTGTCCGATGTCGGCGCCCGAGAGGTCTCCGTTGTAGGAGTCGACGGGCGGGAAGTGGCTGAAGATGCGGGTTCCGTCGATGCCCTCCCACCAGAAGGTGTGGTGCGGGAAGGGGTTCGTGGCGTTCCAGGAGATCTTCTGGGTGAGGAACCACTTGACGCCGGCCAGCTTCATGATCTGGGGCAGGGCGGCGTTGTACCCGAAGGTGTCGGGCAGCCACATGTCCTCGGTTTCGATCCCGAATTCCTCCAGGTAGAAGCGCTTGCCGTGGACGAACTGGCGTACCAGTGACTCGCCCCCGGAGAGGTTGGTGTCGGGTTCGATCCAGAGGCTGCCCGTGGGGATGAACTGCCCGGTGCGCACCTTCTCCACCACACGTGCGAACACCTCGGGCCGCTGCTCCTTGAGCCAGGCGAGCTGCTGGGCCTGGGACATGACGAAGCGGAACCCGGGGTGGTCGTCCATCAGTGCGGTGACGTTGGAGACGGTCCTGGCCGCCTTGCGGACGGTCTCCCGTACGGGCCAGAGCCACGCGGTGTCGATGTGCGCGTGGCCGACGGCGGAGACGCGGTGCGCCCCCGCGTGCGCGGGTGCGGCGAGCGCCGGGGCGAGTACCTCACGTGCGCGTGCGGCCGTTCCCGCGATGTCCTGGAGATCGATCGCGTCCAGTGCCCGGTCCACGGCGTGCGTCAACTGCCAGCGCCTGGTGGAGTCCTCGGGAAGCTGGTCCATCAGCCCGGAGAGGACGTCCAGGTCCTGTACGAGTTCCCAGACCGTGGGTTCGAAGACGGCGAGGTCCATCCGGTTCAGGCGGTAGAGCGGTGTGTCCGGTGCGGTGTCGCCGCTCAGCCACGAGGGGACTCCGCCGGCCCGGGTGGGGACGAAGGGGTCACCCGCGCTTCCCGAATCGAAGATCACCGGGTTGGCCGCCGCCTCGATGTAACGAACGAACTTCTCTCCGCCTTCCGCGCGTTCGGTGACGGGCAGCCACGCGTTGCGGGGATTGAGTGCCTTGACCGGGCTTCCGTCGGGGCGGTACACGAGCCCTTCGGCGGAGAAACCCGGCTGGGTGGCCCCGAAACCGAGGTCGAGGACCGCTTCGACGCGCCGCCCGGCCCATCCGGCGGGAACGGTGCCGCTGATCCGGAACCAGGTGGTCGTCCACGCCGGGCCCCACGGTGTGCCCGTGCGGACCGGTTCGTACGGTGCGCGGATCCCTTCGGACACGGGTGCGGGTTCGCCGGGGACCTCCCACAGGGCGATGTCGAGGGGAAGGCTCTCGCCGTATACGGCGGGCCTCAGGCGCAGGTCGAGGACGCGGGCGAGCCGGCGTTCGGTGACGGTTCGGTCGTGGTGCATGGGTGCTCCGGAGGGGAAGGCGGGGCAGGAGGGCAGACCGGTGCCGTGGAGGTGGCGGCGGAGTCCGGTTCAGCGTGTCCCGTAGCGGATGACGCGGGTGGGTACGACGGTCCTGCGGGCCGGGATCGGTTCTGCGGACGAGCCGTTGATGCGGTCGATGAGCATCTGTCCGGCTCGGCGGCCGATCTCGTCCGCGTCGTACGAGACGATCGTCAGGGGCAGGCCGAGGACGTCGGCCAGGTCGAAGTCGTCGAAGCCGGCGAGGGCGACCGGGCGGCCGAGGCCGTGCACGGCGCGGATGGCGCCCTGCGTCAGCCGGTTGTTGGTGCAGAAGAGAGCCGTCGGCGCGTCGGAGGCGTCGAGGAGCGCGCGTGCGGCTGCCTCGGCGGTGGGTACGTCGGTGAGGCCGCGCCGTACGTGGGTCTCGGCGGGTTCGATCCCGGCCGTTTCGTGGGCCGCCCAGTAGCCGCGGAACCGTTCCGCTCCGGTGTACAGGGCGGGCGGGTTGCCCAGGAAGCCGATGCGGCGGTGGCCGTCCGCGATCAGCTGCCCCACGGCCTGCTCGGCACCGCCGAAATCGTCGACCAGGACACAGTCGGCGTCCATGCCGGCCGGAGGCCGGGAGGCCAGGACGATCGGCATTCCGCGCAGCGCCGCGGGAGCGAGGTGGCGGTGGCTGCTTCCGGCCGGGACGACGATCATCCCGTCGACCTGACGGGCAGTCAGGTCCGCCACGAGGCCGCGCTCCTTGTCGACCTGCTCGGCGGTGTTGCTGAGCAGGACCCGCAGGCCGTGTTCGGAGGCCACCTCCTGCACGCCCAGGGCCAGGCGGGAGTAGAAGGGGTTGGCGAGGTTGGTGACGACCAGTCCGATCATCCCGCTGCCGCCCAGGCGCAGGCTGCGGGCCGTCTCGTTGCGCCGGTAGCCCAGCGCTTCGACGGCGGCCAGCACACGTTCCCGGGTGGTGCCGCTGACCCGGGCGTCGTCCTTGAGCACGCGGGAGACGGTCATGGCACTGACACCGGCGCTCGCGGCCACGTCGCGCATCGTGGGGGCGCCGTTGTCGCCCGCGCGGTGCTGTGCCATGTGCGGTTCTCCTGCGGATCGGTGGACGGGCCCGTGGGTCGGTGACGCGGTCATTCTAGGTCCGTGCCCGGGATGCGACGGCGGCCTCGCGCAGGGTCCAGTGCGCGGCGCCGATGAGGGGCGCGTCGGCCGGGCGCCGTGCCGTGAGGGCCGGGGGCGCGGCGGCCGGCGCGCTTGCTGCGATGCCTTCGCGCACCGCGGGCCCGAGCAGGTCCCAGGATCCGGCCATCGATCCGCCGACGACCATCAGGTCCGGCCGGAACCGCTCGCACCAGGGCGCGAGGGCCCGTCCGAGGGCGCCGAAGCAGTGCCGGATCGTGTGCCGGGCGGCCCCGTCGCCCGCCCGGGCCGCGTCGGCGATCTCGTGGACGTCGGGAAGGGGTCCGTCTCCGGACAGGGCCGCGGCGGTGGCGTAGAACCTGCGGATGGCCCGGCGGGAGACCACCTCCTCCAGCGGGAGCCCGTCGACGGTGAGCCGGTGGGCGCGGCCGCCGGGCGGTACGTCGGGTCCGTCGGTCACGGGCCGCCCGCCGTCCAGGAACGAGGAGCCGACACCGGTTCCGAGCGTGACGCACAGGACCCGGCGACGCCCCACCGCCGCGCCCGCCCGGTACTCGCCCAGGGCGAAGGCGTCCGCGTCGTTGACGAAACTGATGCGGCGGGGGGCTCCGGGGAGCCGGAGGAGCAGTTCCGCTCCGACGTCGACGCCGTGCAGCGACTCGAACTTGCCGATGCCGCGGAAACGGCCGACCCCGGTCTCGTAGTCGAACGGGCCGGGTATCGCGACGCCCCAGTGGGCGCCCGCCGGGGGCTCTGCCCGGGCTCCGACGGCGGCGATGGCGTCGAGGAGTTCGTCGGCGGGCGCGTCGGCGGGGACCGGCTCCCGGACCATGGACAGGGGCGCCGGCCGCGTGGACGTGGTGTCGATGACGGCGGCCGTCACGTGGGTGCCGCCGATCTCCAGTACGGGGACGTGGCTCATGCCGGGGCCACCAGGGACTTCACCACGTGCACCGGTTCGCTTCCGACGGGGTGCAGCCGGTAGCCGCCCACGCCCGCCGGGATAGTGAGGGTTTCGGC
Source organism: Streptomyces sp. NPDC008163 (assembly GCF_042956885.1). Taxonomy (NCBI): domain Bacteria; kingdom Bacillati; phylum Actinomycetota; class Actinomycetes; order Kitasatosporales; family Streptomycetaceae; genus Streptomyces; species Streptomyces sp. NPDC008163. The sequence continues at coordinate 46,557 of NZ_JBIBHG010000019.1, read as the reverse complement.
GAAGGCCAGGTGGTGCCGGTCCCCCCGGCCGGTCTCCACGACGACGCCCCCGCCCGAGGAGACGTTGAGGATGTGGAAGCGGCCGTCGGTGTCGTCCTCGGCGGGCCCGGGCCCCTCGATCACGAAGCGGTGCACCGCGTAGAACATCTCGGGCAGCGCCCCGATCAGTTCCTCGCGCCAGCCCTGGCCTTCTCGCAGGGTCCTCGGCTCCTGCACCAGTTCCTTGAGGACATCGTCGCCGCGGCGCGCGGTGTCGAGGTTGGCGAAGGCGTGGGCGGAGGAGAGGGGCCTCGGCGCACCGGATACGCCCTTGCGCTGCCAGTCGTAGAAGCGCAGGGAGTAGAGGTAGGGGGTGGCACTGATCTCCAGGACCAGATTGCCCTCGCCGGAGGCGTGCGGGGTGCCGGCCGGGATCATGTAGAGCTGCCCGCTCTCCGACGGGTGCGTCATCACGTGGTCCTCGACGCGCAGCGGGGTTCCCTCGGCCGCGGCCGCCTCGACCTCCTCGCGCATGGCTGTCACGTCCGTACTGTCCCGCAGTCCGAGGTAGACCTGGGCGCCGGGGTCGCACGCGGTGACGTAGTAGGTCTCGTGCTGGGTGTAGGGCCACCCGAAGGTCTCCCGCATGTACCGCTCCCGGGGGTGCAGGTGCAGGGAGAGGTTGCCGCCGCCCACGGTGTCGAGGTAGTCGAAGCGGATCGGGAAGGACGTGCCGAAGCGGCGGTGGACGTCCGGGCCGAGGAACGTCTCGGGGTGGAGTTCGCACAGCAGCTGGAAGGGCAGTTCCACCTGGGCCGTCTCGTCCTGGCCGACGAGGACTCCGGCCTCGGGGGCGATCAGCTCGTAGCCGAGGGCCGTGTTGCCGTGGCGGGGTTCGAAGCCGAGCTCCCGGGCGGCCCACCGGCCGCCCCACGGAGTGGAGTTGAAGAAGGGCCGGCTGCGGACGGGGCCCGAGGCCAGGGCGGCCAGGGTGGCCCGTACCGCCGCGCCGTCCAGTGAGGCCGGGCCGTGTTCGCCCTGGAGGTCGATCCAGCGGTCGATGCGGGGGGCCAGGCGGTCGCGGTGGCGGTCGCCGACGGGCCAGTCGGTGTAGAAGAGGCTGCGCAGCTCGCCAGGGGTGCCGGGGCGGCCCAGGTTGACGCCGAGCGGCAGTTCGGCGCGGGTGACGGCCTCCTCCGCGTACCGCTTGGGCAGGTCGGCCCACCACAGCAGGTCGGGCTCGCCGAGCGCGGCGCCGGGGCCGAATACGAGCAGGACGCCGTCGGCCGGACGCGGCTGGACGGGAGGCGTGTCGAACAGGTCGTCCATGGAGAACCCGGCGATCGGCAGGAAGAACGGGTCGGCGTCCGCGTCGGGCACGCAGAGCCGCTGGACCGCGTCGGCCGACCAGAGGGCGCGCACATCACACAGCGCCACCTGGGTACCCCGTGCGCGCAGGGCGGCGGCGAGGGCGCCCGCCGCCGCCTCCCAGTCGAGGGCGGCGGGGCCGTCCAGGGCCAGGACGACGGGTGCCGTGGGCACGTCCGCGACGGCGGCGGCCCAGCCGGTGACGACGGCGCCGCCGGTGACGGCGTACCGGGGGTTGCGTTCATAGGGACGGGGCTGGTGCACAGAAGCTCCTGAAGAAGGGACCGGCAAGCATCGGCATGGTATCGATAACACCCCTGGTCGGACAAGGCGGCTATCGAATCGGTTCACAAAACCGGCCCCTGACAGGACTTTCCTGGTTCAGCCAAGAGAACCCCTTGTTTCAGCCACATGGTGTCGTTAACATCCTCGCAACCCGGAGCGCGACGGCGCACGCCGTACGCGCTTCCGGTGGCCTCCCCACCGCATACCGGAGCCCAGGCGTTCCCCGCCGGGGTCCAGAGGGAAGTGAGCCCATGAGATCCACCGGCGAGACGACGGCGCAGTCGTCTCACCCGCTCCGCCGGCGCACCGTGCTGGCCGGCCTCGGGGCCGGCGCGGCCGCCGCACTGGCCGGCGGCTGCGCGCGGGGCGACAGCACCGCCGCGAAACCGGGGACGACATCCCTGGCCAACGACAACGCGACCTGGGACGACGGTTACGTGGCCGCCGGACGCGAGCTGAAGAAGCTCACCGGCTACGCGCTGCGGCCGCTGTCGAACCCGAATCCGACCGCGTACACCCAGGTCACACAGATCTCGCTGCAGACGACCAAGGCGACCGATCTGATCAAGTGGCAGGCGGGCTACAACCTCAAACAGCTCGCCCGCACGGGCAGCCTCAGTGACCTGACGCGGCTGTGGGACGCGTACGAGCGCAAGGGCTGGGTGACGAAGTCCCTGCGCGACTCGATGTCCTACCGGGGCGCGGTGTACGGGATGCCCCTCTACCAGTCGTACTACGTGCTCTTCTACAACACGCACGTCTTCGACAAGCACGGTCTGCGGGCGCCGGAGTCCTGGGACGAGCTGCTGCACACCGCGGAGGTGCTCAAGAAGTCCGGTGTCGTTCCCTTCGTGGCCACGCAGAGCGGCAACTGGCCCGCCTACGAGTGGTTCGAGGAGCTGGTCAGCAAGGTCGACCCGGTGTTCTACGCGGATCTCATCGCGGGCCGGGCCCGGTACACCGATCCGCAGGCGCACAAGGCCATGCAGATCTGGCAGGACTTCATGAAGAAGGGCTGGATGACCCCGGCCGACTTCGACCAGAACAACGGCCCGGCCGCGCTGAAGACGGGCAAGGTCGGCATGTTCCTGCACGGTTCCTGGCAGTCGCAGGGACTGGCGGCGGCGGGCATGAAGCCGGGTGAGGACTTCGACGCCTTCGTCCTGCCTCCCGTGGACGCCGCCACCCGGCGCTCCGTGATCACCGAGGCGGGTGTGCTCGCCGTCCCGGAGAAGGCCGTCTCGCACGACGCCGCGATGGCCAACGCCGGTCACTGGCTGCACCCCTCGGTCCAGCGGGTGTGGACCGACTTCCTCCAGGACGGCTCGGCCAACCCGAAGGCGGTCACCTCCAACCCGGTGCTCGCCCGGCTCAGGAAGCGGGCGCGGGACGAGCACTGGACCGAACTGCCCCGCTACGGCCAGTCCGGACCGCCCAATCTCATGCAGGGGAACACCGATGACCTGGGAGCCTTCATGACGCACGCCATGTCGCCCGAGGCGACGCTGCGCAGCATGGCGGGCCGCGCCACCAAGGAGTGGGCCGCGTGGAACAAGGACGAGTCATGACATCCACCCTCGACGCGCGCCGCACCCGGGCCGGGGCCTCCCCCGCCCCGCCCGCTCCCCCGGCCCGTACGCCCTCGCGGGGGCTCAGGGACCGGATCGCCTCGGCGGGCTTCCTCGCCCCGGCCGTCCTGCTCGTCGGCGGCCTGCTCCTCACGCCGTTCGTGATCACGCTGTACCGCGGATTCTTCAGCGACGGCCGGGTCTCCGGCTTCACCTGGTTCACCAACTACGGGCTGTTCCTCAGCGACCCGGTCCTCGCGAAGTCCGTGGAGAACACCCTGATGTGGGTGGTCGGCACGGTGGCCCTCCCGCTGGTCCTGGGGCTCGGCATCGCGGTGATGACGAACGGCTCCGGGTGGTCCCGTATCGCCCGGCTGCTGGTGGTCCTGCCGTACGCGATCTCCGGCTCGGCCGTGGCCGTCGTCTGGAACTTCCTCCTGACCACGGACGGGGCGGCCAACCAGGCGCTCGACGCGCTGGGACTGGGGTCGTTCGCCCAGGGCTGGCTGCTGGAGTGGCCGGGGAACACCCTCGTCATGATCGTCGCCAACACCTGGCAGGCCACCGGGGTGGCCGTGATCCTCTTCCTGGTCGGTCTGCAGACCATCCCTCCGGAGACCCTGGAGGCCGCGTCGCTCGACGGTGCCGACGGGCTGCGGAAGTTCTGGTACGTGGTCCTGCCGCAGCTGCGGACCGTGTCCGTGATCGTCGTCGGCAGCAGTCTGGTGAACGGGCTGAAGTCGTTCGACCTGATCTGGGTCCTCACCCAGGGCGGCCCGGGCCGCAGCTCCGAGACGCTCGCCGTCTCGATGTACCAGGAGACCTTCCTCGCGCTGCGTCCCGGCGCCGGAGCGGCCGTCGCCGTCGTCCTCACCGTCATCGTGCTGCTGGCCTCCTGGCTGTATCTGCGGCGCCAGCTCACTCCGAAAGGCGCCTGAGCATGTCCCTACGCCGCGTCTCCGCCGGCACCGCCGTCCGCAACACGGTCCTGGTGCTCGTCTCGCTCCTCTGGGCCGTACCGACCTGGCTGCTGCTGGTCAACGCGCTGGTGCCGGCCGCCGAATACGGCGGCGCGCCGCACTGGCTGCCGCACGGGGGGTTCGGTCTGTTCGACAACATGTCCGAGGCGTGGTCCCGGGCCAGGCTCGGTCCCGCGATGGGCAACAGCCTGCTGTACGCGGTGACCAGCTCGGCCGCGGCCATCGTGGTGGCCACGACCGCCGCGTTCGCCACGGTGATCATGCCGGTCAGGCGCAAGGCCCTGTGGTTCTGGCTGATCTACTCGGGCACGCTGCTGCCCCTCCAGGTCTTCCTGCGGCCGCTCTTCCTCGCGTACGCCAACACCGGCCTCTACGACGCGCAGTTCGGGCTGTTCCTCATCTACGCGGCGGTGGCGATCCCGTTCGCGTACTTCATCATGCGCAACTTCGCGCAGACGCTGCCCTCGGAGGTGGTCGAGGCGGCGCGCCTCGACGGCGCCTCCTGGTGGCGGGTGTTCTGGCAGATCCACGTACCGCTGTCCCGGTCCGCGATGATCGCCGCGTTCGTCTTCCAGTTCGTCGCCGTCTGGAACGACCTGCTGTTCGGCATCACCCTGTCCACGAGCCGCAACATCCGCCCGGTGATGGCCGCGCTCGCCGAACTCCAGGGCAACTACTCCAACGTGGGGCCCCCGGTCGTTCTGGGCGGAGCCCTGCTGGTCTCGCTGCCGACCGTCGTCCTCTTCTTCGCGGCGCAGCGGTTCTTCGTCAGCAGCCTCAAGCTCGGCTGAGCCCCGCCGCACCCCCGATCAGACACCCCGCACCGACGCCCCGAGCCGATTCCCGAAAGGCATCCCGGTGAAACTCTCCGCCCGCACCGCTCTCGCCCTGGCCGCAGCACCCCTGCTCTGCACGGCGCTCGGCTCTTCCCCCGCCCTCGCGGCGTCGCATCCGACGGCCGGTCCCTGGAAGAACCGTGCCGTGCGGACGTACGACGCGCTGCAGCGCCATCTGTACCAGGGCCCGGAGGACCACGGCCTCTACCGGGAAGCGACCCCGCCCCGCAGCGCCGACAACGCCCATTCCTATCTGTGGCCGATGCGGGAGGCGGCGGCCGCGACGGTCGACATGGCCGGCCTTCCCGGGTCCGGCGGGCGCTACACGGCGGACGCGGCGGAACGCTTCACGACCCTGGAGCTGTACTTCGAGCCGCGCGACGGCAGGCCCGGCTACGACTCGTACCTCCCGGCACCGCTCGGGCAGGGGGGTGACGTCTTCTACGACGACAACTCCGTGGTCGGGCTGACGCTGCTGGACCAGTACGAGGCCACCGGCGACGCCGCCTACCTGCACCGGGCCGAGCTGACCTTCGACATCGTCAGCCGCGGCTGGGACGACGACCCGGCCAAGGAGTGCCCCGGCGGGATGCGCTGGGTCGACTCCCCGGCCAACGACATGCGCGCCGCCAACGTCACGGGCCTGGCGGCGGAACTGGCCGCCCGGCTCCACCAGGAGACGCACCGGAGCCGCTACCTGACGAGCGCGCGGCGGTGGTACGAGTGGAACTGGTCGTGCCTGCGCCAGTCCCCCGGCCTGTACCGCAACAGCCTCGGCGACGACGGCTCCGTCAACTCCACCCTGTGGACGTACAACTCCGGGGCCATGATCGGCACCGCCACCACGCTCTACCGGGCGACCGGGGACCGCACGTATCTCGACCGTGCCGTACAGGACGCCGAGGGCTCGCTCGCGTACTGGAAGGAGGGCGAGCGGCTGCACGACCAGCCGGCGATCTTCAACGCGATCTACTTCGACAACCTCCGGATGCTGGACCGGATCCGCCACGACCCGGCCTACCGGCAGACGGAGAGCGCCTACGCCGAGCGGGTGTGGCAGGAGAACCGCGACCCCGCCGACGGCCTCTTCCGCTTCCAGCCCTCGGGCGGCGGCGACTACGAGCCGACCGCCTCCGCCGAAACCCTGGAGCAGTCCGCGATGGTCCAGATCTTCGCGGGCCTCGCCGACGAGCCCTCCTGACCCCCGTCTCTTCCCGCCCGCCCCACGCACCGAACCGGCACCATGCCAGAGCGGAGAACACTCTCCATGCCCCGCCCCGATCTGTCCCGCCCCTCCTGGTGGGACTCCGACATCGCCCGCGACATCCTGCGCGACCGCGGTGTGAGCGCCACCGGTGTCCTCGGCGGACACCCCGTCCGGCTCTCCTGCGAACCGCTGCTGCGCCACGACGGCAACGGCGGGCTCCTGCAGTCCGTGCGGATCCAGGCCGGCCGCCCTCTCGCCCGGGCCGCGGTCACCACCCTGTCCGGCGCCTCCGTCCGCAGCGAGCTGATACCCGGACCGGCCGGCGAGACCCGGATGCTGGTCCCGGAGGTCGAAGCTCCGCTGCCGGTGCTGGTCGAGCTGCCCGACCTGGCTCCCGGCGAACACGTCGAGGTGCTGCTGACCCCGCAGCGGCACTGGACGCTGCACCTGGTCCAGCACGCCCATCTCGACATCGGCTACACCGACCCTCAGGGCACCGTGTTCGCCGAGGGCCGCAAGTACCTCGACTCCCTGCTCGAACTGTGCCGTACGACGGACGACCGGCCCGACGCGTCGAAGTTCCGCTGGGCCGTCGAAGGGTTCTTCAGCTTCGAGAACTGGTCGGCGAACCGGCCGCCGGAGCAGGTCGCGCAGTTCCTGGAGCGGGTGCGTCAGGGGCGTATCGAGCTGACCGCGATGCCCTTCAACCTGCACACGGAGACGTGCTCGACGGACGAACTGCACGAGTTGCTGCGCCCGGTACGCGAACTGCGCGCCCGGCACGGCATCGACGTCACCACGGCCATGCAGACGGACGTCCCCGGTCAGGTGGTGGGCCTGCCCGACGTGCTCGCCGACAGCGGCATCCGCTATCTCTCGGTCGCCCACAACTGGGCGGGCCGGGCGGTGCCGCACCACACCGGCGGCGGGGCGCTGCCCCGGCTGTTCCGGTGGCGTGCGCCGGGCGGACGCAGTGTGCTGGTCTGGCGTACCGACACCCCGCACGGGCTGGCGTACATGGAGGGGTCGATCCTGGGCTTCGACGAGTCCTACGACCGGGTCGACGACCTGCTGCCGCACTATCTGTCGGCGCTGGCCACCCGGCAGTATCCGCACGAGGGGCGGGGCATCCCCGGATTCCCGGTCCTGGACGAGGAGTTCAAGGGCGATCCGTATCCGTGGGACGTCCTGCACCTGCGGGTCCTGGGCAAGTTCGCGGACAACGGCCCGCCGCGCCGCGTCATCGCGGACACCGTGCGCAGGTGGAACGAGGAATGGGCCTTCCCCGCCCTGCGGACCTCGCGCAACGAGGACTTCTTCCTCGACGCGGAGGCCCGTTACGGGGACCGTCTGGAGACCTTCGAGGGCGACTGGAGCGACTGGTGGGTGGACGGGGTCGGGGCCGGCGCGGTCCCGCTGGCCGCCACCCGGGACGGTCAGGCGGCGCTGGCCGACGCCCAGACGGTCGCCGGGCACGCGGAGATCCTCGGCGCGGCGGGTTCGGGCACCACGGCTTCGGCGCCCGAGGTCTACCGGGCCGCCTCCCTGTTCAACGAGCACACCTGGGGCGGTGGCGATCCCTGGACGCACGGCGACCACGGGCACGCCTCCGGTGAGCGTCAGTGGCACTGGAAGTACGCCCAGGCGCTGCGCGCCCACGACGACGCGAAGACGCTCCTGGACGGCGCTGGTGCGGCGCTCGGCGGCCGGCTCTCCCCGCGCGAGGGAACGCTCGCCGGTTTCTACGTGACCAATACGTGCAGCTGGCCGCGGTCGGAGGCGGTCCGGCTGTTCCTTCCCGAGAGCACGGTCGCGCTGGAGGACCCGGTCCGGGTGCTCGACGCGCGCGACGGCTCGTTGCTGGAGCACACCGAGGAGGCGCAGACCAACGAGCTGCACCGGGCGGCGGGCCGCTTCCTGCTGTTCCGGCTCCCGGAGGTGCCGGGGCATGGCGCGGTACGGGTGGACGTCGTCCCGGGACAGGAGCCGCCGGCCGTCCCGGAGAGCCGTTCCGAGGAGCCGGGCGTCCTGGAGAACGAGTTCCTGCGGGTGCGGGTGGACCTGCGGTCGGCGTGGATCGGCTCGGTGGTCGACAAGCGCACCGGCCGGGAGCTGGTGCGACAGGACGCCACGGTGGGGCTCAACGCCTATGTGTACGACGAGTACGCCACGGCGGGCGGCTTCAACCATCAGTCGAGCAAGACCACAGCGGACGGGTCGATGCATCTTCTCGCCTCCCGCACGGCCGCGCCCCCGGCCGCCCTGGTGGACCGTTTCCGCGACGCCACGGGCGAGACCCTGGTCTACGAGTGCGCCCCGGCCGGCACCGAGCGGCTGCGGGTGCGCGTCCATCTGCCGCACGGGCAGGCCCGGATCGATCTGGAGAACAGGATCGTGAAGCCCGCGACGCTGACCAAGGAGAGCGCGTTCTTCGCGTTCCCCTTCGCGATGCGCCGGCCTGTCGTCCGCATGGAGGCGACCGGCGGCATGACGGGCACCGGGCTGCCGGTCGTGCCGGGGTCCGCTCAGCACATGCGCGCGGTACGACGCTGGGTGAGCTTCGCGGAGGACGAGGTGGTCGCGGCCGTCGCCACGCAGGACGCGCCGCTCGTCCAGGTGGGCGGGATCGCCGTCCCGTACGTGCCCTACCCGCAGTCGCTGGCCCAGGACGAGCCCGGCACGCTCTTCTCCTGGGTGCACAACAACATCTGGGACACCAACTTCCCCTCCGAGCAGGCGTTCGACCATGTGTTCCGCTACAGCGTGTCCTTCGGACAGGCCCCGCACATCAGCGGGCCCGTGCTGGGCATGCGCACCGCGGCCGTGGGCAGCCGCCCGCTGCTCGCCGTCCGCGCTCTGGGCGAGGAGAGCCCGGCCCCGGACGCCGCGTACGCATTGCTGGGCATCGGCGACCGGCGCGTGCGCGTCGTGGGGCTCACCGTGCCGGCCCCGGGCCAGGTGCTCGTCCGGCTCCAGTCCTTCGCCGAGGAACCGGTCGCCTGCCGGATCACCCCGGGCTTCCCCGTCAGGGAGGCCCGCGCGGCCGATTACCTGGGGTGCGCCGGTGACCTCCTGACGCCGGACGACGAGGGCGCCACGACCGTCGACCTGCCCGTGCTGGGCACCCGCGCGGTGCTGCTGCGGCTGTAGCCGGGGGCCCGGGTCTCGGCCGGCGGCCTCGTCCGGACCGCCACCGTGCCGAAGAACGCCCTTGACACCACGCCTCGCTGATCACATAGTTCTCACCGCTCAGCGCAACGACGTTGCGCTGAGCGCACCGGATCAGCGAGGAAAGGGACGAGGCCATGAACGAGGTGAGCGGAGCGTCCGCCGGCGGCACCGGCCACGAGGCCGGCCGGCGCGACGACGCGGACGTCCTGGCTCCGCCCCAGCCCGGCGTGCTTCAGGGAGCGGACCGGGCCCTGCTCGCCCTGCTGTCGTTCACCGAGCGGCGCCCCGAGTGGGGGGTGAGCGAGATGGCGCGCCGGCACGGCTGGGACAAGGCCGTCGCCCAGCGCATCCTCACCACGCTCGCCTCCCGCTCCTTCCTGACCTGCGACACCACCACCCGCCGCTACCGGCTCGGGCCTGCCGTGTCCCGGCTCGCCCGGGCCGGGGAGCACAGCGGTGTGCTGCCGTCGCTGGTCCGGCCCATCCTGGCCGGGCTGCTGCGGGAGACCGGCGAGAGCGTCGTGCTGAACGTGCCGCAGGGCGCCGGATACCGGTGCGCGGCCGCCGTCGACGGCACCGGACCGGTCCGCTACACCGCGATCGTCGGGGCCGTGATGCCCGGCCACGCCGGCGCTTCCGGCCACGCCATCTTCGCCCACTACTCCGAGGCGGAGATCCGCCGCCTGTTCGGAGCCACCCCGCTCCAACGTTTCAACGACCACACCGTCACCGGCCTCGACACCCTCCTGGCCCGGTACGCGGAGGTACGCACCCGGGGGTACAGCGTCAGTCACGGCGAGTACGACGAGGCCGTCGCCGCCGTGGCCGCCCCCGTGTTCCAGGCCGGCAGCATCGCCGCCTCGCTGACCGTCATCGGGCCCGCCCACCGCGTTGCCCGGGCCGTCGACCGCATCACCGAACTCGTTCTGGCCGGAGCCGAGGAGGCCACGGCCGCCTTCGGCTCCTGACCCGCCCGGCCCGGCGGCACTGTCCGGCGGGCCGCATCCGTACGACGTGCGTCGTGCCGGAGTACGCGCGGATCACCGCAGCCTGCCCGAAAAGTCCCTCCCTGTCCCGGGGCAGGGCCCACCCACCAAGGGGTGTTCCGTGTCGCATCACACCTCGCCGTCGGCCACCGCGCCGCCGCCCTCCGACTCCGGCCCCGCCGACGCAACCTCCGGCGCCGGCCACCCCCGCGTGCGCGAACCCGTCGTGTTCGTCGTCCTCGCCGTGCTGTCCGTCGTCGGCGCCGTCATCGGCGCGGACCTCGTCGCCAAGCTCGGGATCTCCGCCAACACCTCGGTCGTCGGCGCGCTGATCGCCATGCTCATCGGCCGCATCCCGCTCGCCGGGCTGCGCTCGATGCGCTCCGTGCAACGGCAGAATCTCGCCCAGAGCGCCATCTCCGCCGCCACCTTCGCCTCCGCCAACGCGCTGCTCACCTCGATCGCGGTGCCGTACGTCTTCGGGCGCGAGGACCTGGTGTGGCCGATGCTGGCCGGTTCCTTCGTGGGCCTGCTCATCGACACCTGGGTGCTCTACCGCTCCTTCGGCTCCCGGCTGCTGCCCGCCGACGCCGCCTGGCCGCCCGGGCAGGCCGCCGCCGAGACGATCAAGGCCGGTGACAAGGGCGGGAAGCGGGCCCTGGTCCTCGGCGCGGGCACGCTCGTGGGGCTCGGCGGAACGCTCTTCAGCCTGCCGCTGTCCGCCGCCGGTGTCGCCTTCCTCGGCAACGTCTGGGCGCTGCTCATGTTCGGTACAGGGCTCGGTCTGCGCGAGTTCGGCCCCGACCTGTTCCACACCGACCTCGGCGCCGGGTACGTTCCGCACGGCGTGATGGTCGGCGCAGGCGTCGTCGCCCTCGGCCAGGCGGTCGTGCTGCTGGTCCGCCGACGCGCGGAGCAGCCCGTTGCGGCGGCGACCCTCGCGGGACACGACGAGACGACCTCGTACACCGTCGACGAGAAGGCACTGCGCCGCGCGCTCGTACGCGGCTACGCCCTGTTCGTCGCCGGGGCCGTGCTGCTCGCCGTCCTCGGTGGGCTGATCGGTGACATGAGTCCGCTGGGGCTGCTCGGCTGGGTGCTGTTCGCCGCGTTCGCCGCACTCGTGCACGAGCTGATCGTCGGGCTCGCCGCGATGCAGTCCGGCTGGTTCCCGTCGTTCGCCGTCACTCTGATCTTCCTGGTCCTGGGGCTGCTGATCGGCATCCCGTCGGTGCCGCTCGCGCTCCTGGTCGGTTACGTGTCGGCCACCGGCCCCGCCTTCGCCGACATGGGCTACGACCTGAAGGCCGGGTGGCTGCTGCGCCGCGAGCACCGGCCCTGGGACCCGTACGAGCGCGAGGGGCGCCGCGAGCAGTTCCGCGCGGCCCTCATCGGCTTCGCCGCGGCGCTCGTCGTGGTGGCGGTCCTGTGGCAGTCGTACTTCAAGCAGGGGCTGATCCCGCCCGTCGCCAAGGTCTACGCCGACACCGTCAAGAACGGCCTGGGCGAGCCGGGAGTGCTGCGCACCCTGCTGCTCTGGGCCATCCCCGGCGCCGCCATCCAGCTGATCGGCGGCACCAGGCGGCAGATGGGCGTCATGCTCGCGACCGGCCTGCTGATCCTCACCCCGAACGCCTGCTGGATGGTCCTCGCCGCGCTCGCCCTGCGTGTCGGCTACCGCAGGTGGCGCGGCCCGGCCGCCGACGAGGAACTGAACCTGGTCGGCGCCGGCCTCATCGCGGGCAGTTCCCTGGGCGACTCCGCCCAGATCATCAAGGCGAGCTGACCCCTCCCCCGAAAACCACCTTCCCTCACCCGCACCACCGCAAGGAGAAGATCCATGGAGATGTTCAGCCGGCTCGAACCCCGGTCCGAGTACCTGAGCTACGAACTCGCCCTCGCCGCTCGCAAGCTCGTCGAGCAGGTCATGCTCGTCAAGCCCGGCGAGCACGTCGTCCTCACCGGCGACACCAGCAGCGACCGCCGGGTCGTGGACGCCACCGCGCAGGCCGTCGCGGCGGCCGGGGCGCACCCCGTGGTCGTCTGGTACGAGACGATGCCCAGCTCCTCCATGGAGCCGCCGCGCCCCGTCGCCGGTGCGATAGCCGACGCCGACGTGTGGATCGAGTTCGCCGTCTCGTACGTGATGCACTCCGACGCGTTCCGCCGTGCGATGGCGAACGGCTGCCGCTACACCAACCTCACCGCGATGGACGTGCACATGCTCGTGGCGACGGTCGGCCGCCCCGACTTCGAGGGTGTCATCAAGCTCGGCAAGGCGCTGGTCCGCCTCCTGGAGCATGCGGACGAGGTGCGCATCACCTCGGCGAACGGCACCGACATCACCGGCCGCAACGGCGACCGCCCGATCAACCTGCGGGGCAAGCCCGCCGAGAATCCCGGCGAGACCGTCATGCTCTCCGGCCAGATCTCCTGGAACCCGCTGGAGGAGACCCAGGACGGCGTGCTCGTCTTCGACGGTGCCCTGTGGCCGCCGGACCAGCTCGGCCTGCTGCGCACCCCGGTCCGCTGCACCGTCGAGAAGGGCGTCGTCACGAAGATCGACGGCGAGGGCCAGGACGCGGAGATCTTCCGCCGCTGGATGGAGTCCTGGGACGACCCGAACATGTTCCGCGTCGCCCACTGGTCCCTGGGCTTCAACCCGGGTGTGCCGGCGCCGACCGGCCGCATCGTCGAGGACGAGCGCGTCTTCGGCTGCGTGGAGCTGGGCATCGGCACCAAGGGCGCCTGGATCGGCGGCGAACCGTGGGTGTCCGCCGCCCACACCGACGGCTCGATCCTCGGCCCGTCGATCTTCCTCGACGGCGAGTGCATCGAGAAGGACGGCGTGTACGTGCACCCCGAGCTGGTCGAGATCTGCCGCGAGCTGGGCGTCGCCGGCTACTGACCGCCGCTTCCCCGCCCCGCCCCCGTACACCCCGCCCCAGGAGCCGGACTTGACCGACGACCAGATCACGTACCGCCACAGCGGCCTCGTCTGCACCGATCACACCCTCGACGTTCCGCTCGACCACGCCCGGCCCGACGGGCCCGGCATCTCCGTCTTCGCGCGGGAGGTCGTGGCCGAGGGCATGGAGGGCCGTGAGCTGCCGCGGCTGCTCTGGCTCCAGGGCGGGCCGGGCGGGCGGGCGGAACGCCCCAACGCGGCGGGCGCCTGGCTGCGCCGCGCCCTGAAGGAGTTCCGCGTCGTCCTCCTCGACCAGCGCGGCACCGGCCGGTCCACCCCGGCGGACCGCACCACACTGGCCGGCCGGGCCGATGCCGCCCGGTACCTCACCTATTTCCGGGCCGATTCGATCGTCCGCGACGCGGAGCTGCTGCGCCGCCGGATGCAGGGCGACCGGCCCTGGACGGTCCTCGGCCAGAGCTTCGGCGGCTTCGCCACGCTCACCTATCTCGGCCTCGCCCCCGAGGGCCTCGACCGGGCCCTGATCACCGGTGGTCTGCCCACCCTCACCGGGCACGCCGATGACGTGTACCGCGCGGCGTACCGGCGTACGCTCGCCGCCAACGCACGGTACTTCGAGCGCTACCCGCTCGACCGTGCCCCGGCCGAGCGCGTCGCGGCGCACCTGGCGGACCACGATGTCCGTATGCCGTCGGGCGAGCGCCTGTCGGTACGGCGGTTCCAGACGCTGGGGATCACGTTCGGCACGGCGTCGGCCTTCGACTCACTGCACTATCTGCTGGAGTGCGCCTTCGTCCCCGGACGGGGCGGGCCGGTCCTCTCCGACACGTTCCTGCGGGGCGTCGACTCCGTCGTCTCCCTCGCTCCGCGTCCGCTGTACGCGGTGCTGCACGAGGCGATCTACGCGCAGGGCGGCCGTCCCACGGCATGGTCCGCCGACCGGGTCCGGGCGGAGTTCCCCGAGTTCGACGCCTCCGCGGGCGGGCCGCTGCATTTCACGGGCGAGATGATGTACCCCTGGATGTTCGACGAGGACCCGGCCCTCGTCCCGCTGAAGGCGGCCGCGGAGGCGCTCGCCCACCGCACCGACTGGCCCGCCCTCTACGACCTCGACCGCCTCGCGGCCAACAGGGTGCCGGTCGCCGCGGCGGTGTACCGCCAGGACATGTACGTCGACCACGACCACGCGCTGAGCACGGCGTCCCGGGTGCGTGGTCTGCGCACCTGGGTCTCCGGGACTCATCTGCACGACGGGGTCAAGGCCGACCCTGCGGTCCTGGACCGCCTTCTGTCCCTGTCGTAGGGGAGTCACCGGGTCGCAGGGGAGTCACGGACGCGAAACGAGCCCTCGACTGCGAAGTCGAGGGCTCGTCCACGGCCAGGGACACGAGGTGGCACGTCACCGCCTGCGCGGCGCCCAGCCACTGCCTATCCCCGCCACGTGGAGGGCCAGTGCCGTGAGCCCCAGCAGCATCACGTTGGTCGAGGAGAAAACGTCGTTGGTGCTGATATCCGCAGCGTTGATCAGGAACGAAATGAAGAACAACACCGCAGCGACTATACCGAGCACGGCAAGCCCCTTTCGTTGAAGTGAAATTCCCTTTTACACCGTTGGATCAAGGCCGGTCAGTGAGTAATTCACCACCGGTACCAGCGACCCCGCTTGCCGTTGGCCGTCGGCCGGATCACGAATCCGAGGAGCCAGACGACCAGCACGATGACGGCGATCCACCACAGTGCCTTCAGCGCGAATCCGGCACCGAAGAGAAGCAGAGCGAGCAGCAGAACAAGAATGACAGGAACCATGTTTATCAACCTCCGAGACGTCCTGTGCCCCGGAGTCGCGGCTTCACTCACCTGATCTTACGCAAAATTTATGACTGCCGGTTTCGTGGCGGGCGCCGCCTGTTCGCGCACGCTGCCAAGGATTCGCGCACGCGATGTCAACATCTCCGCACGGAGTGCTGACACCCTCATAGCCGATCACCGCACCTGAACGATCCGCACCGGGGGAACGAAAGACCATGACCTCAACTCGCCGCGCCCTTGGCGTGATGACACTGCTCGTCGCCCTGAGCGTCGCCGCCTGCGGACCGGACGACTCCGACGCCCAAGGCGCACTCGCGAGCCCCGGCAGCGGCGGCTCCTCCGCTCCGTCCGCCAGGGCTTCGGGGACGACGGACTCCGGCGGCGGGCAGGAGGAGGACTGCGGAGAGCCGCCGTCCCTGCCTTCCGGGCACAGCCGGGTGAAGATCACGCTGATGCGTGATTCCAGCGGCTTCGAGGCCGCGGAGGCCAAGCCCCACTGCACGCCCAACGACTGGATCTACGGGGCCGACGAAACGGACCCGACCCAGCACTACGCGCTCCCCGACGACGTCGAGGCGCACCTTGCCCTGATGGACGGTCCCGGTCAGTGGAAGCAGGTCGACCACGAACAGCTGGCGCTGCACATCGACCGCTGCCACGCCCAGGAGATCGGCGCCCCCACCGACGACTACCCGCAGGTGGAACCGCCGTTCGGCTGCTTCGGCAACGTCTACGAGATCACCCTGGGCGCCAAGGGCGAAGTGCGGACCATCAAGGAGATCTGGAGCGTCTGAGACCCGGCCGGCCCCGCGCCGGGTCCTGCCGCGTTACCCGTGATAGGTGATGTAGCCGTTGCCGTCGCGGTCGTTGGCCTTCTTGGTGTAGGAGTGGACGTCCGCGCGGGCGCCGGAGGGCTTGTAGAGGTAGATCGTGTCCTTGTCGTTGTTCCAGATGAAGTTGCAGTTCTGGCGGTAGACGACGTTCTTCGCGTCCGAGTCGGTCCCCCGGTTGCCGCGGAGCTTCACGTAGTCGCCGGGCTGCAGGGTGTGGGACTTCGTGAAGGTGAACCTGTTCCCGGTGGCGTCCTTGACGACGTAGCCCTTGAGGTTGACCGTCGTGGTCCGCGAGTAGTTCTTGATCGTCAAGTATTCGCTCGCCGCGTTGCCGCCCGAGCACTTGTTGGAGTCACGCCCCGGTGCGTCGTACTGGACGCCCTTGATCTTCAGGACCGAGGAGTACTCGGCGGCCTGGGCAGGAGTGCCGGCGACGAGGCCGAGCGAGACGACCGAAACCACGGTTGCGGCGGCGGTCAGGGCATGACGGGTGCGCATGGCGATTCCCCCTTGGTGGTGCGGATGGAGCACCCCGGAGCCTACCGATAATGTGACCATACGGTGAACAGAACTTGGAGATTGTGCGGAGCGGGCACCCGGTACGCGTCGACTCCCTCGCCTCGTGTGCGCACACTCCGCGCGGAGGTTCCGGGCGCCTCGGCGAGGCCCAACACGGGCCCCCCACTGGGCCGTTGCTCCTACGAAGCCGCCCTCCGGCCTGCCCCGGCGGGCGTGATGGCGCTTCGCGGCCGCGCCGCTTGTCCAAGCCGCGTCCCGGGCTCAGGATGAGGCGCATGGTCATCCTTCAAGGCATCGAGTCGCGCGGCACGGAGCACTGTGAGACCACCGCGCTGGGGGTGCTGCTGCGGGCTGAGGGCGTCGATCTGTCCGAGGCCATGCTGTTCGGGATCGGGAGCGGCTTGTCCTTCGTCTACTGGGACAGCAAGGCCATGGGGTTTCCGTTTCTCGGCGGGCGGGTGAAACCGTTCGAGCTCAGCAGGGAGCTGGCGCCCCGGCTGGGTGCCGAACTCCTCGTCTCGGAGACCTCCTCTCCGCGCACGGCGTGGCGGAACGTCGTGGCGGCGCTCGACGGCGGGTCGCCCGTCGGGCTGCAGCTCGACAGCTTCCATCTGGAGTACTTCCGTACGAAGGTGCACTTCGGCGGTCATGTCGTGGCGATGTACGGATACGACGAGCAGGACGCCCACCTCGTGGACACCGGTGCGCAGGGCGGGGCCGTAACCACCAGCCTGACCTCACTCGCCGCGGCCCGGGCCGAGCGGGGGCCCATGACGGCCCGGCACCGGTCGTTCCGGCTCGCGCTCCACGGCAGCGCGCCCGTGCCGCTCAAGGAGTGCGTCGTACCGGCGATCGCCGGCTGCGCCGACGCCTTCCTCAACCCGCCCATCGCGAACCTGGGTCACCGGGGCATCGCCAAGGCCGCCCGGCAGGTGCCCAAGTGGCTCGACCGGCCCGGTGATCCGCGCGAAGGCGTGGCGCGGACCGCTGAGCTGATGGAGCGGGGCGGTACCGGTGGGGCGCTGTTCAGGAATCTGTACCGGGACTTCCTCGCCGAGTGCGGTGAGGTCGTCGCCGGCCCCCGTCTGCGCACCGGCCACGCCCTCTACACCGAGGCCGCCGGGTTGTGGACGCAGGTGGCGGCGCTCCTCGCGGTGGCCGGGCGGACCGGCGACGCGGCGCGGCTCGCGGAGGCCGGGGCGGTGCTCCGTGAGCTCGCACGCGTGGAGCACGAGGCGATGCGGGCGCTGAGCGCACTCGGCTGACAGCGCCCGGCGTGCGGGGCGCAGGCCGGGCGCTGTCGAGGCAGCGGGTGGTCAGCTGGTCCAGAGGACCGGGCTGTCGCTGTACGCGTCACCCTCCTCGAACGAGGCGACCGTGATGGGGTCGGTCTTCGTGGCGCTGAGCGAGCACGTCTCGTACGAGGCGCCCTTGGTGGTGAAGTCGCGCGGGGCCGTCTCGCTGTCGCACTCGCCCGGGAGGTCACCGATCAGGATGACGCCCGTGGGCGCGCCGCCCGCCAGCTTGCCGCGCAGCCGCAGCGACGAGTACGAGAGGTCGGTGCCGCCGACGTTCTCCACCTTCATCCGGATGTAATAGGGCGTCATGCCCTTCGCCTTGTCGCCGAAGGGGGCCATGTCGGCCTGGGCGCCCTTCTCGATCGCCGTGACCGTGACGGCGACCGTGCCCTCCTTTGACGTTCCGTACTTGAACGGCACGACCGCGCGGTCACCGACCTTGAGCTTCGTGCCCGGTGCGGCGACGTCACCACCGGGTGCGGTGGAAGCGTCGTCGCTGGGCTCCGTGGAAGGGCTTTCGCTGCTCGGGGCGGGCGAAGCCGGGGCGGAGGCCGAAGGCGATTCCCGCCCCACTGCCTCGCTGTCGCCGTTATTGCAGGCCGTGAGCCCGAGGCCCAGGGTGGTGAGGGCGACTGCGAAGACGATGCGTCCCTTGCGTATCATTTTGACCTAACTCGCGGTAGGGGCTGTGCTGTACGACAGCCGGAACGGACGTGGCGACACGGCGACGGCAGTGCGTCAATGAGGCGCGCCGCGCCGCCCCACTCACCCTGGTCCAGGAATGACACAGGCTCGTCCCAGCGACGGCACAGCCACGCGACGGGCCACGACGCCCACCCTCCCGGAAGCGGCTGTACGCTGCACACGTTCGACGGGCATCAGTTCGGGCGCGCGGGTACGGGGCGCGCCCAGGGGTGGGAACGCGGGGGTTCCATGAGTGACACGCATCCGGCAGGACGCCGCGGACCGGGCGTCCCGACCGGTGCGCGCATCGTCGTGGTCCTCGTCCTCATCGCGCTCGGGACGGTCGTCTCCTGGCTCCGGTACGACGCGCGGCACCCGGCCCCGGAGCCGCGTACGGAGTTCACCGCGACCAACCCGCCCTCCGGGCTGCCCGCAGCGCTCACCACACGTCAGCACCTCCGCTGGTCCCGCTGCACCGCTCCGGCGAGCGCGCGCGAGGGCTACGAATGCGCTGTCATGAAGGCCCCCCTGGACTACCGGAAGCCGGACGGCCGGACGATCGACGTCGCCCTGATACGCCTCAAGGCCACCGGGCGGAACAGCATGCGCATCGGTTCCCTCGTCCTCGACTTCGGTGGCCCCGGCGTGTCCGGCGTGAACGGACTGCCCGCGCGCATCCGCCAGTACGGGCATCTGCTCGACCGCTACGACCTGGTCTCCTTCGACCCGCGCGGCGTGGGCGCGACCATCCCCGTGCGCTGCGGGAAGACCGCGGACGACACCGGATTCGAGGGGAACGACGCCTGCGTCGAGCACTCCGGGGCGCTCCTCCCGTACGTCGGCACCACGCGCACCGCGCGCGACCTCGACCTGATGCGCTATCTCCTCGGCGACAAGCGCATGCACTACTTCGGCATCTCGTACGGCACGGCGCTCGGCGCGGCGTACGCCCACTTGTACCCGTCGCACGTCGGGCGGCTCGTCCTCGAAGCGTCGGTCGATCCGACCGTGGACCTCGACGAGGAGCAGGTGGCGCAGGTCGAGGCGGTCCAGGCGGCGTTCGACCGGTTCGCGGCGCACTGCGCGGCCCACATCCACGACTGCCCGACCGGCGACGGGCCCGAGGAGGCCGCCCGCCGCATGGCGCGTCTGGCCGACCGTCTGGAGAAGAAGCCCGCCCCGGCCGGCGGCGGCAGGACCTATGACGCCGACGACCTCGCGTACGCCGTCAGCGACCATCTCGCCCGTGGCACGGAGGGCTGGCCGCCCCTGGCCGAGGCGCTCACGGCGCTGATCGACCACAACGACGCCCGCCCGCTGGCCAAGGGCTCGGATCGCACCGGCTCCGCCGATCCGGCGGCATCCCCGCAGGACAGCAGCCGCGCCGCCCTGATCGCGATCACGTGCGCGGACTCCGGCCTGCGCCCCGGCGTCGAACGCCTCGACCGGGACTCGGGGCGCGTCGAGGCCGCGTCGCCCGTATTCGGCGCGGCCTGGTCCAGCGGCGTCTACCTCTGCTACGACTGGCCGTTCGCCGGGGAGCGGGTCACCCCGCAGGTGGACGCCGAGGGCGCGGACCCCATCCTGGTGGTCGGCGGCTCCGGTGACCCGGTCACCCCGTACACCGGTTCGCAGCACATGGCCCGCGCTCTGGGCGACGGCGTGGGCGTGCTCCTGACGGCCGAGGAGGAGGGGCACGGGACGTACCCGCAGAACCGCTGCGTCGTGAAGGCGGTCGACCGCTACCTCCGCACGGGGCGCACACCGGCCCCGGGGACGGTGTGCCGGGGCGACATGTCCTAGCCGTGGCGGCGTCAGCCGGTGCGACGCGCCTGCTGCATCGCGGTCAGCCGGGACACGTACAGGGCGGTCGCCACCACGGCGGGGAGCACGAGGATACGGAGGACCAGGCCCAGCCATGCGCCCTCTGCCATGTCGTACGTGTACCAGCTGTCATAGGAGTCGCTCAGGAACTCCGCCCCGTTGTCGTGCTGGGTGAAGTCGTCGGTGTCCGCCCACTCGTACGCCGCCACGTACCAGTACAGCGGCGACGTCACGATCGTGAAGACCGCGCATCCCCACCAGACGTGGAGCCGGGTCGCCGGTGCCATGGCGCCGCCGAGGGACGTCGGGCTGGAGGCGTGCCAGACATCGTTGGCGATCTGCTTGGGCAGGTAGAGGTTGCCCAGCGGAATGAACCACGAGAGGACGGCGAGCCGAGGCCCGTATCGCAGCCGTCCGGGGGCGAACTCCTCGGCGACCGACCGCATTTTGGCGCACCAGATCAACCAGGAGACGACGAAGGCGATCGCCGCCCCGGTCTGGATGTAGCCCCAGGGGTAGGCCGTGTCCTCGTCCATCTGCCAGGATCTCGAAACCGTGTCGCCCAGCAGGTTCAGCTGGGTGATCGTGGTGCCCAGCGCCGCCAGCCCGAACAGGGCGAGGGTCGCGTACACGGCCACCGTGGACGGGGCCGGGCCGTTGCGCCCGTTGCGTTCCTCGGCCAGGGTGCGCCCTGCCGTGCTGAGCGGGGGCTCCGGCTCCGCCGGAGCGGTGACGGGGGCGGTGACGGGGCGCTGGGCCGGAACGGTCAGGATCTCGTCCTCGGACGGCTGGGCCGGGGCCGGGCCGCCCTCCCTGGTCAGAACGGTGCCGGGGTCCTCGTGCTCCAGCAGCTGCGCCGCGTCCTGCCCGAGCCTGGCCAGGACCGGCGCGGGGAGCCACGGGCCGAGATGCCGGAACTGCGTCTCTTCACGCGTCCGGAGCGTGGCGAGCGACGGCCTGGCCTCCGGGTCCTTGGCGAGGCAGTCGCCGACCAGCGGGAGCAGGGCCTCCGGAACGCCGGTGAGGTCGGGTTCCTCGTGCACCACCCGGTACATGAGGGCGTGCGGGCGCCCCTCGGCCGTGTCGAAGGGGAGACGTCCGCCGGCGGCGAAGGCGAGGACCGAGCCCAGCGAGAAGATGTCGCAGGCGGTGGTGAGCCGTTCGCCGCGTACCTGCTCGGGTGCCATGAAGCCCGGGGAGCCGACGACCACCCCGGTGGAGGTCAGTCCCCCGTGGGTCGGGCCGTCCAGGGCACGGACGATCCCGAAGTCGATCACCTTGGGACCGTCGATGGTGATCATGACGTTGGAGGGTTTCAGGTCGCGGTGGACGAGCCCGGCCGCGTGGATGTCGGCCAGCGCGTCGCAGAGCCCGGATGCCAGCCCGCGTACCGAGCGCTCCGGAAGCGGCCCGTGACTGGCCACCACCTCGGCGAGGGTGGGACCGGGGACGTACGCCGTGGCGACCCAGGGCCGGTCGGCGTGCGGGTCGGCGTCGAGCACAGCGGCCGTCCAGTCGCCACCCACGCGTTGGGCGATGGCGACCTCCTCGGCGAACCGGAGCCGGAAGTCCGGCAGCGCCGCGAGTTCGAGCCGGATCGACTTGACCGCCACCATGCGGCCGCGAGGGGACCGGGCGAGATACACCACGCCCATCCCGCCCTCGCCGAGCCGGCCGAGCAGCCGGTAATCCGCCACGCGTACTGGATCGTCCGCCCGCAGGGCCCGCACAGGCACGTCCTCCTTCGACACCATGCGCCCGCGGGCGCACAAACGACTGGTCAGGCTAGAGGAGAC
The DNA here is from genome assembly GCF_042956885.1 of Streptomyces sp. NPDC008163. NCBI lineage: Bacteria > Bacillati > Actinomycetota > Actinomycetes > Kitasatosporales > Streptomycetaceae > Streptomyces > Streptomyces sp. NPDC008163. The sequence continues at coordinate 24,485 of NZ_JBIBHG010000019.1, read as the reverse complement.
GGCGCACGGGCGACGACGGTTTCACCGAACACCCTCCCGTCCTCCCGGCGGTCGGCGGGCGCCGCCGCTACTCGTAGCGGTACTTCAGTGAATCCGCCTCTGCCTGCTCGATGTCGGCGATCGTGAGCTCGGGCATCCGGAGCTGAGCGAGCGTCACCTCGGCGGAGGCCGGCTGGTCGTCCGCCGACAGCCACTGCTCCGGCTTCCAGGCCCCGCTGCGCAGAAGGGACTTGGGGCAGTGCGGATAGACCTCCTCGATGCCCACCACCAGCGCGCTGGCGGGCGGCTTGCCCACGGGGGTCAGCCGGTCCAGCAGTTCCGGGCGCGTGGAGACGCATGCCCGCCCGTTCACGCGGAGCGTCGTGGTGCGCCCCGGGACGATGAACAGCAGTCCGGCCCGGCCGGTGGCGATGACGTTCTGCAGGGTGTCCAGCCGCTTGTTCCCGGTCGCGTCGGGTATCGCCACCGTCCGCGCGTCCAGGACCGCGACGAAGCCCGCGGGTCCGCCGCGCGGGGAGACGTCGCAGCGCCCCTCCGCGTCCGCGCTGGCGACCAGGACCAGTGACGAGCAGGCGATCATCTGCCGTGTCTGCTCGTTGAGTTCGTCCGTCTGCTTGCGCAGCGCCGTTTCCTTCGGGAGTTCGTAGGCCCGGCGCAGCGCCTCGTGATCGCGTACGGCGTCGGCTCGGAACGCGTCGTACGCGCTGCCGGTAACGAGTGTCGTCATACGGCGACCTTACGGGTGTGGCCCGGACAGCCGCACCGTGCCCGCAATCCCCCGCAGGGGTGAGCCGACCTGATCGAACGAGTTTCAGCGGCGACAGCATAGAAGCCCCACGGTCTGACCCCTCCAATAGAACTTGCGTTCACTAAATGCCCTCCGATCCGGCCGTTACGGGACCGGATCCGCCGCGTTTTTAGAGCATCAGTGCCACATCGACGCCCAGACGGAGGAACGCCGTGCACCCCACCCCTCCCCCTCGCGACAGCCTCCAGAAATCGAACAACAGCGTCCCGGGACCCCGTACCGTCCCCTTGGCGCCCGCCCCCGGGGCGCAGATGCGTTACGTCGACCTCACCGGCAGCCGCGAGGCTGCCGGCCGGTCGATCCGGATGCGCGACATGGCCCGCCGCCTTCCGCAGCTGGTGCGCCGCTCGCTGGCCCTGGCCTGGCGGGTCGACCGGCGGGCGACCGTCGGCCTGCTGTTGTGCCAGCTGGTCACCGGGGTGATGCAGGCCCTGGGCCTCGTCGCCGTCGCGGGCACCCTGACGGCCCTGCTGCGGGACGGGGACGTCTACCACCGCCTCCTCGATGCGTGGCCGTCCGTCGCCCTGCTCGCCGGGGCCGCCGGAGTGCGCGCGCTCCTCGGCATCACCGTCAACTGGCTCTCCTCCAGGCTGGGTCCGCTGATGTCCCGCGAGGCCGAGCAGATGCTCCTCACCGGCTGCGCCGAGGTCGAACTGTGCGCGTACGACGACCCCGACTTCAACCGTGACCGCGAGGCCGCCGACCGCGGTGCCCAGGTCACCGGCGACCTGATCAACGAGGGTCAGGACCTGATCGCCTCGGCCGCCGCCTTCCTCGCCGGGGCCGTCGTACTCGCCGGTGTGCACTGGGTGCTGCTGCCCCTCCTCGTCGCGGCGAGCCTGCCGCAGGCCGTGGCCCAGGTCAGCGCCGCCCGCGTGCGCTACCTGGCCAACCTGCGCAGCAACGGCGACAACCGGATGCTGTCCGTGCTGCGCTGGCACATCTACACCAAGGACGCCGCCGACCAGATCCGCGCCGGCACCATGGCCGGGTTCCTGTCCGGCCGGTACCGGGACACCGTCGCCCGTATCAACGACGAGGACCGGGCCGCGGCCGACCAGGGCGCGCGGATGTCCCTGACCGGCGCGGTGTGCGGGGGGCTGGGGTCGGCGGTGGTGTGGGCGGCGGTCGTGTGGCTGCTCGCGACCGGGCGGATCAGCGTCGGCCACGCCGGTACGGCCGTCTTCGCGCTGCAGACCGCCGGCATGTCGGTGCGCGGCCTGGTGGCCGTCGGTGCGCGCGCCGTGCGGACGGGCCTCTACATGGACGACTGGACCGGCTTCCTCGACAAGGCGGGCGGCTTCCGCATGCGCCGGGGCCCGCACCACCCCGCGCCGCCGGAGACGATCGAGGTCAGGTCGGTCACCCACCGCTACGCGGGCAAGGAGCACGATGCCCTCTCCGAAGTCTCCCTCACCCTGCGCCGGGGCGAGGTCACCGCGCTCGTGGGCTTCAACGGCTCGGGCAAGTCGACGCTGTCGAAGCTGGTCAGCGGCCTCTACCTGCCCACCGACGGGAAGGTGCTGTGGGACGGCGTCCCCACCACCGAGGCCGACCCGCAGGCTCTGTGGCGGCAGGTCGCCCTCGTGCCGCAGGACTATGCGCACTGGCCGCTGACCGTCCGCGAGAACGTCACCCAGGGGCAGCCCACCGCGCGCGGCGACGCGGCGGTCCGGGAGGCGTGCGAGGCGGCCGACGCCGACGAGGTGGTCGACAAGCTCGGCGCCGGCCTGGATACCCTCCTGGCCCGCGAATGGCTCAACGGCGAGGAGCTCAGCGGCGGCCAGTGGCAGCGCATCGCCCTGGCCCGAGCCTTCTTCCGCCAGGCCGGGCTTCTGGTCCTGGACGAGCCGACGGCCAACCTCGACCCGCGAGCCGAGTTCCGCATCTTCCAGCGGCTGCGGACCCTGGCCCGGGACCGGGCGGTGCTGCTGGTGACCCACCGCATCGCGAACGTGGCCGTCGCCGACCGCGTCGTCGTGCTCGACGCGGGCCGCGTCGTCCAGGAGGGCAGCTACGCCGAGCTCTCCGAACAGCCGGGCCTCTTCCGGCAGTTGCTGTCCTACCAGATCACGTCCGAACCGGACGACGACGAGCACGAAGCCCCCGCGTGAGCCGCGCCGACGCCCCGGCCGACCGTGCGACGCTCCCCGCCCGGGTGATCCGGGCACACCGAGAGCACGCACCGCACGCCGCGAACTGTTCCACGAAGATCCGCGGGACGGGCCCCAGGACGGCCGCTGCCAGCGCTCGGGCCACCGCTACCCACCGGAAGCGACGAGCCGGAAGAGCTCCAGCGTCCACTCGCGCTGTTCCACGGTATCGGGCACCCGCGCGCCGCGGGCCCGTTCCATGGACGCCCAGGCGACCTCCGGCGTGGTTCCGTCCAGAATCAACAGGGCCACCGCGATCAAGGAAGACCGCCCGATGCCGCAGCGGCAGTGCGCGACGACATGTGCTCCGGCCCGGAGGCTTTCTGTGAGACTCCGCAGAACCGGCAGCACAACGGACATCGGCGGAACTGTCAGATCGGGAATGGGCAGCGAGACGAACTGCAGCCCCGCGGCCCGCGCGAGGCGGGGCTCATCGGCCAGGCCGAGCTCAGCACGCTCGGAGTCAGGAAGCGCGCAGACGAGAATGTCGGCACCCGATCCACGAAGGGCTGCCATATCCGCTGCCAGTTGCTCGCGGCCGCGGGGCCTGGCCATGGTGCTCAGGCGTCCCGGCTGCCGCGAGCGCGTGACGGTGAACAGGGCGAGCGGCTCATTCATCAGCCGAGGAGCACGGCGCGAGCCGTCGGTAGCGGCGACCGAACTCCTCGCCGAACCAGCCGTCCACGCTGCTCAACCCGCGCTCGTTGAGCTGAGCTTCGTGGATGCCGTACACCCTTTCGGGCATGATGGCGTGGACGAAGTCGATGGCGTCGTCCGTTCGCAGCCACGATGCCTGCAGGGGTACCAGCAGGCTCTTCACCGGCCGGTCGGGGACGTGGAGCGAGTCGCCAGGATGGTAGAGGCTGTTCTCCACGACGTAGCCCAAGTTCACGCAGTCCGGTCGTTCGCCATAGGTGGGCGCATGCCGACCGCCCTGGGCCCTGACCCGGAAACCGGCCGCGGTGAAGTCCTCGTCGGCCTCGACGCCGACGAAATCCAGACCCGGCATCCGCGCCGCCCTGGGCGCGTAGACGGGTACGCCCAGCCCCTTCAACCGCAGCAGGTCCACGTGATCGGCGTGTTCGTGGGTCACCAGGACCGCATCCGCACCGGAGAGCGCCTGCGGTTCGCTCCAGATGCCGGGGTCGATGACCAGTGTCCCGCCTTCTTCGTGTTCCAACCGGACACAGGAATGGGTGTATTTGGTAATGCGCACCCGGCCGAGCATACGGCGGAGGGCCTGTACGCGGTGCGTGTCAGGGCGGAGGGCGGGAGGCCCGCTTGCCGACGCGGCCTTGAGGCTGGGAAGCACATCCCTTCCGGTGATCGCGGGCGAGGAACAGGCGCATGCAAGGTGCTAGTCCAAGACGCCTTCAAAGGGTCAACATCGAGCAACTTCTTTGCTAAATAAGTCATTTCTGTTGTCGCGAGACAGGCCCCGGCGGTAGCGTCCGAGCCATGGACACATCAAAGTCGAACGTCGAGGAGCCGGCCGATCTGGCCGAGCTGGAGTTCTCCCCCATCCCCCTGGAGGATGCCAATGACCTGGATGACCGCGTGTACCTGCTCGGCGTCCGTTCAGAGTTCGTAGAGCGGTAACGTCCGATCCCCGTGCATGCCTCGGACCGTGTTCCGGGCATGCCGTCCGCGGAGGTTCGCCGGCGCCGTCGGTATCGAACCTTTCCCTTGCAGGAGGGGAACACCACGCGTGGTCATCAGTCGTCTGCCGAACGGGCCTGCTGCTGACTCAGTACTGCGGCTGCCCGTCGACGCCACTGACGACCTCATCTATGAGGCGATCGCCGATCTCGATCCCGACCGTCGCTTCGGGAGCGCGGACGACCCCATCTTCCTGGCGGCATGGCTCCCCCGTTCTACGGCCAGGGGCATGTCATTTCTCGGATTGAGCCCTGTCGGCCGACGTTGGCTGGCAGGGCTCGCGGGTGACGAGTTCGCCTCGGAGCGCCGGGGCGAACTCGCAGCCGCGCTCGCTGCCGTACACCCGTCCGCCACATTGCCGGAGAACCCGGTTGAGCAGGTGACCACCATGCTCAGGGTGCTGACCAGGTCCGCGGACGGCTCGGCCGGCATCATGCTGGGGCGCCAGCCGGTGTGGTGCGGACCTGACGGAGGCAGCGGACTCGCGTATTCCCACGACCCGTCAACCGGCACGCCGGGCGTGACCGGCTCCTACCTCGCGGGAGGATCCGGGGCCCAGTTGCTGGCTGCGGGCGGCACGGACCTCGGGGATCTGATCGACACGGAGCCCTGGGGCCCTGGGGTGAGAGAGGCACTGCGTACTGCCGAGGCTGCATTCGACTGGCCCGCGATGGTGGAATTCGTCGTCGAACGCGGCCGCCTGCGCGTCATCCGCGAGACCCCCGCCCCCCTGCACGGTGCCGCCCGGCTGTCCGCCGTGGCAGCTCGCTACGAACTCGGCAGTCTGACCCCCGCCCAGGCGGTTTCACTGGTCCGGCAACAGGACGTCGAGCAGGCGCGTTCCGCATCAACGGAGACGCACGGGCTGCCTGTCGCGGCGCACGGTCTCGGTGTGTCCCCCGGCGTCGCTACGGGGACCGTGGTCTTCAGCGCGGCCGCCGCCGTCGCCGCGAAGGAGGACGGCGAGCGGCCGGTCCTCGTCCTCACCGAGTCGAAGCCGCAAGACCTGCCGGGCCTCCTGTCCGCGACGGCCGTCGTGACCGAGCGGGGTGGACGAACGGCGCATGCCGCCGTGGTGGCACGCGGGCTCGGTCTGCCGGCGGTCGCCGCCCTCGTCGGCGGCGCGCTCGACAGCTACGAGGCGTGTCTGCGCACCCCGGGAGGCGACGTCCTCCGGGCCGGCGACGAGGTGACCGTGGACGGCACCACCGGGGTGCTCTACCGGGGTGGCCCGAGTCGGCGGCAGATCCAGCACCGCCCGGCTGTGGAGCTTCCCGGGTGGCTGGACGGCGCGCTGTCCGGCCTGCCCGGGATTTCGGTACGGGTGAACGCGGACAGCGGCGAGGACGCCGCCGCCGGACGGGCACTCGGTGCGGCCGGGATCGGACTCTGCCGACTGGAGCACATGTTCCTCGGCGAGCGGCAGCAGGTGCTCCAGCGTGTCCTGCTGTCGCGACCCGGCCCGGAAATGGGGGAAGACCTCGCTTCGATACGGGCTTTCCTGCGTGCCGAGCTCACGGATGTACTCGTCGCCATGGACGGGCTCCCCGCCACGATCCGCCTGCTCGACCCCCCGCGGCACGAGTTCCTTCCCGACCTCACCGAGCGCGCTGTTGCCTCGGCGGCGCTCGATGACCCGTCCGACAAGGACCGGCTCGGCATCGTGCGCCGCCTGCACGAGCACAACCCCATGCTGGGCGTGCGCGGCGTGCGGACCGGCGTCCTGCTGCCCATGCTGACGGCCATTCAGATCAGGGCGCTGATCGAAGCGACCCTCGCGCTGCGCCGGGCGGGCCGCGACCCGCGGCCCGAACTCCTGGTTCCCATGGTGAGCACACCGGAGGAGCTGGACTTCATCGGGGACACGATGGCCGACGTCTGCGCGCAGCTGGGCACGTCCCGGGCCGAGGCCGGCATACCGCTGGGCGCGATGATCGAGACACCACGGGCCGCCCTGCTGGCCTCGTCGATCGCCCGGCACGCGGACTTCCTCTCGCTGGGCACCAACGACCTGACCGCACTGGTCTGGGGTCTCTCCCGCGATGACGCGGAACGCCATCTGCTGCCCGCGTACCAGAACATCGGCCTCCTCGCCGAATCGCCCTTCGCACTTCTGGACGTCGAGGCCGTCGGGGAACTGGCACGTCGGGTCGTGCACGACGCGAGAGCGGTACGGCCCGGCATGCGGCTCGGCGTGTGCGGTGAGCAGGCGGCCGACGCGGTGGCCGTACGGTTCTTCGCCGAGGCCGGCTTCGACTACGTCTCCTGCGCACCCCCACGGGTCCCACTCGCCAGGCTCGCCGCCGCACAGGCCGCCGGGTGCCGGGGCGCGGACCATGCCACTGCGACCGAAGAGGAACTGTGAGCGAGCCGGCGATCGTCGTGGAAGAGCTCGGCCGCACCTTCGTCGACCGCGGCCGGGAGATCACGGCCCTGCGCGACGTCAGCTTCCAGGTCGCCGCTGGTGAGGTGGTGGGTCTGTTGGGCGCCAACGGAGCGGGCAAGACCACCCTCACCAAAATACTCGCCACCCTGCTGCTGCCCACGACGGGCACCGCCCGGATCTTCGGCCACGACGTCACCCGTGACCTGCGGGAGGTGCGACGGATGACAGGTGTCGTGCTGGGCGGCGACCGCGGCCTGTACGCCAAGCTGGGCGGCCGTGACAACCTGCGGTTCTTCGCGATGCTCGCCGGTGTCGGCAGGAGGGGTCTGCACGCGAAGGTGGACGCGGCGCTGGACCAGGTCGGCCTGCTCGATGCGGCCGACCGAGCGGTGGAGACCTACTCGCGGGGCATGCGCCAGCGCCTCCACATCGCCATCGGCATGATCGGCGAGCCTCGCGTGCTGCTCCTCGACGAACCAACGGTCGGCCTCGACCCTGTCGAGGCCGACCGGCTGCGCGGCACCGTTGCCCTGCTGAGCGCCACCGGCGTGTCGGTCCTGCTCACGAGCCACTATCTGCTCGACATCGAGCGCCTCGCCGGCCGGGTGATCATCCTGGCCGACGGTGGGCTGGCCGCAGACCTCCCGGTCGACGAGTTCGCCCGGATGGCGGGCTACACCGCCACAGTGACGGTACGGGGAACCGGCAGCCCACCGGACGGCAGCGCGCTGTCCTCGCCCGATATGGCTGTCGGCAGCGTCGTCGAGTCCGAGGGTACGTGGACCCTCCGGCTCCACGTACGGGACTGGAGCATCGGCTCGTTCGGCCTCCTGGAGCATGCGCTGGCCCGGTCCAGCGTCCTGGACGTCGCGATAGATCCGGTCCGGCTCGAGGACGTCTACTCTCAGGTGGCCGCGCGGCTGGAGAGCGGCAGCACGGCAAGGGGAGCCCGTTGAGGGATGCCACATGGATGTTCCTCATCGCGCTCCGTACGGAGCAGCGGGCCATGCGCGGCAATCCACTGCTCCTGGTCAACTCCGCCATTCTGCCCGCCGTGTTCCTGGTCATCACGGTGGAGACCGGCCGCCCGGCTCCGGACCACGCGACGGAACGCGTCGTCGCCGTCATGCTGACCGCCCTGTGGGGGTCCACGGTGTGGATGAGCGGAGGCGTCCTGCGCCGTGAGCGCACCTACGGCACCCTCGCACGCTGCGTCTCCGGAGTGTGGTCACCGTATCTGGTCCTCCTGGGCAAGAGCCTCGGTGCCACGGTCTACAGCGTCGGCGCGATCCTCGTCAGCACCACCCTCACGGCGGCCGCGCTGGGACTTCCCCTGAAGGCTTCTCATCCCGTGTGGATCGCCGTGGCCCTCCTGGTCCTGGTGTGCTCGGGCACCAGTCTGGGGGCACTGGTGTCCTGTCTCTTCCTCGTGACCCGCGAAGGCCTCGTCTGGTCCAGTGCGTTGATGTATCCGGTCTTCGCGCTCGGTGGGCTCCTCATCCCCACAGGCGTACTGCCGCGGTGGCTCCGCTGGGTGCCAGAACTGATCAGCCTCCACTGGATCAAGGACTTCCTGGTGGGTGCGTCCACCGGCGGCGTCGCTCTCTCCTCGCTGGGCGTCGCGACAGTCCTGACGCTCGTCTACTTCTCCGTCGCAGGGCTCGCCTACCGCGGATCCGTCGACGTGGCCCGACGGGAGGGGACCCTTGACCTCGCTTGAAGCCGCCGCGGCACGCCCCTCCCGGGCCTGGTGGGCTGCTGAGGCCGCGCGTATGGGGTGGTTGGAGTACCGGGCCCTGCGCTCGCCTCGAAGCCTGCTCGCCGCCACGCTGCCGCGCGGAATCCTGCAGATCCTCTTCTTCACGACACTGGCGGGCGTCCTCGCCGGCCCCGGCCACCGCGAGTACGCCTTCGCGGGATCGTTGGTGCTCGCGTTGAGCGGCTCCAACGTCAACGGCGTCGTGGCCGTGCCCGTCCTGGACAAGCAGTACGCCACCTTCGCCCGCGTCAGGACGGGCAGGCCGTCCCCCACAGTGACCCAGCTCGCCCGAGCGCTGCCCTACCCCGTGATGGGGTGGCTCCTTCTCCTGCTCCAAGCGTCCATCGCGGCACCCTTGCTGGGCTTGACGGGCTTCGCCCTCCGGCTGCTGCCCTGGGCGTGGGTGTATGCGGTCATCGCGCTCACGCTCAGTGTGCTGGGACTCGCCGGGGCAACGATGACCGTCGGCAAGCGGGCCGACGTACTGGCGCCGAACGTCCTGTCGTACCTGGTCATGCTGTGCAGCGGCGCGATCGTCCCGCCCGGCCGGCTGAAATGGGTGGACGCGATCGGCCAAGTGCTGCCCGCGCGACACGGCCTGGACGCGATCCGTGCCGGGTTGGCCGGGCGCCCCTGGCTCGCCGACCTGGGGCTCGAAATCCTCGCCGGTGCGGGATTCACGGTCATCGCCGCGCTGTCGATACTCCTTCAGGCTCGCCGAGCGAGCAGGCTCGGCCACGACGACTTCGAGTGACTGACACACGCCCACAATCCTGGGGGAACCGTTGAGCGTCATCCATCTGCCGCTGCCGAGGCATCGGGGCCAGGACCACCCGCAGCCCGGTACGCCGCCCAGCAGGTCGCTGCGCGTCGCCCTGGTCAACATGCCGTGGGCTCGCATTCACGCGCCGTCCATCCAGTGCGGCCTGCTGCAGTCCATCACCAGGCGGGCGGGCCACCACTGCGACAGCCACTACCTCAACATCGAGTTCGCCGCCTTCTTCGGCAGCAACGCCTACGACTCGATCGCGAACATCGCGTCCGAGCGGCTCCACCTGCTGGGCGAGTGGCTCTTCTCCTACGCCGCGTTCGGTGAGGTGACCGCCGACCGCGACTACTTCGCCGAGTACCCGGAAGTCGAGTCCATCTGGGCAGAGCTGACCGGAAAGGGACTCGACAACCTCATGACAACCCGCCGGGACACCCTGCCCAACTGGATCGCCGAGTGTGCGTCCAAGCCGGTGTGGGGGGAATACGACGTCATCGGCTTCACATCCACGTTCATGCAGAACACGGCCTCCCTCGCCCTGGGGAAGGCCATCAAGCAATGTCACCCGGGCGTCACGCTGGTCTACGGGGGTGCGAACTTCGACGGGGACATGGGTGCCGAGTACGCGCGGAAGCTGCCCTGGCTGGACCACGTCGTGACCGGCGAGGGCGACCTCGCGTTCCCCGCCCTGCTGAACGCCATCGCGGACGGCGCGGAGACCCCCATTCCCGGCGTCCACGGCCAGGCCGTCCCGGAACTGCCCCCCTCCACCGACGCGCAGCGTCCGAACGCGCTCGACGAACTGCCCACACCCGACTACCGGGACTACTTCGCCTGGCTGGACCGTTTCGACCGCACCCGGCTGCTGGGGAGGGCGCCGGTACGGCTGCCGGTGGAGTTCTCCCGCGGATGCTGGTGGGGCCAGAAGCACCACTGCACTTTCTGCGGCCTCAACGCGCTCGGCATGGCCTACCGGGCCAAGTCCGGTGCTCGCGCCTTCACCGAGCTCGCCGGGCTGCTCCGCGACTATCCGGTCGTGCACGTCGACACCGTGGACAACATCCTCGACATGGAGTACCTCTCGTCGTTCTGCGCTCAACTCGCCGAACGGCACTGGGACGTGAACCTCTTCTTCGAGGTGAAGGCGAACCTCACCAGGGAACAGCTCAGGACCCTGAGCAGAGCGGGGGTGCTGCGCATCCAGCCCGGTATCGAGAGCCTCAGCTCCCATGTACTGACGCTGATGCGCAAGGGTGCGAGCAAGCTGCTCAACATCCGGCTCCTCAAATGGGCCGGCTACTACGGGATCGACGTCTCGTGGAACATCCTGGCGGGTTTCCCGGGTGAGACCGAGGACGACTACGCGGAACAGCTGCGCGTGATCCCGCTGTTGCACCACCTGCAACCGCCGGGCGGCTGCGGCAGGATCTGGCTGGAGCGCTTCAGCCCCTATTTCACCGATCCGTCGTTCCCGATCAGTGACATCCGGCCCCGGGCCAGTTACCGCCATGTCTATCCGCCCGCGCTGGACCATCAGGAGATCGCCTACTTCTTCGACTACGAGGCATCGGGCACCTGCTCCCACGAGACGGTCGGGGCGATGCACGACGCCATCGCGGACTGGCAGCTGCGCTTCTCCGAGGCGAAGCCCAGCCTCATCTACCAGCGCCTGCCGGACAAGCTGACCCTGATCGACCGCAGGACCGACCAGCCCAAGCGGGCCGTCCTCGCGGGCTGGAAAGCCGATGCCTACGAGGCATGCGGCGACTCACCGCGCGGTGCCGCGGCGGTGGCCCGGCAACTGGCGGCGAGGGACATGCCCGTCACCGAGGACGAGGTGACTGCCCTCTTCGAGCAGTGCTGCCGAGCCGGTGTGATGGTGTCCGACGACGGCAAATACCTCGGGCTCGCGCTCCCCGAGAACCCCGGCTGGTAAAGGTGTGGTGCAGGCATGGCAACAGACACATCGGCCCATGACCGGGTCCGCCTCGGCCGGCGCATCGCGTCCCGCCTGGCCGCGTCGTCGCACGCGGATGCCGCGTTTCTCGCCGGCAGCACGGTGGTCGGGCTGGGCAGCGCCACCAGCGACATCGATATCTATCTGGTCGGTTCTCGCACGGGTGAGAAGCGGCAACAGCTGTTCGCCGACGACATCCGGGTTGACGTACAGCATCTGGCCCTGGAGTCGCTGGAGGCGCTCGTCGACAGGGTGCTCACCACGCGGCTGTGCTCGGACCGCCCGGGAAGGCCGCTCTCGGCGCAGGAGACCTCGTTGGTCATCCGGCTCTGGACGGGCAGCATCGTGACGGACGCAGGTGCCCTGACCGCGCTCCGGCAGCAGCTCGCCGATGAGCCCCTCCGCCTCGCCCGCGTGGCCATGAACAACTGGATACTCGCCGCCTACTTCGCGGCCGAGGACTGTGTCGGGCTGCGCCAGTCGGACGACCCGATGGACCTCGATCCGGCCGCGCACACGGCCCGACGTGCGCTGGTCTGCGCCGGCAAGGCGCTGGCCGCGGCGGGCGGGGACCTCTACCACGGCGAGAAGTGGGTGTGGCAGCAACTGGCCCGTAGTGGCCCGGACGGATTCCCGTTCGCGGAGTTCCGACGCCTTCTGCGTGACGACCCGCTGGCATCCGCGTCCGGTGGCCGCACCGGACTGAGCGCGCTGACGTCGTTCACCCAGACCTGTCTGATCGCCGCGGCAACCCTGGGCTGGCATGGCGTCGACCTCGGGCGCTGGCCGGCCTGGTCATCGGGGGACGGCCCGCTCCACAGGGCGCCGTCGCTCTTCCCCCGCGTCTACGACGACGTGGTGATGCTGATCCAGCCCGGGGGCCGGCACGTCCGCCTGACGCCCGAAGCGGCGCTGCTGTGGGGTCTGAGCCACGGACGGTCCGAGCAGACGGTGACCGAATGCGCGCTGAGGCTGTCGGGCGAGGCGCCCGTATTCGCCGAGCTGACCGAAGAGAGGTGCCGGAGCGTCATCGCAGAACTGCGGCAATCCGGGCTGCTCACGGACTCGGGCCGGCAAGGAGGAGCGGCATGAGGTTTCGTCAGCGGCGCAGTGACACTCTGGACCTCTTCCTGGCACTGCAACGCGAACTCATCGGGCGCAGTGGTTCCTGGGAACTGAACTTCGTGCCTCGACCTGTCACACCGGAGGCAACGCTGTTCCTCGACGGGCTGGAGGCATGGGCGCCGACCGTCCATGCCAACCTGCCCGACTTCCTGGCCACCGCCCGCCGGCCGGAGGACCTGCGCACACTGACGGACGACGACCTGGCACCCGGAACACAGCTCGTCGCCGCCGCCCTGACGGCAACGGCACCCGAACTCTCCGCCGCCCTGCCCCTTTTCGAGGAGATCCGGGAGGAGGCGGCCGCGCGCATACGTGACATCCTCCCGCCCGAGCGCTACATGGCTCCGCTCTGCGCGGCGCTCGGAACAGACGAGACGGAGCAGACGCTCAACCTCTACCTGGTGCCCCTGGCCCCCTCCCTGCCCGGCGTGGGCTTCCTGACTGCCGCAGGGAGAATCACGGGTATCCACGCGGACTGCCGCCGGTTCCGCGGATCGACGCTCGCGGACGCCGTTCTGACCATGCTGAGCTGGGCACAGCTGAAGAGCGGGGCCACGCGCCGGGACCATCTCTCGGCCGAACTCGCCGCGCGTCTGCCCGGCACCGCTCCGTACCAGCGCCGTCTGCGCGTCATCCTGACCAAGGTGCTTGTCGAAATGACGGCCGGCCACCTGGTACGCGCGGCGGCTCCCGGGCACCGTCCCTGCGTCGACGTACTGGGCACCAAGTGGCGGTATCCCCGGCTCCACTCCGTAGCCGAACGGCACTGGGCCAGGTACCTCGACGGTGACGTCGACCGTGCCGGAGCTCTCACCGCGATGACCGCGGAACTCGCCGCCCACAGCCCGCGCTGGTTCGTCGACCATGTGGATCCGTCCTCGCTCGCCGCCGACTTCTACCTCATGGAGTGGCTGGCTGCGGAAGGCAACCACACGGCCAGGGCGCGGCTGTCCCGCTGGCTGCCCCACCTGTGCGCCGAACTGGCGGGCCACCTGGACAACGTGATCGGCAACGAGCTCGGCCACTACGAACGCGCCCGTACGGACCACCTCCCGCAAGATCTCGCAGACTTCATTCGGAAGATCAACGTGGGGGACAGCCGGATCAGCTGGCAGTACCTGCGCCGTGAGCTGGGGCACGGGCGAGCACTCCAGCTCGCCACCGAGGCGTTCACCGGACCGGGCATCGAGTTCGGCGGAGAGGCGTGGGCTCCCGTGGCTGCCATGGTCCGGCGCTATGTCCTCCACGAGCTGCCCGACAGCGTCTTCGTCGACCAGTGCTTCACGTTGGAGCACAACAACGGCTCGCTCTTCGACAAGTACCACGACACCGAGAGCATGCGCGGCGTACTGGATGCTCAAGCGGCGACCGATCTTGAGAAGCTACTCGTGCACGCCTCGGCAGAGGTCCGGGAGCTCTGGAGCGGACGGCGCCGTATCCCGGCAGAGCACCATCCGCTCTGGCTCGGGCCGGGCCCGGTGGAGTCCCGCCCCGCCTCCTCGGAATGGGGCAGCCCAGGACTGTCCTGCGGCGCCCCGGGCACCCTCGGATGCGGTGACCGCGGCGAACCGAGCACGTTCAACCCACTGAGAGACCCGTTGCGCGACGCCGCGGTGCGAATCCGCCACACGGCCGCCCGCCGCCCGCTGCCCTCGTCCCTGACGACCTACCGAACCGTCACGGCGGTACTGCACACCGAGCACGGCGACATCCACCTCTGTCTGTACCCGGGGGAAGCCCCCTACACCGTGGACAATTTCGTGGGCCTGGCGAACGGGAGCCGCGCGTGGACCGACCCGTCGACCGGGGCCCCGGGGAAGGGAGGCTTCTACGACGACACGGAATTCCACCGTCGGGTGCCCGGGTTTCTCGTCCAGGGCGGCGACCGCCTGGGCACGGGCCACGGCAGCGCCGGATATCGCATACCCGACGAAATCCATCCGGACCGACGATTCGAACGGCCGTTCCGGCTGGCGATGGCGAATCTGGGCCGGGACAGCACCGGTTCTCAGTTCTTCATCACTCTCGCTCCGGCACCACATCTGGACGAGGGCTACACCATATTCGGGGAGGTTGCGGACGCCGGGTCGAAAAGCGTGGTGAGGGCCATCGCCTCGTCGCCGACGGCGGTCCGGATCAACAGCGTGGCGATTTCGACCACCTGACAATCCAGGGCCGAGATCGCCGCACACGTGTCCCGCTGGAACGGAGAGAGATGACCACGGCATCCGCACCCGACGAAACTCCCGGCGTGACGATGAAGGACGAGGCGTACGGGACGCTGCGCGCCTCGGCCGCGCTGTGGGCCGGCACCAGTGTGCTGATCACCAACCGGCGCGGTCAGGTCCTGCTCCAGCGCGTCGGCTACCGGCCGACCCGCCTGCTGCCCGGCGGCGCCGTCGACAAGGGCGAGTCACCGGCCCGGGGCGCCGCCCGTGAGCTGAAGGAGGAGCTGGGCGTCGCGGCGGCCGTCACCCGTGGGCTGGCCGTCGACTGGGTCTCCCCCGCCGGCCGGGCAGCGCCTCCGGTGATGCGGTTCCCGGGCGAGCTCCTGCACGTTTTCGACGGGGGCGTCTGGGACGAGGACCGGATCGCGGCCGTCCGGCCCGCGCCGGGCGAGATCGAGGGCATCGAGTTCGCCGAGCCGGCCGATCTCCCCTCGCTCATGTCCCCCGGCGATGCCCGCCGCGTCCTCTCCGCGCTCCGCGCCCGTATCAACGGCGCCGGCCCGGTGTTCCTGGAGGACGGACTCCCGATCGCCCCCACCGTCCTCGACCGGGTGGGTGCCCTGGGCACCGCCCGGGCCTGTCACCACCTGCCGTTCCACCCCGGGCCCGTGCCCGCCGGCCTCACGGTCCGGCAGTCCTGGGTCTGGGCCTTCGCACCGGACGGGCGGGTCCTGCTGCTCTTCGAACCGGACACCGGCGCGCCCTGCCTGCCCGGCGGCACGGCGGAACCGGAGGACGGCGGCGATCCCCTGGTGACCGCCGTCCGGGAATGCCGCGAGGAAGCCACCGCCGAGCTCGGCGAGACCCACTACCTC
The DNA here is from genome assembly GCF_042956885.1 of Streptomyces sp. NPDC008163. Taxonomy (NCBI): domain Bacteria; kingdom Bacillati; phylum Actinomycetota; class Actinomycetes; order Kitasatosporales; family Streptomycetaceae; genus Streptomyces; species Streptomyces sp. NPDC008163. The sequence goes on along the minus strand of NZ_JBIBHG010000019.1, from coordinate 8,826 downwards.
GGGTACCTGTCCGACCCCTCCGGCCCGCGCGCGCGGGTCCGTTACGCCGCCGTGCTGACGAGCCTGGGCGAGGCCGCCGTCGATCCGGCCACCGGTCAGACGTACGTACGCGTCCTTGCCACGCCGGAACAGGCCCTGGAGTTCTTCGACTGGGGGCCGTCCGAGGCGGCCGAGCAGCTCGCGGCGGCCCACCGTGGCCGCACCCTGCTCGGCATCCCCGAGGCCGTGCACCCGCAGCCCATCACCGAGATCGTGCGCCCCACCACCTGGGAGCGCCCCGCCCGTACCGGATCGAGGATCCCGTGACCGCCGCCCCGGTGCAGGCCCGGACCGGGCACTGCCCGCCGCCACGTCACCCCTGCCCGTCCTTCGTGAACGCGGAGGCGTGGTCGGCGGCCCACTGGCGCAGCGTTCGCGGCGGCCTCCCGAGGATGTCGGCGACCGCCGTGGTGAGGTACGCGGGCTGCCCGACCGCCGCGCTCCACGCGGCGAGCAGCATGTCGACGGCCGAGTCGGGCACCGTACCCGCGCAGAGGCTTCGGAACTCGTCCGGCGTCATCTCCTCGAACGCGATCCGGCGGCCCAGGGCGTCGCCGATGACGTCCGCCTGCGCGGCATGGGTCAGCGATTCGGGGCCCGTGAGCACGTAGTCGCCTCCGCTGTACTCGTCCTGATGGAGCGCCCGCGCCGCGACGGCTGCGATGTCGCGATCGTCGACCGGGGCGGACGCGGCAGCGCCGTAGGGCCACCGGACGACCTGGCCGGACCGGATCGCGGGCGCCCACCAGGCCAGCGCGTTCGACGCGAACATCCCCGGCCGGAGGATCGTCGACTCGACTCCGCCGGCCGCGATGAGCCGCTCGATGTCGGCGTGCAGCACGGCCATCGGATTGGGCTGCTGGAAGAAGGGGTGCGGAGTCCGGTGCGGGGAGGAGAGGAAGACGACCCGCCTCACGTGCGCCGCCAGCCGCTCGATGACGGCCCCGGCGGTCCGAGGCGGGGCGGTCCAGACGAGGAAGACCGCGCCGACGCCCTTCAGTGCCGGGTCGAGTGAACCGGGCACCGTGAGGTCACCGGCGAAGACCTCGGCCTCCGCCGGGAGCGTCGCCGCCGCCTCGGGGCGACGGCTGAGGGCGCGGACCGGCACGCCCGCGTGGAGTAGTTCATCGATGACGACGCGGCCGACCCGGCCCGTCGCACCGGTGACGAGCACGGGAGGAATGTCTCTCTGATTCATGCCACCCATGAAAACGTTACTCGGTTAAAAAGGCAACTGGGTAACAAGTGTTACGGTGGTCACGTGAGTGAGCCGACGGGACTGCGGGCCCGCAAGAAGGAGCGGACGCGTGACGCCATCGGCCACGCGGCCGTCTCACTGTTCCTGGAACACGGCTTCGACAGCGTCTCGGTGAACGACATCGCCGCGGCGGCCGAGATCTCCAAGCCGACCCTCTTCCGGTACTTCGCCACCAAGGAAGACCTGGTGCTGCACAGGTTCGCGGACCACCAGGGCGAGGCCGCCCGAGTCGTGCGTGACCGCGCCCCCGGCATCGGGCCGGTGACGGCGCTGCACCGGCACTTCCGGTCCGGCCTCGACCGGTACGACCCCGTCACCGGCCTCAACGATCACCCCGAGGTCGTGGCCTTCCATCGGCTGGTGTTCACCACACCGAGCCTGGCGGGACGGCTCATGCAGTACCAGCACGAGGACGAAGAGGCACTGGCGGACGCCCTCGGCCCGGGCATCCAGGCACACCTGCGCGCCGCCCAGGTGCTCGCGGTCCAGCGGGTGCTCGCCCGCGCCAACTGGCAGAAGATCGCCGACGGTCGAACCGCCCGCGCCGTCCACCCCGAGGCCGTCGCCGACGCCGACGAGGCGTTCACCCACCTGTGGTGACCCAGACCTGAGCTTCGCCTCGGTCGTTGCGGACAGGCTGCGACCGATCGCCTGCCTCCGCCCCGGAGCCGGGGCGCAGGCAGGCGCGGGGTTCAGCAGGGGCGGATGTGGAAGACGGGGGTCCAGGAGGCGGTGCCGGTGCCCTTGGCGACGTGGGACCAGCGTTCGCTGCCGTCGCTGTTGTAGAAGCGGGCGCGGGTGCCGGAGGTCTGGTTGTTGTTGAAGGTGCCGTCGCCGACGCCGTTGAAGTCGTAGTAACCGCAGCGGTAGTAGTCGTAGTTGACGCCGCGCCCGTCCGTGATGCACAGGTGCCCGTTGCCGCATGCCAGGGCCGTGCCGGGCGATGCGAGGCTGCGGGTCTCGGACCGTCCGGGGGCGGGGAGCGTGACGGTGCCGCCGGGGATGTCGAGGGTGTTCGCGGAGGTCTGGCGGGCCTGGGGCTCCTGGGCGCGTACCGCGTCGACCTGCCGCTGGAGCTCGTCGGCCTGCCGGTCGGTGAGGCCGGCGGACCGCGCCTGTGCGGCGTAGGTCTGCTGTCCGCCGGGGGCGGCGGGTGTCACGGCATGGGCGGACAGGGTGGGACCGGCGATCAGGGCCGCCGCGGCGGCCATCAGTCCGGCGGTACGGCGGAACGAGACACGCTTCAAGGTCTTCTCCTCGGGTTGGCCGTGCGCCTCTTTGAGGTGCACGGCCAACCTTTCCAACTGGGCGCCTTTTCAAGGGACATAGCGGCGAGGTTCACCGTTAAGTGGTGCAGATGCCTTTTTTCGCACGCTCAAGGATCCACCGCGCGTCTGTGTCAATCGCGGCCGTCGGCCTACGCGAGCACCCATCGCGGCGCGTGGCCGGGCTCCGCCGGGCAGACGAAGACGTGCAGATCGCGGTCCCGGCCGAAACGGAGTCGCGTGGGCTGCGCGACCGAGACGCCGCCCCGGATCGAAGCCTTCCCCCGAAGCAGCGGGTTCCGGTCCTCCAGCGGTGCCCAGCTGTGCGAGCCGCCGTCCATCTCGTATCCCTCCGCCGTCAGCAGCAGCGCCATGGGCGTGCCGCACGAAGTGCAGTCGATGGTCATCGGGCCCGTCGACGCCCAGCTGGGGTAGCCGCCGACACGCCAGCCGGGAGGGATGGACAGGTCGTACTGGTAGCTCGGGGCGTCGGGTCCGTGTTCCGCCACCTGCGCGTCGTCCCACGCGTCGATGCGCGCGATCAGGGACGCCGGCAGTGTGTCGCCCTCCGCCCAGGGGTACGTGTCCACCTCTTCCGGGTGCAGCACGCATGGTTCGGGGAGCTCGTGCTCCCATCTCAGCAGGGGCACTTCGGGCGGCGTGGCAAGGAGGTGTTCCGCCTGCACGGCCCGCCTCCAACGCAGGTGGTAGCGGCGCTCCAGGTGCGGGCCGTGGGTGAACGGGCAGCGGAAGAGCTGTACCAGGTCCGTACCGTCCGGCCCGCAGGCGAGGGCCGGAATGTCGCGGCGGAAGAGCTGGGCCAGCCCGACGAAGGGCGCCGGGCCGTGGCCTCCGGAAGGCTGCGCGCGGGGCCACGCCCTGCTCTGCGGCCACTCGCCTGCGACGCGGGCGCTGCGGATCTCGTCCGGCGCGTACCCTTCGGTCTCGCGCCGGTGCGGCTCGTGGCACAGCGGCCACGGTTCGTCCGCCGGCCAGAGCATCGGACCGCCGACATGGCTGTCGCGCGCGCCGGGCCGCCCCGGCCTGGGGTGCAATCGTGTCGTCCGGGCCCGGTAGGGGGCCAGCTCCGGAAACAGGGCCTCCACGGACACCGGCCGGGCCGGCGTGGTCCTCGTCATGCGGGGCCCCCTGCGCGCAGGAATTCCCGGGCGCCCCGGAGCCGGGTGCCGAGCTTCCGCTGCGTGGCACGGCAGTCCAGGCGTACGTCGATCCCGCCGGGCAGGCCCGTATCGCCCCGGCGCGCGGAGGGCAGCCGCGAGGGGTCGAGGCCGTCCCGGCGGGCGATGAGCTCGCCCAGCTGGTGGCGGCTGAGGGCGTCCGGGCCGGCGAGGTGGAAGACCCCGGCGGCGTCGGAGCGGGCGATCTCCCACAGGGCGGCGGCCAGATCCGCCACGTGCACGGGACAGCGGATGTCGTCGGTGAACAGGGCGCCGTCGCGGGTGCCGTCGGCCAGGGCGTGCACCAACCGCTCGTGCTCGGAGCGGCCGTTGCCGATGATCAGCGAGGTACGGGCGACGGCCGCGCCGGGGCTGACGAGGCGTACGGCCGTCTCGGCGGCGGCCTTGGCGGCCCCGTACGGGGTGAGCGGGTCCGGCAGGCACGACTCGTCGTAATGGCTGCGGCCCCCACCGGAGAACACCGCGTCGCTGGAGACGTGCACCAGGCGGATGCCGCGCTCGGCCGCTGCCAGGGCGAGCCGGATGCCGCCCTCGGCGGTGACCGCCCAGTCCGCCCTGCCGCTCGCCGCGTTGATCAGGGCGGTCGGGGCCACCGTGTCGAGGAGTTCTTCCAGGCGCGACGGGGCACGGAGGTCGAGGTGGTGCCAGGCCGCCCGGGCCGGATCGCCGGGGCGGGAGTGGTACGTGGCGGCCGGGGGCCCGCCCGAGGAAGCGGCCCGGCGCACCAGCTCGGTGCCCAGCAGGCCGCTGCCGCCGATGATCAGCGCAGTCATGCCGCCCTACGCTACGGGCGACCGCCACCGCTCAGCACCGCTTCGAAGGGAGCCCCATGGCCGAAAAGCGATCTTCCACATCTGGTTGAAGGCGCAAATAATCGAGTCTCCCCCTCTCGAACGCAAAGGTGGCACACACGATGAGCCGTAACCAACGCAGGTACGCCGGGGCCGCCGCCGCAGTCTGCGGAGCGGTCCTCGCGGTCGGCGCGGGCCCCGCTCAGCCCGCCGCCGCGCAGTCTCCGGGCGTTGTCTTCTACACCGGCGCGCACCGGACGGGCGCGGCCACGTCCGTGGATCTCACCAGCACCGAGTGCCACAACCTGGCCGCGCCCTCGGCCTCCGCGCTGAACTACGCGGCCGTGGACGTCGACGTGTTCTTCAACGCCGACTGCCGTACCGGTGCCCCCGGGACCGACAGCGACCTGAGCTTCGCTCTGGGCAGCCTGCACACGGCGGACTTCCCTTACCGGGCCGTGAGTTACCGGGTCCGCCCCATGGGCTGACCGGTCAGCCGACGTTCACCCAGGTCACGACAGCCAGCGTGAGCGGGACGGGGCACGCCACCGCACTGAGCAACAGCCAGCGCCGGGGCGGAGCCATGCGGCGTACCGGCGGCAGGAAGGCCAGTGCGGCCAGCAGCGCGGCCGCGCCGACCACGCACGCCGCGTAGGCCGCGAGGAGCCCGCCGACCGCCGCTCCGGACGCCGCACCCCAGACGGAGACCATCAGGACCAGGAAGGTCAGCCACGACACCGACAGGGCCGTGGCAGCGCCCAGCAGGGCGGTTGCCACGGCAACTCCGGGCTTCGCGGCGGAAGTCGACGGGGCGGGTCCCCACCACTGGACGGGGGGCTTGGCTTGGGTCCGAGTGTTCATGGGGAGATGGTCTCCGGCAGCCGCCCAGCTCCTCATGAGCCGGGCTACTCACCCGAACGCATCAACGTACTCAGCCCCGTCCCGCCCCCGGACCCGTTCAGCCGGTCGGCAGCGTGGGCAGGTACCGGGGCGCACGCCGCCCGTCCAGCCGGTGTTCCACCGCCGCCCCCAGGGACAGCAGGCCGGCGTCCTGGTCCTTCCCCGCCATGAGCAGCAGCCCGACCGGCAGTTCACCCACAAAGCCGGCGGGCACCGACAGCGAGGGGTAGCCGGCGACGGCGGCGGGTGTCGAGGACGGGATCACGTCGTTGTCGCCCCGGCCGCAGTCGGTGGTCCACGCGGGCGGGTTGGCCGGGGAGGCGATCGCGTCCAGGCGGTGCCCGGTCATGGTCTCGTCGATGGAACGGCGGGACAGGTCCGCCAACTCGGCGCGCATCGCAAGGTATCGCGGGTCTGTGGTGGGCGGTGCGGCGAGTGCCTGCTCGAAGAGCTCCTGTCCGGCGAAGCAGCTCTGTTCCTGTGGGTGGACCCGGTTGAACTCGATGAGCTCCGCCAGGTCGCGCGGCCCGTTTCTCGTAGCGAGGTAGGCGTCGATGTCCCGGTGGAACTCGCTGAGCAGGGCCGGGAATTCGAGTTCGGCCAGGCGTACCTGGTACGGGAGATCCACCTCCACGACCTCGGCGCCCGAGGCCCGCAGCCGCTCGGCGGTGCGTGTCATGAGGGCGTCGACCTCGGCGCCGAGCACCGGCAGCCGCCACAGGCCGATCCGCTTGCCGCGCAGTGCACCGGGACGGACCGCCGCTGCCGCGAGACCGGGGTCGGGGTCGCCGCCGCTGAGGACCGCCAGGGTGAGCGCGGTGTCGGTCACGTTCCGGGCCATGGGGCCCGCGGTGTCCTGTTCGGCGGAGATCGGAACGACGCCCGACGGGCTGACCACGCCGAGGCTCGGTTTGAGGCCGACGACGGCGTTCATCCCGGCAGGACAGACGATGGAGCCGTCCGTCTCGGTGCCGATCGCCACCTGTGCCAGCGACGCGGCGAGTGCGGCGGCCGATCCGGCGGACGAGCCGCAGGGGTTGCGGTCCAGGACATACGGGTTGTGGGTCTGGCCGCCCACCGCCGACCATCCCGATGTCGGCCTGGCCGCACGGAAGTTGGCCCACTCGGAGAGATTGGCCTTGCCGAGGATCACCGCGCCGCCCGCCCGCAGCTTGGCGACCAGCTCCGCGTCGGCCGCCGGCGGCTTGCCGGCGAGGGCGAGCGACCCGGCGGTCGTCGGCATGTCCCGCGTGTTCACGTTGTCCTTGAGCAGGACGGGAATGCCGTCGAGCGGGCCGCGCGTCCGGCCGAGGCGGTGCCTGATGTCGCTGGCCGCCGCCTGCCCCAGGGCCGTGGGGCTGGTGTGCAGGACCGCGTTGATCTTCGGGTCGACGGACTTGATCCGCCGCAGGTAGGCGAGGGTCAGCCGCACCGAGGACAGCGATCCCCGGGCCATGCGCGCCTGAAGCTCGGGGATGGTGACCGTGTCGAGGTCGATGCCGCCGACCAGCGCGGATTCGGCGGATCGCGCCGAGCCGCCGGGGCGGGCCTGAGCGGCTGCCCGCGGACCGGGCGCGACCGCGATCAAAGGGGCCACGACCAGGATCGCGGTCAGGGCCGCCATGCTTCTCGTCTTCATGGCGGCCACCCCACTACACGGGACCGGTACGGCACAAGAGCGCCCTCACCGCGCGCCCCCGGCGGCGGACCAGGTCCGGAGCGGCTGCTGCGCGAGCGGGTCGGGCCGGGTCAGTTCCGGCAACCGGCCCATCCGGCTCCGTCCCCGGACGTCCGGGACGTCCCGCCATAAGGAGGAGTTCTCGAAGCCGGTGCAGCTGATCCCGGCGTCCCCGGTGGAGAGGAGCACCTGGGCGAGTTCGGGGTGCTGGGTGAACTTCGCGCGCAGGAGTCCGACAGGTGGAGTGGTCACCGGGCGGGCGGAGCGGACGGCAGCGTGCTGCTGGTCCTGCGGGGGCTCCTCGTTGGTCACGGGCTCCAGCGGCGGGCCCGGGGCTGCCCGTCACTGGTCCGGACGCGCTTGACGGGGCAGCGGGGGCGGGCGCGGCCATCATGAGGTGGGCGGGGTGGGACCCATCTGTGAGGGAGAGGCATGGAGAAGACCGACGCGGACGTGGTGCGGACCGAGCGGGCGGGCCTCTCCGGTGCGGTGGATCTGCGGCGCGTCGGTGCTGATCCGGACTACTGGTACCCGGTGGCGCTGACCCGGGAGGTGCGCGTCGGGAAGGTGGTCGCGGCCGTGTTCGCCGGTGAGCGTCTCGCGCTGTACCGGGGCAGGAGCGGGGCGGTCCACGCGCTGGAGGACCGGTGTGCGCACCGGCAGGTTCCGCTGAGCATGGGCGTCGTGGAGGGTGACGTGCTCCGGTGCCGGTATCACGCGTGGGCCTACCGCGGTGACGGGCGCATCTCGCAGATCCCGTATCTGACCAAGGAGGACCGCAGGCCGCCCCGGGGCGTGCGCAGCTTCCCCGTGCGGGAGGCGTACGGTCTGGTCTTCGTCTTTCCCGGCGATCCGGACAAGGCGCGGTCCACCCCGCTTCCGGAGCTGCCCGCCTTCAGCTCGGGGCAGTACAAGACGCTGACGTACTCGCGGATCGTGCGCTGCCACTACTCGTTCATGCACGAGAACCTGCTGGACATGAACCACCAGTTCCTGCACCAGGGTGTCGTCGGCCGGCTCCGTCCCGAGCTCATCGGTCAGCGCGGCGACGGCCGGTCGGTGGAGGCCAGGTATCTGTTCACCCACGCCGGAGGCAAGCGCAACGCCGGGGCGAGCGTGCTGGCGGCCGAGGGGATCTCGGGCGGCTCCCGCGACGTGATGACCATCCGCACCGCGTACCCGTACCAGACCCTCGATCTGGTACCGGAGGGTGCCGACCAGCCGGTCTTCAGCCTCTGGGCGGCGTACGTGCCCGTGGGCGCCGACCAGCGCGCCTGCCATGTATACGGGCTGCTCATGATCAAGAAGCCCCGCGTGCCGGCCGTGCTCACCGTGGCCGCGCCCCTCATCCGGCGCTTCACCGAGCGCATCTTCGCGCAGGACCGCATGGCGGTCCAGGCGGAGCAGCGGGCGTGGGACGAGCAGGGCGAGGACCGCAACCACGAGGTGTTCTCCCTGATCCTGGACGTACGCGAAGTGCTGCGGTCGAACGGGGTCCCCCTGACCGTGTCGGCGGGTCCGCGCGGCACGGAGCCGTGCGCGGGTGCGGCGGGGGTCTGCGGGGGCGGAAATCCGGAGCCTCTGCAAGCGGATGCGGCGCGCTAGAGCGTTTCCTTCGGATCATCTGATCGTTGGGTGATGTGTGTCGTTGACTGACGCCCAGTGGGCGAGGATCGAGCCGTTACTGCCGGACCGG
>NZ_JBIBHG010000018.1:0-103123 GCF_042956885.1 Streptomyces sp. NPDC008163 | reverse complement strand
CGTGAAGCTCACGACGCTCCGTCCGGAGCAGGCTTCGTACATCGGTGTCGAGGTCGACGGCCCGTACAAGCCCGACCACTACCGCTACTGACCCCTCAGCCCTACGAGGTGATCGCCCAGAGACCCCCTGGAGAACCGCTAGAGACGAGGCCCGGTGACGTGGCTCGTGCGGCGAGGGGCTGCCTACGCTGCGGATGAAGGCCGTACCCGACGGTCCTTCCGCAGCCACCCCCCACCGGAGAGCGCCGCCACCGCCGCCACCGTGCGGACCCCCACCACCGTCCGCACGCGACCACTCCCTCATGACGAGAACGACGAGCACCACACCACCACGCAGGCCACGACAGACGGGACGAACATGACGAACACGACCCTTGTGATCGGCGGCACGGGCAAGACCGGGCGGCGGGTCGCCGATCGGCTGTCCGCCAAAGGGCTCCCCGTACGCATCGGATCGCGCTCCGGCACGCCCCCCTTCGTCTGGGAGGACCCCGCGACCTGGGACGCCGCCCTCGACGGGGTGAGCGCCGTCTACATCACCTACTACCCCGACCTCGCCTTCCCGGGGGCCGCCGAGACCGTCGGCGCGTTCGCGAAGGTGGCCGTCGCCAAGGGGGCGCGCCGCCTGGTGCTGCTGTCCGGGCGCGGCGAGGAGGGCGCGGTCATCAGCGAGGACAAGGTGAAGGAGTCGGGCGCGGATTGGACCGTCGTCCGCGCCAGCTGGTTCAACCAGAACTTCAGCGAGAGCTTCTTCCACGACCTGGTCATGGCCGGCGAGATCGTCCTGCCGACCGGGGACGCGGTGGAGCCCTTCGTGGACGCCGACGACATCGCGGACGTCGCCGTCGCCGCGCTCACGGACGACAAGCACATCGGCAAGACGTACGAGCTGTCCGGCCCGCGTCTGCTCAGCTTCGGCGACATCGCCCAGGAGCTCGGCAAGGCGACCGGCCGCACCATCACGTACATCCCCGTGAGCGTGGACGAGTACCGCCAGGCCCTGGAGGAGAACGGGCTGCCCGTCGAGTTCGCCGACCTGTTCGGGCTGATCCTCGACGGCCGCAACGCCCACCTGGTGCACGGGGTCGAGGAGGCCACCGGCCGCAAGCCGAAGGACTTCGCCGACTTCGCCCGGGACGCCGCCGCCAGCGGTGTCTGGAACGCCTGACCGACACCGGGACCCGTGGGACGGGCGGCCGCACACCGCGGCCGCCCGTCCCTGTCCCCGTACCCCCCTCGCATGAGGAGGCACCCATGACCGCTGCCGAACCGATGACGAGCGAACACCTTCCCTCGCTGCCCGGACACTTCCACGGATTCGCGCTGATGCACATCGCGATGCGCCGCGACGCCGCCCGCCTCGTGGCCGTCGCACGCTCCGGGCCCGGCGCCCGCACCGGCGGGACGGTCACCTGGTGGCACAGCCTGCGCGAGGTGATCGACTGGCACCACCACAGCGAGGACGCCGTCCTCTGGCCCGAACTCCGGCGCGCCGTCCCCGGCTTCGACCGGGCCGCCGACGCCATCGACGGCGACCACCAACGCCTCGACGCGGCGATGGACGCCGTCGGCGCCGCGCTCCGCCCGGGCGCCGACCCCGGCGCGCTGCGCCCCGCGGCCGACACCTTCGCCGCCGTCCTGCGCGACCACCTCGCCGCCGAGGAGCGCATCGCCTTCCCCGCCTTCACCGCGCTCGGCGCCACGCGCTACGCGTCCGTGGAACGGCGGTTGCTGCGGACCGCGCCGCCCGGCGTGCTCGGCCGCCTCCAGCCCTGGATGTTCGACGGGGCCGACCCGGCCTCCGTCGCCCACGTCACCGCCACCATCCCACCGCCCGTACGGCTGCTCGGCCGGACGGTGCTGCGCCGCCGCTACGAACGGCTGCTCGCCCCCGTACTACGCCCCGTATCGCGCCCCGAGGAGAAGCCATGACCGCGCCGACCACCTCCCTGCCGGCCCTGCCCGGGGGACGCACCGAAGCCTCGCTGTACGCGGCCACCATCGCGATGGGGCTGAGCGCGGGGCTTTACTTCGCGTTCGACGTGTCCGTCATGCCGGGGCTCGACCGCACCGACGACGCGGCCTTCGCGAGCGCCATGGGACACATCAACGACGCCATCGAGAACGGCTTCTTCGGGCTCGTCTTCTTCGGGGCGTTCCTGGCCACCGGGGTCTCCGGCGTCTCCCTGCGCCGCCTCGGCCACACCCGCGCCGCCCGCTGGACCTGGGCGGCGCTCGCGCTGTACTCGGCGGCCGTCGCCGTCACGATGAAGGTCAACATCCCCCTCAACCGCCGGCTCGCCCAGCTGACCGCGGAGGCGTCGGGCGCCGAGATCGCCGTGATCCGCGACCGCTTCCGGGGCGCCTGGACCCCGGCGAACGCCGCCCGCACCCTGGCCTGCACAGCAGCCCTGGCGTGTCTGGGCCGGGCGCTCACCCTGCGGGCCCGGGCCTGATCCATACGTGGAAGGGCGGCCGGCCCCCGCCCGGGACCGGCCGCCCTTCCACGTGCGCCGCGCTATCCGTGATCGCGCGTCAGTTCACTGACCGCGCCCACCACCGTCTGCGGCGCCTCCAGGGGCAGCATGTGCCCCGCGTCCGGCACCTCCTCGAAGCGTGCCCGGGGCATCGCCTCCGCGACGACCCGGCCGAGCTTCGGTGCGATCACCTTGTCGGCGGTGCCCGCGAGGACCACCGCCGGCACGGTCACCGACACCAGGGCCTCGCGCAGGTCCATGCCCCGTGAGGAACGGAACGCCTCCGCGCGCACCGCGGGCCCGGCCGCCGCGAACATCTGGCGGTTCACCTCGCTCAGCCGCCGGTCCGCCTTCGGGCCGAGCATGTTCTGCCCGAGGAGCTTGCGGCCCAGGGCCGGCCGCGAGACGGCCCGCTGGAACAGCGCGCTGCCCATCATGCGGACCTCGCTGTCCGGCGTGTCCTGGTCGTGCGCCGCCGTGGCCAGCAGCACCAGGCCGCTCAGCGCGGCGGCGTTCCGGTCGTCCGACGCGGCGTACGACAGGGCGGCGAACCCGCCCCCGGAGTGCCCGACGACGACCGCGTCCGGCGCCTCCACATGGGCCAGGACCGCGGCCAGGTCCGCCCCGAGCCGGGCGATCCCGAAGGGCTCGGCACCCTGCGAGGAGGCGCCGTGGCCCCGGAGGTCGTAGGAGACGACGCGGTGACCGATGCGGATCAGCCGGTCGGCCACCGTGCTCCACACCCGGCGCGACGCGCCCCAGCCGTGGACCAGCACCACGGTCACGCCGGTCGGGGGTGTGAGCGGCGGCAGGACGGACACCGCGAGGCGTGCCCCGTCGTCGGTGCGCACCTGCGTCTCGGTCGCCGGCGCGGCGGCCACCGTCTTCATCGGGTACTTCCCTCCAGCTTCCGGGCCCCGGCCGCCTCACCGGTCCGTACAGCCGGAGCGCTCTCCGCCGCGAGGATCTCGCCGAGCCGGACGAACGCCTTGCTGGTGGCGGTGGAGTGCTCCGCGCCGATGTCGGCGACCTTCGCGAGGAGCTTCAGGAAGCCGTTCGGCCGGCCCACGAAGTGCATGCCGACCTTGGTGCGGCCCCCGTCCAGCGGTTCCAGGACGAAGTCGCTGGTGCCCCGGAACACCCCGGCCACGTAATCGACCGACAGCAGCCGCTGGGGCTCGACGGCCCGGGTGCGTGCGGTGAACCGCAGCTTCGGACCGCCCTTGTCGACGCCCTTGGTGTGCACCGTGACCGCGACCTCGCCGCCCACCTCGTCCGGCGAACCGGACACGGTGGCGAAGGTGTTGGCCGGCACCCACCAGCGGCCGGCGCCGCGGAACTCGGCGATCAACGCCTCCCACACCGCCTCCGGCGGCGCGTCCACGATCGCCTCGTCGATCAAGTCGTAAACAGTCATGCCGATTCTCCTGTCGGGGTGTTCCGGATGGCGGTCCGGGTCTCGCCGGCCGGGGCGTCCCGGATCAGCCGAAGAAGCCCTGACCGGGGGTGAGGATGCCCGCCGGGTCGTAACGCCGCTTCGCCGCGACGAGGACCTTCCAGCGGGCGCCGAAGTGGGTCCGCCAGTCCGCCGAGGTCATGTTCGGGATCGCGCCCACCAGATACCGCTTGGCCCCCAGCGCGACCGCCTTGTCGTACAGGCGGCGGTTCTGGTCCAGCATCCGCGCGATGTCCGCGCCCGGGGCGGGGAAGCGGAGCACGTCGCACAGGTACGCGGTCGGCTCGGAGGGCTGCACCGACAGCGGGCGGGTCAGCTTCGACGTCGGGTACGGGTAGTAGAGCAGGAAGCCCGCGCCCAGGTCCTCGCCGTTCAGCTCGGCGGTCAGCAGATCCGCGAACGCCTTCGCCTTCGAGGCCGGGACGAACAGGCTCAGCCACGGCTTGGGCTGGCCCCAGAAGTCGTTCTCCTTGAGCCACGCCTCGTCGCCGTCGGTACGGAACACGGCCTCGCGGAAGGACAGGTCCTCGATCGTCGCGGACGCCCGCTCGTCGTGCAGGCCGGTGAGCAGCGCGGTGCGGTTGGGCGGGGTGCCGCCCTTCCAGTACGCCTGGCCCTCCAGCTTGTACCACCAGCCGGAGTCGTCCGGGGTGCGGGCGATCTCGCCGACCTGGCCCTCGAACCGCTTCTCGGCCAGGAGCTTCTCGGAGTCGGCGAGGAACGTGGCCACGTCGTTGTAGTACAGGGTGAAGACGGTCATCTTCGGCGGTGCCGGGATCAGGGCGACCTCGGCCCGCACGATGATGCCGACCTGGCCGCCGCCGCCGAGCGCCGTGTTGAACAGATCGGCGTGGCAGCTGGGGCTCGCCGTGATCAGCTCGCCCGCGCCGGTGACGATGTCGATCGACTTCACGGTGTCGATCTGCAGCCCGTACCGCGCCACGGTGGAGCCGATGCCGCCGACGCTGAGCGTGCCGCCTATCGACAGGTGCAGGTAGTCGGTGAGCGCCGGCGGGGTCAGGCCGCGGGCGAGGGCCGCGTCGGTGAGCTGGGCCCAGGTGACGCCGGCCTCCACCACGGCGGACGAGGAGCCGATGCGTACGATCTTCGTCAGACCGCGCGCGTCGATCGCGATGCCGCCCTGCGGCACCTGCGCCTGGCCGTAGCAGGAGTGCGACTCCTCGTCGCCGTTCTGCCCGCCGCGGCCGTTCATCGCGATCTTCAGCCCGTTGGCCCGGGCGTAGTTGACCATCTTGACGATGTCCTGCACCGAGCCGGGACGCAGCACCGCCCAGCACGCGCCGGACACCATGTGGCCGAAGTCGTGGTTGAACGTGGAGGTGACACCCGCCGAGGTCTCCAGCGTGCCGTCGAGCGCCGGCAGGCTCGCCGCCGTATGGGCGAAGGAGTCCGACTCACGTGCCCACGCCTGGTGCGAAGTGCTCCAGCCGATGACCGTGGCGGCCGCCATGCCCCCGAGGATGCTGCGCCGCGTGATGGGGGTGCTGCTGCTTCTCATTCGGTCTGTCTCCCGTCCATTACGTGTGGTTCAGGGCCGGCAGGCCGGCGCCCGCGAGGGTGGCGAGCTGGTATTCGGAGGGCGTGAAGTGCTTGGTCTGGCGGCGGAAGCGCCAGGTGTACGTCGGCCAGATCGACGGGTTGCGCCCGTGTGCGTCGAGGTACCAGCTCTTGCAGTTGCCTGCGTTCCACACGGTGCCATCGAGGCGGGCCTGCAGCCGCTCGTTCCAGTCGTCCTGGACCGTCCTTCGAACCTCCACCGAGGCCAGGCCCTTCCGGTCCATGACCTTCAGCGCGTCCAGCACGTAACCGATCTGCGCCTCGATCATCACGACCTGCGAGGAGTGCCCCAGGGTGGTGTTCGGGCCGAGCAGCAGGAACAGGTTCGGGAAGCCGGCCACGGTGGTGCCGCGGTGCGCGGCCATGCCGTGCTCCTGCCACACCTCGCGCAGCGACCTGCCCTCGCGGCCGGTGATCCGCCCGGCGACCGGACGGTCCGTGGCCTTGAAGCCGGTGCCCAGGATGATCGTGTCGACCTCCCGTTCCGCCCCGTCGGAGGTGACGATCGAGTGGGCGGTGACCTTCGCGATGCCGTCGGTGACCAGGTCCACGTTGGGCTGCTGGATCGCCGGGTACCACGTGTTGGAGAACAGCAGGCGCTTGCACGCCATCACGTAATCCGGCGTCAGCTTCGCGCGCAGCGTCTCGTCGGCGACCGACTTCTTCAGGTGGTCGCTGGCCATCTTCTGCATCTTCCCGGCGACCTTGGGCCGCTTCATCACGAACGCCAGGATCTCCCGGCCCCACATGTTGAAGTTGCGCCGGAAGTTCTGGTAGCCGGGGACCCCGCGCAGCAGCTTGGACTGGAGCGGGCTCGTCGCCTTGTCGTTCTTCGGGCCGATCCACGGCGGGGTGCGCTGGTAGAGGTCCAGGCGCCCCACCTCGGGCTGGATCTTCGGCACGAACTGGATGGCCGAGGCGCCGGTGCCGATGACGGCGACGTTGCGCCCGCTCAGGTCGTGGTCGTGGCGCCAGCGGGAGGAGTGGAAGACGGTGCCCTGGAAGTCGGCGAGGCCCGGGATGTCGGGGACCGCCGCCTCGCTGAGATAACCGGTGCCGCTCACCAGGACCTGCGCGGTGTAGTCGCCCTGCGAGGTCTCGATGTGCCAGCGCCGGGTCGTCTCGTCCCAGCGGGCCCCGAGCAGTTCGTGGCCGAAGCGGATGTGCGGACGCACCCCGAACCGGTCGGCGGTGTCCCGCAGGTACGCGTACAGCTCGTCGCGCTTGCCGAACGTGGACTTCCACTCCGGGTTCTGCGCGAACGAGAACGAGTACAGGTGGGACATCACGTCGCAGGCAGCACCCGGGTAGGAGTTGTCCCGCCAGGTGCCGCCCACCTCATCGGCGCGTTCGAAGACGAGGAAGTCGTCCACGCCCTTCTGCAGCAGCCGGATCGCCATGCCGAGGCCGGAGAACCCGCTGCCGATGACGGCGACGCGCAGATGCCGCTGCGGTCCGCCGCCGCCGGCCGGGCGGCTGTCCTCGTCGCTGCGCGGCGGCTCAAGAGTGCTCGTCACGTCAGCCTCCTAGCGGCGCGCGATGGTGACGCGGAAGTTGTTGAAGAACTTGTCCTCGAGCGTGTACGCGAAGATGTCGAGGTAGCGCTCGAAGCGGGCCACGACCTCCTCGCCCTCCATGGCGACGGCCTCGTCACGGCGCTCGGCGAGCAGCTTCAGCCAGGCACGGCAGGCCACCGCGAACGACTCGCGCTCGTTGACGATCTCGACCACGTCGAACAGGCCCTCGGCGGCCTGCGTCAGCTCGTGCAGGTGCGGGATGTGGCAGTTCTCGAACTCCGAG
Organism: Streptomyces sp. NPDC008163; assembly: GCF_042956885.1. NCBI lineage: Bacteria > Bacillati > Actinomycetota > Actinomycetes > Kitasatosporales > Streptomycetaceae > Streptomyces > Streptomyces sp. NPDC008163. The sequence goes on along the minus strand of NZ_JBIBHG010000018.1, from coordinate 95,812 downwards.
CGCTGCAGGAACTTCAGGTCGTCGAGCAGCTGCCGGTTCATCGGCAGCGCCTCGGCGGTCATGGTGTGCAGCACGAAGTGGGCGCCCGGCTTCAGGGCGGCGCCGACCTTCTGGAAGAACACCCGGTACTTCTTGGTGCGCTCGCGCGGCGGCAGCGTCGAGGAGACGAAGTGCTCCAGGGCGTTGATGCAGAACGCCGCGTCGTACGGGTCGTCGGTGGTGTGGTCCTCCCAGGACTCCACCCGCGTGGTGATCCGCGGGTTGTCCAGGCCGGCGATGAACTGCTCCTGCGTGCGGCTGAGCGTCAGCCCGACCGCCTGCTCGACGCCGTGCACCGTGGTGACGCGGTTGAGCATGGTGCCCCACCCGCAGCCCACGTCCAGGACCCGGCGGACGCCGGCCGCTCCCGCGAGCTCGACGAACTTGTCCAGCTTGCGCTCCTGGGCCTCGTCGAGGGCCTCGGTGAGACCCTCGCCCTCCTCCCAGTAACCGCCGGAGTACATCATCGTCGGGCCCAGCAGGAGGCGGTAGAAGTCGTTGCTCACCTCGTAGTGGTGCCTGATCGCGTCGACCTCGGGGACCGACTGGTTTGCAACCGTGGTCATCTTCGTCCTCAACTCCCGTCGGGCTCATGCTCATGGCGTGGTGCCTGCGATGTCATCGCGAGACGAAGAAAACCCCCGCGTCGCAAGAGACGTGCAACACGGCGGGCGCTCCGGCTGTTGCGCGCCGGTTGCGTGCGTACGGGTTCCATGCGTCTCGAAAAGGCCAAGCCCCGCGGAGGAAGGACCTCACCTCATGTCTCTGCCCACCATCGAAGAACTGGCGAGCCAGCTCGAGGCCGTGTCCGGTGCCCAGAAGGTCGACCCGGACCACCCGCTCCAGCACATCCCGGACGTGGACTCGCTGGACCTCATGGAGTGGCTGTACGGGTTCCAGAACAGCTACCCGGACATCCCGGCCGACGAGTCGCTCTTCGCCGACCTGGACGACACCACGACCCTGCGCCACGTCTACGACCGCATCCTGGCGCTCGTGCCGGCGCAGGCCTGAGCGGGCGCGCATGAACGGCTTCGACATCACCGGATGGGGCATATCCGTCCCCGAAAAGGTGGTCACCAGTGCGGAGCTCGCCGAGCGCTTCGGCGTGGACGAGCACTGGATCACCAGCCGGTGCGGGATCAGTGAACGGCGCGCCGTCGGGCCCGGCCAGACGACAGCCTCGCTGGCCGTCGAGGCCGGCCGGCGCGCCCTCGCCAAGGCGGGCCTGAGCGGCGGCGACATCGCTCATCTGATCGTCGCCACCGCCACGCCCGAGCAGCCCTCGCCGGCGACGTCCGCGTTCGTCCACCACGAACTGGGCATCGCCGGCAGCGCGCACGACGTCAACTCCGAGTGCGCGGGCTTCGTCTACGGGCTCGTCTCCGCGATGGCCCTCATCGCGATCGACCCCCGGCCGATCCTGCTCATCGGCTCCGACACCCACACGCTGACCGCGAACCCCGCCGACCGGGACCTGTCGATCCTGGTCGGGGACGGCGCGGGAGCCGTCGTGCTCGTCCCGGCGGCCGACAGCAACGTCCTGGCCTGGAACCTGGGCGCGGACGGCAGCTGCACCGGCAGCCTCAAGGTCCTCGCGGGGGGCAGCCGTATGCCCACCACCGAGGAAACGGTGCGCCAGGGTCTGCACTACGCGCAGATCAACGGGAACGAGATCTATCTGAACGCCGTGCGGTACACCGTCCGTACGGTCCGGGAGACGCTGAAGAACGCCAAGGTCGAGGCGGCCGACGTACGCCACGTCATCCCGCACCAGGCGAACATCCGCATCATCAACTCGATCCTCAGCCACACCGGTCTGCGGCCCGAGGCCCTGGTCGCCAACCTGCACAAGTACGGGAACACGGCGTCCGCCTCCATCCCGATCGCCCTGGCCGAGGCACTGGACGAGGGCCGCATCGAGAACGGCGACCTGGTCCTGTTGGCCGGCTTCGGCGCAGGCATGACCTGGGGCTCCATGCTCCTCGAATGGCGCGGAGGGACACGATGAGTACGCAGAAGCCCGCCGGCACCCGGCCCGAGCACCCCGTCGCCCTGGTGACGGGCGCCTCCGGCGGGCTCGGCCAGGCGCTGGCGATCGAACTGGACGCGCTCGGCTGCAAGGTGGCCGTCCACTACAACAGCGCGAAGGACGCCGCGCTCGCGGTGCAGGAGAAGCTCACCAACGACTCCGTCCTGGTCACCGGCGACGTCGGCTCGTACGAGGCCGTCACGGCCATGCACGCGCAGATCGCCGAGCGGCTCGGCCCGGTCGACGTCCTCGTCAACAACGGTGCGATCCGCCGTGACCAGGTCATGGCGATGCAGAAGCCCGAGGACTGGGCGGCGGTGATCCAGACCAACCTGATCGGCTCCTTCCACACGGCCCGGGTGTGCGTCCCGCACATGCTGCGCAAGCGGTGGGGCCGGGTGATCAACGTGGTCTCGCCCTCGGGTCTGATCGCGACGGCCGGACAGACGGCGTACTCCGCGTCCAAGGCCGGCCTGATCGGCTTCACCCGGACCCTGGCCGCCGAGTGCGGGCGGCGGGGCGTCACGGTCAACGCGCTCTCGCCCGGATTCATGATCACGGGAATGACGCAGACCCTCCCCGACCACGTGGTGGAGTCGATGGAGAAGAAGGCACCGGTGCCCCGCTTCGTGACCGTGGAAGAGGTCGCGCGCAGCTCCGCCCTCTTCCTCGACCAGGACTGTATGACCGGCCAGGTCATCAGCATCGACAGCGGCGTCACCATCACCTGATATCCACCCCGTGGGGGGCTTTCCCCGGAAAGCCCCCCACGGGAAATGGATTCCGCATGAAACGTCCGCGGAATGCTCCTGCGAACCGGATTTCGCAGGAGCATTCCGCGGACGTTTCCCTGCCCGCGCCAGGGCCTACGCGGCCGGCGGGAGCAGGGGCTCGTACGCGCTCATCAGGAGCGGGTCGATGGCGGCCGGACCGCCGTAGGGGGTCACCGCGCGGGGCGCCTCGCGCGCCGGGTCGGGCTCGCGGAGCAGGCCCAGATAGAGCGACTGGGTGGACGGGGCGGGCTCGATGCCGAGCTCGTCCGACAGGAGTTCGCGCAGCTGCTGGTAGACGCGCAGCGCGTCGGCCCGGTTGCCGGCGGCGGCGTGCGCCGTCATCCGGCAGCGGTGCGCGCTCTCCCGGAACGGCGCCCTGCGCACCGCCTCGTCGGCGTACCGCAGGGCGTGGTGGCTGTTGCCGAGGGCGGCGGCCGAGGCGCTGGAGAGCTCCAGGGCGCTCAGGCGTACCGCCTCGATGCGCTCGCGGGTGGTGTTCACCCACTCGCCCTCGTGGGCGGGCAGGAAGGCGCCGCGCAGATTGGCGACGGCGCCGGAGGCCAGTTGCAGGGCCACCGCGTGCGCGCCCTCCCGGCACGCCTGCCGGGCCTCGGAGACCGACGCCTCGGCCGTCTCCACATCGGTCAGCGCGTCGCTCGGCAGATGCAGCAGATAGCGCCCGCTCTGGGCGACCAGCGGCGTCTCGCCGGGCTTCTGGTGCGCGCTGGTGACGAAGGACCGCACCCGGCTGACGACACTGCGCAGCGCGGACGCCCAGGTGTCGGGCAGCCCCTGCGGCCACAGCGTGTCCGCGAGCTGGTCGCGGCTGGTGCCTGCGGAGCGCTCCAGGACGAGCCGGGCGAAGGCGATTTGGGCCTGCGCGCTCGACAGGTGCCGGGGCGGTTCCGCCTCGTGCTCGATGCTGACAAGTCCTACGAGCCGGATCAACACGTCGACACTCCCCCTGCGGCGGATCAGGAACCGAGCGGGGAACACGGCGCCGTTGCTTTCACGTTGCGCCGTTCAGTTCTCGCCATTCCCCGTGATGTCGACGTGACCTTCGCAGGGGTGTTCAGGCCGTGTCAATTGAGCCCGGGAACATACCGGGGGGAATGAGTGGAAGCCCAAGTTCCGCTGAATCCGGGGGTCATGTTTCTTCCCTTCTCCATGCGTTCACCAGGGGATTTCTAGTGAATCCCGAGCGGCTTCGAGCGTAATTCAAGAAGGGCTCCGGCTCCCTTGTTGCGGCTCCGTTGCGGAGCGCGGCGTAGAAATCCTGTCATGAATAGGCCGTCCGCCGGCCGACTGAATCAGTCTGAGGAGACCCACGTGAACGCAACCGGAGGTTGGGAACGGCTGGCGCCGAAGCTGGCCGTCACGAACAGGCGCGTGGCGGCACTGGAGTCCGAGCCGGAGCGCCGCAACAGTTTCGTCTCCTACACCGTCGAGCGGGACAGCGCGTACGCCGATCTCGACGGACAACGGCTGCTGATGATGTCCGGCTACAGCTATCTCGGTCTGGGCGGTGACGAACGCGTCGTCGCCGCCGCCAAGGCCGCGCTCGACCTCTACGGCAGCGGCAACCACGGCGTGCGCGCCCTGGCCGGGACGATTCCGCTGCACGAGGAACTGGAGGCCGAGGTCGCGAGCTTCGCGGACCGCGAGGCGTCCATGGTCTTCAGCTCGGGCTACGCGGCCAACGTGGGCACCGTCGGCGGTCTCGTCGGCGCGGGTGACACCGTCTTCATCGACAAGTACGACCACGCCTCCATCGTGGACGGCTGCCGGCTCTCCGGCGCCACCGTCACCCGGTTCCGGCACAACGACGTCGACCACCTCGACCGGCGCCTGGCCGCCGCCTCGCCCGACGGGGTGCGGCTCGTCATCGTCGACAGCGTCTACTCCATGGACGGCGACATCGCCCCGCTGCCCGAGCTGCGCAAGGTGTGCGACGAGCACAACGCGCTCCTCATGGTGGACGAGGCCCACGCGCTCGGCGTCATCGGTGCCACCGGGCGCGGCATCGAGGAGCACTTCGACCACCGGGTGAAGGCCGACATCAAGCTCGGCACCCTCTCCAAGGGCATCCCCTCCATGGGCGGCTGGGTCACCGGACCCGCCGAACTGATCGGCCACCTGCGCTACGCCGCCCGGCCGTTCCTCTTCTCCGCCGCCCTCGCCCCGGCCCAGGCCGCGGCCGCCCTGGAGAGCCTGCGCATCCTGCAGCGCGAACCGGAGCGGGTCACCCACATCCAGCGCGAGTCCGCCCGCCTGCGCGCCCTGGTCAACGCCCAGGGGCTGCGCACGCAGGACAGCGTGACCGCGGTGCTGCCGCTGATCGCCGGCTCCGACGAGAAGGCGTACGACCTGGCGACCACCTGCCGCCGCAACGGCGTCATCGGCATCCCCGTGGTCACCCCGGCCGTCCCCAACGACCTGGCCAGGCTGCGGATCGCGGTGACCGCGCGGCACACGCCCGAGGACATCGACTTCGCCGCCGACGCCTTCATCAAGTCCGCCCGCGAGTGCGGCATCATCCCGGCCTGACCGGCCGGTCCAGGCCCCGGGACACCGGACGGAGACGAGACCGAAGATGACAGCCGCAGCCTCCCGCCGCACCCCGGTGGTGATCACCGGGATCGGTGTGGTCACCCCGGCGGGGTGCACCCCCGAGGCCCTGTGGGCCGCGCTCCGCGCCGGCCGTTCCACCGCAGCCCCGCTCGACCACCTGGACCTGACCCGCCACCGGGTCCGGATCGGCTGCCGGGTCAGCGGACTCGACACACAGGGCCCCGACGCGCTCGTGTCCGCCAAGGACGCCCGGCGCATGGACCCCTTCGCGCTGTACGGCACCACGGCCGCGCTCGCCGCCCACCGCGACGCCGGCGCCCCGGTGCCCGAGCCCGGGCGCACCGCGATCGTCGTCGGCAACGCGGTGGGCGGCCGCGCCACCAGCGACCGCGAGTCCGCGCACTACAGCGAGGTGGGCCCGCACCGGGTCAACCCGCTGATGCCGCTCCTCACCATGCCGAACGCGGCGGCCGCCCAGATCGCCATGCGCCTGGGCTGGACCGGTCCCGCGACCACCATCGCGACCACCTGCGCCAGCGGCGTCGACGCCATCGGGCACGCCACCGCGCTCCTGGAGTCGGGCCAGGCCGACGTGGCGATCGCGGGCGGCTGCGAGTCCACCCTGACCCCGGTCACCCTCGCCGCCTTCGGCAACCTGAACGCGGTCTCCGGGCGCAACGACGACCCGGCGCACGCCTCCCGCCCGTTCGACCGGGACCGCGACGGGTTCGTCATGGGGGAGGGGGCCGGCTTCGTCGTCCTGGAACGCCTGGACGACGCACTGGCCCGGGGCGCCCGCACCTACGCCCGGATCGCCGGGTACGCGGCCACCTCGGACGCGTACCACCTGTCGATGCCGCTGGCCGACGGGGCCGGTGCGGTCTCCGCGATGACCGGCGCGCTCACCGCCGCCGGGCTCGCCCCCGACGAGATCACGCACATCAACGCGCACGGCACCTCGACCCCGCACAACGACCGCGCCGAGGCCACGGCCCTCGCCAAGGTCTTCGGCTCCGACGGCCCGCCGGTCACCGCCTCCAAGGGCGTCATCGGCCACCTCATCGGAGCGGCCGGCGCCGTCGAGATCATCGCCGCCGTCCAGGCCATGCGCGCCCAAGAGGTGCCGCCCACCGCCAACCACGAACACCTGGAGCCAGGAATGGAGATCGACGTGGTGCACACCAGTCCACGGCCCGTCGCCCTGGGACCCGCGCTGTCGAACTCCTTCGGCTTCGGCGGCCACAACGCGAGCATGGTGGTGGCGCCGGTATGACGACCACCGCCCAGACCACTGCCCAGTCCACCGCCCGGCCCCGCACCGCGATACGCACCCTCACCGCCGACGAGGTGGCCGCCTTCAGGACCGCCGTCCGCGCGGACCTGCCCGCCGCCGAGCAGCCCGGCGCCTCGCCCGTGCACGCCTTCGTCCTCGCGCACACCCTCGCCGACGCGACCGTACGCGACCTGGCGGCGGCCGAGCCCGAGCCCGTCTCCGTCGTCCACCTCGGCCAGGACATCCGGATCGAGCAGCCCCTGCTGCCCGGCGAGCAGATCACCGTCGGCCTCGACGTGGTCGGCGCCCGCCGCGAACCGAGGGGCACCCGCGTCGCCGTCCGGGCCCGTCTCACCGGCGCCGACGGCACCCCGCGCGCCGAACTCCTCACCAGCGCCCTGCTGGTGGGCGCCGCCGCCATCGAGCCCTTCGGCCAGATCCCGTCACCGGCCGCGCCCGCACCCTCCGGCGGCGCCGGTGAACCGGCCGCCGCCGAGCACGTGCTCACCCCCGCCTGGATCCGCGGCTACGCCCACGCCTCCGGCGACCTCAACCCGATCCACCTGGACGACCGGGCGGCCAAGGACGCCGGTTTCCCCAGCGTCATCGCGCACGGGATGAGCGTGCTCGCCCTGGCCGTCGAGGAGATCGCCGACCGGTACGCGGACGGCGACGTCACCCGCGTCCTCGACGTCAGCGGCCGGTTCTCCGCCCCCGTGGTCCCGGACGTGCCGCTCCGCATCGAACTGGCACCGGACGCCGACCGCACCCTCGTCCGCTTCACCTGCCGCACCCCCGCGGGCATCGCCGTGAAGAGCGGCTGGGCCCGGCTGGCCGGACGGCGGCCATGACCGGCCGGGGCGCCACCACCGGACTGCTCCCCGGCTTCCTCACCCAGGTCCGCGAGCGCCCCGACGCGCCCGCCCTGGTCTGGCACGGTGAGGAGACCAGCTACCGCGAGCTGTACGAGAGCGCCGGCCGCGAACGCGAGCGCCTCGCGCTGCTCGGGCTGCCGGCCGGTGAACCCGTCGGCATCCTCGCCGAGAAGTCGCCCGACGCCCTCGCGCTCGTCCTCGGCTGCCTGCTCGCCCACCGCCCGTTCCTGCTGCCCTCCCCGCACCTCGGCGAGCAGCTGCTGACCCAGCTGTTCGCCCAGGCCGGCTGCCGGCACGTGCTGGCCCCGGGCGGTGAACCGCGGAGCGTGCCGGTCCAGGCCCGCTCGGCGGCGTACCCGGTGCCTCCCCGTACCGCCTTCATGCTCACCACGTCCGGCTCCACCGGGCTGCCCAAGACCGTCCCGCTGGACGAGGGCGCCGTGGACCGGTTCGTCACCTGGGCCGGGCCCGCCTTCGCCGTCGCGCCGGGGACCACCGTCCTCAACTACGCGCCGCTCAACTTCGACCTGTGCTTCCTCGACGTGTGGACGACCCTCGCGCACGGCGGCCGGGTCGTCCTCGTGGACCCGGACAAGGCCGTCGACGGACGCCATCTGCTCGACCTGCTGCTCCGGCACGACGTCGAGATCGTCCAGGCGGTGCCGATGTTCTACCGGCTCGTGCTGGACGCCGCCCGCCGGGCCGGCGTGCTGCTGCCTTCGGTGCGCCGGGCCGCCTTCACCGGTGACGTCCTGCCCGAACGCACCCTGGCCGAGCTGCGCGACGTCCTGCCCGCCGCCCGCCTCACCAACATCTACGGCTGCACGGAGACCAACGACAGCTTCACGTACGACGTCGACACCACGGCCATCGTCTTCGGCCCGCTGCCCATCGGCACCCCGCTCCCCGGGGTCTCCGTGCTCGTCCTGGACGCCGACGGCCAGGAGGTCACCGGCCCCGGCGCCGGCGAGCTCCACGTGAAGACGCCCTTCCAGACCGCCGGCTACCTCGACCCGGCCCGCAGCCGGGGCCGGTTCACCGGCCACCCGCTGGGCCACGACGACGGCACCTGGTTCCGCACCGGCGACCTCGTACGGCGCGACGCCGACGGGCTGCTGTACCTGACCGGGCGCAGCGACTTCCAGGTCAAGGTGCGCGGCGTCGCCGTCAACACCGCCGAGATCGAGCAGGTGCTGCTGAGCCACCCCGCCGTTCTGGAGGCCGGTGTCGCGGCGCAGCCCGATCCGCTCACCGGCAAACGGCTCGTCGCCGGGGTGCGGCGCGCCCCCGGCAGCGGCCTCAACAGCCTGCTCCTGAAGGAACACTGCGCCCGCGCCCTGCCCAGGGCCGCCGTGCCCGGCGTTCTGCGGATCACCGATGAACCGCTGCCCAAGACCGCCACCGGAAAGGTCGACCGCACCGCGCTCGACCGGCTGCGCGGACCGTCCCCGGCGCCGGACCACTCCCGCCGGCTGACCACCGTAGAAGGAAGGACGTCATGAGCAACACGGCCACCATCAAGCAGTTCCTGATCGAGGAGTTCCTGCCGGACCTCACGCAGGACGAACTCGCCGACGACCAGGACCTGCTGTCGAGCGGAGCCATCGACTCGCTGGGCCTGCTCAAGCTGATCGCCTGGGTGGAGGACCGCTTCGGTCTCGCCGTGGACGACACGGACCTCGACCCCAACAACTTCCGCAGCGTCACCGCCATCGACACCTTCGTGGCGAACGCGCGCCAGGGGGTGAACGGCTAGGGGCCTTTCGTTTGGGCCATGCCGGGCTCGCGGGCCCTGGCACCGCGCCTCGCGGCGTTGTCGTCCATCACCAACGCTCCGCGTTGATTCAATCCTCCGCCTTGCGATGCACGGCACCAGAGCCCGCTCCCTGATCCGGCCTGACCCAAACGAAAGGCCCTACCATGCACGACGCGCTCACCGGCCTGCTGGCGCGGCGCACGGTGGCCGAGCACGAGACCTGGCGGTCTCTGTGGGACCGGCTCGGCGACGGCACGCTCCCCAGGGAGCAGGCCGTCGCCCTGCTGGCCTCGCTGACCACCCGGCTCCCCGACCCCGCGACGCTTGCCGCCCTGCACGGCACCCTCCTGGAACGGCGCCCCGCGCGCCCCGGGCCGGCCTGGCCCGCGACCGTCAACGTCGTGGGCACCGGAGGCGGTCCCGCCACCTTCAACGTCTCCACCGCGGCGGCCTTCGTCGCGGCCGCCGCCGGGGTGCGTGTCGTCAAGTCCGGCTCCCGGGCCTACACCTCCAGCCTCGGCTCCGTCGACCTCCTCGAACGCCTCGGGGTCCGCCTCACCTCCTCGTACGAGCAGACCGAGGAGCACCTGGAGCGGGACGGGATCGCCTTCACCGGGCCGTTCGTCTACCCGGTCGAGCTCGCCCGGCTCGCCCGCCTGATCGCACCGGTGAGCATGAAGCCGTTCGGGCGGTTCCTCAACGCGCTCGGCCCCCTCCTCGCCGATCTGCCGGTCACCGCCCAGGTCACCGGGGTCTCGCACACCATGCCCCTGGACGACCTGCGCCGCCTCGCCGCCACGGTCACCGGCCGTACGGTGTGGCTGACCAGCAACGACCGGGGCGCCGACGAACTCCTCGGCTTCGCCCGCAACACCGTGCACATCGCGCGGGGCGAGGACCAGGTCCTGGAGCCCGGCGCGCTGATCCCGGCGGACGGCGGTTTCGAGGCGCTGGCCCCCGCGCCCAAGGACGCGGCCGTCGACCACTTCCTGGCCGTGCTCGCCGGGCGCGCCCATCCGGCGGCCACCCACACCGTCCGCCTCAACGCCGCCGCGCTCGCCCTCGCGGCCGGCCACCACACCACCTGGCGCGACGCGCTCGACGCCACGGACGACGCCGTCACCAGCGGGGCCGCCGCGGCCCTGGTCGAGCGGCTGCGCTCCCGGCGGACCGCGGCGACGGCGGGGGCGGTCCGCCATGGCTGACTTCTTCACCGGGAGCGGACCCGGCCGGCCCGGGCTCACGCTGTTCCTCAACGCGGGCGACCCGCCGCTGGACGAGCTCGCCGAGGTCGTGCACATGCTCGACGAGGAGGGCGTCGACTGCCTCGAACTCGCGGTGCCCTTCCCGGACTCCTTCACCGACGGGCCGGTCGTACGCCGCTCCGCCCGCCGCGCCCTGGACCGGGGCACCGGCCTGGACGACGTCCTCGGCTTCGTCGCCCGCGTCCGGCCGGGGCTGCGGCGGCTGCGGATCGCGCTGCTCGCCGACTGGAGCCACTCCCTCAAGCACCGGGACCTGGGCGCGGCCGTCAAGGACATCACCGCGTCCGGCGCCGACGGCCTCCTGGTGCACGGCCTGCCGCCCCGGCTGCGCGACGCCTACCGCGAGGCCACCGAGGCGGCCGGCACCGCCGTCGTCACCACCTGCTACCCGACCAGCCCGGAGGAGACCCGGGCCCGGGCGGCCCGCGAGTCCTCCGCGTACGTCTATCTGGTGGCGCACTACGGCCGCAGCGGCACCGCGCCGCCCGCCGGGCACGCCGCGCTCGCCCCGGTCGTCGCCGGGCTGCGGGCCCACACGAACTCCCCGATCGCCGTCGGCTTCGGGGTCAGTACGCGCAGCCACGTCGCGGCGGTCGCCGCGAGCGGGGCCGACGCAGCGATCGTCGGTTCCGCGGGCGTGGCGCGCGTGGAGCAGGCCCTCGATGAGGAGGGCTCCGCCACCACGGCACTGCGCGACTTCGTCCGGTCGCTCCAGCCCGGACCGGACGAGACCAGTACGGCCAATACCCCTATCCGAACAAGGAGTTGACCATGATCATCCGTGACCTGGAGACCGTCAAGAGCGTCGACTGGGGCAACGGGCTCAGCCGTCGTTTCCTCACCGAGTCCGACGGCGTCGGCTACTCGATCACCGACACCACGGTGAGAGCCGGCACCAAGTCCCGCCTGGAGTACCGCAACCACCTGGAGTCCTGCTACTGCATCGAGGGCTCCGGCGAGGTGGTCGAGCTCGACGGCACCGTGCACCCCATCACGCCGGGCCGGCTGTACTCCCTCGACGAGCACGACGCGCACTACCTCGTCGCCTCCCCGCACGAGGACCTGCGGCTCGTCTGCGTCTTCACCCCGGCGCTCCAGGGCGACGAGGTGCACAGCCTCGACGCGCACACCTCCTCCGCCTACTGATCCGCACGGCACCCGCACCTCTGAAAGGGGTCCCAGTGATCCGCTGGAACACCGACCAGGCCGACCTCAGGGCCGGCCTGGCCCGGTGGGGCGAGGCACTCAGCGCCGACCACATCGCCCAGGACGAACGAGCGGAGTTCTCCTGGGAGAAGTGGAAACTGGTGCGCCGGGCCGGCATCCTCGCCCTGCCCTTCGCCGAGGAGCACGGCGGCCTGGGCCAGTCCCTCCTCACCACCATGTACGTCCTGGAAGGGCTCGGCGAGCACTGCCGTGACGCGGGCCTGAACTTCTGCGTCACCACCACGCTCGCCAGCACGGGCGTCCCCCTCATGCGCTTCGGCACGCCCGCGCAGAAGGCGGAGTACCTTCCCCGGATCAGCTCCGGCGAGGCGATCGGCGCCCATGCGATCACCGAGTCGGAGTCCGGCAGCGACGCGATGGCCATGGCCACGCGCGCGGAACGCGACGGCGACGACTTCGTGCTGAACGGAAGCAAGTGCTTCGTCAGCAACGGGCCCGTCGCCGACGTGTTCGTCGTGTACGCCCGCACCCACCCCGACGGCGGCGCCCTCGGCGTGACCGCGTTCCTCGTGGACCGGAACACGCCGGGCCTGACCGTCGGCAGGCCCGTCAAGAAGATGGGCCTGCGCACCTCCCCGCTCAGCGAGCTGTACTTCGACGACTGCCGCATCCCGCGCGACCGGGTCCTCGGCCGGGTGGGCGGCGGCTTCATCGTCCTCGACTACGTGATGAAGCGGGAGATCCTGCTCTCCTTCATCGTGAACGTGGGGGAGATGCAGCACCGGTTCGACCGCTGCGTCGAGTACGCCCGCAGCCGCCGGTCGTTCGGAAAGACGATCGGCTCCTACCAGTCCGTCGCCAACAAGATCGTGGACGCCAAGATCGGCCTGGAGTCGGCCAGGAAGTGGCTGTACGACACCGCCGAACGCCTGGAGGAGGGCGAGGACGTCACCGAGGACCTGGCCATCGCCAAGCTGATCACCAGCGAGGCCAACCTCGCCGGCTCGCTCACCGCCGTCCAGGTCTTCGGCGGCCACGGCTACATGAGCGAGTACGGACTGGAGATCGACGTCCGCAACGCCGTGGGCGGCACGATCTACTCGGGCAGCAACGAGATCCAGTACAACCGCATCGCGTCCAAGCTGGGCCTGGGCCGATGACCACCCTGTCCCCACCGCACACCCTCAAGGTCTGCGGCGCCACCAGCACCCGCGACATCGAGGTGCTGGCCGGCGCCGGCGCCGGGCTCGTCGGCCTGTGGCACGGCGTCCCCGGCGGCCCCGCCGACCTGCCCGAGCACGAGGTGGCCGCCCTCGCGGCGGCCGTCCGCGCCACCGGCACCCTGCACCCCGTCCTGGTCACCTTCCTCGGTGACCCGGACGCGGTCGCGGGCATCCTGCGCCGCACCGGCATCCGCACCGTCCAGCTCCACGCCTACCAGCCGCCCGCCACCGTCCGCGCCCTGCGCACGGCACTGCCCGACGCCGTCATCGTCAAGGTGCTGCACGTCGCCGACGGCACCTGCCCGGAACGCCCCCTGATCGGGGCGTACGAGCGGGCCGGCACCGACCTCTTCCTCATCGACGCCACCACCGCCGACGGCCGCGTCGGCTCCACGGGGCAGCGCCTGGACGAGGAGACCGTCCTCCGCCTGGCCGAACGGTTCACCCTGCCGTTCTGGCTCGCCGGCGGACTCGACCGGACCAACCGGTCCGCGTACGAACGGGTCCTGCGCCACCCCCGGCTGCGCGGCATCGACGTCGACACCGCGGCCCGCGGCGGCGACGGCCGCTTCGGCGCACCCGAGGTGGCCGCGCTGGCCCACGCCTGGGACACCGGGCCGGGCCACCCCTCCCCCCGCACTCCTTCCGCCACGGACACCCCGACCACACGGCCTACGGAGCAGCCATGAGCCTTCCCTTCATCGAGTCCCTGCTGTCGGCCCCGCAGCCCCTGGTGATGGAGGTCAAGCGACGCGACGCGTTCGGCTTCGACCTCATCTCAGGACACACCCCCGCGGAGATCGTCACCGCGTACGAGAAAGCCGGGGCGCCCTGCATCTCGGTCGTCACGGGACGCTGGTTCGGCGGCACCCGCGAACTGCTCCGCGATGTCGCCCGGCTGACCGAACTCCCCTTGCTCCAGAAGGACTTCATCACCCGCAAGGACCAGCTGGAGACCGCGCGGGAGCTCGGCGCGTCGGCCGTCCTGCTCACCGCGGGACTGCTCTCCGCCTCCGCGCTGCGCGGGCTCACCATCGCGGCGCTCAGCGCGGGCCTGACCCCGTTCGTCGAGGCCACCACCGAGGCCGAGATCGCGTCCGTGCCGCACGCCGACGAGTGCGTCATCGCCGTCAACAACAAGGACATCAAGACCCGGGAACGCGACCGGGGCGACCTCGCCCGCAGCTTCGAGCTGCTGCCCGCCCTGCGTGCGAGCGGCACCCCGTGCCCGGTGAGCGCCAGCGCCATCGACAGCCCGCAGACGGCGGCGCGGCTGCTCGACGCCGGCTACAAGGGCCTCCTCGTCGGCACCGCCCTGCTGCGCAGCGGCGACCCCGGCGAGTGGCTGCGTACGCTGGAGAGCAGCCGGCAGACCGTACGCCCGGCCCTCCATACCTCGTGAGTGCCGGCACCGCGTGAAGGGGGCTCCGTGGCCACGGAGCCCCCTTCACGTTTCACGTCCTCAGGACACGACGCGGTTGACCAGCTGGTCGCGGACCCGCGCCGGGATGTCGGGGGCGAACCGGCGCAGATAGTGGTCGATGTGCCGGTCCGCGCCGACCAGGAACGGCAGGTCGAACACCAGCAGCCGGCGCACCGCGAGCAGCGGCACCGGTGAGCGCAGCGGAGCGAAGTCCTCGTTCCACAGACCCGGTTCGGCGCACAGCGGATGGAACTGGCCGATCATCAGCCCCTGGGCCACGAAGTCGTCCTTCGCGTCCGCCTGCAACAGGTCCAGGTCCGCCGGGTCCGCGTGGTCGAGCTCCGGAAGCACCATCAGCACGGTGAGGAGTTCCCGCTCGTCCTCCGGAAGCTCCGCCGCCAGCCGTTCGTACCAGGTGCGCAGCGCCTCCACGGCACCCGGCAGCGCGGCCGGGGTGCTCTGCGCGGGCACGGCGAGCAGGAACCGGCCGGCGCGCAGCGAGGGCTGGGTGTACGGGCACACCGGACCGCTGCGGCCCAGCTCGGGATGGCTCGACACCAGGAAGGTCCGGCTCCACTCCAGCACCTCGCGCAGCGGCCCGAGCTGTCCGGCCGGCACGAGACCCCGGTCCACCTGACCCGGCGTGTAGATCTGCAGCCGGCTGTCGCCCCTCATCGCGGCTCCCGCCACATCGGCCGGAGGCGTGGCCCGCCGTCCGGCAGCACGATGTCCTCGCCCAGCCGGACGAAGCCCTGCCCGCGCGTCGACGCCTCGCCGCCGGGCGAACTGGCCTCCGCGTACGCCCCGCAGCCCGCTGCGTCGGCCTCCCGCAGCACCTCGGCGACGAGCGCGCCGAGCAGCCCCCGGCCGCGCGCGCCGCCGCGCACCGCGCCGAACGACGCGTAGTAGTGCGGGGCGGCCGGGTGCCGGGACGCCTGGAGCTCGGCGATCAGCGCCAGCGAGGCGGCCTCGCGGACACCGAGGACGTCCTCGAATCGCCCGGCGAACTCCTCGCCCCGCGCCTCCAGCTCCGCCTGGGCGCCCGGCGGCGTCCACAGCAGCACGGCGTCCAGGTCCGGGGTGCAGGTCACCGCGTCGTACGCGAACGACATGTCGAGGAACACCCCGAACAGACCGGGCAGCACCCGCGCCCTGCGTTCCGGGTCCGGGGTGATCCAGCGGGTGAGCGGGTCGTCGTGGAACGTCTCCGCCAGCAGCGCCGCGAGGGCGCCGGCTTCGGCTCGTCGGGCGCGCCGCAGAACCGGCCGGGGTGCGGCCGGCAAGGGCGGCGGGAACGTGGACAGGTGGGTCACGAAGTTCTCCTCCCGTTCGATGAGGGGTGTGCCGGGCGCGGCGGTCGGACGCGCCCGGTCGCCGCCAGCTGCTCCACCCGGGCGTGCAGCTGGTCGAGGTGCAGTTCGGCTTCGGGTTTGATCAGGACGCTGCGCATCACCCGGGCCGTGCCGGCGTCGGCCGCCACGTCGGGTCTGCGCCGCGCGAAGTCCGCCGCGTCGGTCCGCAGCACGCTGAGGAACACGGGGTCCCGCTCCGCGTGCATGCCGTCCGTGAGCAGCCTGCCGGACGCGGCGTCGACGGCGGACAGCGTGAGCGGCCGGGTCGCGGGGAAGTAGCTGACGATGTCCAGCTGCGGTGCCTGGTACGTCTCCAGCTCCTCGGACGCCTCGATGCGTTCCGCCCATCCGACGGCCGCGCGGCGGCTGCCGGCCAGGATCTCGCCGAAGCCGTCCCGGGTCAGGGGCAGGAGTTGCAGCGTCAGCCAGAGCGCGGCGGCCGCCGCCCCGGCCCGCGAGCACTCCAGGCTGATCTCGCCCAGGTGCAGTGCGGCCTCGGTGAAGTAGGTGTACGGCGAGTCGTGCGCGAGGTGGCTGCGGGCGGCGGCGTCGTTGAAGAGCACCGCCCCGCACCCGTAGGGCTGGAGGCCGTGCTTGTGCGGGTCCACGACGACCGAGTCGCAGTCCGCGATGGCCCGCCACGGGCGTACGTCGATGCCCTCGGGCCGGTCCGAGCGCCCGAGGAGCGCGTAGAACCCGCCGTAGGCGGCGTCCACGTGCACCCGTGCGCCGTACCGCCGGGCCAGCGGCACCACCTCGTGCACCGGGTCGACCGCTCCCAGCCCCGTCGTCCCCGTGGTCACCACCACCGTGCCGACCCGGCCGGCCGCGAGCAGCTTCTCCAGGGCGTCCAGATCGATGCGGCCCAGGCCGTCGGCGGGCACCCGGTGGCCCTCGATGCCGAGCACCCCGCACATACGGGCGTGCGTGTAGTGGCACTCGGCGCTGTACGCGATGCCGCGTCCGGGGTGCGTCTGGCGCGCCACGTACAGCGCCTCCAGGTTGGCCATGGTCCCGCTCGTCGTCAGATGGCCCAGAGGCGTGCCCCGGAAGCCGAACATGCCGGCGAACAGGTCCACGCACTCGCGTTCCATCTCGGTGGTGGCCGGGCCGCCCTCGGCGGCGTGGTTGTTCGGGTTGAACAGCATCGCCGTGACGTACCCGACGACCGCCGCGGGATGGGGCGGCTTGACCATCTGCCCCGCGTAGCGCGGATGGAAGAACGGATAGTTGTCGTCCAGCCGCTTGGAGAACGTGGCGAACGCGGCGGCGAACTCCTCGTCCCCGACCAGGTGCGAGGGATGCTCCCGGTACGGGCCGAAGCGCTCTCCCCAGTGTTCGGCCACGTCTACGGCACGCGGCAGCCAGTAACGAAGATCCACGGTCGGCCTTCCGGTGGGGGCAGGGGGCAGGGGGCAGGGGCGTGGGGCAGCGGACGGCTCAGGTATACGGAGCGGAGCGCAAGCCGACCGCAACCGGTTCCCTGGCGGATCTGGGCCGAGCCTGGACACGTTCTCAAGCGCCAAAAGGGATATTCGCCACCTGTCGGCCTTCCTGGTGCCCGCCCTAGCAGCCCCCGAGAAGCGTGCGAGCCGCCTCTGCTGCACTCGGCGCGTCCGCCGAATCCAGCAGCAGGAGTTCCGTGATGGTGACCAGACGCACTCTGATGACCGCCCTGAGCGTCACCGGCGCCGGGCTGTTCACCGGCGCGGCGTTCACCCCGCTGATGACGGCGGGCGCCGCTCCGCGCGAGGAGGCCGCCGAGACCGGCGGGGCCGTCCCCGTCGGCCCCGCCGTTCAGCCGTTCCAGGTGCCGCTGCCCCTGCTGCCGGTGCTGACCCCCGGCGCGACGCGCGGCGGCGCCGACGTCTACGACATCACCATGCGCCGGACCCGCGCCGAGATCCTGCCGGGCCTGAGCACCGACGTCCTCACCTACGACGGGCACTTCCCCGGCGGCATCGTCCGGGCCCGCTCCGGGCGCCCCGTGGTGATGCGCCAGCACAACCAGCTGGGCGTGGACACCTCGGTGCATCTGCACGGCGCCTCGGTGCCCGTCACCAGCGACGGCGACCCGATGAACACCTTCGCCTCCGGGACGAGCCGCACCTACACGTACCCGAACCAGCAGCCGCACGCCTCGCTCTGGTACCACGACCACGCCCACCACTCGGAGTCCGAGAACTGCTACCGGGGCCTGTCGGGCAGCTATCTGCTCACCGACGACGTGGAGGAGGCGCTGCCGCTGCCGGCCGGGCGCTACGACGTCACGGTGGCGCTGCGCGACGCCCACTTCGGCGACGACGGGCAGCTGCTGTACATCCTGGACGACGCGGCGGGCCGTTCCACGATCCTGGCGAACGGCAAGCCGTACCCGTACCTCCGGGTCGCCGCCCGCAAGTACCGCTTCCGGCTGCTGAACTCGTCCAACCTGCGGTTCTTCGCGCTGCGGCTGGCCGACGGCTCGCCGTTCACCCAGATCGGCTCGGACGGCGGCCTGCTGCCGCGCCCCTTCACCACCGACTCGCTGCTCCTGTCACCGGCCGAGCGCGCGGACGTCGTCATCGACTTCTCCCGCTACCCGGTCGGCACGCAGCTGGTCCTGGAGAACACCCTCGGCCCCGGCGACCCGGACCGGACGGGCAAGGTCATGCGCTTCGACGTGGTGCGCAAGGCGCCCGACCCGAGCCGGGTGCCGTCCGTGCTGCGTACACTGCCGTCGCTCCCGCCGGTGACCGGGCGGCGCTCCTTCGATCTGAACGTCGCCCTCGTCGGCGGCGAACCGCAGGGCACCATCAACGGCCGCGTCTACGATCCCGCGCGCATCGACACCGACATCCCGTACGGCGCCAGCGAGGTCTGGACCGTCACCAACACCAACACCGACGTGCCGCACAACTTCCACATGCACCTGGTGCAGTTCCGCGTCCTGGAGCGCAACGGGAAGTCGCCGACCGGGGCCGAGGCGGGACTGAAGGACACCGTGTGCCTGCTGCCCGGCGAGACCGTCAGACTCCAGGCCACCTTCGACTCGTACCGGGGCACCTACGTCTACCACTGCCACCTGCTCGACCACTCGGCGATGGGCATGATGGCGCGGATGCGCATCAGCTGACCCGTCGCACCCTGGCACGCCCGTTCGAGTCTCGCTCGACGTTCGCTGGAGGAACGCTCGTGATCCTGTCCAGGGCGGCCTCCGCGCCCGCGGCGGGAGCAAAAGCACCTCTATCCTCGTCAACAGCGCGCCTCGGCACCCTACTTACGAACCGGACAAGAGCGAGGACGTACCGATGACACCCAATCCGTACCCGCAGCAGCAGGGCCCCGCCGGCGCGCAGGCGCCGTATCAGCAGCCCTGGGGCCAGCCCGCCGCCCCCGTGCCGCCGCGGGAGGACCGCCCGAACAAGGCCGCCGGCTGGCTGCACATGATCTCGGTGATCACGCTCGGGCTCATGGCCGGCCTGTTCTTCGCCTACGACGTCTCGGTGATGCCCGGCCTCGCCAACACCGACGACCGCACCTACGTCACCTCGATGCAGCAGTTCAACGCGGAGATCGACGGCAACGGCCTGTTCGCGCTCATCTTCATGGGGGCCATCGTCGCCGCGGGCCTCGCCGCGTTCCTGGAGTTCCGCCGGGGACGCAGGACGATCGCCCTGTGGGCCGGCCTCGCCGCCGTCCTCTACCTCGTCGTCCTGATGCTCACGATGGGCGTCGAGATCCCGCTCAACAACCAGCTCGCCGACCTCGGCAACCCGGCCAAGATCCACGACTTCTCCCTGGTCGACAAGTTCAAGGGGACCTGGGAGACCGTCAACATCTTCCGTACGCTCCTCAACACGGCGGCCCTGGGCTGCGCAGCGTACGCCGCCAAGCTGCACGGCCGCGCGGAGGCGCTGCTGTCCGTCGGCCGCTGAGCCGACGCCTTCCGGGAGGGCCGGTACGGGCACGGGCCCCGTACCGGCCCTCCCGCGCGTTCAGCTCCCGCCGTTCAGGACGAGGGCCCAGCACAGCAGCCCGGTGGCGGCGACGCACAGCAGGGTCCGCAGCACGTTCCCCCGCGCCCAGGCCCCCTCGAACGCCGCCCGCACCGCCTCGGGCCGCGCGATCCCGTCCACCGGACCCGCCGCCTCCAGCGCGTTGTTCAACGGGATGTTCAGGCGGCTGGTGACCCCCATCGACGCGATGTAGCAGACGAGCGCCGCGACGGTCGGCACCACCGCGTCCCGGTTCCCGCCGCCGAACTGGAGCCCGACCGCGAGCCCCGTGAACACGAGGGCCCCGATGTAGCCGAGCACGAACCATCCATTGAGGATCGCCACGTTGACCCGCTGCATCACATCGATGAACGTACGGTCCCCCGTACCGCGCAGCGCCGGCATCACGGAGATGGCGAAGCCGTAGAACAGCCCGCTGACCAGCCCCGTCGTCACGGTGGCCGCGATGAGCGCGAGCGTTTGTGCGATCTCCATTGCCTGACCCCTCAGCTTCTGCCGGTGCGGCGGTGCCTGCTCAAGTCAACTCTCCTCTGCGCAAAGGGAATGCAACAGGAAGGTCAAGTGCCGGAGTCCAGAGTACGGGGGCGCACGCGGCGGCGGGGCGCAATTGCGGCAGCCTGCGCGGGTGGACGGTCCGGACGTCAGGGCCGGAAGCGGGTCTGGCTGAACGCCTCGCCCCGGCCGAACGCGAGGACCTTCGTCGGCCGGACCGCGAACACCGGGACGACCGCGCCCGGCTCCCCGGAGGTCTCCGGCTGGGGCCCCTCCGGCCGGTGCCGGAAACCGCCCTCGACCGCGTCGTACGGCCACCCGATCTTCGCCATCCACAGCTCCGCGAGCCGCTCCAGCGTCCCGCGCTCGGCGACCCGCAGCGCGGGCCCCTCGACGACGACGTCGAGCCCCCGCGCGTACGCGTTGTTGCCCGTCGTCAGGACGCAGTTCGGATTCCGGGTGAGGTTGCGGCCCTTCTGCTCGTCGAGCCCCGTCGAGAAGTGCAGCGCCCCGTCGAGCCACACCGCCGGCAGCGGCGTCACATGCGGCCGCCCGTCGGGCCGGACCGTCGAGAGCCAGAAGATCTCGGCCCGTTCGAGTACGGCCTCCGCCTCGGCCCACGGGGTCGCCGTGGCACCGGCACTGCTGTAGTCGGGATGAAGCTCCGCCACGGGTTCGTTCGTCATGACTCCGCCGCCCTCGACATGGTCCTGGGAAACGTCCAGTCTGCGCGGCGACCAGGCTCCCCGCCCGCACGCGGGGCCGCCCGCGGCCCGAGGCTCCCCGGAACAGTCCAGCATGGCCCCATGGACATCGACACGGATACGGAGAAGAACGACGCCGTCCTCGTGCGCCCCGCCCTCGCGGCGGACGCGGACGCGCTGGCGGGGATCGACCCCGGACGGCGTGCGAGCATCGAGACGTGGTGCCGGCAGGGCGTGGCGTACGTGGCGCGGGACGCGGCGTCCGGGCCGCCGCTCGGGTACTGCGTGCTGGAGTACACGTTCTTCGAGCAGGGCTTCGTCACCCTCCTGATGGTGGCCCCCGAGGCCCGGCGCCGGGGCGTGGGGCACCGGCTGCTGGAAGCCGCGGCGGCCACGTGCACCACCCCGAAGCTGTTCACCTCGACCAACGTCTCCAACCAGCCGATGCAACGCCTGCTCCAACGCGCCGGCTGGACCCCGGCGGGCCTCCTCCACGGCCTGGACGAGGGCGACCCGGAGCTGTTCTACCGGCAAAAAGGGCGCGAGCTTCGGTGAAGCCCGCGGCTACGCTCGTGCCCATGCCGCACTCCCTTCCGCTGACCGCGCCCCTCCTCTCCGCCATGGGCGGCATCCCCGCGCAGGCGGAGCCCCTGGACAGCAGCCCCCGGTCGCGGGTGTGGCGGGTGCGGGCGGGGGACGCGCGGCCCGTGATCGTCAAGCAGATCACCGACGACGGGGACACCGGCGCCGACGCGGACGCGCGCTTCGCCCGGGAGGCCGCCGGGCTGCGGCTGGCGGGGCGCGGCTCCGTGGCCCCCGCGCTGCTCGCCACGGACCCGGCCGCGCGGGTCATGCTCCTCGAGTACGTGGACGACCTCGGCCGGACCGACGACTGGATGCCGGGATACGCCGACGCGCTCGCCCGGCTGCACGCCCTGACCGGGCCCGCCGACGCGGGCGCGCTCCCGGCCTGGTCCGGCCCCACGGCCGCCGACGCGGAGTCCTTCCTCGCCCTCGCCCGGGCGCTCGACGTGCCCGTGCCGGCCGCCGTCCCGGACGAACTCGCCGGGCTCCTGGAACGGCTCGACCCCACCGGGCACCACGCCCTGCTCCACGGCGACCCCTGCCCCGGCAACGACCTGCGCACCCCGGACGGCGTCCGCTTCGTGGACTTCGAGCGGGCCGCACTCGGCAACGGCCTGGTCGAGCTCGCGTACTTCCGCATCGGCTTCCCCACCTGCTGGTGCGCCCTGTCGGTCACCGCCGCACCGCTCAAGGAGGTGGAGGCCGTCTACCGGAGCACCTGGCGCGACCTCACCGGGAAGGACGTGCCGGGGGACCTCGCCGACGCGTGCGCGGGCTGGCTGATCCAGGGCGACGCGCTGGTCGAACGGGCGCACCGGGGCACGGCCGACCAGCTCGCCCGGGTGCCCGCCGAGGACTTCGAGTGGGGGTACGTCTCCGCCCGCGAACGCCTCGTCCACCGCCTGGGCGTCGTCGCGGACCTGGCCCGCGACCACGACCGCCTCCACGCCCTCGGCCACCTCGCCTCCGCCCTGGCCACCCGCCTGCTGGAGCGCTGGCCGGCCCTCCGCCCGCTGCCCACGGCGGACGAGCGGCCCTGGTACTGAACGGGCTGTCACCCGTACGGGTCGATTCCGCTCGCGCGGGGGCCGGGTAAGGAGGGCCCGTCCACCCCCGAGCAGCCTCCCGGAGGCACCCGTGCCCGAAATGAACGATCCCTACCGGCCCGGCACCCCGTGCTGGATCGACCTGATGGTCCCCGACCAGCAGGCGGCCCTCGACTTCTACTGCGACCTCTTCGGCTGGCAGGGCGAGGTGGGCCCGCCGGAACAGGGCGGCTACTCCGTCTGTACGCTCAAGGGCAAGCCCGTCGCCGGGATCATGAAGGCGATGAACCCGGACGGCACGGTGCCGGACCCGATGCCGCCGACGGCGTGGACGACGTATCTGTCGACCGACGCCATCGACGCCACGCTCAGGTCCGTCACCGAGGCCGGCGGCACGGTCGTCGTCCCTCCGATGGACGTCATGGACCTCGGCCGCATGGCCGTGATCGCCGACCCTGCGGGCGCCGTCTTCGGACTGTGGCAGCCCGGCACCTTCGGCGGCGCGGCCATCGTCAACGAGCACGGCGCGCTGATCTGGAGCGAGCTGACCACCCCCGACCCGGACGCGGCGTCCGCGTTCTACTCCGCCGTCCTGCCGGTGACGGCGACCCCCTCCGAGATGGAGGGCGCCGACGGCTACGTCGAGTTCCAGGTCGACGGGCGGGCGGTGGGCGGCATGATGGACATGAGCAAGGTGCCGCCGAACGTCACGCCGCACTGGCAGCCGTACTTCGCGGTGGACAGCGTGGACGACATCCAGGCGGCCGCCGTCCGCGCCGGCGCCACGGTCCTGGCCCCCGCCTTCGACATGGTCGCCGGCCGCATGGCAGTCCTGGCCGACCCGCAGGGCGGAGCGTTCTCGGTCATCGCGCCGAAGGCGTCGTAGCGACCGGCCCGACCGGGCGCGGGGAGGACGCCACCTCCCCGCGCCCGACGCCGTACGCGCGGGCGAAGAGCGTGGCGTGTCACCGGCTCGTGGCGTCCCGGGGCGGAGGAGCGGTGGAGCTGCGCGGCACCAGGCGGGGGACCTGTGCCGCGTGCGAGGTGGCTTCCCGGTGCGTCATGACGTCGTACAACGTCTCCGTGACGTCGGCTCCGAAGGAGAACACGTCGTGCTGCATCGCCGACAGCGTGGGCCGGGTGAGCTGGCACAACTGGGAGTCGTCCCAGGCGAGGAGCGAGAGATCGTGGGGCACCGACAGGCCGAACTCCGAGGCGACGCCCAGTGCCGTGACGGCCATCAGGTCGTTGTCGAAGACGATCGCCGTCGGACGCTCCGCCGCCAGCAGCAGCGTGCGGCATGCCCGGCTGCCCTGGTCGGCCGAGAAGTCGGCGACCACCGTGCGCGCCTGGAGGCCCAGCTCCTCGGCCGTTTCGGTGAAGGTTCTGGTGCGAATGGCGCTGTGCCCCAGCTCCGCCGGTCCGCTGACCCGGGCGATGCGCCGGTGGCCGAGCGCGGCGAGGTAGCGGACCGCCTCCGCGGTCGCGGCCGCGTCGTCGGTCCATACCGACGTGAAGGGGCCGGCCAGGGAGGGATGACCCACGGCCACGGCGGGCAGGCCGATCTCCGAGAGCGCCGGGATGCGCGGGTCGTCCACCCTCAGGTCGACCAGGATGCTGCCGCTCACCCGGTTGGCCTGCCACCACTCCCGGTGCACCTCGATCTCCTCCTCGGGCTCCACCAGCCTCAGCAACAGGGAGCAGGAGTGGCGGGTCAGGACGCTCTCGATACCGGAGATGAACTCCATGTAGAAGGGTTCGAGGCCCAGCATCCGGGCCGGCCGGGCGATCGCCAGGCCCACCGTGTGCAGGCCCTGCCCGGACAGCGACTGGGCGGCCTGGTTCGGGCTCCAGCCGAGATCCCGGGCGGCTTGGAGGATGCGCTCCTTCGTCTTCGCGGAAACACCCGGCTTGTTGTGCACCGCGATGGTCACCGCGGAGGGCGAGACGCCCGCCAGCCTGGCAACGTCTTTGATCGTCGCTTTGCGCCGGTCGCTGGGGGACGCTGCCGTCTGACTCACCGGAGTTCCGCCTTTGTGTCGTGGTCGTGCCTGGGGCGGGTGCCGGACGGGCCGGTGGTGATAGAGCGTGCGAGCACCGCGCTTCCCCACCCTAGCCGTTGCCGTCCCGGCGGACCGAGGCACGGTTGATCGTTCCGGAGCCGATCCACCGCTCAAGCGTTTTACCGCACTTCCCCCGGTCCGCCGGCCCGGCATCCTGCGGGTTCAGCGGCGACCCCAGGTGTAGGTGACCGTCGCGCCCGCCGCGACCTCGGTGGTCAGCCGCACTCCCGGTGCGACGACCTCGGTCGTCCGGTCGTCCGTGCCGGGGTTGTGCACGATCAGGGCGGTGCTGCCGTCCGGGTTGCTGAAGGCGGACGTCTGGAGCGGCGCGGTGTCGCCTTCCGGGGCCGCGACGTTCGCCGCTATCCGGACGGATCCGGGGCGGGTGAAGCGGGAGAAGTGAGACAGCGTGTAGTAGTTCGTGTTGTACCTGACGGCCCCGCTCGCCGAGTCGACGGTCACCGCGCCGTCGCAGCCGGTGCAGCCGCCGGTGTGCGGGCCGTGCTTCTCGTCCAGGGCGAGATTCCAGAAGATCATGCTGCGCGACCAGTTGTTCATGGCGCCGATGGTCCGGGTGATTCCACCGCCGCTGCACTCGGTCTCGAAGATGTCCTTGTCCGGGAACGCCGCCTTGAGCGCGGTCTGGGCGCTGGGGTCGCCGTAGTAGCAGTGGTAGGCGGTGCCCGCGATCCACTTGCCCGCGCGGGAGTTCAGCAGGTCGTGGGGGTAGGTGAGCTCCGGGTCCTCACCCGCGTCCACGTGGGCCCGCACGTCGAAGGGGTGCTCGGCCCAGTTGTGGTCGAAGCCGAGGATCTTGGTGCGCAGACCTGCGGCCTTCAGCGCCGGACCGAGCTTCTCGATCACCTTCGCCTGCTGCGCCACGGGCAGGTCGGTGCCCGGATAGTCCGCGCGCAGCAGGGCCTGGGGCTCGTTCTGCACGGTGAGGTAGTCCACCGGGACGCCGGCCGCCGCGTACGCCTGGACGGACTTGACCAGGTAGCGGGCGTAGACGTCATAGATCTTCGGGTCGTCGATGAGCTTGCCGTCGATCATCGAGCCGTTGGTCTTCATCCAGCCGGGCGGGCTCCACGGACTGGCGATGATCCGCAGACGCGGGTTGAGCGCCTTCGCCTGCCGGATGAGGGGCAGGATCTGGGCGCGGTCGTGGGCGACGGAGAAGTGGGTGAGGCCGAAGTCGGTCCGCCCGGGCGGCATGTCGTCGAAGCTGTACTGCGAGGTGGCGAAGTCCGAAGCGCCCAGGGGCTGGCGCAACATGCTGAAGCCGTTGCCCTCCCGGGGGCTGAACAACTGCTTCATCAGCGCGTCCCGGTCCTTCTTGCCGAGGCGATGGAGCACGGCCGCCGAGGAGTCCGTGATGGACGCGCCGAAGCCGGTGAGCTTCTGGAAGCGCAGGTCCGGCTCGACGTAGACGGTGGTGTCGGCGGGTCCGGACGCCGGTGTCACGGCGGCGGGCGCGCCCAGTTGCGCCCCGGTGGTACGGGCATCGGTCGTCCACTGCCGGACCCCGGCGGCGGCTTCCGCGCCCGGCGCCCGTGCGCCGGCGGGGTGGGTGGCCGTCAGGACGGTCAGCAGTGCACAGCCGGCAGCCAGTACGGCGGCCCGGCGGCGGTCGGCGGTCATGCTGCGGATCATGTCACTCCCAGTTGGTAGAACGTTCTAGTGATGATGCATCTGAAAGTCAGTCCTGTCCCGGTTCTGCGCAACTAAAACGCTATACTCCACTCTCGCCACCTCCCGCTCCCGCGCTTCTGCGGAGGCCCTTCCTTCCGGACGGAGAACAGTCATGGCCATCGGCACCTTTGACACACCGGCCACTTCTCGGGAGCCGGTCCACGACCGCCTCCTGGCCGCCCTCGACATCGGTGGCACGAAGATCGCCGGTGCCGTGCTGGACACCCGCGGCACGGTGCTGTGCCGGGCCGAGCGGCGGACCCCGGCGTCCGACGCCGCTCCGCGGGTGTTCGGGGCTGTGGGCGCGGTGCTGGAGGAGCTGGCCGCGACGCCCGAGTGGGGGCGGGTGGAGACGCTGGGGATCGCCAGCGCCGGTCCCGTCGACATCGCCCGGGGCCGGGTGAGCCCGGTCAACATTCCCGGCTGGCGGGACTTCTCCCTGGTCGAACAGGTGCGTGCCCTGCCCGCGGTGACCGGCCTTGAGGTCCTGCTGTGCGGGGACGCGGTCGCGATGACCGCCGCGGAGCACTGGATCGGCGCGGCGCGCGGCTGCCGGGACGCCCTGTGCCTGGTGGTGTCCACCGGTGTCGGCGCCGGACTCGTGCTGGACGGGGAGGTCCGCAACGGCCCCACCGGTAACGCCGGGCACCTCGGGCACATATGTGTGGACCTCCTCGGTGACGAGTGCGCCTGCGGGTCGCGCGGCTGCGTGGAGCAGTTGGCCAGCGGTACGGCACTCACCCGGCAGGCTCTTCGGGGCGGCTGGCGCCCGTCGGGCCCGGCCGACGGCGCGGCGCTGGCCGCGGACGCGCGAGCCGGAATCGGTGCCGCTCTCGCCGCCTTCGACACCGCCGGGCGGGCCTTGGCCGCGGGCATCGCGGCGGTCGCGACACTTGTCGAGATCGAGGTGGCGGTGATCGGGGGCGGTGTGGCCGAGGCGCACGACGTGCTGTTCCCGCCGCTGAAGGAGCACCTGGCCGCCTACGCCGCGCTTCCGTTCGCTGCCGGAGTGCGGGTCGAGCGTGCCGCCCTCCGTGCTGACGCCGGTCTGGTCGGAGCCGCGTTCCTCGCCGCCGGCCGGCACCCGGCCGACGCTCGCTAGCCGGCGGCGGTGCCCGTACGGCACCGAGCGGGAGCTCGGTGCCGTACGGGCCCGGGGCTCGGGGAGATGCGGCCGGATCAGGTGGGGAGGTGCCAGGTCTGCCAGGGGTTGGTGTTGCGGTCCCAGATCTGCAGGCGGGTGCCGTTGGCGGTGCTGCCGCCGGGGACGTCGAGGTACCGGCCGGACTGGGGGTTCTTCAGGTGTCCGTCGGACTCGGCGCTCCACTGCTGGGCGCCCGAGCCGTTGCAGTCCCACAGTTGCAGCTTGGTGCCGTTGGCGGTGCCCTGTCCGGTCACGTCCAGGCACTTGCCCAGGGCGCGGATTGTGCCGTCCGTTCCTACCGTCCACTTCTGCGCGTTCGAGCCGTTGCAGTCGTACAACTGCACCGCGGTCCCGTTCCCGGTCCCGGCCGCGGCCACGTCGGCACACTTGCCGCCCACCCCCACAACCGGTCCGGTGCGGTCCGTGGGCGGCGTGGTGGGGCCCCCGCCGCCGGCCGGGATGCTGACCTGACCCTGGCTCAGGACACGGGAGTCGTTGAAGGTGGTCTGGAGGCCGGAGGCGGAGTTGGCGGATGTGAGGTACTCGGCCCAGATCATGAACCAGGCCCAGCGCGGCTGCGCGGCGAGCTGGGCCGGTGTCGGGACAGTGCCCACCTCGGCCAGGGAGATGGGCTTTCCGTGGGAGACGTTGACCAGAGCCTGGTACCAGTCGTTCGTCGGATAGCCCTTGTTCCACGGGTCGAGGCTCGCGACGTCGACGTAGTCGTCGCCCGGGTAGAAGCCGGACACGCCTGCGGAGCCGTTGTTGGCGTCGGTGTCCTTGACGTTCCACACCCAGACGATGTTGTCCAGGCCCTTGGACGTCAGGTAGTCGTGGGTGATCCGGAACAGCCGGGCGCTGCCGTTGGCACCGGAGCGGCCGCCCCACCAGGCCCAGCCCTCGTTCATTTCGTGCAGCGGGCGGAAGAGGACCGGGATGCCGGCGTCCTTGAGCTGCCGCAGGTAGGAGACGGCCCCTTCCAGCTTGTTCTTGTAGGCGGTGTTCAGAGACGTGCCGTCGGTGATCAGTTGCTGCCACTCGGAGTCCGAGAGCCGGCTGCCGTTGATGCCGCCCTCGAACTCGCAGCTCGCCACGTCCGGGCGGCACATGTGCCAGGTCAGACTGACGAGCGAGCCGTTGTCCCACTCGGTTTTGGCCTGGTTGACGAGAGTCTGGCGGTTGGCCACGTCGGTGGCGCGGAATCCCAGTTCACCGCCCCACAGGCCCGGCCATTTACCGGTGAGGGAGTGCGCCTGCGCGGTGTACTGCGACGGATTGCTGAGCGGCTCCTTGTTGTGGACACCGCTCACCACGTGATTGCCGCTGATCTGCTTCAGGTAGTCGACCACCGCCTGGGGCGTGGAAGGACCGGCGGCCTTCGCTGTCGGCGCGGGCGGCACGGCGGCCTGTGAGGGGGCGGCGGCCAGCCAGCCGGCGACGGCCAGAGGAAGGGCCGTGAGTGCGGCCAGGTGCTTGCGCGTGAAGATCTGCGATCTCAAAGGGGGGCCCTCTCGGGGGGCGCGCATGACATCGATGTCCTGCGCGGCGGATGGGGGAGGAGCGACGCCTGGAAGCTAGGGCGGGGTGCGGGGCGTGTCAATGCATTCGACGACTCTTATATAAAACGCACTAGTTCCTCTGATCGACCTGTCGAACCGGTCGTTCGGCGCTTCTCTGCTGGTGAAAGGTTGATCGGGGCCCTGCGGTGACCAGGTGGGAGCGCTCCCTCTACTTGAACGGTCTATGGACACGGCTCTTTCCCCGTCCTACGGTGACGCGACCCCTCGCCGGCCCCGCAACTCCCCGCGTCCGCCCGGCCCGCGCACCCCTCCGCCCCTCAACGGAAAGGCTCCTCACCATGCGTACATCCATGGCGGCCACAGCCGCCGCCCTGGCGATCACCGCCTTGCTCGCCGTCTGCACCCCACCCGCCGCGTCCGCCTCCGCGCTTGCCGCAGGGCCGGTTGTGGGGGTGGGCGGCAAGTGTGCCGACGTGGCCGCGGCCGGGACCGGGAACGGGACCGCGGTGCAGTTGTACGACTGCAACGGCTCGAACGCGCAGAAGTGGACGGTAGGAACGGACGGCACAATCCGCGCCCTGGGCAAGTGCCTGGACGTGACCGGACAGGGCACCGCCAACGGCACCAAGCTGCAACTGTGGGACTGCAACGGCTCGGGCGCCCAGCAGTGGAGCGCCGAGTCCGACGGACACCTGAAGAACCCCCAGTCCGGCCGGTACCTCGACGTCCCCGGCGGCAGCACCGCCAACGGCACCCGCCTGCAGATCTGGGACCGCAACACCAACCCCTGGCAGACCTGGCACCTCCCCGACGGCACCACTCCGCCACCGGGCTCGTGCGCACCGGCACTCGGCAGCGGCCAGTACGACACCCCCGTCACCTTCGGCGGCAAGACGTATCAGGTACGCGTCCACGTGCCGCAGCGCGCCGCGGGCGCCAGGCTGCCGCTCGTCCTCGACCTCCACGGCAGCCAGTCCACCGGCCCCGGGCAGTTGTCGTACAGCAACCTGGCGCCCGTCGCGGACGCGAAGGGGTTCGTCGTCGCGGCGCCGACCGGGGCGACGCCCAGCGGCAGCGGCTACATCTGGAACGTGCCGTACGTGACGTCCGGCGCCACCCGGGACGACGTCGGCTTCCTGCGTCAGGTCATCGACACACTCACCGGGTCCGCCTGTCTCGACCCCAGCCGGATCTACGCCACGGGCTACTCCGGCGGCGGCCGTATGACCTCGGCGCTGGGCTGCCTGCTGTCCGACCGGATCGCCGCCATCGCACCGGTTGCCGGTCTGCGCGCCGGGCGGCCCGACCCGGCGAACGGCGGCCGGCCCGATCCCGCGAGCTGCACGCCCTCGCGGTCGGTGCCGGTCATCGCCTTCCACGGCAGGCAGGACACCACCAACCCCTACGACGGCGGCGGGGACAACACCGCCTGGCGCTACTCGGTTCCCGTGGCGCAACAGCGCTGGGCGGCACTGAACGGCTGCACCGCGGGCCCCGCGGTCACGCAGGTCACCGCACACGTACAGCGCAGCGTCTACAGCAGTTGCCGGGGCCAGGGCGACGTGGAGCTGTACACCGTCTCCGACGGCGGGCACACCTGGCCGGACTCGCCCCAGGACAACGGCAACGGGAAGGTCACCCACGAGATCAGCGCCAACGACCTCATGTGGGACTTCTTCCAGCGGCACCCCATGCCCTGACCGCCTCGGCCGCTACTCGAACGATCTGGACGACTCCCCGTCGTTCGTAAGTCCTCCCCGTGTCCACCTCGTAAAAGATGAACTAAAACGTTCTATGGACACAGGTCGATGTTCCCTCTACGTTGGGCACCTGTCAGCCGCCTTCGCCCGACGACGGGACACCGTCGCCGCGTGGCCTCCCGTGCGGCGTGTCCCATCAAGCACAGCTCAAGCACAAGGAGTTGGATCCGGCATGCGAAGAACAGTCCTGGCCGCCGGCGGAGCCGTCCTCGCACTGACCCTCACGGCGTGTGCCGGATCGGGCGGCGGATCTTCCTCGTCCGACACGGCCACCGCGCCCAAGGACTCCGCGAAGGTCTCCGGCACCATCACGGTCCTCACCAACCGCACCGACCAGGTGCAGGACGGCACGCTCAAGGGCTACGCCGAGCGGTTCAAGAAGGAGTACCCGAACGTCACGGTGAAGTTCCAGGGCCTCACCGACTACGAGGGCGACGTCAAGATCCGCCTGAACAGCGAGAACTACGGCGACGTCCTGTCCATCCCCAACGCGGTACCGCTCAAGCAGTACCCGACCTTCTTCGCTCCCCTCGGCTCCGCCGCCGAACTGTCGAAGACGTACGACTTCACCGACCGCGCCACCGTCGACGGCAAGGTCTACGGCATCGCCAACATCGGTACCGCCAACGGCTTCGTCTACAACAAAGCCGTCTGGAAGCAGGCCGGCGTCACCGACTGGCCGACCACACCGAAGGAATTCATCGACGCGCTGCAGGCCATCAAGGACAAGACCGGGGCGACGCCCTACTACACGAACTACCACGACGGGTGGCCGATGACGAACTGGGGCAACGCCCTCGGTTCGCCCAGCTGCGACCCGGCGGCCAACGACAAACTGGCCACCACCAAGGAACCCTGGGCGGCCGGGCAGGATCTGCACACCGTGGACTCGCTGCTGTACGACATCGTGCACGACAAGCTCGCCGAAGCCGATCCGACCACCACCAACTGGGAGAACTCCAAGAAGCTGATCGGCACCGGCAAGGTCGCCACCATGTGGCTCGGCTCCTGGGCCGTGGTGCAGATGCAGGCCGCCGCGAAGGAGGCGGGCAGGAATCCCGACGACATCGGCTTCATGCCCTTCCCCACCCAGAAGGACGGCCACTTCTGCTCGGTGGTGCGGCCCGACTACCAGTACGGCGTCAGCGCCCACTCCAAGAACAAGGCGGCCGCGAGGGCCTGGCTGGACTGGTACATCAACAAGTCCGGTGACGCCCAGGCGGCCCTGTCCATCTCCTCGGTCAAGGGCACCGCACTGCCCGCCCCCCTGAAGCCCTTCGAGGCCGCAGGCGTCGAGTTCGTCCACCTCGTCAACGAGAAGACGGCCCAGGTGGACGAGATCGACAAGGCGTCCGAGGTCGGTCTGAACGCCCAGGACTACCCGCAGCGCATCGTCGACACGGCGCGCGGCACCACCGGGGGCAGCCTGGACAGCGTCCTGAAGGACCTCAACCAGAGGTGGTCGGAGGCCCAGGCGGCCATCGGCTGACCGGCCACCCGCAGAGACCGGGGACTCCCGCAGCGGCCGCGCCCGGAGCGCCGACGACATCTCCGGGCGCGGCCGGCCACCGGCGGGCCCCCACCGTACGCAGCCCACCTGTGCCGCTCACCGCAGCGGCGATCGGAAGAAGGACCGGATGAGCGCACCGCGCACTGCGGGCCGCACACCTCCCGCTCGTAACCCGGCGCCGCCGGATGTGCCCGCCGCACTCCCTCGTAAGGCCGTGCGGCACAAGCCCCCCGCCCGGGCGCGCCGCGGCCGCGGAAACCGTTGGTTCACCCCGTGGCTCTACCTGGCCGTGCCGCTCGCCTTCCTGGTGACGTTCACCTGCGTGCCGGTGGTCAGCCTCTTCTCGTACAGCCTCACCGACTGGGACGGGCTGAGCCCGACGAGCACCTATGTGGGTCTGGACAACTACACGGAACTGTTCACCAGGCCGCAGCTCTTCCGCGTCTTCTGGGTCAGCCTCTTCTACCTCGCCGGATCAGCCGTCCAGATCGGCCTGGCGCTCTACTTCGCCACCGTGCTCAGTTTCCACACCCGGCTGCGCAACCTCTTCAAGGGCATCCTCTTCTTCCCCTACCTGATCAACGGCGTGGCGATCGGCTTCGTGTTCCTCTACTTCTTCCAGCCCGGCGGCACCCTGGACACGGTGCTGCACTGGTTCGGCGCCGGCCCCCACCTGTGGCTGGGCGACCCCGACCTGGTCAACACCTCGCTCGCGGGTGTCTCGGTGTGGCGCTTCATGGGGCTGAACATGGTGCTGTTCATCGGCGCCATCCAGTCCATTCCGCCGGAGCTGTACGAAGCCGCCGCGCTGGACGGGGCGAGCCGCTGGCAGCAGTTCCGGCACATCATCGCGCCGAGCATCCGCCCCATCCTCTCGCTCAGCGTCATCCTCGCGGTCTCCGGAGCTCTGTCGGTGTTCGAGATCCCGTACGTGATGACCGGCGGCGCCAACAACAGCCAGACCTTCGTCATCCAGACCATCAAGCTGGCGTTCAACTTCAACAAGACGGGCCTGGCCTCGGCCGCGGCCGTCGTCCTGCTGGTGCTCGTCCTGCTGATCACCTGGTTGCAGCGGGCGCTTTTCCCGGACGAGAAGGCGGAGCGGTCATGATCACGGTCACCGAGTCGGCTCCGGCCCCCCGCAGGGCGAACACGCCGTTGCGCAGCCGCATCGCCTCATTCCTCAAGTACCTCTCCCTGGTCCTCGCGAGCGCCGTGGTCCTGGTGCCTCTCGCCGCCGTTCTCCTCACCTCGCTGCGCAGCAGCGGGGAGATGGCGCAGGACGGCGCGCTGGCCCTGCCCGGCAACTGGCTGAACGTGCACAACTACGCGGTCGCCTTCACCGACGGCCACATGCTGCGCGCCCTGGGGAACACCACGTTCATCCTGGTCTTCTCGGTCCTGGGCACCGTCCTGATCGGGTCCATGACCGCCTATGCCATCGACCGCTTCCACTTCCCGTTCAAGAAGCTGGTCATGGGGCTGTTCCTGGTCGCTTCGCTGGTGCCCAGCGTGACCACGCAGGTCGCGACCTACCAGATCGTCAACGGGATGGGAGTGATGGACACCCGGTGGGCGCCCGTCCTGCTCTACATGGGCACCGACATCGTGTCGATCTACATCTTCCTCCAGTTCATCCGGTCCATCCCGGTCTCGCTCGACGAGGCGGCCCGGCTGGACGGCGCGAACTCCTTCACGATCTACCGGCGCGTCATCCTGCCGCTCCTGAAGCCGGCTGTCGCCACCGTGGTCATCGTCAAGGGCGTCGCCGTCTACAACGACTTCTACATCCCCTTCCTCTACATGCCGAGTGACGGCCTCGGCACCATCTCCACCTCGCTGTTCCGCTTCAAGGGCCCCTACGGCGCCCACTGGGAAGTCATCTCCGCGGGTGCGGCACTCGTCATCGTGCCCAGCCTCGCCGTCTTCCTGGCGCTCCAGCGATTCATCTACAACGGCTTCGCCGCCGGCGCGACCAAATGAGCGATCAAGGAGTACGCATGAAGGTCAGCACGCCCCTCACCAGCGGCTGGACCCTGAGCCTCGACCCGGCCCGGCACGTCCCCGACGAGGCTCCCGATGCCCTGCGCGAGGCGGCCCGGCTGCCCGCGACCGTGCCGGGCTGCGTGCACACGGACCTGCTGGACGCCGGGCTGATCCCGGACCCTTTCGTGGACCTCAACGAGACGGAGGTCGCCTGGGTCGGCCGTGCCGACTGGTCCTACCGCACCGGTCTGAACACGACGGCGGACGCGACCGGACACGAGCGCACCGATCTCGTGTTCGACGGTCTGGACACGGTCGCCGAGGTCCGCCTCGACGGCCGGCTGCTCGGCACCACACGCAACATGCACCGTTCCTACCGGTACGACATCACCGGCAGGACGGACCCCGGACGGGAGACGCCTCTCCAGGTCGACTTCACCTCCGCCTACCAGGAAGCGGAACGCGTACGGGACCTGCTGGGACCACGTCCGAACGCCTACCCCGAGCCCTTCAACTTCGTCCGCAAGATGGCGAGTTCATTCGGATGGGACTGGGGGCCCACGCTGGTCACCGCTGGTATCTGGCGGCAGGCACGCCTGGAGCACTGGTCGGTGGCCCGGATCGCCGAAGTCCGCCCGGAGGTCACTGTGGCCCCCGACGGCACCGGGCGGGTACGGCTGCACCTGCGGGTCGAGCGCTCCGCGCGCGGCGCCGAGCGCGACCTGCACGCCGTGCTGGACATCGCGGGCGTCGAGACGGGCGTCCACCTGCCGCCGGGCTCCACGACGGCCACCGTCGAGGCCGAGGTGCCGGACCCCGACCTCTGGTGGCCGCGCGGCTACGGGGAACAGCATCTGTACACCTGCACGCTGCACCTCACCGACGCCGAAGCGCCCACCGAGGCGCTGGACCGGTGGGAGCGCCGGGTCGGCTTCCGCACCGTCGAGCTGGACACGTCCCCCGACGCCGCGGGCAGCGGCTTCACCCTCGTGGTCAACGGCGTGCGGACCTTCGTGCGCGGCGTGAACTGGATCCCCGACGACGCCCTGATCACGCGCGTCGACGCCGCCCGCTACCGGCGCCGCCTGACCCGGGCCGCGGACGCGGGCGTGGATCTCGTACGCGTCTGGGGCGGCGGCGTCTACGAGAGCGAGGCCTTCTACGACATCTGCGACGAGCTGGGCCTGATGGTCTGGCAGGACTTTCTCTTCGCCTGCGCCGCCTACCCCGAGGAGGAGCCGCTGCGCTCGGAGGTCGAGGCGGAGGCCCGCGAGAACGTCGTCCGCCTCATGCCGCACGCCTCTCTGGTCCTGTGGAACGGCAACAACGAGAACCTGTGGGGCTTCCGCGACTGGGACTGGGAGCCCGAGCTGGCCGGTGCGACCTGGGGCGAAGGCTATTACCTGGACGTCCTGCCGCGCGTCGTCGCCGCCACCGACCCGACGCGGCCCTACTGGGCGGGCAGCCCCTGGTCCGGCTCGCGCGACCTGCACCCCAACGATCCCGGCCACGGGACCAGCCACTCCTGGGAGGTGTGGAACCGCCTCGACCACGCCGCCTACCGCGACGACGTGCCCCGCTTCGTCGCCGAGTTCGGCTGGCAGGCTCCTCCGGCCCACGCCACGCTGAGGCGTGCGGTCACCGACGACCCCCTGACGCCCGACTCCCCCGGCGTCCTGCACCACCAGAAGGCCGAGGACGGCAACGGCAAGCTCGCCCGGGGGCTCGCCCCGCACTTCGCTGCCCCCACCGACTACGACACCTGGCACTACCTGACCCAGGTCAACCAGGTACGCGCCGTCACCACCGGTGTCGAGCACTGGCGCGCTCACTGGCCGCACTGCGCCGGAGTGATCCTCTGGCAGCTCAACGACTGCTGGCCGGTCACCAGCTGGGCCGCCATCGACGGCGACGAACGCGAGAAGCCGCTCTACCACGCCCTCGGCCGCCTCTTCGCCGACCGCCTTCTCACCTTCAGGCACATCGACGGCCGCCCGGCCCTGACCGCGGTCAACCAGAGCGGCACGCCCTGGAGCTGTGAGGTCTCCCTGCGCCGGCTCGACGTCAACGGCGCGGTGGGGGCCGAGCAGCGCGTCGCACTCGACGTCCCCGCGCGCGGGGTGACCGATCTGGAGATCCCCGCCGCCCTGACCACGGCGCAGGACCCGCGACGGGAGTTGCTCGTCGCCGACGCGGACGGCCTGCGCGCGCTGCACTTCGCGGTCCCGGACCGGGAGTTCGCGTACCCGCCGGCCGAGGCCGTCGTCAAGGTCACCCCGCAGGAGGGCGGCGCTCAGGTGACGGTGACCGCGCACACCCTGGTACGGGATCTGCTGCTCCAGGCCGACCGCCTGCACCCCGAGGCCCGTGCCGACCGCGGCTTGGTGACGCTGCTGCCCGGGGAAAGCGTGGACATCACCCTCACCGGTTGGGACGGCCGGAGCGTGGAGGCCCTTCCGGGCGCCCTTCGCGCGGTCAACGGATCCGGCGCACCGATCAGCTTCGGTGACGCGTCGCGCTGAGGACACCCGCGACCGGCGAGGTCCCGTGCCGCACTCCGCGGACCGGGGCCTCGCCCGGGTCCTCAGGAACGGCTGGGGACGACCCCGGCCCCGGGGTGTGCCGTACGGCTCCGCCGCCCCGGCAGCAGGAACGGCGTGCCCAGGATGAGCACCCCCGCCACCGCGAGGGCCGGGCGCGGTCCGGTGACGTCCGCGAGCAGCCCGGCGAGCGCGGTGAGCACGGCGATGGACGCCTGCTGCCCGATCGACCAGGCCGTGAGCATGCGGGCGACGAGGTGCTTGGGCGTGTGTTCCAGCCGGTACGTGGAGAGCACCGGCCCGTACAGGCTCATGTTGACGATGATGGCCAGCTCGACGGCCATGACCGTGAGGAGCCCGACGACACCCGGTCGTACGAACACCAGCCCGATCAGCCAGACCGCGCGCAGGGTGCCCACGGTCCGGAAGACCCGGTCGCGGCCGTAGCGGGCGACGACCCGGCGGGCCAGCCGGGAGCCGATGAGGCCGCCGAGACACGGAGCGGCGAAGGCGAGACCGTACTGCCAGGGCGGAAACCCGAGCCGGCGCAGCAGGAGGACCGCCAGCAGCGGTTCGGTGGCCATGATCAGGCCGCCGACGAGGACCTGGTTGAGGTAGAGCGCCCGCAGCACGGGGTGCCCCAGGATGTGCCGCCAGCCGGCGAGCAGCGCGCCCGCCCGCAGCGGGCTCCGGTCCGCCGGGCCCGGCGCGTCCTCCTTGCCCCGGATCGCGGTGATGCCGAGCGCGGAGAGCAGATAGCTGAGCGCGTCGGCCACCACGGTGGTGACCGGCCCGAGGACCCCGATCGCCGCGCCGCCGAGGGGCGGGCCGACCGCGATGGAGCTCCAGTTCGTGGACTCGAAGCGCGCGTTGGCGACGAGCAGGTCCTCCTGCCGGACGAGCGTCTTCAGATACGCGCCGCTCGCCGCGCCGAACGCGATCTTCGCCGCGGCGACCACGGCCGACACGACCAGCAGCTGGACGAACCCGAGCAGCCCGAAGGCGTACGCGACCGGGACCGACGCCATGGCCGCGAACCGGACCAGGTCCATCCCGATCATGACGGGCCGCTTACGCCGGAACTCCACCCACGGCGCGAGTGGCATCGCGATCAGCGCCCCCACGGCGGGCCCGACCGCCGCCAACGCGGACACCTGGGCGGGCCCGGCGTCCAGCACCAGCACGGCGAGCAGCGGCAGGGCGCCGAACCCGAGGCCCGACCCGTACGCACTCACGGCGTAGGCGGCCCACAGCCAGCCGAACGGCCGCCCCAACGCTCTTCTGCCCATGCCGCCTCACCCGTACAACCCGAAATAGCCGGGTGAGAGCTAACCGCTCGACGGAACCGCAGGTCAAACAACCATCGACGGGCAGAAGCACAACCAGCGGTTGTTCACTAGGCTGCCCTGCCATGGACCTCCAAGCAGTGCGCACGTTCGTCGCCATCACGGAAGCGGGCGGCTTCCAGAAGGCCGCGGCCGACCTGTCGGTCACCCAGCAGGCCGTCTCCAAGCGCATCGCCACGCTGGAGGCGGCCCTCGGCGTACGCCTCTTCACGCGCGCCCCGCGCGGCGCCGAGCTCACCATCGACGGCCGGGCGTTCCTGCCCCACGCACACGAACTGCTGCGCGCGGCCGAGCGCGCGAGCGCGTCCGTACGCCCCGGGCACCGCCCGCTCCGCGTCGACGTGATCGCGTCCCGCACCGCGCAGTCGAGCCTGATGCGCGCCTTCCACCGGGCGCACCCCGCCATCCCCCTCGACGTGATGATGCTGGTCAGCATGGACACGGCCGTGGCCGCGCTCCGCACCGGCGAACTCGACGCGACGTTCCGCGCGGTGGCCGCCCCCGGCCACCCCCTCCCCGAGGACATCGCGTCCGCCCGCGTCCTGGACGAACCCCTCCAGCTCCTCACCGGCCCCGCCCACGCCCTGGCCGACGCCCCCTCGGTGACCCTCACCGACCTGGCGGGCCACCGCATCTGGATGCCCGGCGTCGCCCCGGGCACGGAGTGGGGCGCCTACTACGACGACCTGTCGGCGGAGTTCGCCCTCACGATCGAGGCGACGGGCCCGAACTTCGGCTCGGACGTCCTGCTGGACACCATCGCGGACACCCCGGCCCTGGCCACGTTCATGGGCGAACACTCCCGCCTCATTTGGCCCGAGACCCACGCCCTCCGCCGCATCCCGATCACCGGCCCGACCCCGGTCTACCCCCACTCCCTCCTCTGGCACCGCGACAACCCGCACCCCGGCCTGGCGACGCTCCGGTCGTACGCGGGCGCGGCGGGGGAGTGGGGGGCGGCGGGGAGCTGGGTGCCGGGGTGGGTGATCGAGCGCTGAACGGGCAGCGGCTGAGCGCTCAGCCTTGGCCGAGGACGTTGCCGTTGGTGCGGTGATTGACCGTGTCGCCGGTCCAGGCCCTGCCGACAGGCGGAACGCCTCCGCGTCCCCCTCGATCACCCGGCTAAGGTGCCCGGCATGAACGCCATAGCGCTGCGCGGTGCCACGATTCACTACGACGACCTCGGGCCCTCCGCAGGACTGCCGGTCCTGTTGGTTCACGGGCATCCGTTCAACCGCACACTGTGGGCGCCCCAGAGCGAGGCGCTGGCCGAGGCGGGGTATCGGGTCGTCACCCCTGATCTGCGGGGTTACGGCG
The DNA here is from genome assembly GCF_042956885.1 of Streptomyces sp. NPDC008163. Lineage (NCBI taxonomy): Bacteria > Bacillati > Actinomycetota > Actinomycetes > Kitasatosporales > Streptomycetaceae > Streptomyces > Streptomyces sp. NPDC008163. The sequence goes on along the minus strand of NZ_JBIBHG010000018.1, from coordinate 56,360 downwards.
ACAGCAGCGTCACCCGGGGGAAGGTGTTCCTCTCCGACTTCGCCGATGATCTCGCGGCGCTCCTCGACCACCTGGGCATCGAGCGGGCCGTGGTCGGCGGCGTCTCGATGGGCGGTCAGATCGCCATGGAGTTCCAGCGCCTGCACCCGCGGCGAGTGCGCGCCCTGGTCCTGTCCGACACCTCCGCCCCCGCCGAGACCGAGGACGGCAAGGCGTTCCGTAACCGCTTGGCCGACCGGCTTCTCGCCGAGGGCATGGACGGTTACGCGAACGAGGTGATCGACAAGATGCTCGCCGCGTACAACGTCGCGGCGATGCCGGAGGTCGCCGGGCGCGTCCTGGGCATGATGCGTGCCACGGATCCCCACGGCGCGGCGGCAGCCCTGCGCGGGCGGGCCGAACGCCCCGACTACCGGGACACGTTGGCGGCGGTCCGGAAGCCGGTGCTGGTCGTGGTCGGTGCGGACGACGTCTACACCCCGGTCGCGGACGCCGAGGCGATCCGCGACCTCGTTCCCCACGCGACCCTGGCCGTCGTGGAAAAGGCCGGCCACCTGCCCGGCGCCGAGCAGGCCGAGTCCTTCAACGCCGCTCTGCTGGACTTCCTCACCACCCGAGTGGCCAGCGGTGACTGAGCCGCACCCGCTCCTCGCCTACTTCACCGACGCCGCGCACGGTCATTTTCCGCCCTGCGACGGCGGCGTGACGGTGTTGCCGCCGCTGTCCGGCGGCCTGGAGGCATCGGTCGCCTTCACGGGGCACGCGGTGATCGCCACCGCACTCGACCCCGCTGAAGTGCTCGCCCTGAGACCCGACGGCTTCGGTGCCTCCCTGGCCCCCGGCATCCTCCGCCACCTCGCAGGCACCGAGGGGACCATCGGCGTCACCGACGCCACCCTGACGGCCCGCGGCGCCGGTGGAACGCCCCGACTCGCCGAGCTGGGGGACGAGGCACACGATCACCCACGCGTCCTGCACGCCCGCGAGCTGAGGACCGACATCAAGGTCTACGGCGACGAGCGGGGGCTGATCACGTTGGCAGACGGCCTCGCCGGACGGCATGAACTGAGCATCGAACTGCATGCCCCTCACCACGGCAGCCACGGCCACGGACGTGGCCTCCTGACGGACGCCCTCACGCTCGTGCCGGCGGGCGAACCGCTCTTCGCCGCCGTGTCCCCGGGCAACGCCCGGTCGCTCCGGGCCTTTCTGGCCTCCGGATTCACTCCGATCGGCAGCGAAGTGATCCTCCGGCCCCGGCGATCGGCGGAGCGCTGAGGACGACTCAGCCGGGGGTGCCCGCCCCCGTCGCCACCTCCGCCAGCCGCCCCAACCCCGCCTTGATCCGGTCCGGCGTGACCCCCCGCTCCCGCTGGTGCAGGAACACCTCCGCGGCCAGCGGCGCGAGCAGGGTGTCCGCCAAGGCCTCCGGGTCCGGGGTGCCCGCCTGGCGGAGGAGGGTCAGCACGTGGGCGCGCCAGAAGCCGTACGCGCCCACCGTGAGGCGCTTCGCGCCGGATTCGGCGCCCAGGATCAGGTGGCTGTGCCGGTCCAGCAGGTCGACCATGGCCGAGAAGAAGGCGGCGAGCCGTTCGTGGGGCGGGGCGCCGGGGCCCAGGGGCGGGGCGCCGCGCAGCAGTTCCTCCTGGAGGAGGCGTTCGTGCTCGTCCAGGAGCGCCGCCGCGATGGACGTCACGTCCGGGTAGCGACGGTAGAGCGTGCCCCGGCCGACGCCGGCCGTGCGGGCGATGTCCTCCATCGTGACGGTCAGGGGGTCCCCGGTCTCGAACAGCCGGGCCGCCGCCGCGAGCACCTTGGCGCGATTGCGTGCCGCGTCCGCGCGTTCCCTCATCTCCACCACGGCCTCAGCCTACGGCAGTCCCCGAAACAAGCGGACACCGCGTCCGGTTCGTTGGTAGGGTCGCGATCGTCGTTGTAAGTGGACACGCCGTCCGTTTGACCCTGCTCCAGAGGGAGAACGCCTCCATGACATCCCCGACCCTCCTCCACCTCGATGCCAGCGCCCGCCGCCACTCCTTCAGCCGCGAGCTCGGCGACGCCGTCGCCGGTGCCTGGCGCACCGCCCACCCCGGCTCCACGTACCTCCATCGCGACCTCGCACTCACTCCGGTCCCGCAGATAACCGAGGCGTGGACCGAGCTGTGCGACCACATCCTGGAGCACGGCATCACCGACCCCGGCCGCTACCGCGAAGCGGTCCGCACGCCGGAGCAGGCCGCCGCCTGGGCGGTCGTCGAGCCGCTGCTCGCCGAACTCGTCGCCGCCGACACCGTCCTCATCGCCACGCCCATGTACAACTTCTCGGTCCCCGCCTCGCTCAAGGCATGGATCGACCAGGTGACCTTCCCCAAGATGTCCCTGGCCGGACGCCGCTTCGTCGTGGCGTACGCACGGGGCGGGGCGTACGGGCCGGGCACGCCGCGCCACCCGTACGACCACCAGGAGCGCTACCTGCGCGACTTCTTCGCCGGGCACTTCGCCATCCCGGACGAGGCGATGGACTTCCTCGGCACCGAGCTGGTCAACGCCCGCGTCGATCCCGCGCTCGCCGCCCGCCGTTCCGCCCACGACGCGTCCCGCGAGGCCGCGTTGGCGGCGGCCCGGAAGATCGGGGGAGCGTGGTGAGCTGGCTGCTGCTCCTCGCGGCGGGGCTGGTGGAGGTCGCCTGGTCGCAGAGCATCAAGCCCACGGCCGGTTTCACCCGCCCGCTGCCGACCCTGGTCTGCTTCGTGCTCGCCGCCGGCGCGGTCTACCTGCTGTCCCTGGCGATGCGGAACCTGCCGGTCGGCACGGCGTACGCGGTCTTCACCGGGATCGGCGCGCTCGGGGCGATCACCCTGGGCATCCTCGTCCACAAGGACCCGGTCTCGGCGGGCCGTATCGCCGCACTCGCCCTGATCGTCGGGGGCGTGGCCCTGGCCCGGGTGACCTCGCCGGAGGGCGCGTAGGGTCGGGCCATGGGCGTCGACCTCACCACACTGATCGCCGACTGGTCCTGGCTGGCCGAGGTCCCGCCCCCGGAACGGCTGGTGCGGCTGCGGAACGCCTGGTACGACGAGGCGACCGGGTTGTGGGACTGCGACGAGCACGGGACCGGCGGCGGGTGGGAGTGGCCGCGCGGGCCGCACAGCGCGCACTTCGGCGTGTACGAATTTCCGGGCACCCTCGGCTCGTACAAGCCGCACTTCTGGGCGGGCCAGGCGTGGGAGAAGGCCCGCGACCACGTCGACGCGGACGTGCGGGCGGAGCTGGACGCGCTGCTCGGCGGGCTGTTCTGGGACGGGCCGGACTTCGATGACGAGGAGCCGGGCGAGGGCCACGCCTTCTTCTCCGGGGGCTACGGCCTGCTGGTCGCGCAGTCCCCGGAGGGCGTACGGGGACTGCACGCGACCTGGGAGCGCGTACGGCCCCGGCTCGACGAGCTCCGCGCGTCATCCGGGGAGAGCGACGTGGCGTCCCGGTTCAGCGACGTCGACGCCTTCGTGCGCCTCCTGACCGACTGGGGCGGAGTCCTGGCCGAGGCCGCCCGCCGGGGCTGGGGGATCGCGGGCCTGAGCGAATGAGCGTTCAGCGCCTGCGCGAGACTCCCAGCTCGATCAGGTAGCGCTTCGTCACCCGGCCCCCGTACCGCCCGTCGATCAGCTCCGCGATGCAGTCCAGCAGCCCGCGCCGGGCGGCCTCGGGGAGCGCCCGGTGACCGGAGTACGTGCGGAGGACGTCCAGGTACTGGGCCGTGGTGTACGTGACGTCGTGCTCGTAACGCCGGAAGACCGTCGGGCCGAAGCGGCCGCTGTGCGCCACCTCCTCCGCGTGGTCCGCGTTGCCGACCTCGGCGGCGGTGGGAGGCCGCGTCCCGGGCTTCGTCGCGGGGTCGAAGCGTTCGTAGCAGCGCTGGACCTCCACGAAGAACTCCTCGGTGCCGCCCCGCACATGCTGGGTGCGCACCACGGCGAGCGCCCCGCCCGCCCGCAGTGCCTCGGCCGCCTTCGGCACGCGCACCGCGGGGTCGATCCAGTGGAACGCGGTGACGACGAGCACGGTGTCGTACGGCTCCGCAGGCAGCGGCCAGCTTTCGAACGCGGCCGTCACCACCTCCACGTCCGGCGCCCCGGCCAGATTGCGCCGGGCGACCGCGGCCATGCTCGGACCCGCCTCGACGGCGGTGATCCGGCACCCCCGCCCGGCCAGCGGCACCGTGGCCTGCCCGGTCCCGCAGCCCACCTCCAGAACACGGCTGCCGGCCCGCGCCCCGGCGAGCTCCGCGAGGTCGTCGTAGAGCGCCGCCGGATATCCCGGCCTGGCCCGGTCGTACAGCTCCGCGTCCTCGTCGAACGTCTGCCGCAGCTGTTCCCGCAGGGAGTCCTCGGGGCTGTCGTCGCGGGGTGCGGGCGTGGTGGTACCAGACATACGGAGCAGGCTACGGGCGCCCGCTGGGCACCGTCAGCCCCGCGCCCCGCACAGCCCCGCCTCCACCGCGGCCTCGACATCGTCGTCCTGGGCCTCCGTGCCGCCCGGGTCGAGGTTCACCATGACCGAGGTCTGCCGGCCGTCCACGGTGGCGCCCCCGGCGGTCTGGAAGCCGAAGATGTCGCCGCCGTGGCCCCAGTAGGAGCCGCCGCACGGCAGCCACCGGCGCTCCAGGCCCAGGCCGTACGCCCGGCCGTCGCCCACCGGACGGGCCTTCATCATCTCCCCGAGCTGCGCCGGTTCCAGCAGCCGGCCGCCCAGGAGGGCCCCCAGGAACCGGTTGAGGTCGGAGGCGCTGGAGACCATCTCGCCGGACGCGCCCGCGACCGACGGGTTGATCGCGGTGGCGTCCATGAGCGGCGCTTCCTCGCCCGGGCGTACGTAACCGCGCGGATGCGGGCCGGGGATCGCCGGGTCGTCACCGGGCACGGAGGTCGCCGTCAGGCCGAGCGGCTCGATGATGCGGCGGCGGATCTCCTCCCCGTACGGACGGCCCGTCACCTTCTCGATGAGCATCCCGGACAGCAGGTAGTTCGTGTTGGAGTAGTCCCAGCCGTGCCCGGGCCGGAACGTACGGGGCTGGTCGAGCGCCAGGTCCACCAGGTCGCGGGTGTCGTGGTGGGCGAGCGGGTCGGCCAGGACGTCCTGCGGGTTGAGGAAGTCGAGATAGTCGGGCAGGCCGCTGGTGTGCTGGAGCAGCCGCCGTACGGTGACGCCCCGCCAGTCGCCGGGGTGGTCGCGGACGACGTCCGGAAGGTACCGCTCCACGGGCGCGTCGAGGGCGACGCGGTCTTCGCCGACGAGCTGGAGCACCACCGTGGCCACGAAGGGCTTGGTCATGCTGCCGATCCGGAAGCGGCTGTCCCCGCGCACCGGCGCCCCGCTGTCGATGTCCGCGACACCGCCGGTCAGTACGGTGTTGCCGCGTCGGCCGCGCGCTTCGGCCAGCGCCCCGGGGGCGCCGTCGACGGTGGTCAGCCGGTGCAGGACGGCGGGGAGCCGGGCGGTGGCCGCTGCGGCGGGCCGCTCCGCCGCGACCGCCGCACCGCCCGACTGCGTTCCCGCCGCCACGCCGAAAGCCACGGCCAGGGCGACTGCGCCGGACAGCGTCCGCTTGTGCTTGATCATGGGTCTCCTCCGTCGCGCGACCCCGTCACCGCGAGGCCGTCTTCCGTGTGACCTCACGATGTCCGAACGGCCCCGGCCGCCACGATGAGGCGATCATCCGGATGTCCGGTGGGGAAAACCCCCTGCCGCGGTCCGGGTTGTCTTCCAGCCGGCCGAGGTATTTAATGAATGAACGAGCATTTATTAATGAGGAGCTGTGAGCGATGGGGCGCCCCCGAGGGATCGAGGATGCGGTGATCCTGCGTGCGACGGCCGAGGTGATCGGCCGGGTGGGTCCTGCGGGGCTGACCCTGGCCGTGGTGGCGCGTGAGGTGGGGCTGGTGCCCGGAACGCTCGTGCAGCGCTTCGGCTCCAAGCGCGGGCTGCTTCTGGCCCTCGCCGAGCGGTCCGCGAAGGATGCGGAGGCGCGGTCCGGCACGGGACGCGGGGCGCACGAATCGGCGCTCGGCGCGCTCGCGGCGCTGATCCTAGAGCCGATGGCGTTGATGGACACGCCCGAGACATACGCCAACCATCTGGCATTTCTGTGCATCGATCTGACGGATCCGGAGTTCCGCCGGCACGCACTGACCATCCACCAGGCCCAGAGCCGGGCCGTCGAAGGGCTCCTCGCGGAGGCCCTGCGCGCGGGGGAACTCCGCGCCGGAACGGATACCAGGGCCCTGGCGGGGTCCGTACAGGCGATCACCTCCGGTGCCGGCCTGTTGTGGGCCCTCGACCGCAGGGGAACGCTCGCCCAGCGAGTCCGTGCGGAGCTCGACCACCTGTTGTCCCCTTACCGACGCTCCGATACGGAGGAAGCATGACCATCGACGCACAACCGCTGGCCGGGCGGGTGGCCCTGGTCGCCGGTGGCACCCGAGGCGGCGGGCGGGGCATCGCTGTCGAACTCGGGGCCGCGGGCGCGACGGTGTACGTCACCGGCCGCAGCAGCGCGGCCGGACGCTCCGACCTGGACCGTCCGGAGACCATCGAGGAGACCGTCGAGATGATCGCCGCCGTCGGCGGACGCGGCATCCCGGTCCGTACGGACCACAGCCGCCCGGACGAGGTGCGCGCGCTGGTCGACCGGATCGCGGCCGAACAGGGCGGGCGGCTCGACATCCTGGTCAACTCCGTCTGGGGCGGAGATCCACTGACCGACTGGGAGCGTCCGCTGTGGGAACAGGACCTCGACACGGGCCTCCGGCTCATGCGGCGGGCCGTGGAGACCCATGTGATCACCAGCCGCTTCGCGCTGCCGCTGATGGTCGCCCGCAGGAGCGGTCTCGTGGTGGAGGTCACGGACGGTAACACCGCCCGCTACCGGGGCTCGTTCTTCTACGATCTCGCCAAGTCGGCGGTGATCCGCCTTGCCGTCGCTCAGGCTGCCGAGCTGAAGGCACATGGCGTCGCCGCCGTGGCGATCACGCCGGGCTTCCTGCGTTCGGAGGCGATGCTGGAAGGCTTCGGTGTCACCGAGGCCAACTGGCGGGACGGCGCGGCCAAGGACGCGCACTTCGCCTACTCGGAGACCCCGGCCTATCTCGGACGGGCTGTGGCCGCGCTGGCAACTCCCTGGCCCAGACCGGAGCGAGGACCGAGGTGAACGCCGCGTCCAGCAGGTTGGTGACGCCGATCATGACGATGGCCGTGAGCAGGAGCGGCTCACCGCGCAAGAAACTGAAGCCCTCACCGAAGCGCCGCCAGTAGCCCGGCTCCGACTCCTCGGGCGCGTCGGGGGCATCGTCGGCGGTGCGCCCCGCACCACGCGGCAGCGCGATCCGGATGACCACCGACCCCAGGGCGAAGCAGCCCGCGTTGACGGCGAGCGCGGCCAGCGGGCCCAGCAGTGCCACCAGGGCGCCGCCGAGCGCCATGCCGACCGTGGAGGCGAGCCGCTCGATCACACCGGACAGGCCCGTGGCGCGCTCCAGCGGCACCCGGCCGCGCTCGGCCGCTTCCGGAACCATCACTTCCTTGGCCAGGTCGCCGGGGCCCCGGGCCGCCCCGATCAGCGCGACCAGCCCCAGCAGCAGCGGGAAGGAGAGCACGACCAGGACGTGCAGAACGGGAATCGCGACGGCGGCGGTCGCGCTGGCCAGGTCGGTGGTCCAGGAAACGGCCCGCGGCCCGGTCCGGTCCACCAGCGGTCCGGTGAACGCCTTGACCACCACGTAGGGGGCCATCTCGCAGAAGGCGACGAGCCCGGTGCGGCCGGGGCTGCCGGTCGTGACGAGGACGAACCAGGGCAGCGCCACGACGGAGATCCGTGTGCCGGTCAGCGACATCGCCATGGCCGCCAGCACCCCGACGAGCGGCCGTAAGGACCTTGTGGCCGATATGCCGCCGCTCTCCGACGAGCCCCCGGTCATGACGCGGGTCCGTCTTCCGCTTCCGGGGGCACGGGGTACGGCGACGCGCCGGGCGCGTCCAGTTCGGGCAGGACATACGCGATCACGGCGACCCGCTCGGCACCTTCGGGGGCGCTTGCCGCGGCACCCGGGTCGTCCCGCCGGTAGCGCGCGACGACCTCCTTCAACTCCCGCTCCAGGGAACCGGATTCCTCGGGCGTGAGCCGCAGCGCCCAGTCGCTCATGTCGAAGGAGTTGCGCCATGCCGGGGGCATCGTCAGAAGCTCGTTCAGCGTCTGCTGCAGGCGGAGGGTGTGGATGGCCGCGACGGACTGAAGATAGGCCAGGACCGCTTCCGGCTCCCGGTCGGCCAGCTCCGGGTCGTTGAACCAGATGGTGCGGTGCACCGAACGCCACCAGCGCTCGCGCGCGTTGCCGAGTCCGGCGTCCTCCTCCACGAAGCCCGTCGCGCCCAGCTGCCGCAGGTGGTAACTGGCCGTCCCCGAGTTCACCCCCAGCCGCTCCGCGAGCCGGGTCGCCGTGGAGGGACCGTACTTCCGCAGCAGTCCGATCAGTTGTACGCGAACCGGGTGGGCCAGGGCGCGCAGTCCCTTGGCGTCCAGAACGACGGAGTCCTTGTCGACGGCCGGGTCGTCCGGCCCCTTCGCCACATCAGCCATGCGGCACACGATAGACCGCAAAGAGTTCTTCGCAAAGAGTCATTCGCGAAGAAATCTTTGCGAACAACTCTTTGTGAAGGGCGTCGGCCCGTAGTACGAGTCGCGCCCCGCCCATGCGACCGTGGAGGGACCACGTCGCATCCCAGGGACGGATGTTGGGGTGTCGGACCCCCGCCTAGCGTTCGGGGCATGAGAACTCGTCACCGCGCCCTGGCCGCCTCGCTCCTCGTCCTCGCCCTGGGGGCCACAGCCGCCGTCCCGGCCGTCGCCGCCCCGCAACCCGCCTCCGGCGCGACCGTGTCCGGCGTCCCCGCCCCGCGGCTTCGGCTCCCCGCCCCGTCCGGGCCGCACGCCGTCGGCGAGGACACCGTGCACCTGCGGGACACCGGCCGCGCCGACCCGTACGCACCGGAGGCGGGCGCACGCGAGCTGCTGGTGTCCGTGTTCTATCCGGCGCGGGCCGGGACCGGGGTGCGTGCCCCGTACATGAGCGTGCGGGAGGCGGAACTGCTCCTGGAGTCCAAGGGGTTGGGTGGCGCCGTCGCGCCCGGGGTGATCGGGGCCACCGAGACGTACGCGCGTACCGGTGCGGCGCCCGCGCGCGGGCGGTTTCCGCTCGTCGTGCTGTCGCCCGGGTTCGGGCAGGGCCGCTCCACGCTGACGGCCCTCGCGACGGACCTGGCGTCCCGGGGGTACGTCGTCGCGGCGGTCGACCACGCCCACGAATCCCTCACCACCGTCTTCCCGGGCGGGCGCGCCCTGCCCTGCGCCGCCTGCGACTACGTGGAGCGGGCCGGTTACGAGGGATATGCGGAGGTCGCACGGAACCGGGCCAAGGACGTCCCGTTCCTGCTGGACCGGCTGACGGGCGCTCACCCCGCCTGGCGGTACGCCTCGATGATCGACCGGCGGCGCATCGGCATGGCCGGGCACTCCATCGGCGGCAACTCCGCCGCGTCCACGATGGCCGCCGACCGGCGCGTGCGCGCGGGCGTGAACATGGACGGGACCTTCTTCGATCCGGTCCCCGCCGCAGGGCTCCGGGGCCGCCCGTTCATGATGCTCGGCACCGAGGCGGACCACGCGTCCGGCGGCACCTCCGACACCACGTGGGACCGCGACTGGGCGCGCCTGGACGGCTGGAAGAGGTGGCTCACGGTGGCCGGAGCCGGCCACTTCACGTTCACCGACCTGCCTTTGCTCGGTGCGCAGTTGGGCATTGACGACCCCTCCGCACCGCTGCCCGCCGACCGGTCCGGCGCCATCACCCGCGACTACGTCGCCGCCTTCTTCGACCTCCACCTCAAGGGCGTACCGCAGCGTCTGCTCGACGGCCCGACGCCGGGCAATCCGGAGGTGGCGTTCCAGGCGCCCGCGCGGTAGCGAGCGGTCGCGCGACGCGGGGACCTCGATTATTACGCCGTAATAATCGAGGTCCCCGGGCGCGGGATCAGACGGCGCCCGCCGTCTCCGCGGTCGGCTCGTTCGGTGCGGCAGCCGGCTTGACGTGCTCGTTGACGCGCTTGCCGAGCAGGATGAAGAGCAGGATCAGCCCCACGGTCAGCAGGATGTGGCCGAGCCCGGCGGTCAGCGGCACGGCCTCCGCGATGTGGTCCTCGTCGCGGCCGAGCACCGTCAGGATGCCGTGGACGCCCATCATCGCCGTCGAGATCGCGATGCCGATGTTGTAGAACCAGAAGAACGCGGTGAACAGCTTCGAGCCGGACAGTCCGAAGACCTTGTCCAGCGCGAGGACGATCAGGAAGACGAGCATGCCCAGCGCCAGCAGGTGCGTGTGCATGAGCGCCAGTTGCGTATCGCCGTGGAAGTCCTTGATTTTCGTGAACTCCCGGTAGAACAGCCCCGAGATCACTCCGACGATCATGTAGACGTGTGCTGCGTAATACGACTTCCGCATGGCGGAGTTCGCCCCCTGGGTCGAATACCGTATTGATCGCGGCCATTCAAGCACCAGGTCCCGTGCGCAACGGCGTTTCACGCAGCTCGCCGGGGAACTTCGCGAGCGGGCCTCAAGCCGCCTTCGAGCGCGTCTCGTACGCGGTCGGACGGTCGGTCCCGCCCGACTCCGGGATCAGAAGTGCGTGCTGATCCCGAACGCCTCGCGGAGCTGCGCCATGTCGTGGAGATCCCGGTCCCTGGGCTCGTAACCCTGGTGGAAAAAGACCTGCTGCGCGGCGGACAGGCAGGGCACGGGGCGGCCCCCGACGCTGCCCGTGACAAAGCAGTCGGCCGGATACACGAACGGCTCCCCGGGCTCCAGCGACTCCTGGAGGGCTCCCCCGCCGACGCCGAACACGAGCGGATGCAGATCGATCTGACGTCCCCTCGCATCCGAGACGACGAACCGCACGGGCCGCCAGTCGAGCGTTTCGGCGAACCCGGCCGCGGCAAGAGCGGCGAGGACCGCCGGCTCCTGCTCCAGGCGGTGCATCAGGTCCAGATCCCGGTGCTCCCGGGTCCGGCGCCCCACCAGGGCGTCGATGCCCCAGCCCCCGCCGACCCAGACCTCCGCACCGGCCTCCCGCAGCAGGTCCAGGATCTCCAGCACATCGTCGCCCGTCATGCCGTCCCCTCGCTTTCCAGGTGTGCGGTCCCGCCCCACAGCCGCAGGTCCATGCGGCGGCCGTCGCCCTCCCAGTGGGAGAGCGAGGCGTTGGGCACCGGCGGCACGGCCTCGGGAGCCGGCGTGCCGAGGCCCGCCAGGGCGAAGCGGACGGCGACGACCGCCGCGTCGTGCGCGACGAGCAGCACGCGCCGCCCGGGAGCGGCCCGCTCCAGATCGGCGAGGAACCCGCGCACCCGCAGGGCGACATCGGCGAGCGATTCCCCGCCGGGCGGGCGGTAGAACCACTCGCCCAGGCGGTCCCGGCGGGCGGCCTCCTCCGGGTCCCGCGCCGCCTGCGCGGCCGGCGGGTACAGCTCGAAGACGCCCATCTCCCGGTCCCGCAACCGCTCGTCCACCAGAAGCGGAAGCGGAGCGACGCCCTCACCGGCCGCGTACCCGGCCATCGCCTGCCAGGTCTGCCGGGCCCGTACGTACGGCGAGCAGACGACGAGGTCCAGCTCACCGGCGTACTCCACGAGCCACCGCCCGAGCGCCCGTGCCTGTGCCTGACCGAGGGCGGACAGCGGTACGTCGCGGTCCCGGCCCTCCAGAGGCGCCGCGCCCGCCCCGGCGAAGGCGACGTTGGCGGTGCTCTGCCCGTGCCGGACCGCCCACAGCCCGCCGAGCGCGTTCGGCACGGCGAGGGGCGCCCCGCCCGGTTCCCCTTCGGGACGCCAGGGCGCCGCCTCGCCGCTTCCCCGTACCGCGTCTGTCATGCCGTCAGGGTAGGGCCCGGGGTCACGCCGTGGTCGAAGGCTTTTCGCGCAGGGCGTCGACCACCGCGCGCTCCAGGACCGCCGAGGTGTTCGTGACGGTGCCCTTCCGGCCCATGGCGGTGTCCCGGACGAGGTAGGTCCGCTCGCCCAGGTACGCCAGGCTCTTCGCGTCGAAGATCCAGGCGGTGCGCCAGCCGGCGCGCTCGTTGTCGCGGGCCACGCCGATGCCGTGCCGGCCGGCCGCGTCCACCGCGTCCGAGTCCACGCTCACGCCCGGGATCCTGGCCGCGGCCTTGTACAGCGCGGCCGCGGTCCTCGGCGGCATCAGGGTCTCCCGCAGCAGCTCGCCGATGGCCTCGAAGGCGTCCTGGTCCGGGTCCCGCTCGTCGGCCGGGGTGTCGCGGGCGTCCTGGTCCGCGGTGATCTCGGCGCCGAGCCTGCGGAGGAGGGCGTCGGGGTCGGTGGGCAGGGAGGCGAGCCAGGTGTACGTGGGCCGGTTGAGGCCCGCCGGGTAGCCGACGGGCTTCTCGCCGTCCGGGACGCCGACCTCGATCGGGTAGTACCTGCCGTCCTGGTGGATCAGCCCCTCGTGGATCACCGGTCCGGACTTCTGCGCCATCCAGACCTCGCGCTCACCCGGCCTGCCCAGCTTCACCGGCCCGCCGAACGTGCCCGTGTTCTCGGCCTGCAACGTCCTGACGTACACGTACTGCGCGTCGGTGACCTCGATCGCGTCGCTCTTCGACGCGACCGTGGCGATCCGGTCCAGCAGCACGGTCGCGCCACGCGGGGCCGGGGCCGTGGCGGCGGTGCGGGGGGCCTCGTCCCGGCCGGTCACGGCGAGGGTGGTGAACAGGACCCCGCCCAGGGCCAGCCCGGCGGCGGGCAGCAGGACGGCGGGGCGCAGGAGGCGGGGGCGGGCGGTGGCGCGGTCGCCGTCCTGGTCGATCAGCTGCATCAGTGTTTCCTTGTGGTGGAGATGGCGCCCCGGGGGCAGATCCCGTTCGGCCGGGGCCGGCAGCAGCCGGGCCAGTTCCTCGCGTTCGGCCCCGGTGGGGCCGGAGGGACGGTCGTTCATCGGGCTTCCTCCTGGATGGGCAGGGCCACGAACGCGGCCCTGCCCTGTACCTCTCCGCGACGGGGGCGGGGTTCCCCGGCGTTGTCGTTGCGTTCCCGGGCCAGCCGGTCGTCAGTGAGCCGCCGCAGCCGTTCGCGGGCGCGGGACAGCCGCGACCGCACCGTGCCCACCGGGACGCCGAGCGCCTCGGCGGCCTCCGCGTAATCCAGGCCGGACCAGACGCAGAGGGCCAGCACCTCGCGGTCCTGGCGGCGCAGTCCGTCCAGCGCCTGCCGGACGGCGGCGAGCCGCCGGGCGTCGTCCACCTGGCCGGCCGTGGCGTCGGCGATGTCCGCGACGGGCTCCGGGGCGGGGCGGCGGGCCAGGAAGGCGAGGCGCCGGCCGGTGCCCCGGTTGGCGTTGCGCGCCTTGTTGGTGGCGATGCCGAGCAGCCACGGCAGCAGCGAATCGCCCTCCGGCTCGACGGACTGCCGGGTGCGCCAGGCGGCGAGGAAGGTCTCGGACATGACCTCCTCGGCCGCCGACCAGTCGCCCGTCAGCCGGTAGGCATGGTTGTAGACCGGCCGCGCGTACTCCTCGTAGAGCGCGGCGAACGCCTGGCGGTCGCCCGCCCTGATGCGTGTGCGCATACGCTCCCGGTCCTCCTGATCATCACATCTCACACCTCTACCTCTCCGCCCGGTGCGGCGGGTTCCCGTGACCCCCGCCACACCGGGCGGGCGTCAGACGGCGGCGGTCGGCGCGAACTCCTCCGGCAGCCGCGGCGGAGTCCCCTGTGTCCACACGATCCGCAGCGCGCTGGCGGAGATCCGCCAGCCGTCGGCCGTCCTGACCAGCTCGGTCTCCGCGTGCCCGGCGGAGACGAAGACATCGTCCGGGCCGCCCGCGAGGACATGGGTGCTCAGCTGGGCACCACGAACCGTCGCCCGGTCGCCGTCGATCTCGATGACACCGTTCGTACCGAAATGCACGGTCCGGTCGAAGAGCGCCATGCCCTTTCGCACCCGGTCCAGCACGGCATCGCGCCCGTGGACGGTGCCCACGGGCATCTCGGCGGTGACGTCCTCGGTGTGGAAAGCGCGAGCCCACTCGTCGTCAAGGACTCCGTGGTCCAGGGAACGGAGGTAGCGGTCCAGGAGATCGGTGATCTCGGCACGGTCGGTCAGGTGTCGCAGCCGCCGCCGCGCTTCTTCGGTATCCATGGCACAAGCCTCACCTCTCAAGCGGACTTGAGGTCAAGGCGCTGCGTTGTCAGACCCCCCTGGGATGCTCCGGGTATGGAGACGGAGACCCAGACGGTGCCCGGGATGACGGTGCAGCTGACGATCGACTGTGCCGATCCGCGGCGGATGGTGGCCTTCTGGACCGAGGCCCTGGGGTACGTCCCCGAGCCGCCGCCGGAGGGGCATGCCAGCTGGCGTGCCTACTGGGAGGACATGGGGGTGCCCGAGGAGGAACTGCCGCCCGGTGCCGGGGACGTACCGGAGTCGATCGTCGACCCCGCCGGGCACGGGCCGCGGGTGTGGTTCCAGAAGGTCCCGGAGGTGAAGGCGGTCAAGAACCGGTGGCACTTCGACCTCAAGGTGGGCGGGGGCCGTGACGTCCCGCTCGACGTCCGCAAGGAGCGGGTCGACGCCACGGTGGCGCGGCTGGTCGGGGCCGGTGCCACGGTGACGGAGGTCAGGGACCTGCCCGGCATGGAGTTCTACGCCACCGCCATGCGGGACCCGGAGGGCAATGAGTTCGACGTGGTGTGACGGCCACGGTCACCGCCGCTCGCGCACGGCGGTGACCGTCGGTTCGCCCCGGGTGCTCTTCCGGGTGCTCAGAGGATCTGAATGCTCTTGATCCGGGGCGGGTTGTTCGGGAACGTGATGTCCGTCCAGCGGTTGATCCGGACCGAGTCCCCGTTGACGTCGTAGTAGATGAGGTCGTTGTTGCCGGTGACGATCCGGTCGGCCCACCAGCCGCCGAAGTCGGTCCGGCCCGCGTTGGCGTAGCAGTCGACGCTCTGACGGCCGTCGAGGTGGGAGTAGATCTTCAGGAAGTCCGCGCCGCCGACGCACTCCACGTGGTCGATGGCGTAGGCGGACCCTACGGGGACGGCGACGGTCAGCGAGGCCGCGGCGGTGAATGCCATGGCCAGGGAGCCGAGGATCCGCTTGCCCTGTGCGATCACGGGATCTCCTTCGTACGTGTCCGGGCCGGGGCCCGGCCGTGTCGGTGACGTGGCGCCGTGACGAACGGGCGCGCTCCGCCGAGCCGGTGGCGACTCGTTGACGATCTTGTAGCCGTGGCACCGGCGGGCGCGGCAGGCGGAGCGGCGCCGCCGGTTTTCGACCCGATCGGGCGAGGGCGACGGCTACCGTGCCCCGACGTCGTACGTGACCCCCTCGGCGACCGCCCGCAGCTTGTCCGGGTTGGCCACGTTGTGGATCGCGGTGATGCGCCCCCGCGCGTCGAAGTCGAAGGTCACCGTGGCGATGACACGGTCCGGGCCGCTGAACACCATGCCCGGACCGCCGTTGACCTCGACGAGTTCGGCCCGCATGTCCGCCGGCTCGACGCCCTGGTAGGCGACCGTGCCGATCGCCGAGAACCAGCCGGCCACCGTCGCCGCGCCGGTCACCGGGCGCAGCGCCTGGCGGACCTTGCCGCCGCCGTCGGTCCACAGGGTGACGTCGGGGGAGAGGAGTTCGAGGAGCGCGTTGACGTCACCGCCCGTCGCGGCGGCGTGGAAACGTTCCGCCGCCTCGCGCTGCCGCGCCCGGTCCGCCTCGAAGCGCGGGCGCCGGGCCCGCACATGCTCACGGGCGCGGTGCGCGGCCTGCCGCACCGCCGCCTCGGAACGCTCCACCGCCTCGGCGATCTCGGCGTGGCTGAAGGCGAACACCTCCTTCAGCACGAACACCGCGCGCTCCAGCGGGCTGAGCGTTTCGAGGACCACCAGCATGGCCATCGACACCGACTCGGCGCCCAGCGCGGCCGATTCGGCGTCCGGGACGGGCTCGGAGGGGCCGCCGCCGGTCAGGATGGGCTCCGGCAGCCACGGTCCGACGTACGTCTCCCGCTTGTACCTCGCGGAACGCAGCCGCTCCAGCGCCTGGTTCGTCACGATCCGGGTCAGATACGCCTTGGGGTCGGCCACCTGCGAACGGTCGGCGGCGGACCACTTGAGCCAGGTGTCCTGGACGCAGTCCTCGGCATCGGCGGCGGTGCCGAGGACGCGGTACGCCACGGAGAACAGCAGCCGCCGGTACTCCAGGAAGACGTGCTGGCCGGGATGAGGGGAACGGTCGGTGGTGCTGTTCACTTGTCTCCTCGGATACGGGTGAAGCGCCCTCCGCGCGGCCAGAACGCTCCCGACGCGGGCATCTTCTTCATACGGCCGTACGTCGGCCAGGGCGAGGCTGTCACGGTCTCCTTGTACCGGACGGCCACCGCCCCCACCAGGCAGATCCGGCGCGGGCTGTCGTCGGGCCGGGTGAACTGCACGACCGCGTCGCCCCGGCCCAGGCTCACCGGCGTGTGGTAGTAGCCGAACCGGAAGGGCTTCGGCTGCTTGCCCATGAGGACCCGGTCGATGGACAGCGCGGCGTGCACCCCGGTCGGCATGCCGCCCTGGCAGGTGCCGTGCATGACCCCGTAGCCCTGGCGGATCGCGGCCGCGTCGCCGACCACGTACACCTCGGGGTGCGAAACGGAGCGCAGCGCGCGGTCGGTGACGACGCGTCCGTGCTCGTCCACCTCCAGGCCGGCCGCTGCGGCGAGCGGTGCCACCCGGGTGCCGCCCGTCCACAGGACCGCGTCGGCCGCGATGCTCTCGCCGCCCGCCAGCTCCACCGAACCGGCGAGCACCTTCGCCGCGCGAACGCCGCTGCGCACCCGCACGCCGAGCCGGTCGAGCGCGGCCCTCACATGTGCCGCCGCCTTGGCGTTCATCGCCGCGCCGGGCTCCTCGCCGCCGAGCAGGACGACGTCGAGGCGGGGGTACTGCTCGGCGATCTCCGCCGCCGACTCGACGCCGGTGAGTCCGGTGCCGACGACGACCACGGTGCCGGTGCCGCGCTCGCGGCCTCCGTCGCCTTCGCTGCCTCCGCCGCCTTCGCCGTCGAGGGCGTTCAGCCGGTCGGCGAGCAGTTGCGCGTCCTGCGCGCCGTTCAGCGTGTACGCGTGGTCGTCGGCGCCCGGGACCGCCGAGGTGTCGGCGGTCCCGCCCAGCGCGTACACCAGCGTGTCGTAGGACAGGACGCGCTCGTCGTCGATGCGTACGGTCCTGGCCCCGGCGTCCACCGCCGTCACCCAGCCCCGTATGAACCGTGCGCCCGTGCCCGCCAGCATCTCCGGGACGCTCAGCGAGTCGAGCGGGTGGCCGGCGGCGGTCATGTGCAGCCGCATCCGCTCGGTGAACCGTTCCCCCGCGTTCACCACGGTCACCCGCACCGCGCCGCTCCGCTTCCCGGTCCGGGCCGCCAGTTGCACGGCGGCGGCCATGCCCGCGTATCCGGCACCGAGAACCACCACGTGGTGGGTGTTCTCCGTACGGGTCTTCCGCTGTGTGCTCATGGCCGGTCCTTCCCTCGCTGTGTGCTGACGACCAGGGGATGGGGGCGGGGGGTGCGGATGTGACATGGCTCGAATGTGGTGTGCGCCACACGCGGCAGGATCAAAGAGGCTCGATACATTCCTTGACAAGAATATTCGTTTGGGAGAATACTCGTTGTCATGGAAGACGATCCCCTCCTGGCCGCGCTCACCGCACTCGCCGATCCGGCGCGCTGGCGGCTGGTCGGTCTGCTGGCCGAACAGCCCCGCTCGGTCGGCGTGCTCGCCCAGCTCGCGGACGCACGCCAGCCGCAGACGACCAAGCACCTCCAGACGCTTGAGCGCGCCGGTGTCGTGACATCGCGGCGCACCGGTCAGCGCAGGATCTACGCCCTGCGGCCCGGCCCCCTGCGCGACCTCGCGGCGGCGCTCGGCCGGCTCGCCGACGACGCCGGCCAGGACACCGGGCCGGGTGCCGCCGGGTGGTCACCAACATCGCCCTCTCCCTCGACGGCCGCTACGCGGCGCCGGACAACCCGCAGGACATGAGCTGGGTGATGCCCTACGCCGTGACCGACGTGGCCCGCGACCACCTCACCAGCCTCTGGGAGCCCGCGACGACGGCCCTGCTCGGCCGGGTCAACGCGGAGGGCTTCCTCGGCTTCTGGCCGACCGTCATCGGCATGGAGGGCGCCGACCCGCGCGACGAGGGCTTCGCCAAGTGGCTCGTGGACACCGACAAGGTGGTGCTCTCCGCCACCCTCGGCGAGGCCCCGTGGGAGCGGACGACGGTCGCCGACCGGCCGGCCGCCGAGGTGGTGGAGGACCTCAGGGCCGCCGAGGGCGGCGACATCCTCGTGCTCTCCAGCGCGAGCGTCATCAAGGCCCTGCTGGCGGCCGACCAGGTCGACCGCCTCGCCGTCACCGTCTTCCCGGTCTTCCTCGGCGGCGGCCCGCACCTCTTCGAGGACGGCCTCAGCCGTTCGGTGCCGGTGGCCCGCTCCTCGATGCGCGGCAGCAGCCCCATCCGCTCCGAGATGTCTACGGCGGGCCGGAACAGATCGACCGCGTGGCCGCCGGTCGTGCGCGGCGCCGGGGCGCGCTCCACGACGGCCACCTCGAAGCCGTACCGGGTGAGCCAGTGGGCCAGCACCGGACCGGCGATCCCGGCCCCGGAGACGAGAATCCGCACGACGCCCTCCCCTCACCCGTGGAGCGCGGCGAAGTCGAGCAGGGGCCCGGCGACCCGGGGCGGGTCCTCCAGGATCGGCGAGTGCCCAAGACCCGGCAGCAGCTCCACCCGGGCGCCCGGGACGGCGCGGTAGTCGGCGGCGGACGAGGAGCGCCAGCGGCGGTCGTCCTCGCCGAAGAGCACCAGCAGCGGCTTTCCGGGCACCGCCAGGCGCTCCGGCAGCGCCCGCTCCTCCAGATAGGCGCGGGTGGCCCGCATGGTGGCCGCGAAGGAGTGCGGCGTCATGGCGCGCACCTCGCCGAGGAGCGCGTCCGGCACCCGGTAGCCGGGGCGGCTGAAGCCCGTACTGGCGAACTGCCGGATCTGCTCGTCGCTCGGCGGCCACTGCGCGGGGGCGGCGGCGCCGGAGCCGGTGGCGATGAACGCGCCCAGGCTCGGCCCGGTGTTGACGAGCACGAGCGCGGACACCAGTTCGGGGCGCTCTTCGGCGAGGGCCGTCGCGGTCACCCCGCCGCTGGAATGGCCCACCACCACGGCCCGCCCGGCACCGAGCCGGTCCAGCACCTCGCCGGCCCGCCGCGCCTGGTCCGGGATCGCGTAACGGTCCTCGTCCGGCTTGTCCGACCGGCCGTGCCCGAGCAGATCGACCCGGACGACGCGGTGGGCCCCGGACGCCGTCAGCAGGGGCACGAGCGCGTCCCACGAACGCGCCGAGGATGCCGAGCCGTGGATCAGCAGGAGCGTGGGGGCCTCGCGCGGTCCGTCCTGGCACACATGGAGGGTGTCGCCGTCGTCCAGCGTGAGGAGCGATGAATCGGTGGTCCCGGAAGCAGTCATGCCCCCACTGTCCCGACCGGCGCCGCCCGCGTATTGAACGAATGTTCCGGCCGGTCCGGCTTCCCCGTCGTGGCGTCCTCGTAGCATGGAGGGGTGCCCACGTTCATGCACGGTACGGCTGTGTGGGACGTCGCCCGTCCGCAGCGGCCGAGCCGGGTGGCAGGAGTCGCCATGGCCGGGTTCGGCGTGCACGACCTGGACGCGTTGCGCATGGTCCCGCACCCTGCGGTCACGCTGCTCCTCGAATTCGGCGCCGGTACGCCCGTCCTCGACCGCGCCACCGGTGAGCAGCGGCGCGGGTGCCTCGTCGCCGGGCCCGGCCTCGGGGCCGGAGGAGCGGTGCGGGTGCGCGGGGAGAACGTGGAGTGCGTGCAGGTGCGGCTCTCCCCGGTGATCGCCCGCGCGGTCCTCGGTGTGGAGCCCTCCGAGCTCGACGGTGCCGTCGTCCCGCTGGATGCCCTGTGGGGCCGCGAGGCGTCCCGGATCCGCGAACGGCTCGGCGAAGCCCCGTCCTGGCAGGCCCGCTTCGCGCTCGCGGACGCCCTGATCACCCGCAGGTACGCGGCCGGGGCCCCGGTGGACCCGGAGGTGGCGCGGGCCTGGCAGCGGCTCACCGACGGGCGCGGCCTGCCCCGGGTCGAGGAGCTCGCCGCCGACGTCGGCTGGAGCCGCAAGCGGCTGTGGTCCCGCTTCCGCTCCCAGCTCGGCCTGCCGCCCAAGCGCGCGGCGACCCTGGTCCGCTTCGACCACGCCGCCCACCGCCTGGTCGCGGGCGAGGGCCCGGCCCGGGTGGCCGCCGACGCGGGGTACGCCGACCAGTCCCACCTGCACCGCGACGTCATGGCGTTCACCGGGGCCACCCCGGCGGGGCTGGCCGCCGAACCGTTCCTCGCCGTGGACGACCTCGCCTGGCCGGGGCGCTGAGGGGACGTCGAGGCGGCCCGAGGACGCGGTGGGCGGCCGCCGGAGCATGAGGTCCGGGTGGACCTTGGGGTCGGGGGAGAGCCCGGCGGCGTAGCCGGCCGGGCTCTCCCGGGAGGCAACCCCAGGTGAGAGTGAGAGAGGCGAGTTCACCGATACTTCAGCGGGCGCGGTACGCAACAGAACGTCTGCCGCCCCACGACAGGATTTTCCTCAGGAAGGCTGAACGCGGTGACGACCGTCGCATATCAGGGTGAACCCGGCTCCAACTCGGCGACCGCCGCGCGCGCCCTGTTCCCGGACGCCTCTGAGCACCCCTGCACCGGCTTCGAGCAGGCCCTCGACGCCGTGGCCCTCGGCGACGCGGACCTTGCCGTGATTCCGGTGGACAACTCCGCGGCCGGACGCGTCGCCGACGTGCACCACCTGCTGCCGGAGTCCGGGCTGTTCATCGTCGGCGAGTACTTCCTCGCCATCCGTTTCGACCTGATGGGCGTCGCCGGCGCCATCCTCGACCAGGTGGAGTGCGTCCGCAGCCACGTGCACGCCCTGGGGCAGTGCCGCAAGCTGCTGCGGGAAGGCGGCTGGCGGACCCTGGTCTGCGACGACACCGCCGGCGCGGCGCGCGAGGTGGCCGAGCTGGGCGACGCGCGGCACGCGGCACTCGCGCCCCCCGCCGCGGCCGGGCTGCACGGTCTCGACGTCCTGCGCGCCGGAGTCGAGGACGACCCGGAGAACACCACGCGGTTCGTCGTCCTGTCCCGCACGCCCGCTCCCGCCCCGGACCCGGGGCAGCCGACCATGACGAGCCTGTTCTTCAGCGTGCGCAACATCCCGAGCGCGCTCTACAAGGCACTCGGCGGCTTCGCCACCGGCGGGGTGAACCTCACCAAGATCGAGAGCTATCAGATCGGCGCGGGGCTCAACGCCAGCCGCTTTTACGTCGAGGCCGAGGGCCACCCCGACGAGCAGCGGGTCGCCCTGGCCCTGGAGGAACTGCGGTTCTTCTCCTCCGAGGTGCGCATCCTGGGCGTCTACCCGGCGCATCCCCACCGGCTGAAGCGCTGACTGACCGGGGACCCGAGAGCGGTTCGGGGAAGGGCCGCCGGCCCGAGTACGACATTTTCGGTCAGCCGCTCGCGGGTCCATCGAGCGCGGAGAGCACGTTCCGCAGTGCGGCCCGCGAGGTGATGCCCAGCTTGGGGTGGAGCCGGTACAGGTGCGTGCCGATGCGCGGTGCGACAGGACCGGCCGCCCGGCGATCTGCACCCGGGCCTCCGACGTGGCTCGCAACCGCCGCAGACGCTCGCCGTGGGCGAGGCGGACCCGCGCCCCGTCAGAGGTGGCCGGCGTCGACCACGGCCTGGGCGAATGCGGTGGGCGCCTCCTGCGGCAGGTTGTGGCCGATGTTCGCGACCGTGCGGTGCGCGTAGGGGCCGGTGAAGTGGAAGCGGTAGCCCGAACCGTCGCCGGGCGGCGGGGTGAAGGGGTCGAGCGCGGCGTCGAGGGTGACGGTGGGCACGTGGATGGCGGGCTGGGCGGCGAGCAGCTTCTCGTGGCGCGCGTACCGGGGATCCGTGTCGACCAGGCCGATGCGCCAGCGGTAGTTGAAGAGCACGATGGCCGCGTAGTCCGGGTTCTTGAACGCCTCCGCCGTGCGGTTGTAAATGGCGTCGTCGAAGTCCCAGTTGGGGGAGACCAGGGTCCACACGTAGCGGCACAGCGCGAGGCGGCTTTCCTCGGCCTCCATGGCCGCCTTGCCGCGCGGGGTGGCGAAATACCACTGGTACCACCAGGTGCGCTCGACAGCCGGGTCGGCGGGTGCGGCCTGCATCCTGCGGTCGGTGATGAGGTAGCCGCTGGTGGAGACCATGGAGGTGACCCGCTCCGGCCACAGGGCGGCGATGATGTCGGCGGTGCGCGAGCCCCAGTCGAAGCCGGCCAGCGCGGCCTTCTCGATCTTCAGGGCGTCCATCAGGGCGATGACGTCCAGCGCGATGGCGGACTGCTCGGCCGTGCGCGGAGTGCGGTCGGACAGGAAGGTGGTGCTGCCGTGTCCGCGCAGGTACGGGACGATGACGCGATGGCCCAGGTCGGCGAGGAGCGGGGCGACGTCGACGTAGCTGTGGATGTCGTACGGCCAGCCGTGCAGCAGGATGACCACCGGGCCGTGGGCGGGGCCGGCCTCGGCATAGCCGACGTTCAGGACACCTGCCTTGACCTGCTTGATCTCGTCGAAGGACGTGTGGGTGCCCGGGGTGACGGCCGGGACGGTGGGAACCTGCGAGCCGCCGCCCGGCCGCCCGTGCGAGGCGGTGGAGGCGAACGCGTCGCTCCCCGGGCCCGACAGCGAGACCGCGGTCGCGCCGGTGCCCAGGCCGACGGCCTTGCTGAAAGTGCGCCTGTTGATCATGTCAAACCTTCCTTCATACGTTTGAGCGTTCATACGTTGTCCGGCTTGCACTGCCTGCGGTGGCGCTTGCACCTGCCGTACGGAAGTGCCGGGCCGCGAGGGCATGGTGACCCTTGCACAGAGAATCGTCACCTGTCCAACAGGTGACGCCATGCGCGTGGCGGCGCCGCTGCGGCGGCGGCCCGGGTGATCCGAAGGAGGCTGTTGGCAAGGGAGTACCGGCGTGGACCGCGTGCCGGGGTCCGGTGGGTCGGGGGGAAGACCTTGCCGATGTCCGGTCGCCCGGTCTCCAGTGCCGCACGTCACGCCACCAGGCGCGGGCTCCGCCCTTCGTCACCGGTTTGACGGGTGACGCACGGTGGTGCATGCTGGCTGTAGCCGCCCGGGGCGACGGACACGACATGATCCCCGACCGAGGAAGTGGGGCAGAGCCATGAACAAGGAAGTCGCCATGGACGCCGACGCGGCGGTGAGGCACATGCGCTTCGGCAAGCTCCCCGAGCGGATCCGCAGCGAGGACATGACGGCGGAGGTGGAAGCCACGCCGGGTGCCGGGGGAGACGCCTACACCCCCGAGAACTCATGGAAGTTCTACTCGTGCGTCGCCCTCGACCTGGGCCTGTAGCAGCACCGTTCGGTCCCCTCGGCGCACTCCGGGAGACCGCACCGCACTCCGCGCCGCCCCACGAAGGCCACTATGGAGAAGAGCGCGCGCACCGGGCTGACCACCGGCCCCACCACCCGCCTGATCGACCGGCTGGAAGCGGCGGGGTACGTACGCCGCGCACCGTCCCCCGACGACCGGCGCAAGATGATCGTGGAGCCGGGGCGCCCCCACGCGAGGCCTTCAGCCGAGAATGAGCGGGAGCTTCGCCACCAGGGCGCCCAGTTCCGCCGACTGCGCGGGAGTCGGCGTGCCGCGGCCCGTGCCGATGCGCAGGGCGTCGCTGTCCGAGAACGTGGCGGGGAACGCCGCGCCGGCGACGGCCTCCAGCGCGGTGCGCGCCACGGCCAGCGTTTCCGCGGGCGGTTCGGGGGCGGCGGGCAGGTGGGCCACGAGGTCGAGGTGGTGCAGGGTGCCTTCGAGGACGTACGCCGAGAGGTAATCGGCGACCGTGAGGACCATGTCCTGCGTACGGACCCGGGCGGCCGGGTCCGCGAGACCGGCGGCACGGACGGCGGCCGTGCCGACGTCGTCGATGTGGTGCTTGAGCCAGCGCGGTTCGCCGTACGCCTTCGCCAGCCGTGGGATCAGCGCGTCGAGCGGGTCGTCGCCCGTCGGGGGTTCGGGGAGCAACGTCCAGTAGCCGGGCGCGTCGGCCGTGGCGGGCTCGTCGGCGGGGGTGACCAAGGTGATCAGGACGTCCTGCGCGTCGATGACGAGGTGGCACACCAGGTCCCGGACGAGCCATCCCGTACAACCGGAAGGTTTCCCGAAGTCCTCGTCGGGAAGAGCGGCCACGGCGTCGAGCAGAGCTGTCCAGGAACGCGAAAAGGGATGCATGGGTCCACGCTAGGCCGTGTCCCGCACGCCTCATCCGTAGTGGCGGAGTTGCGGCCACATCTCACCCCAGGCGTGACGGGGCCCCGTACAGACGTAGACGTGACCGCCCGACTCCACGTTGTGCATGCCGTACGGATTGGTGAGACCGGCGGCCACGGCGACGTGCCGGAAGTACCGGCGCAGCTGGGCCTCGTAGCCCGGGGCGTGCTCCGGTCCGGGGGCGACGGCCACGACGGTGGTGGCGGCCGGGTCGCCGGGGCCCCACCACCAGTCGGTGTTGTGGGCGCTCACGGCGTGCGGCAGGCCGGTGCCGCGCCCGAGTTCGTTGAGGGCGCCCGCTTCCCCGTAGTCGGCCGTGTAGATCACCGCGTGTGCGCGCTGCTCCTGCGGCAGCCCGTCCCACACCCGGCTCACGGTGCCGACGAGTTGGGGCCAGCCCAGGGTCTCGCCCGCGTTCGTGCTGACGCCGTACGTCCAGGCGACCGCGCCCGGCGGCAGGACGGGCAGGACGATGACGGCGAGCACCGCGGTCGAGGCCGCCGTCGCGATCATGAGGTCCCGCAGGCGGTCCCGGCGGGCGCGCAGCCACCCGTCGAGCCCGACGGCACCGGCCGCCAGCAGGCACACGTACAGACCGCCCAGGTAGTAGATCTGGGCGCCCGTGGTCACGGCGAACAGCACGAACAGCACGGCGTACGCGGCGACCAGGCACCGCCACAGGGGCCGGCCGGAGCGCCACAGGAAGCGCAGGCCGGCGAACCACACGATCGCCGTGGCGAACCCGGCCGTCGCGAGCTGGCCGACGATCCAGGTGGGGATGTGCCCCGGGCCGCCGTTCTTCTCGTTGAGCGCCCGGGTCATCTCGAACATCGCCCAGTCGTGGTGCGCCTGCCACCACAGGTCCGGCAGCACGAGCAGCACGGCGAGCGCGGCCCCCGCCAGGAGCCACCGGTCGGCCGCCGTACGGCGGGCCGGGCCGAGCAGGACGGCGGCCATCAGGACGACCCCGAAGATCCCGGCGAGGTGGTTGAACTCGGCGCCGATCCCGACGAGCGCCCCGGCCGCGAGCCACCAGCGGGTGTCGCCGGTACGGCCGATCCGTACGACCACGAGCGCGATCCCCGCCCAGGCCAGCACCTCGTACGCCGTCGTGTTGGCGACGTGCGCGCCGCCCAGGAGCACGGGCATGGCGGCGGTCGCGACCGCCGCGAGGAGCTGCGCCCGCCGGGCGCCGCCGAACTCCCGCGCCGTCAGCCCGCCCACGACGACCGTGCCCGCCGCGGCGAGCGCGGGCCACAGCCGCAGCCCGGCCTCCGACACGCCGAACAGCTCCAGCGAGACCCGTGCCAGCAGCGGCGCCAGCAACGGCTGGTCCACGTAGCTCGCCTGGAGGTGCCGGGCGCAGTCGAGGAAGTACAGCTCGTCGATGTGGAAGCCGTAGCGCGTGGACAGCGCCATGAGTACGGCGAAGACCCCGCCGGCGACGGCGAGGACGCGTCGGTCCGGCGGGGGGAGGGAGCCGGCGGCTTCCGTCCGGAGTGTGCCTCTTACGGCTGTGCCCGTCTCGTCCGCCATGTGTGTCCGCCCCCGGTTTTTCGGCATCCCGGGGCCGCCGTACGTGGCCCGGGGCGGCCCGCTCGCTGCGAGCCGCACACACCCTAATCCCGGTTCCTGTCAGGCGGGTTGGGTCGAACGCGGGGAGCACCCGGCAACCTGCCCGTCATCCCGTCGGCGGCCGGTCAGCTCGCGGCGTCCGCCGCCGCGGACTTCTTGCGGGCCCGGTAGGCGGCGGCCTTGTACTTGTTGCCGCAGGACTCCATGCCGCACCACTGCCGTCGCATGCCCCGGGACCGGTCGATGTAGACGCGGGTGCACTCGGGGTTGCCGCACTCCTTCAGCAGGGGCACGTCCGGGCCGCTGAGCAGCTCGACCGTTCGCTGGGCGACGGTGGCCAGGGCCTGGGCGGGCGTCGCCTCGGTGTGCCGGCCCGCCGGGGTGAGCTGAGGCGTCACCGGAAGCCCGCGCGCGGCGGCATTGAGCACGGCGAGTGCCTCGCGGTCGAACCCCTCGCCGAGGCGCCGGCCGGTGATCAGCCGGTAGGCGGCCTCGCGCACGGTGACCGCTGCCCGGACGTCGTCCTCGGTGCCGGGGGTGATCGTGTCCACGAGCCCGGACTCCAGGTACCAGGCGTTGAGCCGGTCCGGAGTCACGAACATCTCGAAGCGCGTCGACCGCCGGGCCCGGAGGGTGGCCGCGAAGTCGAGCGCCGGGTTCCCGCAGACGAAGACATGGTCAAGATTCACGTCACCATTTTGACAGGTGACCGTGCCGAGGTGCAAGAACGCGCCATCGTTCGAGCCGGTACCCCTGCCCGGAGGGGTTGCCCGGTCCCGGCGTGCCGCCACCGGCGACGCGTAG
Source organism: Streptomyces sp. NPDC008163 (assembly GCF_042956885.1). Lineage (NCBI taxonomy): Bacteria > Bacillati > Actinomycetota > Actinomycetes > Kitasatosporales > Streptomycetaceae > Streptomyces > Streptomyces sp. NPDC008163. The sequence goes on along the minus strand of NZ_JBIBHG010000018.1, from coordinate 29,481 downwards.
ACGCACGGTACTCCGCCCGCGGTCAGGGGTGCGCGCCAGGGCCCTCCCACCCGGCGGCGCCGTCGGCGACCAGTGCTCCGGCCCCCGGACCGGTGGCCGGAGCGCCGGCCCCCACCTCTTTCGTCACCGGTCTAACCGGTGATACTGTCCCGCTCATCCTCCGCCGCACGGTGCCCCCGTGGCTCCCGTTGTCGCCGGTTCCGCTCCTCCCTTCGGCACACGTGTGTCGACACCTCGCCCCGTACGCCCCTACTTCCTGGACGGACGCTCATGAAACGACGACTTCTGACCGCGATCGCGGCCGGTGTGCCCCTGGCCGCGGCGGTCTGGCTGCCGGCCGCCTCCGCCGAGGGCCGGCCGCCCGCATCGACCACGGCGTTCCACTGCGCCCAGCCTCCGGTCGAGGCGCCGGCGGGCGCCGAGGTGGAGTCCGTGACGGCGGTCCGCGACGCGGGCGGAACGATCAAGGGCACCGGCCTTCTCGGCGGCGAGGCCAAGGACGTCCCCGCCTTCTGCAAGGTGACCGTCACCCTCACCCACCCGGGCGAGGGCGACCACGTGACGATCTCCAACTGGCTGCCGGAGAAGGGCTGGAACGGCCGCTTCCAGGCACTGGGCGGCAGCGCCTACCTCGCCGGGGACAACGGTGTCGGCATGGGCAACGCCGTCAGGAGCGGCTACGCGGCGACCACCACGGACGCCGGTGTCGGCGACGTCCTCGACGTGAGCTGGGCGCTGAAGAGTGACGGCACGGTCAACACCACGTCGCTGAAGAATTTCTCCTACCGCTCCCAGCACGAGGCGGCCGTGGTCGGCAAGCAGGCCGTCGCCTCGGTCTACGCCGAGCGCGCCGCGTACTCCTACTTCACCGGCTGCTCCACCGGCGGCCGCCAGGGCTATGCGGAGGCGCAGCGCCACCCCGACGACTACGACGGCATCCTCGCCGACGCGCCCGCGGTCAACTGGGACGAGTTCGAGGTCGCCACGCTGTGGCCACAGGTCGTCATGAACAACGAGAAGACCTACCCCACCGGCTGCGAGCTGGACGCCTTCACCAACGCCGCCGTCAAGTCCTGCGACACGCTCGACGGTGCCGAGGACGGCCTGGTCGATGACCCGTCCCGATGCGACTTCGACCCGCGCCGCCTGATCGGAACCAAGGTCGTGTGCGACGGCAAGGAGCTGACCGTCACCGCCGCCGACGCGTCCGTCGTCCGAAAGATCTGGGACGGCCCGCGCACCACCACCGGCAAGAGGCTGTGGTCCGGCCTCCCGGTCACGGCCGGCCTCAAGGGCCTGGCGGGCACCGCGACCACTCCGGACGGCACCGTCGTGGGCGCTCCCTTCTCGGTCCCGGAGTTCTGGGTCACCAACTGGCTGAAGAAGGACCCGTCCTACGACGTGTCCAAGATCACCTATAGCGAGTTCACCCGGCTGTTCCAGCAGTCCCGGGCCGAGTACGACAAGCTCATCGGCACGGACGATCCCGACCTGTCCGGGTTCCGCAGGTCCGGCGGCAGGCTGCTGACCTGGCACGGCCAGGACGACCAGTTCATCCCGACCCGGGGCACCGTCGAGTACCGCGAGCGGGTCGAGCGGGAACTGGGCGGCACCAAGGCGGTCGACACCTTCTACCGCGTCTTCCTGGCCCCGGGCACCAGCCACTGCGGGCTCGACGGCCAGGACGGTTCGGCAGACGGCCTTGCCGCGCTGACCGCCTGGGTCGAGCACGGCAAGGCCCCCGAGACGCTGCCCGCCACCCTGATCACCGCCGACGGCAAGCCGGTCGAGCGCGACCTGTGCCGTTATCCCGAGATGCCCCGCTACAAGGGCCACGCCCCCGGCTTCCGGTGCGCCGTCCCGTCCCGGCACTGACCGGCCCGGTGGCGGCGGTGCGTACCGGTGGTGCTCATGCGGACAGGCCGTTCAGCGGCAGCTCCACCAACCCGTACGCCGCCACCGCGAAGGCCGTCGCGACCGCCAGAGCCGCCAGGCGTTCGCGCCACGAGCGGCCCAGGCAGGGGAGTACGGCGAGGAGGACGAAACAGGCGGTGGCCTCGGCGGCGTAGTGGAGGGTCCAGGCGTAGTGGATGCCCTCCATGCCGAAGACCCCGGGGAGGGCGGCCAGACCTGTGATCCGGCGGCCGGGGGTGCGGCCCCGGCGCCACCAGGAGCCGGCCAAGCCCATGAGAGGCCCCGCGACGCAGGCCAGAGCCAGCCAGACCAGGGGGAAGAACGGGCTCCCCATGCCGTCGCGGCCGAACTCCGCATAGCCGTAGTAACCGACGACGAGGCACGTCTCGGCCAGCAGGCCGGCCGGCACCGGCGCCCGGGCCGACCCGCGCCGGGCCAGTGCTCCCGCCGTAAAGGCGGCCACACACCACACGGCCCCCGAGTTCGCGATCTGGCCCCAACTGCCGGGAAGCCACCCCTGGGTCAGGTTGGTCAGGATCCCGAAGAGGAGCCCCCCGGCCGCCGCCAGGAGAAACGGAAGCAGCGGACGCGCCCACTCCCTGCGCTGCGCAGGCTCTTGTCGGGGCGCCGCGTATGTCATGTCTCGCCTTCCTTCGGAGTGCCGGTCCGAGCACTATACGCAATATGTATACACGCGATGTATACACGGCTGCTGTCCAAGGTCAGGAGGTCGCCCGTGCCTCGGCATCACCCGATTGGAACGTTCCTTCAGGGGGCGGGAGTCGTTGGGGACTCTGGAATCCCGTAAACGATCACGATCGAAATCGGCGCAGTGGGGGCCGACGGCCGGCGTGGCTACAGGAGGTATGGAATGTGCTCTCTGCTGGAGAGCTTCTTCGACACGATGGACGAGCTGCATGTCGACTTCCGCAGACGCCTGGAGGACATCGAACGGGAGGCGTGGCCCGCCCGGGTGCCGAGCGCCGGCACCGAATGCGCGCACACTTCGCACGCGGACAAGTTCGAGGAGATTCGGTACCCGCTCGGGCTGCGACCGCTCTGGACCGACGAGTACCCGTCCGCCGAGCCCGTGCGGACCGGCGAGGAGAAAGGGTTCTCCGGCCCCTTCGCTCCGCTCTTCGGTGAACCGCCCCACGCAGAAACGATCGTCCGCGTGATGAAGAGGCAGGCAGGAACGATTCGCCGCGCCTAGACCAGGCGGTCGGCCTTCCCGTCAGTTATGAGGAATACAGAGACTTTGACGAAGCTCATCGCAACCGTTCTGTTCACCACGGCATTCGTTCTGGGCACGGCGATGGCCGCCCCATCGGATCTGACCGACTCCGCCGCCCACTTCATGAAGGACGAGGCCCCGTAACCCGGACGAGGCAGATACGAACAGCACTCGCCTACAAGGCAGTTGACCGACGTGCCGACGCGGACCGCACCCGTGGCGGCACGGCCGGCGGCCGGCCCACGACTGAGTTGCCGGGTGCACGGAACGGCGCGATGCTGGTGGCACAGGCCATTTCGAGAATTCCGCAACGTGCGATCGAAGAGCCCGCTCGGCCGCAGGGAATGCGCACCGCACCGGCGGCCCGACCACACCCGTCGCGGATCTCGTCCGGTGGGCACCGACACCCAAGAACCGGTGGGTCATCACCGACCACACGCTCACGCTGGGCCCGATGGAGCAGCGCGCCATGGAACTGCTGCTCGTCGTCACCGACGAGGTGGGCAGCGAAGCCTTCGCACCCCTCCAGATCGCCCAGTACCGCGACGAGCGGCCCGTCGGCGGCATAGCCGTGATCGTGCGAGGCGGCTGAACGCGTCGAACTCCGCTCCTTATCACCCGAGTCGACCTCTCGGCGTCGCCGAAGCCCTTGTGACGGGCAACAGCCGGAAGACCGACCTGCTTCCCCTGGGCGCGGGGATGGAGCACCGGCTGTACGGTCGCGTCCGCCGCGCTCCCTGCCCACAGTGCGGTAGCCCCCGGGAGGCAGAGCCGGTGCAGCATGACTCTTTCCCGCCGACGGCCCTGGTCGCGCCAGGCGCCGCGCCTTGCCGGGGCGCCGTAGCTCCCCGGCCTGTCATGGCCGTGGCGAGGCCGCAGTCAGGAGAGTGCGCCCAGCCTCGGTGAGCTCGTACACGGCCGTGCGGCCGGCCCGGCTGCAATCGACCAGCCCGGCGTCCCGCAGGATTGCCAGGTGTTCGCTGGCCGTCGGAACGGAGACGTTCACCAGTGCGGCCACCGCCGTCGTCTGCAGCGGCGTGGTGAGCGCGGTAAGAATTCTCGCCCGGGTCGCGCCCAGGAGACGGTGGAGGGATCTCGGGGTGGGGGGTGCCGCCCATAGGTACCGTCCGGACGCCGGGTAATAGATGGCCGGAGTCCATCGGTCCGAGGTGGTGCATTGCACCCGGTCGGTGATGAACAGCGACGGAACGAGGATGAGCCCCTGCGGGCAGTCGACGTCGATGTCCACCGGCTTCTCGACGGTGACGGTGTCGTCCTCGCACGCCGCGGAGGGGTGCAGGCGCGGAAGGACTGCGCGTAGTCCCTCGCGGTTTACCTGGATGGCGCGGTCCAGCAACTCGGCACGCAGCGCCTGCCGCATGCCCACCCACTCCGGTTCCACCACTGTGTCCCAGAGGCGGCGCAACGCACCGGCGGCCTCGGACCTGGCTCGCTCGGGGTCGTCGAGCAGTCGGCGGCCCATGGCGGCTCCGCGTCCCCGCACGGCGTCGACCAGTTCCGCGTACGTCTGGTCCGCCGGTGCGGAGAGGAGGGCATCCATACCTTCCTCGAACGTGGGCTCACTGGTCATCGGCGAGGGGTCGAGGAAGTCGGGCCGATACGCGCCGTCGGCCATGAAGACGGTGAGCGCCCGCAGGTCCGGGTGCGAGAGATGGAGGTGGCGACGGCGAAGCCACGGACGGAACATGGCGTGACGCCGCGGTTCGGTCAACAGCTGCGCAAGACTGACCACTTCGTGGATCGGTGACATCGCCCACCGCACACTCGCAGCGCCGGCACCCAATCGGTAGCGGATCATCCCCGCATTGTTAGGCCACCGCCGAAGTGAGCGCGAGCAGAACGGCCGAACCCTGAGACTCGGGCCATGACCGACACGGAATCGAGTGCCCGGCGTTCCCAGCAATCCGAGCGAGCCCGACAGACGCGAACGATCCGGCTGGGCGTCGGCGGATCGACCATCGAAGTCCTCGCCGCTCCGGCGGAGACCAGCGGGACGGTGAGCATCTACCGGTGGCGCATGTCGCCCTCCAGCCGCGGACCTGCCCCGCACTTCCACACGACCTTCAGCGAGACCTTCATCGTGGAAGAAGGCGAAGTCGACTACTTCGACGGGCAGGCATGGCGAACACTGCGGCCCGGCGACACCGCGCACGCTTCGAGGGGCGACGTCCACGCCCTGCGGAAGGAACGCGCCGAACCAGCCACCCTCCTGATGGCACTCTCGCCAGGTGTGCCCCGGGAGGAGTACTTCGCACAGCTCGCCACCATCAACGAGGAGGAGTTGAGCCGGCTTCACGAAGACCACGACAACCATTTCGTCGACGCCGACGAGCGGTGACGGCGGCGCGCCCCGTCCACTCATGCCGGACAGGCGCCCTCGGGCGCCCCTCGGCAGGATCGCCACAGGATGACGCAGCTCAGCGAGGACGGACGCGGACACAAGGGCGCCGGTGTCCGTACGGGGCCACCGCTTCGAGAGGCCGGCCTCGGAGACGCCCAGCGCGGTGGGCGTCCACGTGGGCGGCGAGGGCCTCGCGGGCCGGTTCGGCGACGAGCGGCATGGATCGCCGCGTTCGGGGCGCGACTGGGCCCGCCCGTCAGAGCCGGGAGAGCTCGTCGATCAGGTCGTCCAGGCCCAGGGAGCCCTGAGAGAGGGCGGCCATGTGCCAGGCCTTCAGGTCGAAGGCATCGCCCCGGCGCTCCATCGCCCTTTCCCGGCCGAGCAGCCAGGCCCGTTCCCCGAGCTTGTAGCCGATCGCCTGCCCGGGCATCGTCAGATAGCGGATGAGCTGGCTCTCCACGTAGTCCGCCGGGCGGCTGCTGTACGCGCCGATGAACTCCTGGGCGAGGCGGGGCGTCCACCGCTCACCCGGACGGAACGGGGAGTCGGCCGGGATGTCGAGCTCCAGGTGCATGCCGATATCGACGATCACCCGGCAGGCGCGCATCATCTGCGCGTCCAGATAGCCGAGCCGTTCCTCGGCCTCCTTCAGGAATCCGAGTTCGTCCATCAGACGCTCGGCGTAGAGGGCCCAGCCCTCGATATTGGCGCTGACCATGCCGACGGTCGCCTGGTAGCGGGAGAGGTCTCCCGAGACGTGTATCCACTGGGCGAGCTGGAGGTGGTGGCCGGGAACGCCCTCGTGATACCAGGTGGACACCAGGTCGTACACCGGGAAGCGGGTCTCGCCCATGGTCGGCAGCCAGGTGCGGCCGGGCCGCGAGAAGTCCTCGGAGGGCGGGGTGTAGTACGGGCCTCCGCCGCCGCCGGACGGCGCGATACGGGACTCCACACGCCTGACCCGGTCGGCGAGTTCGAAATGCGTGCCGTCCAGGGCGTTGATCGCCTGGTCCATCAGGCCCTGGAGCCAGGCACAGACCTCCTCCTCGCCCTCGATGTGCCGGCCGTGCTCGCGCAACCCGGCCAGCGCGGTCCAGGGGGTGTCGGCGCCGGGGAGGACGCGTTCGGCCTCGGCCCGCATCTCGGCGAGCAGACGATGGAACTCCGACCAGCCGTAGGCGTACGCCTCGTCGAGGTCGAGGTCGGTGCCGTTGTAGTAACGGGCCCAGCGGGCGTAGCGCTCGCGGCCGACGGCGTCCGGGGCGCCTTGCACGGCGGGTTCGTACTCCGCGCGGATCCAGTCCCGCAGCCCGGCGACGGCGGCAGTGGCGGCACGGGCCGCCTCGTCCAGCTCACCGCGCAGAGCGTCGGGACCACCGGCCGCGAACTCTTCGAACCAGCCTCGCCCTTGGCCGTCGGAGTCGACCCACTGATCGAGCTGACCGGCGAACGTGGCGGTGGGGCGGGGAGCCGCGTACAGCTCGCGCCGCAGACCGAGGGCCAGGCACTCGCGGTACCCGGCCAGCGCCCGGGGCACGGCCCGCAGGCGCTCGGCGACGGCTGCCCAGTCGTCCTCGGTCCGCGTCGGCATCGCCGTGAACACATCACGGACGAAGTGCGGCGGCGTCGCTATGTTGCCTACGGCGCGCAGGTGCTCACCGGCGTCGTGAACAGCGAGTTCCGCAGTAAGGCGTTCGCGCAACAGCCGAGCGCAGCGGCGTTCGGACCCGCTGTCGGCACCGGGCAGGCGCTCGGCCTCGGTGAGGCGAGCGAGGGTCTCCCGCGCGAGGGCCGCGAGGCCGTCCGCACCGGCCGGCGAAGTGTCGGGCAAGCGGCCGGCACTCTCCGGCACACCGAGGAAAGTACCCGTGATCGGGTCAAGCACGATGAGGGCGTCGACGTATGCGTCGGCGACTTGACGAGGAAGCGGGTTGTCGATCTGCGTCATGTGGTCATCCTTACGCAGAAGCCGACGCCAGTCATCGGTCGTCCCGAGGTCCGCGAGGCCGCACCGCGAGGGCAGGCACCCGCCCCTGCGACGTGATGAGTCAGGCGGAAACCACCCAGGAGCAAAGGGAGGTTCGTACGGGCCAGTATGTTCAAATGGCTCTGGCCAGAGCTTTGTTGTGTGAACCGAACGTGCCATCGCGTGAAGGAGATCGTGTGTTCCCCAGCGGGTCATTCGAACAGGGAAAGCCGCACCCGGCGCGGGTCTACGACAGCCTCCTCGGTGGCAAGGACAACTACCCGGTGGACCAAGCCGTCGCGGAAGGCATCGCCCAGCGCTGGCCGGAGATCCAGCGCAGCGCGCAGCAGAACCGGGCATGGATGGCGCGCGCCGTACGGCACATGGTGAAAGAGGGCGGTGTCACACAGTTCCTGGACATCGGCACCGGCATCCCCACCCGGCCCAACCTGCACGAAATCGCTCAAGGCATGGCGCCCTCGGCCCGGATCGTCTACGTGGACAACGACCCCGTGGTGCTGCGGCACGCCGAGGCGCTGCTCACACCGATATCACCGGAGGGCCGCTCGACCTATTTGCAAGCCGACTTGCGTGACCCGCGCGCGGTACTGGAATCACCCGAGGTGACCGAGACACTCGACATGACACGTCCGGTGGGCCTGGTCCTGGCCGCGATCCTTCACTTCCTCGACGAAGAGGAGGACCCGGCGGGCGTCCTGCGGGTTCTCGTGGACGCACTTCCGGCCGGATCGTATGTCGCGTTGTCCCATGCCTGTGGTGACGCGGACCCCGTCAGGGCAGCGGAGGCATCGGCCTTCTACCGGCAGAACAAGGTCTCCAAGCCCGTGGTGCTGCGCACTCAGAAGCAGATCGAGGCGTTCTTCACGGGGCTGGAACTGCTGGAGCCGGGCGTAGTGCCCGTCGACCGCTGGCGCCCGGACGCATCGGTGCCCGAGGGGCCTGACGACATGGGATTCCGTGGCGGCCTGGGCCTCAAGCACGGAACTGCCTGAGGGGTGAAAGGCGTCGCCACCCCCTTCTCCCGCGGCGGAAGCAAGAGGGAGTGACCGTGGCTGACGAAAGGCTTGATGCCGAGTGGCTTCGCGGCTGGTGCAGGCAGGCGGACGCGGCGCTCCCGAAGCTGATGGAGGCGTTCCACGCACGGCATGGCTTCGAGCCCGGCAGCAACGTGGTGGTGCGCGCTTCGGCGGCGAGCCATCAGGCCACCGAGGCGCTTGTGGAGCTGACGCCCATCCCCTCGGACCTGACCACGATGTACTGGGTGATCGCTGAGGTCTCCTTGCCCGATGTGGAGAACGGCTGCTTCGTCCACCCGGCCGCGCTGGTCGCGGACCACTTCCGCGCGTACGGGGCCGTGCAGATCGACGGGGAAGAGCCTGCCCTGGTATTCGCCGGCGACGGGAGCGGCCATCTGTTCGCACTGGCAGACTCCGGACGGGTCTGGAGGTCGACCACCGCTTCGTGGTCCGACCAGTTCGACCTTGCTGCGGCCGGCCTTCAGGACTTCTTCGAGGGGCTTTCCCGGCAGATCACCCGCCATGGCTGACCCCTACTCGAAGGGAGAACCGGCTCAAAGCGGTGAGGTGCCGCCACGTTCGCGTGTGTGGCACGCCTTCGACGTACGCCCGGCCACCGCGCGGTTGGGTACGTGCCCGGACGCCGCTCCGGCTGCCCGGGCACACCCCAGCGCGGGAGGCGGGCCTGAGCTCACCTCGCTGTCATCAGGGGCAGCCGCCGCCGTCCCGCTGGACGAGGGCCGCCGCCCGGGCGGCGGCACGTAACCGGCGCTCAGCGGCTGGGTGGGCGCTGCTGGGTCGAGCGCCAGGTCGAATACATGACCATGCCCACGCTGGTGACCGTGGTGAAGGCAGCCGGCCCGGCGATGGCGAACACGCAGGCCGCCACCGTGAGCAGGACGACGAATGCGATCAGGTCCAGCACACGCCCCCTCATCGAGGCCGGCGTGCTCGCCGGGCGCTCGGGTGCGGGACGGATCATGTCTTCCCCGGCGACGGGTGCGGAGGATGCTTCGGTGGTCGGGGTGATGTCGTGGTTTCTCATGTCCACCAGTGGAGCGCTGCCTCAGCCCCGTCCCGCCACGGACCGAATGGTCTCGTGCGTACGCGAACGATGCTGCTCACGCGCCGTACACCGCCCCTGTTCGGCCGAACAGCGAACCCGTTCGCAGCTGTTCGGCAGTTTTCGGTGCCGCCCCGCGCAACCGGACCTACCGTGGTCCTCACGCATCGTCAGGGGGCGCACGTGACGGAACCGAGAAGCGACGCCGTACCACCGGTCCCGACCGAATACGAGCAGCAGTTGCGTGCCTTCGCCGAGCAACTGCGCCATTTGCGCATCTCCTGCGGCAAGCCCTCACTGAGCCAGATCCGTAAGGCGGCATCGAGCTCGCGGCCCCTGTCGACAGCGGCCGTCAGCGAGGCATTGGCGGGCAAACGCCTGCCGAGCCGCGACTTCCTGATCGAGCTGGTGCGGACCCTGCTCGCCTTCGAGGACGGCCGTGCGGTGCGCAGAGACGACGCGCGGGTCGAACGGTGGCGCAACCGGTGGGTAGAAATCCAGAAGGCCAAGGACCGCTACAAGTCGCCGTCACACGCGGAACCGGAGCCGCCGGGACCAGAAGGACCGGACAGCTCAGAAGGACGAGGCGGACCAGACGGATCGCAGGAATCACACGGATCGCAGGAATCAGACGGATCACAGGAATCAGACGAATCACGCGGATCAGAGGCGCACGCCGAACTCGTTACCGCGGCTCAACTTCCCGACCTCATCCGCGAACGGGACGCGCTCGCGAAACGCGTGGCGTTCCTGGAGAACGCTGCCGCAGCAGCACGACACGCCTCGGACGCCGAGGTCGCCGAGATCGAAAGCCTGCTCCAGCGCGCAGGACAAATGCGCGGCATCGGCGCGTTGCCGCAGGCCGAGCAGGACTACTGGGAGGCCCTCGACCTCGCCACCCGGCACCGGGCCAGACGTCAGCAGGGCTGGGCCTGGGACGGACTGGGATCATGCCGCTGGCGAGGAGACGACCACGAGACAGCACTGACGTACTTCACCCGGGCCTACGTCGTCGCCCAGGACATCAATGACTTCTCGCTGCAGGCATGGTGCCTGTACAACCTCGGCCTCTACTGGCGCCGTGCCCACTCGCCCGCAATCGCCAAGAACTTCTTCGAGCAAGCCTTGACGGTGGCGAACGAGCATCGCTGCTACGCAGCCGCAGGCTGGACCCATCGCGAAATGGCCGAACTGGCGCGCGACCAGCAAGACCCCGAACGAGAACAGAAGCACTACACGCAGGCTGCGCAAGCCGGTCTTGATTCGGGGAACGGCTCTTTCGCAGGACACAGCCTCGTGCTGCTCGCCCGTTGCACGGAACGCGAAGGCGACCACGGACAGGCCCGCGAGCACTACATGCACGCCGTGGACATCGGTGAACAAGGCGGGCACCGGAGTGTGATCCGGGAAGCCCAGGAAGGCATCGAACGCCTCAGCCCCTGAAATAGCGCTCAGCCGCGCCCCTCAGACGCCTGGCCATCCGTCACTTCCCAACCGGCCCGCCCCGACCCCGGCGGCTCTCGCTTGCGACCTTCCACCCGCGGGACTCAGCCCGATGCCCGACACTCGCTCGATCACAGCCGTCCGGGGGCGCCGCCGCGCCGCCACCGACCGGACCGCCCATCTCCAGGCATGCCGACTGCTCTCCGCCCCGTCAGGCCGGTTTCGGCGGGTACGGCGCGCGGTGGCGCAAGGCCCCATGCGTTTTCCTCACCGCCCGCTGACCCGCGCATGCGCTACGCCAGACGCCTCGGCGTGAAGCGTCCGGGGGGCAGCCTCAGTGTCCCGCATGTGTCTTGGGGCTGCCGGCATGCTGTCCGGGTTCGACGACGACGAACTGACCCATCATTCCGTGGTCCTCGTGGTCCAGCAGGTGGCAGTGGTACATGTACGGGGTGTCCGGATCGGCGGGCCCGTCGAACCGCAGCACGATCTTCATGGTGATTCCCATCGGTACTGCGACGGTGTCCTTGCGACCACGCAACGCGGGCTCGGGCTCGCGGCCGTTCACCTCCAGCACCCTGAACTGCACGTCGTGGACGTGGAAGTTGTGGGTCATGTCACCGCCGTTACGCAGCGTCCATGTCTCGGTCGTCCCTCGCGTCACGACGTCGTCCACCCGGTCCATGGCCATCGGTTTGCCGTTGATGCCCGACCTGCGCAATTCGAAGAACCTTCCCTGTGTGGTGTCCTTGGGGTCCGGCAGTTCGAGCTTGCCCAGCTCGGCCGGGAGCGCGGGCGACGGGCGCAGCCGCTGCGCGGCGCGCAGTTCCATGACGTCGAATGAGTCGTCGCCGCCGTTGAACCGTTTCTCCCAGGCCCCGCCCTCGCGCCATGGATAGCTGCGCAGCACGGTCCGCTGGCCCGGCCGCATCCGGACGACGATCTCAGCCCGTTCGCCGGGGGAGAGCTGTACTCGGTTCATCGGCGTCGGTTTCTCGAGCAGCCCGCCGTCGGTCCCGATGAGGTCGAATGGACGGTCGTCGTCGAAACCGAAGGTGTAGATGCGGGCGGTGGAGGCGTTCAGCAGCCGCAGTCGGACGCGTTCGTCATCAACCTGCAGATACGGGTCCAGCGTGCCGTTCACCAGTGTCTGCTTTCCCAGGAAGCCGGTGTTGGCGAGGAAGGCGTGGTCGTGGTCGAAGCGTGACCCGTCGAATGTGACGTCCTGGACGATGACCGGGACGTCGTCCACGCCATACTTGGCGGGCAGCTTCAGCTGCTTGGAGCGTGCGTCGTCGAGGAGGAACATGCCGGCCAGACCGCGCTGCACCTGGTCCTCGGTCGCCCCGTGAGGATGAGGGTGGTACCAGAGCGTGGCGGCCGGCTGGTCGATCTTCCAATGAGGGGCCCACTCTCCGCCGGCCGCCACCATCTGGTGCGGCCCGCCGTCCATCGCGGCGGGCAGGTGCATGCCGTGCCAGTGCACGCTGGACGCCTCGTCCAAGGCGTTGCGCACCCGCACCTCGACCCGCTCGCCGCGCTCGGCGCGCAGCGTCGGCCCGAGGTAGCTGCCGTTGAAGCCCCAGGTCGGGGTTCGGACGCCGTCCTTGAACTCGGTCGTGCCCGACTGCATCCGCAGGTCGAAGACCCGTGTGCCGTCCGCTTCCACGGTCGATTCCGCCAGGGGCGGCACAGCCAGCGGCCTGCTGAACCGGACTTTCCCGACGGTGTTGACGTCGGCCCGCGTCCACAGCCAGGCGAAGCCGCTCCCGATCGCTGCTACCAGCACCGCCAGCACCACCGTGAACGTGATGAGTACGCGTCTCAGCCGCCGTCGTCCCCCGCTTTTCTCCATGCCTCTCAGACTCCCGCCGGGGGAGGGCCCGGCACATGAGGAAGATCCCTGACAGACCCCTGACAGGTCCCTGGCTCGACCCCGGCAAGCGTCTGCTCCTTCCGGCTCATCTGCGCTGCCCAGGGCTGGGCTGTCCGGATGCCGGCCTCTCTCCGGCCTGACGTGCGCCCTTCTGGCCGAACTTTGCCGAGCTGCCGGAGCCAAAAGGTGGCCCAACGTCCGCCGGCGGACAGCCGAGGACAGTTACCGGCCGCGAGCCGCGTACGACCGCCACGCTACGAGGACGGTGTTCCTGACCTACTCAATGGACGCGGCCCGGGACGGAGCCGACGTCTCCGAGTGAGCACCGCAAGCGTCCGCCACCCCGGTGCGAGTGGCGGAGCCACAGCCTCGGCGGCACAGAGCTCAGGGGGTACGTTCCCCGCGCCACCGTCCCGTGACTGCCGACTGGTTCAGCTCGCCGAGGACCACGACCACGTGGGTGATGCGTGCCGCTCGTGTTCAGCCCCGCGCCGGCCCGGCCTTCATCCGTCGGGTGCTGCTCTACGTCTGCGGAACGCGGCCACGCGTGTGCGGTTTTGGCAGGTCACAGAGCAGAACCGGCGCCGGCCACCGGGGGAGCGGTCGATGTAGACGTCCACGCAACGGTCACCCGTGCAGATCCCGATGCGGTTGAAGCCGTGGGCGGCCACGTATGCGCGCAGGGCGAGGGCCGAGGACGCCAGAAGCAGCTGGTCGAGGTCATTGACGCGCCACGCGGCGTTCAGGGAGCCATGGGCCGCAACCTCCAGGACGGGGCGGGCTCCCGTGTCGGCAAGCATGTCCGTCAACTGTTGCGCGCCCTTTTCGCTGCTCTCCGCGGCGAAGACGGCATGCAGGCGGTCGGCGGTCCGGGTGAGTGCCCCGGCAGTCAGCTTCGCGTCGACGTCCGCGGGCAGGCCGAGGTGCGCTGCGATGCCGACGTGCTGCGAAGGGGCGCTACGGCCTGCGGCTTCACGCGGCAGCGTGCCCCACGCATTGATGAACTCCGTCAGCTCTTCTACGGGGAGCTCGGTGAAGGTGGCTGCCATGGCGCAAGTGTAACGCGTAGAGCGGGCACTGGGCGTTGCAACTGCCTCGCGTCCTCGGTAACGTGTTGAGAATCAAATGTACGTTACGCGTTGGGGTGTCCGAGCAGGGAGGCAAACATGCCCGACCTCACGCTTCTGCCCGCCTTTCTCGCCGCGGTCGCGATCATCACCATTGCTCCGGGTCCGGACTCCGCCTACATCGTGGCCGTGGCATTGGAACGCGGCCCGCGAGCCGGCCTGCTCTCGGCCTTGGGGATGGCCATGGGGATGGTCGCTCATGTCATGGCCGCCGCACTGGGACTCGCCGCTCTGCTCCGCTCGATCCCCGCTGCTCAGCACATGGTGGAACTGGCCGGCGGTCTCTACCTCGGCTGGCTGGCGGTGACCACGGTCCGGTCGGCCCGAACGGCGCCGCCCGCGGTTTCCAGCACGGCGCCCGGAGGCCGGGTCCTGCGCCGAGCCGTGCTCACCAATGTGCTCAATCCGAAGACCGTGCTGTTCTTTGCGGCCTTCCTGCCTCGCTTCACGACCCCTGCAAACGGTCCGCTGTGGGCTCAACTGCTCATCCTGGGACTGCTCTTCCTCGTCGTAGGATTTGTCTGGGACAGTCTGATCGGCCTGTGCGCCGGATGGCTGGGGCGAGGGTTTGCACAGGGGCGACGCACGGGGCTGGTGGTGAACCTGGTAACCGCGACGACATTCGCCCTTCTCGCGCTCTTTCTTCTGCTCAGCGCCTCGACCGCTGTCGTGGCGTGACTGCGGGGCGGCTCGCCATCGTCGATCTCCTCCAGCTGCTCACGCCGCTCGCCCGACAGCGCCCCGGCCGACGACTCCACCGGCAGCCCTTCCGCACGCCGCTGTTCAAACTCGGCATCCCACTGCCCCAGCGTGAAGTTGGCGAGCGAGGCCGGCCACCCCGCGCCTTCCGCCTCTGGGTCGTCGACGGCGGCGAGCACCCGGAAGGTGAACGGGACACGGAGGTGGCGGTGTTCGCGGGCGTAGATGACGGCGGCCTCCAGGCCCCTGACGGGCTTGCAGCGGCTCGACCCCGGCACCGGGCACTGCCGTCCCGGCAACAGCGTTCTACGGAGAGGGAAGCGAATCGGCCCGGCGACCTGCGGATGCGGATGTAGCCGAACTGGACGGCGTCGGCCGCAGCAGCGCTCAGCGCGGAAAATGGCGTGGTAGCTCAGCGGTGAGCGCGGCTGCGGCGGGTGAGAGCCAGCGTCGGCGGTGGCGGGCCAGCTGGACGGTGACGTCGGGAAGCTGCGGGCCGGGCACCTGTGTCAGGCGGCCCGACGCGAGTGCTTCCGCGACGTTGGCGCGCGCCAGCAAGCTGAGTCCGAGGCCGGCGGTCACGCAGGATCTGGCGGCCTCCAGGCTGCCGAAGCGCGTGATGCGGGGCGGCGCGTCCTCGGCGGCAATGAGCAGCCGTTCGATGAAGCGGTCGCTGTACGAGCAGCCCTGTTCGTGCAAGAAGTAGTCCTCGCGGGCCAGTTCCGTCCAGCCGGCGGGCGGGTCGGTGGCGCGGCGGGCGGCGGGGTGGTCGGGGGAGCAGACGATCACCAGCGGTTCGCGGGCCAGCGGCGTGCACTCGATGTCCCGGAAGGCCGCCTCGTCCTCCAGCAGCAGGGCGAGGTCCAGCTCGCCGGTGCGGAGCTCGGCGACGGCGGCAGTGGTTCCCATCGTGCGCAGGTCCACCTCGATCCCGGGGTGGCTGCGCCGCAGCGCGGCGATGACTCCCGGCAGCCGTGCGGACACCAGTGTCTCGCCGGCCGAGAGCACCACCCGTCCGGTCACCTGGCCGCTCGTGCCGCCGGACGAGGCGGCGACCACCCGCAGCCGGGACTCGGCTTCCAGCACCGCCTCGGCGTGCGTCATCACCTCGCGTCCCGCGCCGGTGAGCACCACCCCGCGCGGCAGCCTGTCGAACAGGCGCAGACCGAGTTCCTTCTCCAGCGCCTTGACCTGGGCGGTGACGGTGGACTGGACGAGGTGCAGGCGCTCCGCAGCGGCCGTAAGGCTCCCGGTCCGGGCGACAGTGGTGAAGGTGATCAACAGCCGGGTGTCCATGCGGTCGACGATAGCAATGCCATCGGAAACAGCGATGCCCACGATCGGTATACATCGTTTGTGCGGATGTCCGGGCGGTGCAACGGTAAGGGCATGAACCTGAAGACGCGCCCCGAAATCCTGCGCTACACCGCCTTCACCACCTCTCCCGCAGGCGGCAATCCGGCCGGTGTCGTCCTCGACGCCTCCGCGCTGGAGGATGCGGCCATGCTCGCGACTGCCGCCGAAGTCGGCTATTCCGAGACCGCGTTCGTCACCGCCGCGGACCACGAGGCGCGCCGGTTCGGGCTGCGCTTCTTCAGCCCGCTCGCCGAGGTCGCCTTCTGCGGCCATGCGACGGTCGCCACGGCGGTGGCCCTTGCCGATCGGATCGGCCCGGGACCGCTCGTCTTCGACACGCCGGTCGGCGAGATCGCCCTGGACACATCCGCGGAGACGGGGGGCACCGTGACGGCGACGCTCACCAGCGTCCCCACCTCCTCCCGCCCCGCGGACCAGGAGGAACTGCGTGCCTCCCTCGCGGCCCTGCGCTGGTCCCCGGAGGACCTCGACACGGCGCTCCCACCGCACGTCGCATTCGGCGGAAACGAGCACCTGGTCCTGGCCGTGGCCAGCCGCGAACGCCTCGCGGCCCTCGACTACGACTTCGACGCCCTGGCCGAGGTGATGCGCCGTCACGCCTGGACCACCCTCCAACTGGTGTGGCGCGAGACCCAGGACCTCTTCCACGCCCGTAACCCCTTCCCGATCGGCGGTGTCGTCGAGGATCCCGCCACCGGCGCCGCGGCCGCCGCCCTCGGCGGCTACCTGCGCACCCTCGGAGCCCTCCCGCCCTCCGGTGCCTTCAGCATCCGCCAGGGGGAGGACCTCGGCCGGCCCAGCCTGCTCCGGGTGGAGGCGTCGGCGGCGGACCCGCGAGTGCGGGTGAGCGGGCAGGCGGTCGCCATCGCGGGTGCCTAGTCCGAGAGCGCCGGGCGACGCCGCTCGGTCGCTGGGCGGAGCCTTGACAGCTCGCGGAGTACAGCGCGGGTGACAGTAAGCTGTGCGGTTGCGGACGGGGGGCGCGGTGGAACGGTACGAGATCGAGACCTTCCTTGCGCTGGCCGAAGAGTTGCATTTCGCACGGACCGCCGAGCGGCTGAAGGTCTCTCCCGGCAGGGTCAGCCAGACGGTCAAGGCGCTTGAGCGGCGCATCGGCGGCGCACTGTTCGAGCGCAGCAGCCGGCACGTTGCCCTGACTCAGGTCGGCCGGCAGTTCCGCGACGATCTGCTGCCCGCGTACCGGCAGATGCAGCGAGCGGTCGCCGATGCCCAGGGCGCCTGCGCGGACATCCGTGGTCTCCTGCGTGTCGGCTTCACCGCTGCGTGGTCCGGTGAGATCGTCCTGCAGGCAGGAGACCTGTTGTCCGCCCGGTATCCCCACTGCACGGTCGAACTTCTGGACGTGTCCTACAACGACACCGCCATCGCGGCACTGCGGGCGAAGCACGTCGACCTCCTGATCGCCGAGCCGCCCGTTCAAGAACCGGACGTGGTCGTGGGTCCGGTGGTGTTCTGCGAGCCCCGTGCACTCGTGGTGCCCGCCCGCCACCCCTTGGCCCAGAAGGACACGGTGACGCTGGAGGATCTCGCACTGCTGCCGTTGGTGACCACCGGGGGGATCTCGACGGCATGGAGCGAGGAGCTCTTCCCGCAGCGCACACCGCTGGGACGGTACATCGCGCGCGGTCCCACAGCCGGCGGCTGGCAGGGGGTACTTTCGCTGGTCGGCGCGGGGAAGGGGGCCACGGTGGCCACGGTCAGAGCCGGGAGGTACTACGTCCGGCCTGACATCGCTTACGTGCCGTTCGAGGACGCGGATCCGATCACGTACGCGCTGATGTGGCGGGACGAGAACCGCTCGGCCGAGCTGCGGGCCCTCGTCCAGGCCGTCCTCGACGTCGCCCCGACCAGCGCCTAGCCTGAGATTTCACGGCAGGAGCGGTCAGCTCTGCCCGTGCAGTCCGGGCCGGCTCCCGGCCCCGACTTGTCAGGGCCACGGCCGAACGCTCTCATGGTGCCGATCCGGCCGGACAGCGCACTCTCGGACAGCATCAGGGCCGCGAACATGGTCGTCGACGCATGCGACGGCATCCTCAGCACCCCCGAGTCCACCACCGAGCTGGGGCTCACAGCAGTCGGTTGACCAGCCTGTCGATGTAGTCCGGGGAGAGCGGGCTCACGTCGAACAGGACGCGGATGTACATCGGGGCCAGGATGTGGTCCAGCACGTCGAGAACGTCGGGTGCTTGCTCGCCTCGTTCGCCCGCGCGGTCAAGCATGGCCTGCAACTGCTGGGTTCGTTCGGCGCGGAGGGCGTCAGCAGCCCGCAGGCCCGGCCGGCCGCCGTGCGACA
Source organism: Streptomyces sp. NPDC008163 (assembly GCF_042956885.1). NCBI lineage: Bacteria > Bacillati > Actinomycetota > Actinomycetes > Kitasatosporales > Streptomycetaceae > Streptomyces > Streptomyces sp. NPDC008163. The sequence continues at coordinate 11,069 of NZ_JBIBHG010000018.1, read as the reverse complement.
GGGCGACGGCCAGGCGTACGAGCAGCAGGCCGTCGGGTCCGGTGATCTCGCGGGCCACCTGGGCCGCATAGGTGCGCAGGTCACCGCTCAGGCTTCCGGTGTCGGGCATCGGCGACTGCGCGTTGAGGCGGGTGAGCGCCACATCGCTGAGCAGGGTCTCCAGATCGCCCCACCGGCGGTAGATGCTGCTGTCGGCCACGCCCGCGCGGACCGCGACCTCGCCGATGCTGAAATTTCCGTAGCCGCACTCGTTGATCAGGTCGGTCACGGCCTGGTGCACCTGCGCGCCGACGCGGGCGCTGCGCCCGCCGGGCCGCCGGGCTCGCTGTTGCTCGCTCATGCCCGTCATCTTAACGCAGCCTGGACTTGCGTTTGTGGTCGACCCTCTCTACAGTCATCTAATGCAGTCGCTGGCTGCGTTAGTGCGCTCGGCTGCATCGCCGCGCGTTGACCGCGGCAGGGTGCAGCGACTGGGCGCAATCACCAACGAAGGGGAACCCGCGTGACTGCATCGCAAGTGGCCGCAGGCGGTCGAGCGAACCGGGGCGTGCTGCTCACGGTGACCTGCCTGGGCCAGTTCATGGTCCTGCTGGACAACACGATCGTCGGAGCGGCGCTGCCCGATATGCAGCACCGGCTGCACACTCAGCTGACCGGCCTGCAGTGGATCGTCGACGCGTACGTGCTGCTGCTCGCGATGCTCCTGCTGTCCGGCGGCATCTTCGGCGATCGGTTCGGCCGCAAGCGGGTGTACCTGAGCGGGGTCGTGGTGTTTACCGCCGCGTCGGCGCTGTGCAGCCTCGCACCCTCGGCCGGTTGGCTGATTGCCGGTCGAGCGCTGCAGGGCGTCGGGGCCGCGGCGCTGGCGCCCGCGTCGCTGGCTCTGCTCACCGCTGCGTACCCGGTGCCGGGGGAACGCGTCAGGGCGATCGGGCTGTGGGCCGGGTTCAGCGGAATCGGCCTGGCCGCGGGCCCCGTCGCTGGCGGCGTGCTGACCGACACCTTCGGCTGGCCCGCCATCTTCCTGGTCAACCTGCCCATCGGGGCGATCCTTCTGCTGGCCGGACTGCGCCACCTGGGTGAGTCCCGCAATCCGAACGCCCCCGCTATCGACGTCCCGGGCACCGTGTTGTCCGTCCTGGCGGTGGGAATGCTGACCTACGGGCTGATCGAAGGCGGTGCGCGCGGCTGGACCTCGCCGGTCATCCTCGGCAGCTTCGCCGCCGCGGCGGTCCTCCTCGCCGCCTTCGTCGCCGTCGAAGCGCGTCGCCCCGCACCGATGATGCCGCTGCGACTGTTTCGCCAACGGCTGTTCACTGTGTCCAACGCCGCCATGGTCGTGGTGGGGTTCGCGCTGACGGGCTCGTCGTTCTTCTTCTCCCAGTACTTCGTGTACGTCCAGGGCAGCTCGATCCTGCGCGCCGGTCTCCAGACACTGCCGATGTCCCTCGCGATGGTGGTCGTCAGCCCGATCGCGGGCCGGCTCGCCGCCCGGTACGGCTTCCGCGTCGTGATCACCGCCGGCCTGACCCTGGCCGGCGTGGGCCTACTGGCGCTCGGCGAGGTGCACGCCCACAGCGGCTATGCGAACGTGTGGTGGCGCCTGGCCCTGGTTGGCACGGGCTTCGCCCTGACCTTGTCCCCTCTGACGGGAGCCGCCATCCAAGCCGTCAGCCCACAGGAAAGTGGCCTGGCTTCGGGGATCAGCAGCACCACCCGCCAGATCGGCGCGGTGCTCGGTGTGGCAGTGCTCGGAGCCGTCGTCCGCAGCCGGCAGTCCGGCGGCGCCTCGTTCGAGGCCGGTCTCAACAGCGCCTTCACCGCAGCCGGCGCCATCACCGTGGGCGCCGCCGTGCTCACCGGCCTGTGGCTGACGAAGTCGCAGCCCGCGGAAGGCTCGAGGGCGACGCACCTTCCCGCCGAGCCGGATGCGGTGGTCACCACCTCGAACAGGGCATCCGCGAAGAGCTGTTGACGGCAACACCGACCGCGGACGGCAGACTTCCCGCCGGATACTCCTCGCCCCGCACCCACTATCCGAGCGACGGCGGCTCAGACGGACACCACCGCGCAGTCTGCCCCGCGAATCCTGCACTTCTCACGAAACCGAGGGAACAACCGTATGCGTACTCTGACCTACCTCGTGGCAGCCACCCTGGACGGCCACATCGCCGAATCCGGCGGCGTCGATCCCACCGGCACGCTCTTCGACGTCGGCCAGGACTACCTGGATTACGCCATCGCCAACTATCCCGAAACGCTGCCCACCGGCGCCCGCCAGGCCTTCGGCGTCACCGATCCCGGCACCCGGTTCGACACCGTGCTGGAGGGCCGCCGCTCCTACCAGCTCGGCCTGGACGCCGGCATCACCAACGCCTATGCGCACCTGCGGCACCTGGTGTTCTCCCGCACCCTCGCCGACAGCCCCGACCCAGGTGTGGAAGTGGTCGCCGACGACCCCGCCGCCACGGTGCGCAAGCTCAAGGCCGAGCCCGGCCGCGGCCTCTGGCTCGTCGGAGGCGCCGCATTGGCAGGCGAACTGTTCGAGGAGATCGACGAGATCGTCGTCAAGGTCAACCCCGTCGCCTCCGGTACCGGCATCCCGCTGTTCACCGGCCGGAGTCAGGCCTCGCGCCGCCGCTTCGCCGTACGCGACCACACCGTCCTGGCCAGCGGAGTGGTGATCCTCACCTACAACCTCAGCTGAAGCAACCGCTGGAGCTTTCGCCGACGGTGCATCGATGCCAACCCGCTCCCGCTGCGGCCGCAGGTCCAGGCGTTCGCCGAGTCCATGCGGCGAGCACGCGAGCGCTGACAAGCAGTATCCCGGTCGCGTCCACCCATTTCGGACGTCCGAGCATCACAAGATCAGCGCCGGGCCCGTTCGTCCGTACGCACCAGGGGAGAAAAGTCCGTACGCCGACGGACGATCCACCCTCCCCGGCCCCGCCTGGTGATGCTTGTCCGCGCATTGCGGCCGCGGCAAGTGGTGGCAGACCGCCCCGGTTGCCCCATCCAATCCCGCCCCTTTCCGCCGCCGTCCATCACTCCCACCTGCTGGCGCCGACGCAGGCGCTACGTCGGTATCGGCGCCCTGTGGTTCGTTGTCTCGGGCAGATTAATGCAGGTGTCACTTGCGTTTGTCGGGCGGTGCGCCCTATTGTCCTCCTAACGCAGCCGCAAACTGCTTTAGGTTCTCAGGCGCACCGCCCATCTGTGGGCCATGACCGGGCACGGCACGGCTCTTGGCCCGCATGACTACGGACGCGGTCACGCCTCGAACACGGCAACGGTGAAGGGGGCGTTGACATCACGAACCGGTCCACCCCCGGACTCGGTCCGGGCGATGCGCCAAAGGGCACGGCACCCGTCGTGTTCCTCGTGGAAGGACGGATGCATGGACGCTGATGTGATTATCGTGGGCGCGGGGCCCACAGGCATGATGCTGGCCGGTGAGCTGCGGCGAGCCGGCGCCGATGCTCTCCTGTTGGAACGACAGCAGCAGCTGCGCGAGACACCGCGGGCCAATGGCCTCGGCGGGCAGATCCTGGAACTGCTGCGCTACCGGGGCATGCTGACCCACCTTGAAGCAGCCGCCACGGATCCGCACCCTGCCCCCCGGTTTCCTTTCGGAGGCGTGCACCTGGACCTCAGTGACCTGGCTGATCCGCCGATGCAGGCCGTCCAGATCCCGCAGCCACGGCTTGAGCGTCTGCTGGAGGAATGCGCTGCGGATCTGGGCGCCCGGATCCGCCGCGGTCACGAAGTGGCCGCAGTCATGCAGGACCCGGACGGCGTGAGCGCCGAAGTCAGGGGCGTGGACGGTCCTTACCGGGTGAGGGCCACATACCTGGTCGCCTGTGACGGCGCGCGCAGCACTGTGCGCGAGATGGCAGGCATTGCCTTTCCCGGGACCACCAGCCCCGAAGTCAACCGGCTGAGCCAGGTCACGCTCGCCGATGAAGCCGTAAGGCGGGACGACGGGGACCTCGACGTTCCCGGACTGGGCAGATTGCGCCAGGGATTCACGCGTACCGACCGGGGGGCGTTCGGGTTCGGATGGCTCACTTCCCAGGTACTGCTGATATCCACTACCGAGGACGAGAAGGACAGCACCTACCAGGACGACGAACCGATGACGCTGGACGAGCTGCACGACAGCATCCGCCGCATCCTCGGTGTACGTCTGCCCCTGGGCGAACCGCTTCGCCTGTCGCGGTACCAGTTCCAGGACCGGCAGGCCGACCGCTACCGCGAAGGGCGCGTCCTACTGGCAGGCGACGCGGCCCACCAGTTCCCCGCGACAGGAGTCGCGCTCAACGCCGGCATGATCGACGCGGCGAACCTCGCGTGGAAACTCGCCGCCGAAGTCCAAGGCTGGGCTCCCCCCGGGCTCTTGGACACCTATGACAGCGAACGCCGTGCAGCAGCCCAGCGGACACTGCTGCACACCCGGGCCCAGATGGCGCTGCGACGGGGACACGACGCCGCCGCGCAAGCACTTCGTGAGGTCTTCCAGGAAGTGCTCAGCGATGAAGCCCCATTGCGTCGTATCGGAGCACTGGTCGCAGGAGCTGACATCCGTTACCCACAGCCCGACAGTGCGAGGCACGCTCTGAACGGTACCTTCGCACCCGACCTGGCCCTGGACACCGCACACGGCACGACCAGCGTCGCGCAACTCATGCGCCCAGCCCGACCTCTGTTTCTCGATCTCGCGGACCGCCCGGACCTGCGCGAAGCCGCCGAGCGCTGGGCACACCGCATCGACATACACACGGCAGACAACACCGACCGGCCGGCCGACGCCATCCTGATCCGCCCCGACGGCCATATTGCCTGGGCCGCACCCGTAGGCGGGGCCTCGACTCTCCTTCTTCCCGCACTCGAAGGAACCCTCGCAGCCTGGTTCGGACGCCCCCGAAGCGACCTGGCCCCGCCGGCCCCCAGCAACCAACCCTTCACGCGCACACGATGAGAACCCCCGCCATGCCTGGCCCCGTAGCCAGCGCTTTTGCCCAGCCACTCCGACAGCGTCCACGGCGGCGTCACCCCGCGCTCGACGAACAGGGCCTCCAGAAGGACGCGGCGTACGGCTCGTCCAGCAAGCTCGCGGCCCTCGATCTGGAGGACTTCGAAAGCGATGAAGTGTGTCGGCAGGGCGGCGACAAGAGCCCTGAGTACCGCGTACCGTCGCTGCGCGGCGCTGCAGCGCTGGGAAGGAGAGCTGCCCGTTCTCGTCGAGCACGACGAGCTCGCCGTCGAGAACCAGGACGGCAGACAGCTGGCCGGCCGCGGAGACGAGGTCGGGGAAGCGGGACCGCAGCATCGTGCCGTGCCGCGACTGCACCAGCAGCTGCCCACCCTGGGCGTCAGTGGTGAACAGCAGGGCCCGGTAGCCGTCGAACTTCAGCTCTGCGGCCGCGCCTCCCGGGCCGGGGCTCGGAGGGCGTCGCGGGCCTGGGCGAGCATCGGCTCCAGCGGAGGCCGCAGTGTCACATCAGGTGTCCGGGTGGGCGTCCGTCTTCAGCGCCCACGCCCCACCAGGACAGCCGGCTGGAAGCGGAGGGAAGCGGTGGCCCTTGACGTCGGTGCTCCAGTGGTGGCCGGCCCCGCAGTCGCACTCGTAGATTCCGCTCTCGGGCACGATCTCCCCGGGCCGCCACGTTTGCTGCTCGTCTCCCATACGTCTGGTGTACGTCGAGCGGACGCGTTCGGCGACTTGGAGGAACATCCGCCGCACATGCGAAGGCATCACGCGGCCTCGTACCGGTGCGCGCGGCCGCCGCGCCACTGCACCCACGAGGGATCGTCGAGGAGCTGTTCGGCGTCGGGCAGGCCGGCACGGCGCAAAAACTCCACGACGTCGACGTCGTCGTGAGCGAGTCCGACGATCTGCCCGCGGATGGTGACCCGCCGCCCACCGGTCGCGGACGGACGGTGGATGACGATAGGCGCGCTCATCCATCCAGCGTGCTCCTCTATCCCGCAGTCCGCGATTCACGGGGGCGGTCCGGTCAGCGCGGCCGAAGCGTCCCGGGAACCGGCAGGTCAGGGGCTTGCCAAGAGAGAGACGGATGCCCGGTGGGCGTAACTCTACAGAAGTGTGCCAGAGCCCGAGACCGGACAGCACTTCGTCACCGATTCGGGAGGCGGGCAGCCCAGGAGACCAGGGCGGGGGGTGGCCGGGGCGGGCACCGAGCCCTGACGTACGTTCGAGCCCATGACGCGCACCCTGAGAAGATCGCGACTGGTGGCCCAGTGAGCGGCTGGTGGGCCTACTTGGAGGAACGGACCCGCCGAGAGGTCGATGCTGATGTGCTGCGCGACCGCTGGCTGCCGGCGGTCAGGTCCGTCTGGGAGGCGCTGCGCCCGTTGGGAGTGGGCCTGCACGAAGCCGAGCGGGTGGTCCACGCGCGATACGAGGCTCTGGGCGACCGTGTACAGCCCACCCTGCCCGATCCGCTGGACCTCCCCTCGCTCGCAGCCCGCGCCGCGGCTCTCCCAGGCCGCGTGGCGGCAGTGGAGGCGCTCTGGGACGGCGATACGGTGCACGACTGGTTCGTGCTCCTGGTCGCGGTCCTGGACGCCCCAGATGGGGAAGGCCACCTGGCGACCGTGTACCACCGATCTGACGGCCCTCCTCCTGGTGCTGCCGCGGCCGAGGCCGGCCGGGCGCTGGCCGGCCACCTTCGCGTGCCTTTCCACTTCGCGTCTCCGGACGTCCCTGACGACGAGGCCCCGCGCTGGAGGACGATCCAACGGCTGGCGGAAGGGTCGTGACTGGGGGCAAGGCCGGAGTGCGGCGCCCCCGAGCAGCCCGAACCGCCTGGTGCCTCCCGTTCTCAGACTCTGGCACAACTTCTATGGCTGGCCACTCTGAGTATCGGCCGGGGTGCTTCTGAATGTCGCAGGAAGCTTCCGGAGAACAAGCAGGATGGGGCCGGCTGGATTCGAACCGGCGTCCTCCCACCTGCGGTGAAGGCGCGACAGCCACTGCGCTACGAGCCCCATCCCGCCGGGGATCATACGAGCCTCAGTGCTCCGCCGCCTCGAATATTCGAGGGCAGACGGACCACTCGGGGTGACGGCACCACAGAACTTGAGCCAGAACCTGAGAGCCGACACCGGTTATCGACGACTTCGGGTTCTGGTCCAACTTCTGTGGAGTTACGCCCACCGGGCATCCGTCTCCCTCTTGGCAAGCCCCTGACCTGCCGGTTCCCGGGACGCTTCGGCCTCGGGCACCGAGCCTCGGCTCGCCACCGCGAAGGTTGCGCCAGAGCCCAAACCCGTGAACAAAGCCAGCCCTCCCCGTCCGCATCGTGGTCCAGGCCCAGGGCCACACGAGCCGCATGCGCCGCTCGACTCCGGCGCTGAGCATGGTTAGGGGCGGCGACGTCCGGCCCTAAGCTGTTTCTTTTGGATCATCGGCCTGTGATCCCGCCACCGCCCACCCCGCCGAGCGGTCCGGCAGCAACGGCTCGATGCGAGCCCACTGGGCGTCAGTCAACGACACACCCAGACCAACGATCTGATGATCCGAAAGAAACGGCCTAGTGCTGTGACTGGCGAGGCTCGCCGGGTTGGCGGGTCACTCCTGCTCGGAGGCAGTGGCGAGGTGACGGCGGCAGAAGTCGGCGGATGTGCGCATCTCACGGGCTGCTCGGTCCAGGTGCCGCCAGAAACTGAGGGGCAGGTCGAGGTCGTCACCGAGATCGACCAGGCAGTCGAAGGCGAGTCCCAGCTCGTTGTGCTCCAAGAACTCCAACGTTGCTGAGAGATCGATGTCCGGCAGGCCCGTGAGGTGGGCCCGAGCAGAGTCGAGGTGGCCACGGGTCTGCTTCCAGCTGGCCTGAAGGGCTTCACGATCAACGGTCATGGCATCAGTGTTGCCGGTGCCGTCAGCAGGATGGCGGGCGTTCTGGTTGCGCCGACGCAGTTAGGAATGCAGGTTCCGCGTCTGGACGGTGTGACTGGGGTGGTTCGAGTTGGCGAGGGTGAACTGCCGCAGGGGTCCGAAGTGGGCTTCGATCGGCTTTGAAACACAGTCGCCGAAGGATCTCAAAGTATTTATTTCTCGCGACGACGGAATGGCTCTCGCTGAATTCACTGACAGGCATTGCGTGCTCCTATTCTCAGGGTTTGCCCCAGAAGGGCTCTCAGGTACACCGTGGAAGTCACGGATCGTTCACGGCAGAGGATCCACCACCTCACGATCCGGAGGCCCTCATGACACTGGAACGCCCGCTGCGCGAGCCCGCTCACTCGTTCCTGGAACTGCACTGGGGCGGAGTGCACGTGGTTGTCGAGCGCGTCCCCTACCGGCTGCTCGCCATGATCGGCAGTGCGGTCAGCGCGCTCGGAGCGGGCGTGTGGTTCGGCGGGCGGTGACCGCCGAACCCTGCACCGCAGGAACGGCCACTGCCCCAGAGCAGCTTCGCTCCCGGAAGCACTGGCCCTTGGCCAGGGTGCGCGGCCGGCGTCAGGGGACGTCGCCCCCGGACGAACGGCCCGCCCGGTGCCTGAGACGGCTCGCGGGCGGGCCCGCCCGCGCTGTGCGGGGCGGCGAGGCAAGCCCTGAAGGCGAGGATGCCCGGGTCTCAGCCGGTGACGTCGAGCAGCTGCCTTTCCAGCGGCCCGCCCACGAGCTGCGACTGAACGCCCCCGTTGGCGGATGAGCGCTTCAGCTGGCGATTGCAGCGTCCAGTTTTTCGCGCAGCAGTTGGGCGACGTTGTGCGCCAAAGGCTCAGTCACCACCTCAATCGATGCGCTGGTGGTTCTGTGCTATTCGGCCAGGCCGACGAGGTCGTCAATGCTTGTGACGCCGACTAGCGCGAGTGCAGCGACGCAGATCCCTCCGATCGTCGTCCAGTACGTAGCGAAGGTGATTTTTCCAGTTCCGACGTCTTTACGTAGATGCTCTGCAGCCGTCGCAATCATCCAGAACGGACCCAGGCCGAGGGCCAGCATGATCGCGAGCTCCGTCAGAGAGAGGTGTTCGCCCTCACGCACGCCCATAGCGGACAGCACCTTGAAGGCGAGAACGCCACCGACCAGGAGGCCCATGACAGCCCATACAAGCGCCAACGGGTCATCTGGTGGGGACTGATTGCCACTCTCATCCGACATGCAAGTACCCGCCCCCGGCTCACGTCTGATCAAAGACCTAGCTTATCCAGGCCGACTGCTGCGCACTCGAGCAATCCAGGTCGATCAAGGGCCGTGCGCCCAAGACTTTGAGCCGCCAGCTCAGGCGCTCACTCGCCAACTCAGACGCTCGTCTCACGAGTTCGCGTAGTCGTGGCCGGGCTCGGGTCCGGTGTCCACCTCGCCGTCACTGCCGGAGACCCGGGGTGCGTGCGTCACGCGGCCAGTCTGGCCCGGTGACCAGGCCCTCGTCCGCGCATCCGTCCGGGCCGCCGTGGCGAGGTCGCCGAGACCTTCTGGCCGGCGCTCGCCGACGGCTGCTCCGCGGACCCACCGAGGCCCCTTGCACATTGTGCACGCGTACCTTCCCTGGAGGGGAAGAGCGCCCTTCCCACTTCTCCATCGCGGCTTGGGACTCGTGCCGAGATGCAGGCCAGCTCGTTGAGCCCGCCATGGACACTCAGCAGCCCGAGCCGGGCGCAAACGACATGGCCAGTGCCCGCGAGTTCACCCGGCACGCCAACGAAGCCCTGGACATGGACCGCCCGGAAGCCGCCCGCGCCTTCGCCGACCTCGCCCTGTTCACATCCGCCTCGGACTTCGGCCTGAGCTCGTTACCTCCGCAGACGCCCCGGGCCCCGGCACCGAACCACCTGTGAAGTTCGGTTGTGATGTCACTGGAATGTTCGGCTTCGTGTGGCACTGATGCGATGCTGTTCAAGGCTCATTGGCCGGGTCGATCATGGTGACAGTTCCCCGGACATTGACGTGACGTGAAGCTGTATCAGGCGGTGTCGCGTTCCTCGTACCTCCTTTGTCTTCCTTGGCCGTCGTGGGGCCGTCTGAGCATGCGGAATGTTCGGTCGGTTGATGTCGGGGTGCGTCGCGGGGTGGGATGGGCGCCGGTGTTGATGTCGCGGGGCTCCTGGCTGGTTCAGGCTCCGGCGGAGAGAGGCGTAGCTGGCGTATACGGTGACTGGTCCGCGTCCGTGCCACAACGCCAGCTGCGGCGCGGACGTCGTGGAGCGGACCTTGAGGTCTCACAGGTGCGGGTCGTCCTCCAGCGAACAGACCGCGACGGCCGGCCCGTGGTGGCCGGCGGCCTGCCATTCCCGCACCGTCTGCGTCAGCAGATCGAGAGTCGGCAGCAGGACCAGGACCCGCCCGTTACGGGCCAGCCGGAGCGCGGAGTGCGCGGGATGAACGTCTTCCCCGTGCCGCAGGCGGCCACCACAGTAGCCCGTAGACCGGCCTGCGGAATCTTCTTCCCCGGCGGGATATCGAGGCCGCGCACGACAGCATCGACAGCTTAGATCTGGTGAGGTCGGAGCGTGGATTTCTGTGCACTCGGCATATCGGATCTCCGGGAATCCAAGAGGGGGGTCGAAGGCTCTGGAGGAGGTGGTGATCTGTTCGGGATGCTACACAGCACATCAGTGATTCATGATGCGGCTCATGTGCGGTCGATGCACGGGTATCATCGTAGCGGGTCGGTGTTCCACCCGGGGAAGTTTCAGGCCGTCTCGAACTGCGGGTGAGACACTGCCGGATGTGGGTGACGGACTGTTCGGTGCGGGTGGAGCGCAGCGGAATCCGCGCCTGTCGCTCGGGGGCCGGCACTCGAGCCGGGGTGATGGGGTGTCATGGTTCGGGGGTGTCCGTGTTCTCAGGATGCTACACAGACCAGCGGTGATGCATCATCATCGTGTAGCCAGCCGTTCCGGCGAAGCCGGAACCAGGGCGGGGGAGCGAAGCGGACCCGCCCCGCAGTTCGGGCCGTAGCGGAGCGGAGGCCCGTGGATTGGAGCGAAGCGGAGATCCGAAAGACGCGAAGCGGCTTTCCAGCACTGCGACCGGGTTGCGAAGCAACCCGGTTCGCTTTCCCATCGCGCAGCGATGGGGTACCCGCTCCGCGGGG
>NZ_JBIBHG010000017.1:0-173121 GCF_042956885.1 Streptomyces sp. NPDC008163 | reverse complement strand
TGGTACTGCAGGGGGGACCCTGTGGGAGAGTAGGACGCCGCCGAACAATCATTGTGGGAAAGCCCCGTGCCGCTGGCACGGGGCTTTTCTGCGTTTCAGCCCGGGGAGACCAGACGGGTGTCGTACGCCAGGATGACCGCCTGGACGCGGTCCCTGGCTCCCGTCTTGGCGAGAATCCGGGAGACGTGGGTCTTCACCGTTGACTCCGCGAGATGAAGGCGTTCCGAGATTTCGGAATTGGTCCAGCCCCGGCCGATCACCGTCAGGATTTCCCGTTCTCGGCCGGTGAGGCCGGCGATGCGCGGATCCTCGACGACCGGTTCGCCCGGGTCGGCCGGCAAGTGCTGTACGTACGCGTCCAGGAGACGGCGGGTCAGGCTCGGGGCGACCACCGCGTCGCCGAGGGCCACGGCCCGGATGCCGGACAGCATCTCCTCCGGCAGTGCGTCCTTGATCAGGAAGCCGCTGGCCCCGGCGCGGAGGCCGTCGTACGCGTACCGGTCCAGGTCGAACGTCGTGACGATCAGTACACGGGTGCGGGAGCCCGCCTTGATGATGCGGCGGGTCGCTTCTATGCCGTCCAGGAGCGGCATGCGGATGTCCATCAGGGCTACGTCCGGCTGGTGCCGGGCGACGAGCTGGAGCGCTTCGTGGCCGTTGGCGGCCTCGCCGACGACCGTCATGTCGTCCTGGCTCTCCAGCAGCATGCGGAAGCCGAAGCGCTGCATCGGCTGGTCGTCCGCGATGAGCACGGTCGTCACGAGGGTGAATCCTCCAGTGGGAGCCGGAGCCGTACCTGCCAGCCCCCTTCGGCGGACGGGCCGGCTGCGAGTGTGCCGTCGTACAGGGAAGCGCGTGCACGCATCCCGGTGATGCCCTGTCCGGTGCCTGCGGCAGTCCGCTCGTCCGGGGGCGGGTTGCCATTGTCCGTGACGAGGGCTTCGAGTGCGCCCGGCTGGTAGGTGAGAGTGACCTCGGCCGCGAGCGACGGTGAAGTGGCCGTGTGCTTCAGCGTGTTCGTCAGGGACTCCTGCACCACCCGGTAGACCGTCAGCTGCCGTCCGGGGGTGAGCGGACCGGGCGGTGGTGTTCCCCGAACGAGCAGCTGTACCGGCAGACCGGCCCGGCGCACGCCCTCCAGAAGCCCGTCGATGTCGTCGAGGGTGGGCTGCGGGGTGCGGTCCGCGTCGTCCGGCCGGTCGCGCAGGACTCCCAGCAGGCGGCGGAGTTCGGCGAGGGCCTGGCGGCTGGTGGTGCCGATGGCTTCCAGCGCCTGGGCCGCACGTTCCGGGCTGCGGGCCGCCGCGTACGAACCGCCGTCGGCCAGGCCGGTGATGACGGACAGGTTGTGCCCGATGATGTCGTGCATCTCCCGGGCGATACGGGTCCGTTCGGCGGCGGCGGCCAGACGGGCTTGCTGGTCGCGTTCGCGTTCCAGCCGGTCGGCCCGGTCGACAAGGGCCTCGGTGTACTCCTTGCGCGTACGCACCAGGATTCCCGCCAGGGCGGCGATGGCGAACATCCAGACATGCGGGAGGAGGAGACGGCTCCAGACCTCCGGGAACCGCCCCGAGGCGGCGATCACCAGTGGGGCCGCGACCAGGGCGCCCGACCGGGCGAGGGTGCGCATCGGGAGGCGTAGCGCGATGTTGAAGACCACGATCTCCTGGAGCAGCGACGCCTGGATGACCGCCCCCGTCCACACATTGGCCAGCGAGAACGGCGCCATGAAGGCGAGTACGGCCAGGGGGTGGGTGCGGCGCCACAGCAGCGGGGCGGAGAAGGCCGCACTCATGGCGAACACCAGCGGTTCCGGGACGTGCGGGTCGACGGCGACCGTGCGCCAGCCGCCGGTGGAGACATCGAGGACGGCGAACAGCACCCAGAAGGTGGTCAGGACGCCGTTCCAGACCGACGGGCGGCGGTGGTCGAAGGCGCGGATGCGCTGGAAGAGGCGCTGTATGTGCCCGGTGAGCGGGGTCGGGGCGGCCGGCGGAGGCGCTGCCCCGCGCTCGGTGGTGTCCGTCATCCTTGGCTCCCCCGCGCCCGGCCCCGTACGGCTCATGCGTCCCGGCGCCGCAGGAGTACGGCTGCCGCGACCAGTGTGGCGGAGGCCCACAGGGCGAGGGCGAGCAGGGCCGGACCGGGGGATGCGGCGTCTGGGAGAGGGGTGGCGGAGCCGAGGACGCCCGCGGCCTGGGTGGGGAAGTAGCGGACGGCGGTCTCCACCACGTCGTAAGGGAGCATGGTCAGCACCTCGGGGAGGATCATCACACCGCCGATGAACGCGCCGATCGCTCCGGGGACCGAGCGCAGGAGTGCGCCGAGGCCCAGGGCGATGAGGCCGAGGAGGGTGGTTCCGGCGGCGTTCCCCGCCACGGCGCGCAGTACACCCGGGTCGGTGAGGGAAGCGGCCTGGTTCGTGTCGTGCAGGAAGAACTGGGCGACGACGAAGGTGACGAGCGCGGTCGCGAACATGGCGGTGAACACGGTGGCGGTGAAGACGGCGGCCTTCGCCCACAGCACCGGAAGGCGGCGCGGGACGGCGGTCAGTGAGGCGCGGATCAGGCCTGAGGAGTATTCGCCCGCCGTGACGAGGATGCCGAGGACCACCGTGCAGAGCGAGGCGAGGAGCGAGCCGTAGAGGACCAGGATGACGGTGTCGATGTCCGAGTCGCCGCCGTCGGAGGTGTAGGTGGTGCCCATGAGGATGCCGACGCCGAGGACGAAGACGACGGCCAGGCCCAGGGTGATCCAGCTGGAGCGCAGGGTGCGCAGCTTGTGCCATTCGGAGCGGAGCACCCGGGCAGGTGTGACGCGGTAGGGACGGGGAAGGGCGGTGGTCGTCATGCGGGGGCTCCGGTCGGTGCGGCGGTGGTCCGGTAGTCGACGGACTCCTGGGTGAGGTCCATGAACGCCTGTTCCAGGGAGGCGGTGTGCGGGGTGAGGGCGTAGAGGGGGATGGCGTGGGCGGCGGCGGTGCGGCCGATGTGTTCTGCGTCCGTGCCGCGTACCTCCAGTCGGTCGCAGCCCGGCGTGGTGGTGATGTCGATGCCGGGGCCCTTCAGCAGTTCGCACAGGGCGGTGGCCCGAGGGGTGAGGACGGTGACGGAGCCGCCGCCGGCCGTGGTGGTGAACGCGGTGACGGTGGTGTCGGCGAGGAGCCGGCCGCGGCCGATGATGACCAGGTGGTCGGCGGTGAGGGCCATCTCGCTCATCAGATGCGAGGAGACCAGTACCGTGCGGCCCTGTGCGGCGAGGTCGCGGAGCAGGGTGCGGATCCAGAGGACGCCCTCCGGGTCCAGGCCGTTGACGGGTTCGTCGAGGATGACGACGGCCGGGTCGCCGAGGAGGGCGGCGGCGATGCCGAGGCGCTGGCCCATGCCGAGCGAGAAGCCCTTGACCCGTTTCCCGGCGACGGCGGTGAGGCCGGCGAGGTCCAGGACGTGTTCGACGCGGGTGCGCGGGATGCCGTGCGTGTGGGCGAGTGCCATGAGGTGGTGGAAGGCGGTCCGGCCGGGGTGGACGGAGCGCGCTTCCAGCAGGGCGCCGACCTCGGTGAGGGGGGCGCTGTGGGAGGTGTACGCGCGTCCGCCGATCGTGGCGCGGCCCCGGGTGGGGGCGTCCAGGCCGAGGAGCATGCGCATGGTGGTGGACTTGCCGGCGCCGTTGGGTCCGAGGAAGCCGGTGACCGTGCCCGGGTGGACGGTGAAGTCCAGGTCCTGGACGACGGTGGTGTCCCCGTAGCGCTTGGTGAGTGCGTGTGCCCTGATCATGCGGTCGACGCTACGGAGCCGGCGCGGGCCGGTCGTCGGACCGGGGGCGGGATGTGCGGGGGCGCGTAGTACCGGGGTACGACGCCTCGGGGACGGGGTGAATCCGTTTGCGGGGTCGCGGGAGCGCAGGTCAGGATCGGTGCATGGACTACGTGATACGGCCGGTGTGCGCCGGCGAGTGGCGTTCGGTGAAGGAGCTCCGGCTGGCCGCGTTGCAGGACCCGGCGGCTCCGGTGGCGTTCCTGGAGACGTACGAGCAGGGGCTGAAGCGGTCCGACGAGGCGTGGCGTGAGCGGACGGTGGATGCCTCGGAGGACGGTCCGGGCGAGGTGCGGCAGTTCGTCGCGGAGGGCCCGGAAGGTGCCTGGGCGGGCTCGGTGACGGTGCTCGTGGAGGGGCCGGACGTCGAGGCGCGGTTCGGTGAGGCGGCGTCGGTGAACCAGGGGCACCTGGTCGGTGTGTTCGTACGGCCGGAGGCGCGGGGCGCGGGGGTGGCGGACGAGTTGTTCCGGGCGGCTGTGGACTGGGCGTGGTCGCTGGAGTCGCCGCGGCTGGAGCGCGTACGGCTGTATGTGCACGAGAACAATCCGCGTGCCGAGGCGTTCTACCGGAGGTTCGGCTTCGTGCCGACCGGGGAGACGGTGCCGATGCCCGGCGATCCGACGGCGCGTGAGCTGGAGTACGCGGTGGCGCGGCCCTGAAGCCGTGCCCGCTCCTCAGAGGCTGCTGGGTGTCCGGAGCTGTTGCGTCCAGTGTGAGCGGGCCTGTTCCGGGGAACGGAGCAGGGCGATGGTGGACAGGCCCTGCGTCTGGCCGGATCTCAGGAGCTCGGGCAGGCGGGGCAGGGGGGCGACGGCCGCGACATCGTCGAGGACGAGCGTCATTGGTGGGTCGAGCCGGCCGTCGGATGACCGTGCGGCCATGCGGCGGCCGTGCTCGACCACGTCTGCGGCGAACGCGGTGAGCAGGGGCATCGTCCCTGGACCGGATCGCGGGGTCTCGATGGCTTCACCCACCACATAGAGGCTGCCCCCTTCGGCCGCAAAGGAATCCAGTGCGAGCGCATCTGCTCGATTTGGTGTGCAGGCGTCCCGGACGTGGACGGAGGAGAGGGCGCCGAACGCGCGCACCGTCAGTTCCTGTGCCATCTCCCGGCGTTCGGGATGGCCGGTGAGCGCGGACTCCAGGAGTCCGGCGAGGCCGGGGGCCGCTTTGGGGTGGGTGCGCAGCAGGCGGACCGCTTCGTGGGCGTTGCCGCCGATGGCCCAGCGGTGGACCTGGCGGAAGGGGCGGCCGTCGATGGCGGCGGCGTGCAGCCAGCAGCGCAGGAGGGTTTCGGCGATGTCGGCCGTCGCCGAGTCGACGCGGGCCTGGGGGCGGACGGGGGCGAGCAGCGCGCTTGCGCGGGCCGCGGCCCGGTCGGCCTGTTCGCAGCCGGTGGTGGGTGCCCAGTGCAGCCGGGCCGGGGTGTCGCAGAGGTGGCCGGGGTCGTAGACGAGGACGGGGCCGAGCTTGGCGCGGGCGTCCTTGGTCTCGGCCCAGAGGGTGGGGTCGGAGGTCACGACGAGCACGGGGCCGTCGGCCTCGCGGATGGCCTGGACGGCGGTGGCCCGGCGGGTGGCGGCGGGGCCGTAGAGGACGAGGGGGGTGCGTGGGGAGGGGACGGTCGCGGGGAGCGGGGCGGTGGCGGTCGCCCCTGGGGGTGCCGGTTCGGGGTGCGCCGCTTCGGTCGGTGCGTGCCAGGTTTTTCGGGTGGTGAGTGCTTCGGGGGCGGATTCGGTGGGAAGGGCCGTCGTCTGCGGTGCGGTTTCGGTGAGGTGCTCGGCGGGAACAGGGGCGGCCGGCGCGGGGACGGGGGCCGTCTTGCGCAGGGCGTCGGGGGTGGGGGCGGGGGCCGGTTCCGGTTTCGGTTCGGGGAGCGCCGACTCGTACGCGGCATGCTGCTGTTCGTTCCGTCGGCCGGTCTTGCGGCCCTTGCCCTGCGCGAGTTTGCGTCGGGCGCGCTCCTCGCGGTGGGCCTGTTCGAGGAGGGCCAGTCGCTCCGTGCGTTCCGTGCGGCGGCGGGCCAGGACGGCGCGCCAGCGGGTGATGACGCCCATGACGAAGACCGTCAGCACCACGAGCACCATCAGTTCGCCGATGAGCAGGCCCCAGAACAGGCCGTAGCCGGAGAGTTGGCCGGGCGGGGTGCTGGGCCAGGCGGCGGGCAGGTCGTGAGGGGCCTCCAGGAGGCGCCGGAGGGCCAGGGGGGTCTCGGTCGGGGTGACGCCGTCGGGCCAGGCGCCGTGGGCGAGGAGGCCGGCGAATCCGGTGGCCGCCCAGGCCAGCAGCGTCAGTCCGAGGAGGAAGGCGAGCAGTCCGACGAGCAGGCCGTCGGGGATGCCGCCCCCTTTGCCGTCGCCGGACCGTCCCCCGTCGCTGCCTGCCATGTCATGCCACCGTCGACTCGGACGACTCGTTCAGTCGCTGCTGGTTCTCGATTCTGGCCGCGCGTTCCTCCGCTTCGAGGTCGGCGGCTCTCACGTCGTCCGGGAGGAGGTCGCTCACGGACGACTCGGTCATGGCGCGGTCGGTGAAGACGAGGGGGCGTTCGGCTTCGGTGATCAGGTGTTTGACGACCTGTACGTTGCCGTTCACGTCCCAGACCGCGATGCCCGGGGTGAGAGTGGGGATGATTTCGACGGCCCAGCGGGGCAGGCCGAGGACCCGTCCGGTGGCTCTGGCTTCGTCGGCCTTCTGGGCGTAGATGGTGCGGGTGGAGGCCATTTTGAGGATGGCGGCGGCTTCGCGTGCGGCGGCACCGTCGACCACGTCGCTGAGGTGGTGGACGACGGCGACGAAGGAGAGGCCGAGGCGGCGGCCGAACTTCAGCAGGCGCTGGAAGAGCTGGGCGACGAAGGGCGAGTTGATGATGTGCCAGGCCTCTTCGACCAGGAAGATGCGCTTCTTGCGGTCGGGCCTGATCCAGGTGTGTTCCAGCCAGACGCCGACGATCGCCATCAGGATGGGCATGGCGATGGAGTTGCGGTCGATGTGCGAGAGGTCGAAGACGATCAGCGGGGCGTCCAGGTCGATGCCGAAGGATGTGGGGCCGTCGAACATGCCGCGCAGGTCGCCGTCGACCAGCCGGTCGAGGACGAGGGCGACGTCCAGGCCCCAGGCGCGGACGTCGTCTATGTCGACGTTCATCGCCTGGGCGGATTCCGGTTCGGGGTGGCGCAGCTGCTCGACGATGTCCGTGAGGACGGGCTGGCGGTCGGTCGTCGTGGCGTTGACGTAGGCGTGGGCGACCTTGAGGGCGAAGCCGGAGCGTTCGTCGAGGCCGTGGCCCATGGCGACTTCGATGATGGTGCGCAGCAGGGCGAGCTGGCCGGTGGTGGTGATGGCCGGGTCGAGCGGGTTGAGCCGGATGCCGCCGTTGAGCGCGGAGGTGGGGTCGAGGCGGATGGGGGTGAGGCCGAGCTCCTGCGCGATGAGGTTCCACTCGCCGACGCCGTCCTCGCCCTGGGCGTCGAGGACGACGACCTGGCGGTCGCGGAAGCGGAGCTGGCGGAGCACGTACGTCTTCTCCAGCGCGGACTTGCCGTTACCGGACTCGCCGAGGACGAGCCAGTGGGGGGCGGGGAGCTGTTGTCCGTAGAGCTGGAAGGGGTCGTAGATGTAGCCCTTGCCGGAGTAGACCTCGCGGCCGATGATCACACCGGAGTCGCCGAGGCCGGGGGCGGCGGTGGGCAGGTAGACGGCCTGGGCCTGGCCGGTCGAGGTGCGGACGGGCAGCCGGGTGGTCTCCACCTTCCCGAAGAGGAAGGCGGTAAAGGCGTCCGACAACGCGGACAGCGGATCTCGCATGGCGTGACTGACCTCCCTCTCGGTGTCGCGGACTGGCGGTTAGCGGCGGATGCCGGTGGCGAACGGCAGGGTGTTGACGAAGGCGCGGTGGTGCTCGCGGTCGCACCATTCGAGCTTCAGGTACGACTTTCCGGCCGAAGCGCGGATGGTCCGCTTGTCGCGGGCGAGGGCTTCGGGGGAGCGGGACGACACGGTGATGTACCCGACGATGTTGACGCCGGCGGCTCCGCTGGCGAGGTCTTCACCCCGTTGGTCGAGCCGGCCGTGGGCGGCGATGTCGCGGGGGTCGACGGTGCGGTTCATCTTGGCCTGGCGGCTGGCCTCGGCGTCGTCGTTGGTCTTCTCCGTGAGCATGCGCTCGATGGCGATCTCTGTGGGTTCCAGGTCCATGCAGACGGCGACCGTGCGGATGACGTCGGGGGTGTGGACGAGGAGGGGGGCCAGGAAGTTGACGCCGACGGGGGTCATCGGCCACTCCTTCACCCAGGCGGTGGAGTGGCACCAGGGGGCGCGGGTGGACGATTCGCGGGTCTTGGCCTGGAGGTACGTCGGTTCGACGGCGTCGAGCTCGGCGGGCCAGGCGTTGCGCTTCGTCATGGCCTGGATGTGGTCGATGGGGTGGTCGGGGTCGTACATGGAGTGCACGAGGGAGGCCAGGCGGCTCTGGCCGAGGGGCTGGCGGACCCGGATGTCGGCCTCGGCGAGGCGGGCGCAGATGTCGGTGAGCTCGCGGGCCATGACGACGGCGAGGCCGGCGTCGCGGTCCAGCTTGCGGCCGGTGTGCGGGCGGGCGGCGCGGGCCATGGCGTTGGCCTCTGCGGCGAGCTCGCGGTTGAAGTGCATGCAGGCGACGAGGTAGGCGCGGTGCTGCTCGCTGGAGGTGGAGACCATGGACTGGAGCTGGTCGTAGGAGTCCTGGAGCCAGTGGGGGGATGCCTTGTCGCCGCGCTGGGCGACGTCCTTGGCGTGGGCGTCGGGGTCGGCGGGGAGGGTGCGGGCGAGCATCTGGAGGCGGGTGACGAAGCCGTCTCCGTTGGCGACGTGCTTGAGGAGGGTGCCGAAGCGGTCGACGAGAGCTTCCTGGTCCTCGCTGTCGCGCAGGCCGACGCCGGGGCCCTCGATCTCGATGGCGGCGGTGACGGTGCGGCGGTCGGCGTGGAGGAGGACGGCGATCTCGTCGGGGCCGAAGGGGGCGGAGAGCCAGTTGATGCGGCCGATGCCGGGGGGTGGGCCGATCTCGATCTCGCGGCCGTCGGCGCGGGTGCCGGCTTCCATTGCGGTGGAGCGGTAGGTGGTGCCGCGGCGGAGGGAGCGCTTGTAGCTGCGGTTGATCTCGAACCACTTGTAGAAGGTCCGGTGCCGGTACGGGACGTAGACCATGGCGATGGCGAGCAGCGGGAAGCCGGTGAGCAGCACGATGCGCAGGGAGAGGACGGGGACGAGCAGGCCGCTCATCATGCCGAGGAACGCGCCGGCGATGATCAGGGCGATTTCGCCCGTCTCGCGGTTCTTGCCGACGATCGCGTTCGGCCGGGCGCGGCCGATGAGATACGTACGGCGGGGCGCGATCGGATGGGACTGTGTGCTCAACGCCCGCCACCTCCTGTGCGGTTGTTACCTGTGCTGCCTGGTCCACCGCGGGTGCCGCGGCTGCTGTGGGGGGTGCCGGCGGTCGGGGCGGAGCCGCTGCGGGGCGGGGGTGCGGCGGAGGGGGCGGATCCGCCGCCGGGGTTACGGGAGCTGTGGGCGGCGACGCCGCCGCTGACCGGGTTGGCGGGGCGGCCGCCGCCGCTGCTGGTGTCGCCGCTGTTCTGGCCGCCGCGGCTGCTGTGGGTCTTGATGCCCTGGGAGACGAGGGCGGCGGGGGAGCTGATCATGGCGGCGGCCTGGGAGCCGTCGGTGGCCTGCTTGCGGTTGGTGCGGGCGCCTTGGATCTCGTCGCCGAAGCCGGGGACGAAGCGGTAGATCATGGCGGAGGCGAAGATGGCCAGCAGGATGATGGCGAGGCCGGAGACGACGGCGGAGAAGGCGTCGGGGCCGTCGTCGGAGGAGAGGGCGCCGGCGAGGCCGAGTACGACGACGATGACGGGTTTGACCATGATCACCGCGATCATGATGCCTGCCCAGCGGCGTACGTGTCCCCACATGTTCTTGTCGACGAGTCCGGCGTAGACGGCGGTTCCCAGGAGGGCGCCGACGTAGAGCAGGGCGGCGCGGATGACGAGTTCGAGCCAGAGGATTCCGGCGGCGAGGATGGAGACGAGGGAGACGACGATCAGCATGATCGGGCCGCCGCCGATGTCGGAGTCCTTCTTGAGGGCTTGGGCGAAGGAGCCGAAGAAGACGTCGGTCTGGCCGCCGGAGGAGGAGGCGATGACTTCGGTGACGCCGTCGGTGGCGGAGACGATGGTGTAGAGGATGAGGGGGGTGAAGGCGGAGGCGAGGACGGTGAGCCAGAGGAAGCCGATGGCTTCGGAGATGGCGGTGGTGAGGGGGACGCCGCGGATGGCGCGCTTGGCTACGGCGAGGAGCCAGAGGACGAGTGTGAGGACGGTGGAGGCGGCGAAGACGATGGCGTACTGCTGGAGGAAGCGGGTGTTCGTGAAGTCGACGTTGGCGGTCTCCTTGACCGCGTCGCTGAGCTTGCCCACGATCCACGCGGCGGCATCGGCACAGCCCCGCCCGAGCGAGGTGAGCGGGTCGAGAGCGGGGTCGGTGCTTGGGGGCGGGGTGGACCTGGAGGAACTGGAACTTCCGCCTTCGCAGTAGTCCTTGGCAGGACCGACGATCAGTGAGCACTTCCCGTCATCTGACGGGGAGGGGCTGGGAGCAGCTGTGGCACGCGTTGCCAGGACGACCAGCACGGCTTGGATGCTCGCCAGCATTGTCCCCAGTCGCAGCATGTGCCTTGCACTAGCGGGCATAGGTGAACCCTCCGTACTCCTCGACAGCCTTCGCGATTTCGTCGGCGCCTGAAGCAGTGCGATCGGCGTTGACGGGTGCCGGGCCGTCCTTCTGGGAGAAGCTGTCGACCTTCCAGTCGTTACTCTCCCAATGGAGTTCGAGCGTCATCGTGAACCAGTCGTTGCTCACGGGATTGGTGGAGCCAATGCCGGCTGTGCCGAAGACGCCAGTGCACCAGACCTCCACGGTGGCGGAGGTGTCGGTGAACTGCGTGACCTTTGTCCCGACGGGTGCTGTTCTCGATACGTAGGTCATGCCCTCTGCGGCGTCACCGTTTTCGTCGAGGCCGACCTTGTCGAGAAAGTCCTTGCTGTAAGCCTGGTCAAACTTGCTCTCGAGTTCTCCGGCCCTGTCGGTGACGAAGACCTGACGCACGATCTGTTTGCGTTGTGCCGGCTTGAGGATGTCCGCCGATACGAGGACGACCGAGTAATTCGCCGCCGCGCTCTCCGCGCCCTGTTGGTCGTGGGCGAAGCCCGAGGGGATTGTGCCGTTTTTGCCTGTTACCGGCTTCGTGCCCGTGGGGGAGGTCGGCGCGGCGCCCGCCCGGTCGCCGGAGGGTGCGCCGGACTTGCCGCTCGAGCCGTCCTTGTCGCCGCCCATGTTGGCGAAGGCGATGGCGCCCAGCAGGAGGATCACCACGCCGGCGAACGTGATGAGGGAGCGGGAGTTGCGGGCCGGGCGGCGGGGGCCGTAGGGGTCGCCGGTGGGGCCGTCGGGCAGGCGGGTGCGGGTCTGACGGGTGCCGCCGATCGTGCTGTAGGCGTCGCTCGTGCGTCCCGCGTCGTTGCCGTAGCCGTCCTCGTCGCCGAGACTCATGCCGCGTACGCCCCCTCAACCGTTGCTTGAACCGCGTCGTAGTACGACGGTAGCCGTGCTGCTCTCCGCGCGGACGCGGTGTGGTGACTCGACATCAGGGGTACGCAACCTCTGCCGGTGGGCACGACGGACGGATGGGAGGGGTGGGGCGGCCGTGCCCCGGTTCGGGGATGACGCGCGGTCAGACGGCCATCCCGTACACAATGGTGAACAGGGTGCCGAGCGATCCGATGATGAACACACCGGTCAGGCCGGCCACGATCAGCCCCTTGCCCTGTTCCGCGCTGAACGTGTCGCGCAGAGCCGTCGCGCCGATCCGCTGCTTGGCCGCGCCCCAGACCGCGATGCCGAGGCACAGCAGGATGGCGATCGCCATCACCACCTCGATCATCACGCGGGCCTCGTTGCCCAGGGTCCCGAACGGCCCCCAGTTCGGGGCGATTCCGCCGATGATGGTGGTGATGTCGCCCTTTTCAGCTGCCAGGATCATGTAAGTCACCGCCCCAGTTGGGTAGTTCACCGCCCGTACCGCATGGCACGGGTCACTCTCTATCTTCGCTGATGAAACTGGATTCGTACGACGGCTTCACGGCTCTCTTTACCCGGATCTCGCACATTTGACCGGTCTGACCGCCCTGACCTGCGGATCGAATCGGTGTGTGGGCGAAATGCGTATGGTTACTCTGTGTATCACGGAGAGTGACGCCGGGCAATGATCGTCATCACGCCAGGCTGGCCGAGATGCCCTCTGGTGGCCGAATCGCGCGCTTCAGGGCGGAGGGGGCGAGGTCGGAGCGCCCATCGGGCGCAGCAGGGGGTGACGCGGAGTCGGCGGTCGGGGCGGGGTTTTCCAGTACGACGGTGGCCGGAAGTCGCACCAGGAGCCGTCGAAGGGAAAGGTTCCGGCCTCGGCGAGCTGTGCGACGGTCGCTCCTTCGGACCGGATCGCGAGCGCTTCCTCGGCCGTCCAGTACGCGGGGTGGCCGGTCTTCTCGGCGAAGGACTGTTCGTCCTTCCAGCTCCACGTCCGGTCCGGAGCGACGTTGATGTCCAGCTCGTGGTCGGCGATGTCGATGTCCGCGCCGTGATGCACGCGCCGTTCGAGGTTGACGTACCAGCCGCGGAACTTGTGTCTGCGGCCGAAGAGCCACAGCACCGAGTGGGCCGCCCCCGTCGGCTGGTAGAAGAGGGCGTCGCCCATCGGCCAGCGGCCCGCGACGACGGGGAAGCCCTCGGCCGGGCGCTCGTGCGGGTCGATGTCGCGCAGGTGGGAGACGCCGCGCGGGAGGGCGGTGTGCCACATCGGGGTGCCCGATTTCATCCACACCAGTTGTCCGGCGGCCGTTCGCTCGACCAGGCGCACGGGTACGGAGGCGCTGAGGTGGCCGCCTATGAACAGGTTCCAGTGCAGGATCTCGCCCGGTGTGCCGCTTGCGGTGTCCCTGTTGTCCTCTTTCATGCGATTGATCATTCCCGCCGCGCATGCGCCGGACACGTGCGGAGCGCGAGGGGTACGTCCCTGACGGGGCGTCGGCGTTCAGTCGGTGGCGATGCCCCGGCTCGCGAGGACGTCCGTGTCGAACGACATGCCGATTCCGCAGTCGTCCACGCCCTCGATCAGCCGCAGGTTCGGCAGCAGATCCAGGTCGTCGAGCGAGCCCACGTCGAAGAGGTCGTCCTCCCCGTCCCAGACCGGCGCGCACTCCTGGTACACCTCGAGGCCGCCGTCGACGGTCAGCGTCTCGACGGTGGCCAGCAGCTCCGAGCTGATCTCCAGTGCCTCGAAGTGGGCCCGGGCCTCGTCCAGGACGGTGAAGGCGAGGTCGTTCTCGTAGGCGTAGCTCTGCGGGTCCTGGTCGATGCCCTTGGCCTTGAGGCAGTCGGCTATGCGGAACGCCGGGGTGAGCGTCTCGTCGGTGTACATGAGCTGTTCGATGACGAGCAGCTTGAAGTTGAAGTCGCGGAAAGCAGGCATGGCACGGATCGTAACGGTGCCCTCGGACAGACCCTTTCGTTCCGTTCGAGGGCACCGTCATCATGGCCGGGTACGGGTCAGGGCTTCGTGTTCGCCTGCTTCATGGAGGCCACCGCGTCGGCGACGGTGGTCCGGTACAGGCCCAGCTTCGGGGTGCCGACCTTCACGTCGGGGCCGAGCGGGAAGTTGAGCTGCTCGGCGTTGGGCATGTTGTCGCCGTCGGCGAGCACGTTCAGCTCGTCCACCCAGGTCACGCCGTTCCCGCCGCCCGGGTTGAGGTCGACCACCGCGATCGCGGCGGTCTTCGGCTTGACCGGGTACGCCGGTGCGCCGCCGAGGCCGCCCGGGACCAGCGGGATGATGTCGCCGCTGTGGTCCGAGGCGTTCGCCGCGCCCAGGCTGACGCGCGGGTAGTAGCTCAGGCCGCAGGAGTTCCTGCCGGTGTTGTTGACCTCGATCACGTGCTGGGTGGCCGAACCCTCGCGGGCGTACACGCGCACCGACAGGTCGCCGCTCTTGCAGGGGTGCTTGTACGCGTAGGCGTCGCTGGTGTCGCCGGCGGCGGCCCCGCCCGTCCTGGCGGCGCCCCCCTTGGACGTGCCGGTGCTGGAGGTGACCGCTTCGGTGGAGCCGCCGCCCGTCTTGGCGCCGTCGCCCGCCGAGCTGCCCTGGTCCTGGGCGGCGCCACCCGCGGTGTCCTTGCCGGTGTTCTTCGCGGCCACGGTGGCTTCGGCCGAGGCGGAGGTGTCGGCCGGGCCGGCCGCCTTCGTGCCGCTGCCGTCCCCGCCGCAGGCGGTGAGCGCGAGGGCGAGGGCGGCGGTGGCGCCGAGGACGGCGGTGCGCTTGCGGTGCGTCAGCATGGGATTCCCCGAGGTGTGTAGCGGTCGATTGGTCGGATCGGTGCAGACAGGGCCCGGATCCGCGGCGAACCGCTCCCCCTCCGGACCGTCTGACATGGGAAGCCTCCCGCGCGCCGCTCATGTTCTGCTAACGCCTGCCTGACGTCCCGCTGACGTCACTCGAAGGAGCGTTTCGGCTCACGCATGACCCGGTGTCCGGGCGGGAAAGGGGGGCCCGCGCGTGACTTCGGCGGTCCGATCACCGTTAGATGTGATGTGCCCAAGCCTGTCGTGTCCGCCGCGCCGCCCGTGACGACCGCTTCCGCCGGAGACGGTGCCGCCGCCTCGCCGCCGCCCTTCCTGCTCACACCGCGCCAGGGGGAGGGCGCCCGCGCGCTCCTCTCGTACGTGGCCGGCCTGCCCCTGGACTCCGCCGACGCACGGCTCCTCGCGGTCGTCGTGGGGATCCGGGCCGCGCGGACGGGCGCCGGGAACCTCACGGGGACCGATCTGCGGTCATTGCGGCTGGAGGACCCGGAGGGCGCCCTGGCCGAGCTGACGGCGGCGGGGTGGGAGGTGCCCGGCGGGCTCACCGGTGGGGAGCCGGACGTGCCGTACGCGATCGTGGTGCCGGATCTGGCCCCGGGGCCCGACCGCGCACTCCGCCTCGGCAAGGACGCGCGGTCGCGGGTGTCGGGCTGGTCCATGCGTACGAGGCTGGCCAAGCCGGTACGGAAGGGGGCGCCGGGGGTACGGCTGGCGGCGCTGTTCCTGGCGGCCCACTGCTCCGACGAACTGGCCGGCCGGGCGCCGGCGGAGCTGCCCGCCGTCTGTTACGGGGCGGTGCCCGTGCTCCTGGAGAAGGGGTTCCTCGCCGAGGTCTCCGGGCAGACCTACCGGCTCGGCACGTCGGTGGGGCATCTCGCGGGCCGGTTCCGTACCCCGGAGGAGCTTGCCGCAACCGCGCGGGCGGAGGAGGAACGGCGGGCCGCCCGGGAGGCGGCGGCCGCCGACGAGCCCACTCCGGAGAGCTGGGCGGCCTGGAAGTCCGGCGTCAGCCCGGCACTGCTGCGGCACGCGGAGGCGGTCGAGGCGTGCGGGCTCTGCCGGTTTCCCTTCGCGCGGGTCGCTCCGGCGTTCATGTCCGGGCCGTCCCCGCTGCCCGCGCCCCGGGCCGCTCTCGACGCGTACGAGGCGTGGCGGGCCGCCCACCCGGACTGTGGGCGCGAGGCGGCCCTGTTCACCGTCGAGTTCCGGGCGGAGCACGGCCACGGGCCGTCGTACAGCCAGCTGTGCAAGGGCCTGCGGTGGAAGAAGCTCGGGCGGGAGCTGCGCGGGGTCATCGTGCACACCCTCATCGCGGAGGGCTGGCTGACGTCCACGCCTCCGGTGCCGTGGACCCTGCGGCCGGGGAGGACCGCTCATGCGCAGGGGATCGCCCTGCCCGGTCAGGCGGTGCGGGCGGCCCGCTGACGGTCAGTGCGCCGGGGTGGACCCGGTGCCGCTGTCCGCGTTCCGGGCGGCCAGGAGCAGCGTCGCCGCGATGAGCAGGGCGGTGATGATGCCCGTGGTCAGGATGGGGGACGGGGCGTAGGTGGCCGCCAGGACCGCGAGCACCGCCACCGGGTGCAGCACGTCGGCCGTGCGGCGAAGTTCCGCGGTGCGGTGGTGCAGCAGCCAGACGAGGGTGACGAACACGGCGACCGGGACGGTGTAGACGGCCGCCGCCGTGCGGTCGGTGATGTGTCCGTGGCCCGCGGTGTGCGCGACGTTGAGGGCGAGCCCGGCGCCGACCGCGGCCGCCGACGCGAAGACGAGGTAGTGGCCGTACCCCCACAGCAGCGCCGTACGCAGGCTGGTCAGCAGCCGGGGTGCGCTCTGCGCGAAGTACAGCCACCACAGGGCGAACACCGTGAGGAGACCGCCCGCGACCAGTGCGGCGAGGTCGCCGAGTGCCGCGTGCGTGTCCAGTGCGGCGCGTACGGCGCCGGTGGCGGCGGTGATGGACTCGCCGAGCACGATCAGTGTGAACAGGCCGTACCTTTCGGCGATGTGGTGCGGGTGCCAGGTGGTGGTGGTTTTGCGTTCCGCCAGTGCGGGAACGGCGATTTCCGCGAGGACGAGGACCGCGAAGGTCCACAGGCCGGTGTCCTCGGGCAGGGCCAGCCGCACCACCCAGCCGATCTGCACCAGGAAGATCCCGGCGGCGTACCCGAGGCAGGTGCGGCGCCGCTCCGGGTCCGAGCGGGCGGCGCGCAGCCACTGCGTGACCATCGCGAGCCGCATGATCACGTAGCCCCAGGTGATGACGGTGAAGTCCTCGTGCTCCAGCGCCTCCGTCGCGCCCGCCGCGAGCACGAGCGCGCCGGTGATCTGTACGAGCGTCAGCAGCCGGTACGGGATGTCGTCGGTGTCGTAAGCGGAGGCGAACCAGGTGAAGTTCATCCACGCCCACCAGATCGCGAAGAACACCATCGCGTAGCCGAGTACGGCGTGGCCGATCCGGCCCGCGGCGAGTTCGTGTTCGAAGGCGGAGGCGGCCTGGGCGACCGCGGCCACGAAGCAGAGGTCGAAGAAGAGTTCCAGCATGGTCGAGGCGCGGTGCTGTTCGTCTGCGCGGCGCGCCACCATGGGCCGGTGCCAGAAGCTGGGGGAGGGGGACGATGAGCTCATGGGGGCGCATTCTTCCGGCTGGGCGCGGTGAGGGCGCGTGAACCGCGCCCGGTGGAAAAGCGATGGCGCGGTCCGGCGGGGCTCTGCCACACTCCGCGCCATGACCTATGGAATCGAGAACCACCCCGCCCGTTGAGCGCCCCGGAAGAGCGCGGAGCGCTCACTCCCCGGCCCTTCTCCCTGTACGCGTGCGCGTCGCGTGTCGAACACGCCGAGCCCGAGGGGCCGTGGTGCCTGGCGGACGCGGCACCGTCTGTACCCCGCCGTAGCCCGTCCAACCGGGTCAGCCGGGATTTCACCCAGACCAGGGACGAGCTGACCCGTCTCCTCGGGCCGTTGCTGGCGGCCCCCGATCCCGTCGACGCGGCGGAAGAGGTGCACCGGCGGCTCGACTCCCTGGACCCGCCCGTCAGGCACCGCACCCTGCGCCTCCTCGTGGCCGGGATGCCGGTGGAGAACGAGGAACGGGCGCGGGCGTTGGCACGCGTGCTCGTGCGCACGGGGACCGGCTACCTCGCCGTCTCCACCGGGATCGCCCTCCTCACCGAGCTGGGCGGGCCGCAGGATGTGCCGTATCTCCGGACTCTCGGCCGGCTGCGCTCCCTCGTCCGCCCTGTCGTTCACGCGCTCGACGCGCTCGACCGGCCGGCCGGGGCGCGGCTCGAACTCCGCAACCACCAGGAGCCCGTACCCTTCGAGCCGCTGCTCGCCGCCCTCGACGCCGGTGACCGTGTCGCCGTACGGCGACGGCTGGTCGCGTTGCCGCGGGACATGGCGCCCGAGGTGGCGCGGCGGGTGGCGGAGGCGTCCGGGCTGGCCGGTCTGCTGGCGGAGGCGCCCGGGCTGCCGGTCTCGGAGGGCGCCGAACTGATCGCCCGGGCCGGGCGGCTGCTGTTCCTCATGACCACCCTCCGCGACTACCGGCCCGAGATCCTCTCCTACCCGGATGCCCCTCACGCGTACGAAGCGTTCGCGCGGGGCGCCGGGCTCCTTCCCCGCACGCTCGGCCACCACGCGCTTCTCCTGTCTGCCGTTCAGGAGCTGAGCACGGGGCCCGCCGTCCTGCACGACTGGGGGGCGGGGCGGCGGGAGTCGGCGCTGGCGGAGCTGACGGCTGTCCTGGAGCGGCCGGAGTGGCGGGAGGTGCCGGACGCCGGTGCCGAGCCCGCTGCGCGGCGGCGGGTCGCGTGGGTGCGGCGTACGCGGGCGCAACTGCTCGGGGCGCCGGAGGCTTCGGGTGCGCGGTTGCGCATGGCGATCCACGAGCGCGATCCCGACGATCCGGCCACCGTCGAGGCGCGCGTCCTCGTCGACGGGCGGCCGCTGGTCCCGGACTGCTTCGGCCGGGGGCCCGCCGACTCCCCCGAGGAGTTGCTGTTCCCCGGCACCTTGCGGGCGACTGCCGAACCGCGCGAGGGGCGGCTCGCCGAGGCCTACTGCACCGAGGGCTGTTGCGGTGCGCTGTATGTCACCGTCCGGCTGGACGGGGATCAGGTCGTCTGGTCCGGCTGGCGGTGCCCCGTTCCGCCGGGCGGCACGCGTGAACTGCCCGACCTCCGCTTCGACGCCGTCGCGTACGAAGCGGAGGTCGCCCGAGCGGAGGGGGACGAGAGCTGGATGTGGCCGGCCCGGCGGGCCGCCCGCCTGATCGCCGACGGGCTGCGCGGCCGGCCGGATCTCCTCGCGCGCTGGAGCGTCCGGCTCGACTGGGCCGGGACGGGCTTCCACGACCCGGACGAGACGACGATCAGCCTGTTGTACGACGCCGAGAACGGGCACGTACGGCAGATCATCTGGCGCATCCCCGAGGACGGCACCCCACCGGAGGAGCGGGCGGCGGCCGCGTTGCGGCGGCTGGGCGAGGAGGACCCGAGGGCGTACGGGCGTTAGCGCCGGTCCACCGTTCGGGTGATCCCGGGGTGGGGGCCGGGCGTTGGCAGGGCCGGGGAGCGGGGGTGTGGCCGCTCCCCGGCCGCTGTGTGTCCGGCGTGTCGCGGTTGCCGGGTTTGGCACAGTGCCGCTCCACGATCTTCGTGATCAAGAACGGGGTGGACGATGAGTGGTGCGCGGCTGAGGCTGGTCGATCTGGCGGGCGGTGCGGGTGGCGGCTCCGCCGGTGGGGAAGAACTGCGGCACAGCGGTGCTGCGTGGTTGCGGGCTGCCGGGGGCGCGGAGGGGATGGGGGCGCATCTCGGGCCCGTGCGCGGGGAACTGGCGACGGCGCACGAGGGGGTGATCGCCGGGACCGCCGGTCTGAACTCCCTGGCCGAGTTGGGGGCCGTGCGGGAGTCCTGGGTACGCCGTGTCGAGTCCGCCCGCCATGAGTGCGGGGCGCTCGCGGGCAGCCTGCGCGCTGTCGCGCGGGCGCAGGGGGAGACGAATGAGTCCGTGCGGTCGTCCTTCTCGCCCGTCGCGCGGCTGACCCACGGGGTCGAGCGGTGACGGCGCTGTCCTCCACGTTGACGTGGGCTCAGTTACGCGACCTCAAGTGCGCCGAGCTGGAGAGCGCGGCGGATGGCTGGGGCAAGGCGAGCAACCGAGCGGATGCCGGGCGCGACCGGATCGAGAAGCAGTTGCTCGTCGGGCTGCGCGAATCCCAGCGCGGCGCGGCGGCCGAGGCGGCGGTGGGGCGGTTGCGGCGGATGAGCCGGAACCTGCAGTACGTGTACACCGAGTGCGGGTTGATCCGTACCGCGTTGAACAGCCTCGCGCACGAGATGCGGGTGCAGCAGGGGGTGCTGCGGCGTGCGTTGGAGGAGGCGGAGTCGCTGAAGTTCACCGTGCACGCGGATGGGTCGGTGTCGTATCCGCCGGGGCCCGGGGGGCTGTTCGACGGTGATCCGTTGCCTGGCGGCACGGCTCGGGCGGCCGGTATGCCCGGGCTGCTGCCTGCCTCGGGGCTGGTCGCCCCGGACACCCGTGCCGCGGCGGCGCGGGACATCTCGGACCGGGTCACGGGGGCGGTGCGGGCGGCCGCCCGGATCGACTGGCGCTTCACCCGGATCCTGAGGAGGCTCCGGGCGGAGGAGGGCCTGACGGTCCCGGACCGTACGTGGACCGACGCCGCGGGGGACGCGGCGGCGGTCCGGGAGGCGGCGCGCGGGTACCTCGAATCCCGCATCCCACGTGACGCGTCGCCTGCGGCGAGGCGTGAGTGGTGGGAACACCTGACGGACGAGCAGCGCGAGGAGTACCTCGCGGTGTACCCGGACCGGATCGGCAACTTGGACGGCATCCCGTCCCTGATCCGCGACACGGCCAACCGCGACAACCTCCAGCTCCTGATCGGCAAGCTGGAGGGGCGGGGTGACGAGGTGTCGGGGGTGCGGTTGGCGGGGTTGCGGGAGATCCAACGACAACTCGACGCGGGCGGCCAGCCGCCGATGTACCTCCTGGGCATCGGGGACGAGGGGAACGGTCGAGCGATTGTTTCGTACGGGAACCCGGATACGGCGCGGAATGTGGCGGCGTATGTGCCGGGGTTGAATACGTCGTTGGATGAGGATTTCGCTAGGGGGGACCTTAAGCGGGCACGTGACACCGCAATCGGCGCCAAAGAGATGGACCCCGATGCCTCGGTGGCATCGATTGTGTGGCTCGGTTACGACGCGCCTCAAGCATCGATGGATGACCCCCTGGGTGTGACGGGTCAGTCGAACGCGAAGACCGGTGCGGATGCCTACAATCAGTTCATGGCCGGTATTTCGGCGACGAATCAGAATTCAGACCCCCATGTCACTGCGATCGGACACTCGTACGGTTCGCTGACCGTGGGTCTCGCTGCGCAGGAGAGGGGAGGAATCCCGGGGGCTGACGACGTGGTCTTGGTTGGAAGCCCGGGCACGGGTGCACGGTCCGCAGATGAGCTCGGGGTGGGTAGAGGACATGTCTTCGTCGGTGCCGCCGAAAATGACCCTGTCACGAAGTTGCCCAACGATCGGGAAGCGAGTGGATTGGGCGCGGGGGTCGTCGGCGGTGCCTCTGCGGGATTTTCGCTCGGACTGAGTGGAGGGCCTGTTGGGGCGACGGTCGGTGGTGTAGCGGGAGGTGTGGCTGGCGGCGCTATGGGTTTTGCGGCGCAAGATGCCCAGAGCGAGGAGAGCGATGTTTGGTTCGGCACCGATCCCGCGCACCGGGATTTCGGGGCAACCCGGTTTGCTGTGAGCGAGGGCCCTCGACCCTTGGAGTGGGGGCACAGGCCAGGGGAAGCGCACTCTAACTACTTCGACCCGGCGAAAGACCAGGTTTCTGCGGACAACATCGCGAGAATCGTTGCTGGGAAATCGGACGACATTGAGCGGGAGCGTCCAAGGTGAGGGTACGAGTGGCTGCGGCAGTAGTTGCTGTGTTGTTGGTCCCAAGCTGTGCGGTGGCAGACGGCGAGTCTGACGTTTCGCAGGATGGCGAGAGGAGCGGTGGATTGAACATGCAAGAGGCTGCCGATCGAGCTGACATGATCCTCGACGAGACGTTTTCTGGAATTAAACCTCCTGTGGAGTGGGTTCATGGGGAATCGACAGAAGGAAGCTGTGACGTTTCACGCAGAAGGGCGGTTACCACGGTGATCTCTGAAGAGCGGCGGGGGAGCTTCCTGGGGGTTGTGGAACGGCAGTGGCAGAGGGCTGGCTATCGCCAGATCGGCGTAAACGCCAGCACGCGGAGCCCGGCAACATACTTTGAGACGCCGGACCGATTTCGGGTGAGGCTGCTCATTGGGGGGCGTGGGCAGGCCTTCTTTGAGGTCGCTACGCCCTGCGTGGATCGGTCCTCGGTTTCCAAGCCCACTCCGCGTGCCGGTGGGGACGGGCATGTGGGTGAGCCGGTGCCGGCCCCTAACGTCCGCGACGGCTTCTGGTCGGGGGGCGCTCCATGAGCGCCCCCGTGTGACTCGTACACACCCTCGAAAACGCTCCCGAACCGTGCCCCGATGGGGGATGGTTGACGGGTGCGTAGATTCTGGGTGGCCATGGGGGTCGGGGTCGGAGGGGCCCTGTGTTTTGTGGCGTTGCTCGTTGTGGGGACCTACTCCGCTGCTGCCGGGCTCGTCGGGGGGGCCGGTGGGGGGGCCGTCGCGTTGGCCAAGGGGGCCGTGCCGGCCAAGTATCAGGGGCTGGTGCAGAAGTGGGGGAACCTCTGTTCCGCCATCAACCCGGCCCTGCTCGCCGCCCAGCTCTACCAGGAGAGCGGCTGGAACCCCCGCGCCGAGAGCTCCGCCGCCGCGCAGGGCATCGCGCAGTTCATCCCCGGGACCTGGGCGGGGCACGGGATCGACGGGGACGGGGACGGGGACCGGGACGTGTGGGACCCGGCCGACGCCATCCCCTCCGCCGCTTCGTACGACTGCGAGCTCGCCGGGTACGTGAAGAAGGTGCCCGGTGACCCCGCCGACAACATGCTCGCCGCCTACAACGCGGGGGCGTACCGGGTGATCAGGTCCGGCGGCGTGCCCGACATCGCCGAGACCAAGAACTACGTCAAGATCATCCGCTCACTGGAGAAGAGCTTCGCCCGCCCCGTCGGCCGTGTGCAGCCGTCCCAGCAGGCGGCGGGGGCCATCTACTTCGCCCAGAAGAAGCTCGGTACGAAGTACCTGTGGGGCGGCAACGGTACGCCGGAGCAGGGCGGGCGGTTCGACTGTTCCGGACTGACCCAGGCCGCGTACCGGACCGTGGACATCGAGCTGCCCCGCGTCGCGAACGACCAGTACAACGCCGGACCGCATCCGTCGCGCGACGAACTGCTTCCCGGCGATCTCGTGTTCTTCTCCGACGATCTGACCAATTCCCGTGCCATTCATCACGTCGGCCTGTACGTCGGGGGCGGGTACATGATCAACGCTCCGTACACTGGTGCGGTCATTCGGTTCGACAAGATCGACACGCCCGACTACTTCGGTGCTACACGCGTGACCAAGGACGGGGCCGCGGCGCTGCCGACCACGCGGCCGGCCGCGTGAGGTGCGCGTGCCGGTGGCCGGAACCCTCCGTGAAGCCCGGGCCCTGAGCTGCGACGATGTGTCACTCTTCGATAACGTCATGGTGATCATTCGGTGGAGAGTGGAACGTGCGCACGGGGCGCGTCGTTCTCTGGCTGGGCGCGTGAGTGATTGACGTGGACGAACCGAACAACACGGGGGTTCGTGAATCGCGGCGCACAGGGACGTGTGCCGCAGCAGCAGACAAGGCAAGGGGCCGCAGCAGATGGCTGGACTCGCACTGGATGGGTCGAACCCCGACGTCAGCCTGCTCTACGACATCAACGGGCTCGCCAAGTCCGCTCCCACCTGGTTCGACCGGGTCATGGAGTTCGTCGGAGAGTACGGGATCATGTTCGGCATGGTCCTCGTGGTCCTGTGGTGCTGGTGGAGTGTCCGCCGGCGCGGCACGGCCGAGGACTCCGTGTCGGCGGTGGCCGGGCTCGTCTGGGCCCCGCTCGCGGCCGGTATCGCCCTGCTGATCAACATCCCGATCCGTGGATTCGTGGAGCGGCCGAGGCCGTTCAAGGACCACTCCGGGCTCGATGTCCTGGTCGACGGGAAGAACGACTTCTCGTTCGTCAGCGACCACGCCACGATGGCGATGGCCCTCGGCGTCGGGCTCTTCGTCGCCCACCGGAAATTCGGCATCGCGGCCATCGGGCTCGCGCTGCTCGAAGGCTTCTGCCGGGTCTACATGGGCGTCCACTACCCGACCGACGTCATCGGCGGCTTCGCCCTCGGTACGGCCGTCGCGCTGCTCCTCGCTCCCCTGGCGATGATGCTGCTGACGCCTCTCGTGGCGACCGTCTCCCGGTCCGCCCGCCTCGGCCCCCTCGTCCGCTCGCGGCGGCCCCGGGCGGCCGAGTCCGGCCGGAGCGACGCGCTCGGGATCCCCGAGCCGCGCCCCGGTTCGCGCGGCGGCTCCGACGGCGAGAAGGGTCTCGCGGCCTGAGCCCGTCCTCCTCACGCATGTGCCCCGGAGCCCGCAAGAGCGGCCCGGGGCACACGTGCATGTGGGGAGCCCCGCGTCCTTCGGGCCCTCTCCGCCCCCTCACACCCCCTGCGCGTACGTGAACAGCCCCTCCGGGTCGTACCGCTTCTTCACCTGGGCCAGGCGCGCCGCTCCCGAGCCGTAGTACGCGGTGCGCCAGTTGGTGAGGGACGGGTCCGTGTAGTTCTGGTACGCCGCCCCGGAGGCGTACGGACGCATCGCCGCATGGGTGTCTTTCAGCCACTTCTGCTGGGCGGTGCCCTGGGCCCCGGGCCGCCAGGCCCCGATGTACTGGGCGAGCATCCGGGAGCGGCGGTGGACGAACGCCGTGGCCTGCGGGTCCACCCGGTTGACCGCCCCGCCCAGCGCGGTCAGCGCGATCGAGCCGCCGCCGCCCTGGCCCGGGGCGAGGCGGGTGAACGCCTGGACCGCGTCGAGCAGGGCCGAAACGCCCGCCGGGGGCAGTGAGCGGTCGTAGAAGTCCGAGGCGGCGGCGTACGTCTCGCGCTGGAGGGCGCCCTGCGGGGAGCGGCCGGGCGTGGTCCCCGGGAGGTGGCACTGCGCGTCCGTGAGACCCGAGCAGCCCGCGTACACGAGCATCGACTCGCGGTAGGCGCGGCGGCGCAGCGAGACCGAGGTGGCGGAGGCGCCGATGCGGTCGGCGAGGCGGTCGACGGCGTTCTGCAGGTCCCCGTACGTGCCGAGGCTGAACGCCGAGACCGAGACCGTCGGGTTGCTGCCGCCCGGCCCGGCGTCGAGGTGCGCGGCGGACCAGATCTCGTCGGGCTGGTCCGGGCCCCACTTCTGCCAGGCGGTGACGACGTCCCGGGCGCGCGACCAGGGCCAGGACAGGTACGCGGTGACCGTGCGAGGGGCGGAGTGCGTACGGAAGCGGAGGCCGGTGACGACGCCGAAGTTGCCGTTGCCCGCGCCACGCAGTGCCCAGAAGAGGTCGGGGTCGTGTTTCGCGTCGGCGGTCACGGTGCGGCCGTCGGCCGTGACGAGGGTGGCGGCGGTGAGGCTGTCGCAGGTCAGGCCGTAGGCGCGGGCGACGACGCCGTGGCCGCCGCCGAGGGTGAGACCGGAGATGCCGACCGTGGGGCAGGAGCCGCCGGGGATCGTCAGGCCGTGCGCGGCCAGGCCCTCGTAGACGTCGAGGAGCTTGGCGCCGGCGCCGATGGTGCCGTTGGACTCGACGCGGTTGAGTGACGCGACGTCAATCACCAGGCGGCCGTTGCCGCTCGACCAGCCGGCGTACGAGTGGCCGCCGCTGCGGATCGCGACCGGCACGGAGGCGCGGCGGGCGAAGGCGAGGCACTCGCGGATGTCGTCCTCGTGCCGGACGTAGGCGATCCCGGCCGGTTTCTGGCCGTCGAAGCGGGTGTTGTAGAGCTGACGGGCGGTCGGGTAGGCGGAGTCGCCGGGGCGGATCAGCGGCCCGTCGAGGCTCTTGGCCAGCGCGGACCAGTTCGCCGGGCCGGAGGGCTTGGCGGGTTTGGACGCGGAGGGGGCGGGGGACGACGCGGGCCTGCGGGCGGCCGTGGTGTCACCGGGGGCCGGGTCCGTCGTGTCGGTGCCCTCGCAGGCGGTGGCAGTGGCGCCGGTGAGTACGGCGGCGCCCGCCGCGAGGAGCGTGCGCCGGTTCGGCAGGGTCATCGGAGCTCCGGTGTGGGGGAGAGGGGCCTGACCCGAGGGAGAGGCCCGAAGGAGGGGAGGGCCGGTGCTCAGGCCGTGGTGCGGTGTTCCTCGGCGTCCGCACGGGCCCGGTCCCGGGACCGGCGGGCGGGCCCGGACCAGCCGCAGGCGCAGCGGGCGGTGCAGAAGGAGCCGCGTTCGACGGTGGTGGGCTCATGGGCGGGGCGGGCCGGCGGGGCGTCGGCGGTGTGTCGGTCGTACACGCGAACACGGTACTGGGCGGGGCGCCCCGGCCGGGAGGGGTCCGTCAACCGTGAGGGGGCGCTCGCACCGCGCCGACGGCGCCAATCGGGGGCGTGGACGTTACAGGGGGCACGGGCCGTCGTTATGCGAGGCGGACACGACCTCGGGCAAGCGGTTCGGGATGGGCAGGCGATGGTGGTGCAGCAGCACAGGTCCGGAGGCGGGGTGCGCGTCGTGCGCGCCCTCGTCGCGGTGGGCGTGACGG
The DNA here is from genome assembly GCF_042956885.1 of Streptomyces sp. NPDC008163. Taxonomy (NCBI): domain Bacteria; kingdom Bacillati; phylum Actinomycetota; class Actinomycetes; order Kitasatosporales; family Streptomycetaceae; genus Streptomyces; species Streptomyces sp. NPDC008163. The sequence goes on along the minus strand of NZ_JBIBHG010000017.1, from coordinate 147,115 downwards.
CGGCGGCCGCCGGGTGCTCCGGTGGTGGCGGCGTCGACCGTGCCGCGGCGGCCGCGGACGCCCGGGACGGCGGGGCCGAGGTGGTGCGGCGGGCGGCGGCGGTGCTCGCCGGGGACGGGGTCGCGAGCGCCGAGGTGAGTACGTCGATGGAGACGGCCGCCGGTGGCACCCGGGTCACGATCAGGGGCTCGGGGGCGTACGACTTCCGGGCCGGTTCGGGCCGGCTGAAGGTGGTGCTGCCGCCGGACGCGGCGGGCGAGGAGGAGCACCGGCCGATCACGGAGCTGCTGGCGCCGGGTGCGCTGTACATGATGAACCGGGGCGCGGGGGTGCCCGCCGACAAGTGGGTGCGCATCGACACGACGGCTCTGGAGGACGGGAATCTCGTCACCGGCGGGGTGACCGATCCGCTGGCCGCCGCCGAGTTGCTGCGGGGCGCGGGGGCTGTGACGTACGTGGGCGAGACGGATGTGGCCGGGGTGGCCGTGCGGCACTACCGGGGCACCGCGGACATCGGCCGGGCGGCCCGGCTGGCGGCGCCCGGTGCGCGGGCGGCGCTGGTGGCGGCGGCGAAAGGGTTCCGCACGCGGGCCGTGCCGTTCGACGCGTATCTGGACGAGCAGGGCAGGCTGCGCAAGGTGCGCCACCGGTTCAGCTTCGCCAACGAGGGCCCGGCGGCGGAGGTCGTCTCCACGACGCTGCTGTACGGGTTCGGCGTGCCCGTCACCGTACGGCTGCCGCACGACCGGGACATCTACACCGGCGAGATCGAGCAGGGGCGGGCGTGAGATGAGTCGCACGGTCCCCGCATGGGTGGGGGCGAAATGGTCCGTCCGTGCCATGCGCGGTGCGTGTCGGGCTCTCTACCCTAGGAAGCCGGTGACGGCAGTGAGAGGTGAGTGACGTGGTGACGCTCAGCCCGACCGTTTCGGACCATGTGGCGCTCGCCGAGATCGAGCTGTGCGGGGAACTGATGATCGCGGCTTCGGCGGCGATCGGGGAACGGCTCAGCGCGGACCGTATCGACGAGGTGCTCGATGTGAAGGTGAGCACCGACCGCACCACCGTCCCCCGGCAGGGCGACCACCGGGGCTGAGGGTCAGGTGCGCAGCAGGCGGGCGATGGCCTTGGTGGCCTCCTCGACCTTCGCGTCGACCTCGTCGCCGCCCTTGAGGGCCGCGTCGGCGACGCAGTGGCGCAGGTGCTCCTCCAGGAGCTGGAGCGCGAAGGACTGGAGCGCCTTGGTGGACGCCGAGACCTGGGTGAGTATGTCGATGCAGTAGACGTCCTCGTCCACCATGCGCTGGAGGCCGCGGATCTGGCCCTCGATGCGGCGCAGGCGCTTGAGGTGTTCCGTCTTCTGGTGGTGGTAGCCGTGTATTCCGCGGTCGTGGTCGGTGACGATCGCTTCCACGGGAGCGGCGCCGGGCACGGCGTCGGGCCCGGTCCCCATGGCCTCGGTGGTCGTCATTGCTGCCTCCCGCTTTCTCTTTGCCCTGCCGTTTTGAATACCCCTGGTGGGTATATCCTAACGAATTCAGCTGAAACGTGACCTGGGGTCCGTGCTGATCACTGTGCCCGATGGGCGACACTGAAGAATGCCGGTTAGCCGTGGCCGGATGATGCGCCTAGCATCAGCCTGACCGAATCCAAAGCACCCCGAGGACCCCACGTGCGCTTTCGTCTGACCCCCAGGGAGACGAGCTTCTACGACATGTTCTCCGCATCCGCGGACAACATCGTCACGGGCTCGAAACTCCTGATGGAACTGCTCGGGGCGGATTCGTCCTCCCGGGCCGAGATCGCGGAGCGCATGCGGGCAGCGGAGCACGCGGGGGACGATGCCACCCACGCGATCTTCCACCAGCTGAACTCCTCCTTCATTACGCCGTTCGACCGTGAGGACATTTACAACCTCGCGTCGTCGCTCGACGACATCATGGACTTCATGGAGGAGGCCGTCGATCTGGTCGTGCTGTATCAGATCGAGACGCTTCCCAAGGGTGTGGAGCAGCAGATCGAGGTGCTGGCGCGGGCGGCCGAACTGACCGCCGAGGCCATGCCGGGTCTGCGCACGATGGACAACCTCACCGAGTACTGGATCGAGGTCAACCGTCTGGAGAACCAGGCCGACCAGATCCACCGCAAGCTGCTCGCCCACCTCTTCAACGGCAAGTACGACGCCATAGAGGTGCTGAAGCTGAAGCAGATCGTGGACGTGCTGGAAGAGGCTGCCGACGCGTTCGAGCACGTCGCGAACACGGTGGAGACCATCGCGGTCAAGGAGTCCTGAACCACGTGGACACCTTCGTACTGATCGTGACCATCGGCGTCGCGCTCGGCTTCACCTATACCAACGGCTTCCACGACTCGGCGAACGCGATCGCCACGTCGGTCTCGACCCGTGCGCTGACGCCGCGTGCGGCGCTGGCGATGGCGGCCGTGATGAACCTGGCGGGCGCGTTCCTCGGCAGCGGGGTCGCCAAGACCGTCAGTGAGGGCCTGATCGCGACGCCCGAGGGCAACAAGGGGATGGGCATCCTCTTCGCCGCGCTCGTCGGTGCCGTCATCTGGAACCTCGTCACCTGGTACTTCGGGCTGCCCTCCTCGTCCTCGCACGCGCTGTTCGGCGGGATGGTCGGCGCGGCGCTGGCCGGCGGGACGATGGTGCACTGGGACGGGGTGCTCGACAAGATCGTCATCCCGATGTTCCTGTCGCCGGTGATCGGCCTGGTGGTCGGTTATCTGGTGATGGTCGCCATCATGTGGATGTTCCGGAAGGCCAACCCGCACAAGGCCAAGCGCGGTTTCCGTATCGCGCAGACGGTCTCGGCCGCGGGCATGGCGCTCGGGCACGGTCTCCAGGACGCGCAGAAGACGATGGGCATCGTGGTGATGGCCCTGGTCATCGCCGACGTCGAGTCCCCGAGCGATCCGATCCCGGTGTGGGTGAAGCTGGTCTGCGCGCTGATGCTGTCGCTCGGTACGTACGCGGGCGGCTGGCGCATCATGCGTACGCTCGGCCGGAAGATCATCGAGCTGGACCCGCCGCAGGGCTTCGCCGCCGAGACGACGGGCGCGTCGATCATGTTCGGTTCGGCGTTCCTCTTCCACGCCCCGATCTCGACCACCCATGTGATCACCTCGGCGATCATGGGTGTGGGCGCCACGAAGCGGGTGAACGCCGTGCGGTGGGGTGTCGCGAAGAACATCATCCTCGGCTGGTTCATCACGATGCCGGCCGCGGCGCTTGTCGCTGCCGCGAGTTACGGGGTCGTCTACCTGATGTTCGGCTGACGCCGGCGGCTGTACGCGGGTCCGCCCCGCACTCCCTCGGGAGTGCGGGGCGGACCCTTTTCGCCTTGTGGTGGCACCGCCATGCAGCACCCCAAGGCCGTAGGGGAGGGCCGGACGGATCAGCCGAAGCGGCCGGAGATGTAGTCCTCGGTGGCCTGGACCGACGGGTTGGAGAAGATGCGTTCCGTCTCGTCGATCTCGACGAGCTTGCCGGGCTTGCCGACCGCCGCCAGGTTGAAGAACGCGGTGCGGTCCGAGACGCGGGCGGCCTGCTGCATGTTGTGCGTGACGATGACGATCGTGAACCGCTCCTTGAGCTCGCCGACCAGGTCCTCGATGGCGAGGGTGGAGATCGGGTCGAGGGCGGAGCACGGCTCGTCCATCAGCAGCACGTCCGGCTCGACGGCGATCGCGCGGGCGATGCACAGGCGCTGCTGCTGGCCGCCGGAGAGGCCGGAGCCGGGCTTGTTCAGCCGGTCCTTGACCTCGTTCCACAGGTTCGCGCCGCGCAGGGACTTCTCCACGATGTCGTTGAGGGCGCTCTTGCGGTACGAGCCGTTGAGGCGCAGGCCCGCCGCCACGTTGTCGAAGATCGACATGGTGGGGAAGGGGTTCGGGCGCTGGAAGACCATGCCGACCGTACGTCGTACGGTCACCGGGTCGACATTCGTCCCGTACAGGTTCTCGTCGTCCAGGAGCACCTTGCCCTCGACGCGGCCGCCGGGGGTGACCTCGTGCATACGGTTCAGGGTGCGCAGGAAGGTGGACTTGCCGCAGCCGGAGGGGCCGATGAAGGCGGTCACCGAGCGGGGCTCGATGGTCATGGAGATGTCGTCTATCGCCTTGTGGCTGCCGTAGTAGGCCGACAGTCCGCTGACGTCGATGCGCTTGGCCATCTGAATCACTGCTGCTTTCCGGCGGGCCTAGCGCCCGGCCTTGGGGGCCTTCCAGCGGGCGATGCCGCGGGCCACCAGGTTGAGGATCATGACGAAGGCGATCAGGACCAGGGCCGCTGCCCAGGCGCGGTCGTAGGACGCGGCCTCCCCGATCTTGTACTGCTCGTAGATGTAGAAGGGCAGTGACGACTGGGCGCCTTCGAAGGGGTTGGTGTTGATCAGCTGGCTGCCGAAGACCAGCAGGATGATCGGGGCGGTCTCGCCGGCGATGCGGGCGACGGCGAGCATGACGCCGGTCGCGATGCCGCCGATCGCGGTCGGCAGGACCACCTTCAGGATCGTGCGCCACTTCGGGATGCCGAGGGCGAGCGATGCCTCGCGGAGCTCGTTCGGGACGAGCTTGAGCATCTCCTCGGTGGAGCGGACGACGACCGGGATCATCAGGATCGTCAGGGCGAGCGCGCCCATCAGGCCGGACGGTTCCAGGCCCGCGATGAGCATGATCGAGAGGATGAAGAGACCGGCCACGATGGACGGGATGCCGGTCATGACGTCCACGAAGAAGGTGACGGCCCTGGACAGCGCGCCCTTGCCGTACTCCACCAGGTAGACCGCGGTGAGCAGGCCGAGCGGGGCGGAGATCAGGGTGGCGATGCCCACCTGTTCCAGGGTGCCGATCAGCGCGTGGTAGACGCCGCCACTGGCTTCGGAGCCGAGGACCCCGGCCATCGAGTGGGTCAGGAAGTAGCCGTCCAGGCGTTCCGAGCCGCGGCTGACGGTCGTCCAGAGCAGCGAGGCCAGCGGGACGACGGCGAGCAGGAAGCACACCCAGACCAGGCTGGTGGCGAGGCGGTCGCGGGCCTGGCGCTGGTTCTCGACGACGCTGGTGGTCACGTACGAGATGACCAGGAAGAGCAGCGCGGAGATCAGCCCCCACTGCACTCGGCTCTGCCAGCCGGCGGCGAGGCCGATGCCGATGCCGAGGGCGACGGCGACGACGGCGAAGCCGAGCGGCGCGAGGCGCGGCAGGGACCGGCTGCTGAGGCTGCCCTTCGGGGCGGCCGGTGCGGGCGTCGGGAGGTCCTGGACGCCGGGGGTGGTGGTGGCGTGGCTCATGCGTTGGCCCCCGAGTACTCCTTGCGGCGGGCGATGATGAGCCGGGCCGCGCCGTTGACCAGCAGGGTGAGGACGAAGAGGACCAGGCCGGAGGCGATCAGGGCGTCCCGCCCGAAGGCGTCGGCCTCGCCGAACTTCGCCGCGATGTTCTGGGCGAACGTCCCGCCGCCCGGGTTGAGCACGTGCAGCGAGATCAGGAAGTTCGGCGACAGGACGGTGGCGACGGCCATCGTCTCGCCGAGTGCGCGGCCGAGGCCCAGCATCGAGGCGGAGATGACGCCGGAGCGGCCGAACGGCAGGACCGAGAGGCGGATGACCTCCCAGCGCGTGGCGCCGAGGGCGAGCGCGGCCTCCTCGTTCATCCGGGGGACCTGGAGGAAGACCTCGCGGCTGACGCTGGTCACGATCGGCAGGATCATGATCGCGAGCAGGATGCCGACGGTGAAGAGGGAGCGGGCGACGCCGATCTCGGTCTTCTCGAAGACGTAGGTCCAGCCGAAGAACTGGTCGAGCCAGAGGTTCAGCCCTTCCAGGTACGGCACGAGGACGAGGGCGCCCCAGATGCCGTAGACGATGCTGGGGACGGCGGCGAGCAGGTCGATGACGTACGCGATCGGGCCGGCCAGCCTGCGCGGGGCGTAGTGCGAGATGAACAGGGCGATGCCGACGGCGACCGGGACCGCGATGGCCATCGCGATGACGGAGCTGACGACGGTCCCGAAGAGCAGGACGGCGATGCCGAAGACGGGCGGGTCACCGGCCGGGTTCCAGTCGAAGGTGGTGAGGAAGTTGCCCTCGTCCTTCGAGATGGCGACGGCGGCGCGGTAGCTCAGGAACACGGCGATCGACGCCATGATCACCAGGAGCAGGATGCCGGAGCCGCGCGAGAGGCCGAGGAAGATCCGGTCGCCGGTGCGGCCCGTGGACCGGGGGCCGGTTCGCCCGCCCGGCGGGGTCTGTATCTGTGGTGTGGTGGAAGCCATGGTCTTTCCGGTCTGTGTGGGGGAGCCGGGGCTCCCCTGGCGGCGGTGCACCGGAGGGTCTGGGGCGGTCCGGTCCGGAGGGGTGTTCCGGACCGGCCGCCGGTTGCGCTGGGTGTCGTACGGCTGGTTACGAGAGGCCGGCGACGGTCTCGCGGACCTTGGCGTTGATCTCCTCGGGGATCGGCGCGTAGCCGGCCTCGGTGAGGAGCTTCTGGCCGTCCGCGGAGGCGGTGTAGGTCAGGAAGGACTTGACGGTGCCGAGGGTGTCGGCCTTGTTGCCGGTGTCGCAGACGACCTCGTACGTGACGAGGACCAGCGGGTAGGCGCCGTCGGCCTTGGTGGTGTAGTCGAGGTCGAGCGCCAGGTCCTTGCCGGTGCCCTTGATCTTGGCGGCGGCGATGGCCTTGGAGGCGTTCTCGGAGGACGCCTTGACCGGGGTGGAGCCGCCGGTGTCGATGTCGACCGTGGAGATCTGCTGCGAGGCGGCGTAGGACAGCTCGAAGTAGCCGATCGAGCCGTCGACCTGCTTGACCTGGGTGGCGACGCCGGAGGAGCCGGACGCGGCCTGGCCGCCGGGGGCGGGCCACTTCTTCTCGGCCTCGTACTTCCAGTCCTTCGGGGCCGCGGCGCCGAGGTACTTGCCGAGGTTCTGCGTGGTGCCGGAGTCCTCGGAGCGGTGGAAGGGCTGGATCGCCTTGTCCGGCAGCTTGGCGTCGGGGTTGAGCTTGGCGATCGCCTCGTCGTTCCACTTCTTGATCTTCGTGTCGAAGATCTTGGCGAGGGTCGGGGCGTCCAGGGTCAGGCTGTCGACGCCTTCGAGGTGGAAGCCGACGGCGATCGGGCCGCCGACCATCGGGAGGTTGATGCCCTGGCCGGACTTGCAGATCTTCTTGGAGTCGGCGACCTCCTCGGGCTTCAGCGCCGAGTCGGAGCCGGCGAAGCCGACGGTGCCCTGGTTGAAGGCGACGATGCCCTCGCCGGACGAGGAGGAGTTGTAGTTGATCTCCACGCCGGAGCAGGCGGCCATGTACTCCTTGACCCAGAGGTCCATGGCGTTCTTCTGCGCACTGGAGCCGGAGGCGCGCAGCTGGCCCTTGGCTCCGTCGCACTTGACGTTGGACGCGGCCTTCGTCTTGGCGCCGCCGGTGGCGGAGGTGTCGCCGCTGTTGTCGTCCGAACCGCACGCCGTGAGGACCAGGGCGCCGGAGACGGCGAGGGCACCGAGCGCGGTGGCACGAAGCCGGTTCTTGCGCTGAAGCTTCACTTTCGGGTGTTCCTTCCAGAAGCCGCCGCGGCTGCTTGCGGGCGGCGTGCGACGCGGGCGGTGCAGTGGCTGATCGCTGCACCCGGTAGGTCTGAAATTAGGCAGAACAGGTGACGTGGTTTACGGGGGTGAGTGAACGGGGGGTGAACCGTGAAGGGCGACGGGGTTCCCGGACCTCGGGGCGGCGAAACACGCGTGTGCGGCCCGGTCGCGGGCGTCGGTTCCGTCCTCAAGCGCCGGACGGGCCGGGACTCTGCGGCAGTGTCCTCAGCGCCGCTTCCAGCACGTCCCGGTCGCGTGGCTGCGTCAGGCGCTCCCGGGCGGCCTCCGGCGGCAGCCACAGCACCGCGTCCACCTCGTCGTTCGGGGTGAAGGTGCCCGTCGTGGCCTCGGCGGACCAGTACGTGACCTCCTTCGGGCGGCCGTGCGCGACGTACCGGACCATGGGCAGCACGGCCCCCGGCACACAGTGGTGGCCCGTCTCCTCCAGGACCTCGCGGACCGCCGCGTCCCGCAGGGACTCGCCGCGCTTCAGCTTGCCCTTGGGGAACGACCAGTCGTCGTAACGCGGCCGGTGGACGAGGCACAGCTCCACGCCCCCGGCGGGTGCGGGCGGCCGGCGCCACAGGACGCAGCCCGCCGCCCGCACCGTGCCGCTCACGACCGCGCCGCCCCCGTCGTCGCGTAGGGCCAGCTCTCGCGGAAGACCGCGCGCGCCGCCTCCACCTCGTGGCGCTGGTCGGCGTGGAGCACGCCCAGGGCGTACGCGGTCGCCGGGGCGATGCGCGGTGTGCGGGCGGCCGTGGCGGCGGCGCCGGCCGCCTCGACCGCGTCCCGGTGCAGATCGAGGGCGTGCCCCGGGGCGGCCAGGACCGGGTCGGTGCCGCCGTGCACCACCTCGTGGGCGTAGCGGTGGAGCCGGAGCAGCAGGCGGGTCTGGTGCCAGGGCGCGTCGTGCGCCTCGTTGTACGGCTCCGCCGACTCGTCGGAGGGCAGCGCGGCGACGGCCCCGAGCAGCCGCTGCTCCGCCCGGTCCGCGGGTTCGGCGAGGACGTCGCCGGCGGGCCCGGCCGCGGCGGGGGCGAGCGGGACCTCGGAGGCGAGCAGCGCGACCGCGTCGGCCACCGCGTGGAAGCGGGCGGAGCCGAGGGCCTGGAGGGCGGCGGAGTGGGCGCGGGTCCGGGCGAGGGTGAGCTGCCGTTCCAGCAGGGCGCCGGCCCGGGCGGCGCCGACGCCGAGGACGGGGCGGCCCGTTCCCGTGGAGTCGCCGGTGCGGGCGGCCGGGAGGACGGGGCCGCCGGAGAGGCCGTGCAGGGCTTCCAGGAGCCGGGTCAGCCGGTCCGCGTACGCGTGTTCGCGGGCGAGGGTGCCGGAGAGCCAGGAGAGTTCGGTGCGCAGTTGCTCCGCCCAGAGCGGGTCGAGCGCGGTGCGGAAGGTGCGCAGGGTGGCGCCGATCCGGCGGGAGGAGCGGCGCAGCGCGGTGGCGGCCTGCTCGGCGGCGCGCGATCCGGCGTCCGTGGGGGCGGTGCTCTCGCGGTGCAGGCGCAGGCTGCGCAGGAAGTCCGCGGCCTGGGTGCGCAGATAGGGGCCGAGGACCGACCCCGCGCTCACGCCGGTGATGCCGGGGGCGTGGGCCGGGGCCGTGGCCTGGGTGTGCTGGTCAGGGCGTCGCACGCCGGCGCCTCCGGGCGTCAATGAGCATTTCCTGTACGTGCCGCAGGGGTTTGCCGTCCGCGTCCGTGGAGTGCCGGGTCCAGTCGCCGTCGGGGCCCAGGTGCCAGGAGGAGGTGGTGTCGGCCATGCCGGTCTCCAGGAGGCGGCTGAGGGCCGCGCGGTGGGCGGGGTCGGTGACCCGGACCAGGGCCTCGATGCGGCGGTCGAGGTTGCGGTGCATCATGTCGGCGCTGCCGAACCAGACCTCGGGTTCGCCGCCGTTGCCGAAGGCGAAGACCCGGGAGTGTTCGAGGAAGCGGCCGAGGACCGAGCGGACCCGGATGTTCTCGGAGAGGCCGGTGACGCCGGGGCGGATCGCGCAAATGCCGCGTACCCAGATGTCGACGGGGACGCCGGCCTGGGCGGCCCGGTAGCAGGCGTCGATGATCGCCTCGTCCACCATCGAGTTGACCTTGATCCGTACGTAGGCGGGGCGGCCCGCGCGGTGGTGCGTGACCTCCTTGGTGATACGGGCGACCAGGCCGTCGCGCAGCGACTTGGGGGCGACGAGGAGGCGGCGGTAGGTCTCGCGGCGGGAGTAGCCGGAGAGCCGGTTGAAGAGGTCGGAGAGGTCCGCGCCGACCTGCGGGTCGGCGGTGAGCAGGCCGAGGTCCTCGTAGAGCCGGGCCGTCTTCGGGTGGTAGTTGCCGGTGCCGACGTGCGAGTAGCGGCGCAGGGTGTCGCCCTCCTGGCGGACGACGAGGGAGAGCTTGCAGTGGGTCTTCAGGCCGACGAGCCCGTAGACGACGTGGCAGCCCGCCTCTTCCAGCTTGCGCGCCCACTTGATGTTGGCCTGCTCGTCGAAGCGGGCCTTGATCTCGACCAGGACGAGGACCTGCTTGCCGGACTCGGCGGCGTCGATGAGGGCGTCCACTATCGGTGAGTCGCCCGAGGTCCGGTACAGGGTCTGCTTGATCGCGAGGACGTCCGGGTCGCCTGCCGCCTGCTCCAGGAACGCCTGGACGGAGGTGGAGAAGGAGTCGTACGGGTGGTGCAGCAGCACGTCCCGCTCGCGTACGGCGGCGAAGATGTCCGGCGCGGACGCGGACTCGACCTCGGCGAGGTCGCGGTGGGTGCCGGCGACGAATTTGGGGTACTTCAGCTCGGGCCGGTCCAGCGACGCTATGCCGAAGAGGCCGGTGAGGTCGAGGGGGCCCGGCAGCGGGTAGACCTCGGCGTCGAACACCTTGAGCTCGCGGACGAGCAGGTCCAGTACGTAAGGGTCGATGGACTCCTCGACCTCCAGGCGGACCGGCGGGCCGAAGCGGCGGCGCATGAGCTCCTTCTCCAGGGCCTGGAGCAGGTTCTCCGCGTCGTCCTCCTCGACCTCCAGGTCCTCGTTCCTGGTGACCCGGAACATGTGGTGCGCCAGCACCTCCATGCCCGGGAACAGCTCCTCCAGGTGGGCCGCGATGACGTCCTCTATGGGCACGTAGCGCTGCGGCGACGCCTCCAGGAAGCGGGTCAGCAGCGGCGGCACCTTGACCCGGGCGAAGTGGCGGTGGCCGCTGACCGGATTGCGTACGACGACGGCGAGGTTCAGCGAGAGGCCGGAGATGTACGGGAAGGGGTGGGCCGGGTCCACGGCGAGGGGGGTGAGGACGGGGAAGACGCGCTGCCGGAAGAAGGTGAACAGGCGGGCCTGCTCCTTGTCGGTCAGCTCCGGCCAGCGGATCAGCTGGATGCCCTCGTCGGAGAGGGCCGGGGCGACGTCCTGCTGGTAGCAGGCGGCGTGCCGGGCCATGAGCTCGCGCGAGCGGGTCCAGATCAGGTCCAGCACCTCGCGGGGCTGGAGGCCGGACGCGGACCGGGTGGCGACCCCGGTCGCGATGCGGCGCTTCAGCCCTGCGACCCGGACCATGAAGAACTCGTCCAGGTTCGACGCGAAGATGGCCAGGAAGTTGGCCCGCTCCAGAAGGGGCGTGGTGGGGTCCTCGGCCAGTTCGAGGACGCGTTCGTTGAAGGCGAGCCAGCTGCGTTCGCGGTCCAGGAAGCGGCCCTGGGGCAGTTCGTCGCCGTCCACCTCGGGTTCGTAGGCGTCGGCGTCGGCGTCGATGTCCGGGTCGAAATCGGCGGCGGTGGACAGGGCCGTGCCTCTCCCGGAGGGGGCGACGGCGTGCGGCCGGTGTGCGGCGAGGGCGCCGACGGACGGCTGGGCGGCGGGCTGGACCGGGACCTCGGAGCTGGGCTGCTGGCTCATGGATCCATTGTTCCGCCCGGAGCGCTCCGGGGGCGCGTCGGAGGCGGACGAGATCGAGAGGACGGCGCGGTCGGGGCGCGTTCTGCCGGTATTTCGCCCGTTGCGGGGGGACGGCACAGCTGGCTGCATCCTGCGAGGGTCGCAAGGCCGTCTGAATGCGTGGTTACGACGACATGACGTGCGGGAAGCGGTGGGTGGCCGTGTGTGGGTCCCGCCCGGGCCGGAGCGGTCGTGCCGTCCGGGGTCGGAGCGGTCGTGCCGTCCCGGGCCGGAGCGGTCGTCCCGCCCGGGGCCGGAGCCCCGGACGGGTTTGGGATTGCCTCAGGCGTGGTAGCGCCGCAGGACCCGGAAGGCGAGGGCGGTGGCGACCGCGGCGAGGGCGAGGAGGATGGCCGTCTCCATGAGCTGGAGGGGCCAGAAGGGTCCGCCGGGGCGGACGGATTCCCTGGCCACGAGCAGCACGAGGGAGACGGCCACGGTGAGGGTCACCGACGCCAGGGCGCGCCGGACCAGCAGGGCGATGAGTGCGCCGAGGGCGAGGCCGAGCAGGGCGGAGGCTACCGGTACCGGGCCCATCGCCCCGTAGATCAGTGGTTCGGAGGACTCCGACGGGTAGTTCGTCTCGTACGTCCGGGACCAGCCCCACGCGTACACGGCGGACAGGACGGCGACCCCGGCCACGGTGACGGCGCCCGGCACGGCGAGCTTGGCGGCCAGCCAGCGGGCGGGGCTGACGGACTGGCCCCAGGAGAGCCGGTAGGTGCCGTCCTCCAGCTCCCGGCCGATCAGCGGCCCGGCGACGAAGAGGCCGACGAGGGCCGGCAGCACGGCCATCACCAGCCCGGCATAACTGAAGAGGTGGTTGTAGTACAGCTCGATGCTGAGGAAGTGGCGGACCTGGATGCCGCAGCCGTGGACGGTGTGCTGCACCGAGCAACCTGTTCCGGCGAAGTCGTCGGCGGCGGAGGACGTGAACAACCAGGCCCCGGCCACCAGGGCGATCCCGGCGAGTGTGAGGGCGCCGCTCATCCACAGGACGAGGCGGTGCTGCCGCACGAGGAGCCGTTCAGGGCCCCGCAGAATCATCGCGCTCATGCCGCCACCGCCTCGTGGGCCGTCGTGTTCGGTGTGAGCAGGGCCGGGGCCTCCGGGGAGCGCAGGTGGGCGAGCAACAGCTCTTCCAGGGAGGGTTCGGAGCGGTCCCAGGTCGGGGCCACCGGGCCCTCCGGGCGGATCAGGGCGGTGACCGCGCGGCCCGTCGTGCGGGATTCGATCACCGTGTGCGGGGCCAGGTCGCGGGCCGGGCCCGTGAGGACGGCGTGGGCGGCGATGAGGTCGTCCGTCTCGCCGCCGAGGCGGACGCGGCCGTCGTCGATCAGGAGGAGGTGGTCGCAGGCGCCCTCCAGCTCGCTGAGGATGTGCGAGGACATCACGATGGTCGTCCCGTGCTCGGCGGCCTCGGCCATCAGGGCGCCCATCAACTGGTGGCGGGCGAGGGGGTCGAGGTCGGCCATCGGCTCGTCCAGGAGCAGGAGTTCGGCCCGCTTGCCCAGCGCGAGGGCGAGGGCGAGACGGCTGCGCTGCCCGCCGGAGAGGTCCCGGACCTTCGCGTCCGACGGCAGTGGTCCGGCGATGCGCGCCGCCGCCTCCCGGTCCCAGCCGTCCGGGTTCAGCTCCGCACCCGCCCACAGGGTTTCGGAGACCGTCAACTGCGGGTAGAGCGGCTTGTCCTGGGCGACGTACGCCATCCGGCCACGCGTCTCGCCGGGTGCCGAGCCGAGGACCCGCAGCGTTCCCTCGCCCGATCGCAGGAAACCCGCCGCCAGGGCGAGCAGGGTGGACTTGCCGGCGCCATTGGGTCCGACGAGCGCGCAGACGGCGCCGACGGGCAGCCGGAACGTGCAGTCCCGCAGCGCCCAGCCGCCCCCGCGGCCCCTGTACCTCATGCCGAGCCCCTCGGCCTCCAGTGCGGTCCCTGTCATCGGTCCTGGCCCCCCTCGAATGTGCTGTCCAGTACGGCGGTGAAGAGCGCGCTCACGTCGTCGCGTTCGAGTCCGGCCGCCCGCGCCCGACCCGCCCACGCGGTGAGTTCGGCGCGCAGCGGGGAGTCGGCGGCCGCCGCGCCGCCGAGCGTCCCGGTGACGAAGGTGCCGAGGCCGCGACGGCCCTCGACGAGCCCTTCGCGTTCCAGCTCGCGGTACGCCTTGAGCACGGTGTTCGGGTTGATCGCGGTCGCCTCGACCACCTCCCGTGCGGTGGGCAGCCGGTCGCCCGGCTCCAGCAGGCCCAGGCGCAGGGCCTGTCTGGTCTGCTGGACGATCTGGAGGTAGGTGGCGACACCGCTGCGCCGGTCGATGCGGAACTCGACTGCCGCGGACTCTGCCATCTTCACCCTTTCACTAGTTGAGTAGTGAAAGGGTGCCGTAAGGGAGGGGCGGCGTCAAGCGACGCCGCCCCGAGCGGACTTGAGGGGTGATCAGGACTCCGTGCGGTACATCAGGTCGACCTCGTGCGTCGTGAAGCCCATCCGCTCGTACACGGCGAGCGCCGCCGGGTTGTCCGCGTCGACGTAGAGCATCGCGGTCGGCAGGCCCTCCGCCGCCAGGTGGCGCAGCCCGGTCGCGGTGAGCGCCTTGCCGAGGCCGCCGCCCTGCGCGTCGGGCCGGATGCCGACCACGTACACCTCGCCGAGCTGCTCCTCGGCGTGCACCTTCGTCCAGTGGAAGCCGATCAGTTCCGGGGCGCCCGCGCCGTCCTCGCGCTCGGCCAGGAAGAAGCCCTTCGGGTCGAACCAGGACTCGGCCTTGCGGTCGTCCAGGTCGCGCTGGGTCAGCGAGCCCTGCTCCGGGTGGTGGGCGAACGCCGCGCGGTTCACCGCGAGCCAGGCGGCGTCGTCCTCGCCCGGGACGAAGGTGCGCACGGTGACGCCCGGCGGGAGCACCGGCTCGGCGAGGTTCAGCGGGTTCAACGGGCGGCGCAGCTGGCGCAGTTCCCGGAACAGCGAGAGGCCGAGGACCTGGGCGAGGTGGCGCGCCGCGGCCTTCCCGCCGTGCGCCCAGACCCGCAGCCGCTTCCCGGTGGCGGCGAGCAGGGCGGCCCCGAGCGCGCGGCCGTGGCCGTGGCCCCGGTGGGCGGGGTGCACGACCAGCTCGGCGGCCGGGGCTTCCACGGGGTCGGTGTCCTCCAGTTGCGCGTATCCGGCGAGCACGCCTCCGGCGGACAGCAGGAAGTGCCGTACGCCTTCCCGCTGTCCGCCACGCAGTTGCAGACGGCCCTGCTCCGAAACGGCCTGCCGGCCGTCGGCACGCGCGGCCTCGGCGAGCAGGTCGAGCACGGCCGCGGCCTGGTCGGGGGAGAGGGTGTCGAGCGTCTGGATCTCGCGTCCGGGGGCGGGGAGCGGTGCGTCTGTCGTCATGCGTACGAGCGTAAGGGCCCGCTGCCCGCAGGTCCTGGTCGCCTGCCCGGGTCCGGGGCGACGGTTCCGTCCTCGTTCTCCGGACGGGCTGGAACGCCGCACCGGTTGGCAACCACTTCGTAACCCCGTACACCTGTCGCGCTACGCGCGTTGACTCTAGGCTGCGGCTCGTACTTCACCCGCTGAACTCACAAGGGGACCGATGTCAGCGACACCGCAGAAGAACCGGGCGTCACGGCGGGTGCTCGCCGCCGCGGCCGGTCTCGCCACCGTGGGCGCGCTCGTCGCCGCCATGCCGGCCGACGCCCACGGGCGCGGCCACGGCGGCGACCACGGCCACGGGCACCACACGCCGGCCCGGACCGTCGACGTACAGCTGCTGTCCTTCAACGACCTGCACGGCAACCTGGAGCCGCCGGCCGGCTCGGCCGGTACGGTCACCGAGACGCAGGCGGACGGCACGACGAAGGCGATTCCGGCCGGCGGCGTCGAGTACCTCGCCTCCTCGCTGCGCACCGCCCGGAAGGGCCACCCGTACTCGATCACGGCGGCCGGCGGCGACATGGTCGGCGCGAGCCCGCTGCTGTCGGGGCTCTTCCACGACGAGCCGACCATCGAGGCGCTGAACAAGATCGACCTCGATGTCACGAGCGTCGGCAACCACGAGTTCGACGAGGGCGCGACCGAGCTGGCGCGCCTTCAGAACGGCGGCTGCCACCCGGTCGAGGGGTGCTACGAGAAGGGCAAGAAGTTCCCGGGCGCCGATTTCCCGTACCTCGCGGCCAATGTGACGAGCGAGAAGTCCGGGAAGCCCATCCTCAAGCCGTACACCGTATGGAAGAAGAACGGCGTCAAGATCGGCTTCATCGGGGTGACCCTGGAGGGCACGCCGAACATCGTGACGGCCAACGGCGTCAAGGGGCTCAAGTTCCACGACGAGGTCGAGACGATCAACAAGTACGCCAAGGAGCTGGACCGCCAGGGCGTGAAGTCGATCGTCGCGCTCATCCACGAGGGCGGTCTGCCCGCCTCCGCCTCGTACAACTACGACTGCGACAGCCCGGGCGCCGGTGACGGCATCTCCGGGCCGATCACGGACATCGCCAAGGGCATCACGCCGAAGGTCGACGCCCTGGTCACGGGCCACACCCACCAGGCGTACGTCTGCACCATCCCGGACCCCGCCGGCAACCCGCGCCTGGTCACCTCGGCGGCCTCCTTCGGCCGGCTGTACACGGACACGACGCTGACGTACGACCGCCGCACCGGTGACATCGTGCGCACGGCGGTTCGGGGCAGCGGCAAGCACGGTTCGAAGCACCACGGTCCGACCCCGTCGAACCCGGTCTCGGCGAACCACCTCGTCAGCCGTGACCAGGCGCCCGCCAAGGACATGACGGACCTGATCGCCCGCTGGAACACGCTCGCGGCCCCGATCTCGAACCGGCCCCAGGGCTACATCTCCGCCGACATCAACGGGCGCGGCTCCACCGCCCCGGAGAAGCCGCTCGGTGACCTGATCGCGGACGCGCAGCTGGAGGGCCTGGCCCCGGCGGACAAGGGCGGGGCGGTCGTCGCCTTCATGAACCCGGGCGGCATCCGCGCGGACCTGGTGTACAAGGCGTCCGGCAGCGAGGGCGACGGCGTCGTCACCTACGGCGAGGCGTTCACCGTGCAGCCGTTCACCAACATGATGAACGTCGTGGACCTGACCGGCGCCCAGCTCGTCTCCGCGCTCCAGCAGCAGGTCAGCGGTTCCAACGAGGCCAGCCCGAAGATCCTCCAGGTCTCCAAGGGCCTCACCTACACGCTGGACATGACCAAGTCCGGCGCGGCCCGCGTGGTCACCGACACGATCAAGCTGAACGGCGAGGCGATCGACCCGGGCAAGACGTACCGCGTCGCGATGAACGAGTTCCTGGCGGGCGGCGGCGACGGCTTCGCGGCGCTCGGTCAGGGCACCAACAAGCTGGTCGGCGCCTCCGACCTGGATCTGTTCAACGCCTACCTGGCCGCGCACTCCACGTCCTCGTCCCCGCTGGCCCCGCCGGCGACGGACCGGATCACGGTCGTGCAGTAGAGGGAGCAGCACAGTAGAAGGGGAGGGGCTGCGGACCGGTCGAACCGGTCCGCAGCCCCTCCCCCTTTCCGCCCGCGCGCTCGCTCAGACCTGTGCGCCGGCCTTGCGGCGGCGGACGACGAACACGGCCGCCCCACCGAGCGCCACGGCGGCGGCGCCGGTGATGCCGAGCGGGACGGTGGCGTCGGACGAGCCCGTGGAGGCGAGGCCGCCGCCGGTGGACGCCTCGTCGGACGCCGAGCCCTGGGCCTGCTGCCCGGAGGTGCCGGTCGAGCCGGTGGAGCCGGTGGAGCCGGTGTCACCGGTGGAGCCCGTGTCTCCGGTGGTGCCTCCGTTGCCGGTGGAGCCGGTCGTGCCGGTCCCCGAGCCCGCGGCCTTGACCGTGAAGGCGGCCGTCTCCCCGCCGGGGGCGCCGCCGCAGGAGCCGTCCTTGTTGACGTACTCGGCCGAGGTGAGGACGACGCCGTTGCCGGCCGGAGCCTTGGCGTCGGCGGTGAGGCGGAGCTTGACGTCGGTCTGCGCGCCCGCCTTCAGCGCACCGATGCCGATGCGGTGGTCCTTGGCGACGGCGTGCCACTTCGGCGACGCGGCGGTGGACCACTGGAGGTGCATGTACGCGTCGGTCGTCTTGAGGCCGGTCGTGTCGGTGGTGTGGACGTACGCGTACGCGGTGACCGCGTCGAGCGTCTGCTCGGTGCCGTTCCTCACGCGCAGCGAGAAGGTGGTGCCGGTGCCGGCGACGACCGAGGAGGGCAGGCCGGTCAGGGTGGCGCGGAGGTTCGCGGGCACGCAGTCCGGGCCGCCCTCCTCCTCACGGGCCTTGGCCAGTGCCTCGTCGGCGGCGGTCTTGGCGGCGAGTGCGTCGGCCACGGCCTTCTGCAGCACGCCGTAGGCGCGGACGGCGGCGACGCGGGCGTCGTCGCTGGCGGTGTCGGCCTCCGTGGCCCTGGTCTCCGCTTCGGCCTCGGCGGTCGCCGCGGTGGCGGCCGCGGCCTCGGCGCCGGTGACGGCCTTCCCGGCGGCGGTGCGCTCGGCGTCGGACGCGGTGTCGGGCAGCGCGGCGAGCGCGGCCTTGGCGTCGGTGACGGCCTGGTCGGCGGTGGTCCTGGCGGCAGCGGCGTCGTCCGCCTTCTTGCGGGCGGCCCTGGCCGCCACGGCGAGGGGTGCCTCGTCGGAGACGGCCGCCTCCACGACCTCGTAGCCGGCCTTCTGCGCGGCGAGCGCGTCGTCGTAGGCCTTCTGCGCCTCGGCGGCGGCCTTCTCGAGTTCCTCGATCGTCGGCTCGGCCCGGGCCTCCGCCGCCGGCTCGGAGTCGGCGAAGGCCGGGGTGACGGAGAGGAACGCGGCGGGGGTGGTGACGGCGACGGCCACGGCCGTGGCGAGTATGCGGCGAATCTTCACATGAGCCCTTGGGGTCGGTCCGGGGAAGCGGACGGTTCAGGCGGTGCCGGCCACAGCGGAGTGAACACGCGGGCGGCTGTGAAGATCCTATGAGGTATGTGCATGGCCTCTGCACGCGAGGGGGGTGTCAGTCGCGTACGGCGTCCGGCGGCGGCTGCGGGGCCCCCGGCAGGTTGATCGCCGCTTCCGTGCCGCCGCCCTCGGCCGGGGTGAGGGCGATGTCGCCGCCCGACTGCTGGACCGTACGGGCCACGATCGACAGGCCGAGGCCCGAGCCCGGGAGCTGGCGGGCGGACGGGGAGCGCCAGAAGCGTTCGAAGACGTGCGGGAGTTCGTCGGCGGGGATGCCGGGGCCGTGGTCGCGGACCGTGAGGCGGCCCCGGTGCAGGACCACGTCGATCGTGCCGTGCGCCGGGCTGAACTTCACCGCGTTGTCCAGGACGTTGACGATCGCCCTTTCGAGGGCGGCCGGTTCGGCGCGTACGTACCAGGGGGCCAGGTCGTCCGTGATCGTCAGCTCCGGACCGCGCAGCCGGGCGCGGCGGAGGGCGGCGCGGGTGATGTCGTGCAGGGCCACCACCTGGAGCGGGCCCGGCTGGGCGGCGTCCGGGCGGGCGAGCTCCTGGAGGTCGCCGATGAGCGCGGCCAGCTCCGTCATCTGCGCCTTGACCGACGACATCAGGGCCCTGCGGTCGTCCGGCGGGATCGCCCGGCCGGTGTCGTCGCTGCGGGCCAGCAGCTCGATGTTGGTCCGCAGCGAGGTGAGCGGGGTACGCAGCTCGTGGCCCGCGTCCGCGATGAGCTGGGCCTGCCGGTCGCGGGAGGTCGCCAGGGACGCGGTCATGGAGTTGAACGACCGGGACAGGCGGGCGATCTCGTCCTCGCCCTCGACGGGGATGCGGACGGTCAGGTCCTCGGTCCTGGCCACGTGCTCGACGGCCTCGGTGAGCTCGTCCACGGGGCGCAGCCCGGAACGGGCGACCCAGAGCCCGGCGGCGCCGGCGCCGACGACGCCGATGCCGCCGACGAGGAGGAGGACCCAGGCGAGGGTGGACAGGGGGTCGTCGATCTCGCTGAGGGGGCGGGCGATGGAGAGTCCGAGGGGGATGGCGGGCTCCCCCGGAACGCCCGTCGCCGTCACCGGGGAGGTGAGGACGCGCATCTTCGCCCCGGCGGAGTCGGTCTCCGTGTGCAGCTGGCCGGTCGGCTCGCCGCCGATCACCGCGAGGTCGTCCTGGGTCACCGGGAGCCGGGGCGAGCCGGGGGCCACGCACACGTTCCCCTGGCTGTCGATGAGCTGGACGGTGAGGCCGGTGTAGGGCGTGGGCGGCCGTTTGGCGGTGGTGCGCTGGCAGTACTGGTACAGGTCGGTCAGATAGACCTTGTCGACCGTGGCACCGCGCAGCGCCTCGTCCTGCTGCTCCTCCAGCTGCTCCCGCGTCACGAACCAGCAGGCCACCGCCACCGCCGCCACCGCCACCGCGACCGCCGTCGCGACCAGCAGGGCCAGCCGGGAGCGGAGCGGCAGCGCGCGGAAACGCCGCACCGGGCCCGTCATCCGTCGCCCCCGCCGGAGCGGAGCGCGTACCCCACACCGCGCACGGTGTGGACGAGGCGCGGTTCGCCGCCCGCCTCCGTCTTGCGGCGCAGGTACATCACGTAGACGTCCAGCGAGTTGGAGCTCGGCTCGAAGTCGAAGCCCCACACCGCCTTCAGGATCTGCTCGCGGGTCAGCACCTGGCGCGGGTGCGCGAGGAACATCTCCAGGAGCGTGAATTCGGTACGGGTCAGCTCCACGCGCCGGTTGCCGCGCATGACCTCGCGGGTCGACAGGTCCATGCGCAGATCGGCGAAGGAGAGCACGTTGTCGTCGGGGACGGGACCGCCCGAGGCCGTCGCGTACGAGCTGCGGCGCAGCAGCGCGCGGATGCGGGCGAACAGCTCGTCCAGTTCGAACGGCTTGACCAGGTAGTCGTCGGCGCCCGCGTCGAGTCCGGTGACGCGGTCGCCGACGGTGTCCCGGGCCGTGAGCATCAGGATGGGCGTGGTGGTGCCCGTGGCGCGGATGCGGCGGGCGGCGGTCAGGCCGTCCATGCGGGGCATCTGGATGTCCAGGACGATGAGGTCGGGGGCGTACGACTCCGCCTTGGCGAGGGCGTCGAGGCCGTCGACGGCGACCTCGGTGCCGTATCCCTCGAAGGCGAGGCTGCGTTGCAGGGCCTCGCGCACGGCGGGCTCGTCGTCGACGATCAGAATGCGCTGCGGATCGTCTTCGGCGGGGCTCATCGCTCTCTCGTCCTCTTCTCGGTCGTACGGGCCGGGGCGCGGGGGCCTGGGGGGTGTCGCCGGATACCCACTAGTTTCTCAGCCCCGTACGGTCAGGAACCGTTCCCGGCCCGCAGGGTGTCGAGGTCGGCCTTCAGGGTGTTCACCGGGATGGCGAAGCCGAGGCCGACGCTGCCCGCGCCGGAGCTGCTCTGACCGGCGGCGGAGCTCGCCGAGTACATCGCGGAGTTGATGCCGATGATCTCGCCGTTCATGTTGATCAGCGCACCGCCGGAGTTGCCAGGGTTGAGCGAGGCGTCGGTCTGGAGGGCCTTGTACGTGGTGGTGGACTCGCCGGTGTCGCCGTTGAACTGCTGTCCGCCGAACTCGAAGGGCCACTGGCGCCCGCCGCCCTGCTGTTCCTGGCCCTGACCCTGGCCCTGCCCGTTGCCGCCCTCCTTGGCGACCGTGACGTCACGGTCGAGGGCGGAGACGATGCCGCTGGTGACGGTGCCGGTCAGGCCCTCGGGCGAGCCGATCGCGACGACCTCGTCGCCGACGGCGACCTGGGAGGAGTCGCCGAGGGTAGCGGTCTTCAGACCGCTCGCGCCCTGGAGCTTGATCAGCGCGAGGTCCTTGTCGGCGTCGGTGCCGACGACGTCGGCGGTGTACGTCTTGCCGGTGCTGAGGGTGACCTTGATCCGGGACGCGTCCGCGATGACGTGGTTGTTGGTGACGATCTCGCCGTCCGAGGTGATGACCACGCCCGAACCGGTGGACTGGCCGGCCGTCGAGGTCGCGCCGATCTCCACGATGGTCGGCGAGAGGGCCTTGGCCACACCGGACACCGTGCCCTTGTCGCTCTGCGAGACGGTGGTGCCCTGGACGATGCCGCTCCCGGCGGCCGTGGTGGCGGGGTCGTCGGCGAGCCTGCCGATCACCGTGGCCGTGCCGCCGCCGATGACCGCCGCCGCGATGGCCACCGCCGCGACGAGCGCGACCGGCTTGCGGGCCCGGCGGCGGTGTGCGGGCGGCTCTTCGCCGGGGCCGGGGCCCGTCGGGGCCGGAGAGACCGGCGGGAGGGGCTGGTATGACGGCGGCGGCGGGTAGGCCGCTTCGCCGTTGCCGTACGAGGGGTACATCGGGTACTCGCCGCTCGGGCGCTGGCTCTCTGTCATGTCTATGAGCCTGTCCGGCCAACATGAGAGGAGCGTGAGGGCGTCCTGAGAAGCCCGGCAGAACCGCGTATGCCCGATATAAAGCCCGGGGCCCCCGACGGGAGGCCCGGGGCTCAGGCGGACGCCGGCGGCTCTCCGCAGCCGCACGAGCGGCGGACCACCAGCGCCGAGGGGAACTGCTTCAGCCGCTCCCGCCGCGACCCCGAGACCCGCAGCGAGTCGTCGAGCACCAGGTCCACCGCCGCCCGCGCCATCGCCGGGCGGTCCGAGGAGACCGTGGTGAGCGGCGGATCGGTCAGCCCGGCTTCCTTGACGTCGTCGAAGCCGGCGACGGCCAGCTCGCCCGGCACGTCGATGCGCAGCTCGCGGGCGGCCCGCAGCACGCCGATCGCCTGGTCGTCCGTGGCGCAGAAGATGGCCGGCGGCCTGTCCGGCCCGGAGAGCAGTTCCAGGGCCACCTGATAGGCGTCGTAGCGGTTGTACGGGGCCTGGAAGAGCCGGCCCTCCGTGGAGCGACCCGACTCGTGCATCGCGCGCCGCCACCCCTCGACGTGGTCGGCGACCGGGTCGCCGACGGACGGGGTCTCCTCCGTGCCGCCGAGGCAGGCCACGTACGCGTTGCCGTGTTCGAGGAGGTGGCGGGTGGCGAGCTGGGCGCCGCCGATGTCGTCCGTGACGACCGCGACGTCGTCGATGGCCTCGGGCCGCTCGTGGAGCAGCACGACCCGGGCGTCCCACGCCTCTATCTCCGCCGCCGCGCGCTCGCTGGGGCCCTGGCTGACCAGGATGAGACCGGAGACCCGCATGCCGAGGAAGGCCCGCAGATAGTGGACCTCGCGCTCGTCGCGATAGTCGGAGTTGCCGACGAGCACCATTTTCCCGCGCTCGGCGGCGGCCTGTTCGACCGCGTGTGCCATCTCCGCGAAGAACGGCTGCCGGGCGTCGGGCACGATCATCCCTATGAGATCGGTCCGCCGCGAGGCCATGGCCTGGGCGACCCGGTCGGGCCGGTAGCCCAGCTCCTTGATCGCGGCGAGCACCCGCTCGCGCGTGGCCGGGGCGACCGGCCGGGGTCCGTTGTTGATGACGTAACTGACCACTGCGGTCGACGTCCCCGCCAGTCTCGCCACATCGTCCCGCGTCACCTTGGCCACGCGCGGCAGTCTACGCGGATGGAACTACCTCTTGGCAGGCCGGACCGGGGCTTCTTCCGTGACCTCGGCGACGGCCGGCTGCTCCGAACGGGTGACACCCCGCTGGGCCGCCTTGGCCTCCTCCGCCGCCCGCTCGACCTTCTCGGGGGCGACGAAGCGGTAGCCCACGTTGCGCACGGTCCCGATCAGTGACTCGTGCTCCGGGCCGAGCTTGGCGCGCAGCCGCCGTACGTGCACGTCGACCGTGCGCGTACCGCCGAAGTAGTCGTAGCCCCAGACCTCCTGGAGCAGCTGCGCGCGGGTGAAGACCCGGCCCGGGTGCTGCGCCAGGTACTTCAGCAGTTCGAATTCCTTGAAGGTCAGGTCGAGGACCCGGCCCTTCAGCTTCGCGCTGTACGTCGCCTCGTCCACCGAGAGGTCGCCGTTGCGGATCTCCATCGGGGAGTCGTCGGCAGTGATCTGCTGCCGGCCGGTCGCCAGCCGCAGCCGTGCCTCGACCTCGGCGGGGCCCGCGGTGTCCAGCAGGACGTCGTCGATGCCCCAGTCGGCGGTGACGGCCGCGAGGCCGCCCTCCGTGACGACGAGGATCAGCGGACAGCCGGGCCCGGTGGACCGCAGCAGCTGGCAGAGCGAGCGGACCTGCGGGAGGTCGCGGCGCCCGTCCACGAGGATGACGTCGGCCCCCGGGGTGTCCACGAGTGCGGGCCCCTCGGCGGGCGCGACGCGCACGCTGTGGAGCAGGAGACCGAGGGCCGGAAGCACCTCCGTCGACGGCTGGAGGGCATTCGTGAGGAGCAGCAGAGAGCTCATCGCCGTCCACCTGCCCGGTTCGTCGGTCGTTGATGGTGCACGGTCGGCTCGCCCATGACGTTCGGTCCTCCTCGTTCCCTGCGAGAGGGGCACTCCCGGGCGCTGCCCGGGGGAGTATGCGGCTCTGCTTCGTACGGTCCCGCTGAGCTTGTCGAAACGTCGTCGTAACAACGCCCGGAAAGCACAAAAGGATCCGGGGGCTGCTCTGCCCGGATCCTCTTCACAGGAGAATAACCCACATGAGTTCTGTGTCAGAGGGGAGAATTCCGGATTTCGTTGTTCGCTCGGTCACGCGGGTACCCCTGAGGGCCGCGTTGCGGGCGGATGACGGGACCTGGATCGAGGCGGTGTACGACCCGTGTACGGGGGATGACGGCGGGGGAACGGCGATCGTCGTCGCGCACGGATTCACCGGTTCGGCGGACCGCCCCGCGGTGCGCAGGGCGGTGCGCGCGTTCTCCCGGTACGCGGCGGTGGTGACGTTCTCCTTCCGGGGTCACGGCAGGTCCGGCGGGTTCTCCACGGTCGGCGACCGCGAGGTGCTGGACCTGGCGGCGGCGGTCGCCTGGGCGCGCTCGCTGGGACACCGGCGCGTGGTGACCGTCGGCTTCTCGATGGGCGGCTCGGTGGTGCTGCGGCACGGGGCGCTGTACGCCTCCCCGGCGGCGGACGGCGGGGACGGCCACGGGGCCGAGCGGGTTGCGGAGCGCGAGGGGCGCGCAGGGGCGCGCACGGGGGCGCACGCGGACGCGGTGGTGTCCGTGAGCGCCCCCGCGCGCTGGTACTACCGGGGGACGGCCCCGATGCGCCGCCTGCACTGGATGGTGACCCGGCCCGCCGGACGGCTGGTCGGGCGCTACGGCTTCCGCACGCGCATCCACCGCGAGGCGTGGGACCCGGTCCCGCTCTCCCCGGTGGAGGCCGCCGCTCTCATCGCCCCGGCCCCGCTGCTGATCGTGCACGGCGACCGGGACCCGTACTTCCCGCTCGACCACCCCCGTATGCTCGCCGCCGCCGCGGGCGACGCGGCGGAGCTGTGGCTGGAGCGGGGCATGGGGCACGCGGAGAACGCGGCCGACGAGACCTTGCTCACCCGCATCGGCGACTGGGTGGTGCGGCGGTGAACCATGATGGAGGGCCGGTGTCCCCCGAACCGGCACCGGAGGAACGGAACGAAAGGAGTGCCGCCATGCCCGCGGGAACGATCCGTTACTGGGCGGCCGCCAAGGCCGCGGCCGGGACCGCGGAGGAGCCGTACGCCGCCGCGACCCTCAAGGACGCGCTCGACGCGGTGCGCGAGCGGCACCCCGGCGAGCTGAGCCGCGTACTGCTCAGGTGCTCGTTCCTCATCGACGGCGACCCCGTCGGGACCCGGAGCCATGAGACCGTACGCCTTGCCGAGGGCGGCACGGTCGAGGTGCTCCCGCCGTTCGCAGGAGGGTGAACCCCAGCACATGAGCAACGATCAGCAGTATCCGTACCACCCGGGCGGCCAGGGCCCGGAGCAGCAGCAGCAGTACGGGTACGGGCAGGACCCGCAGCAGCAGTACGGGTACGGGCAGGACCCGCAGCAGCAGTACGCGTACGGCCAGGACCAGCAGCAGTACGGCTATCCGCAGCAGCAGGGGTACCCGCAGCAGGACTACCCGCAGCAGGCGTATCCGGACCCCTCGGCCGGCCAGCCGGACCAGGGCGCCGCGCAGACCTGGCAGGGGCAGACCTGGGACACGCAGTACCAGCCGACGGTGCAGCGCACGGACGGGCCCGCGCCGCAGGGGGAGCACACCGCGCCCCTCGGCACCGGCTCCTGCCCGCTGCCGCCCGAGGTCCACGCGGAGCCCGCTCCCGTGGCACCCGTGCCGCCGGTCCCCGCCGCTTCCGGCGCCGACGGATACAGCGCCCCCACCACCCTCGGCAACGCCCGGATCACCGACGCGCAGCGCGCCCGGGCCGAGGGGCGTTCCCCGATCATCGCGCCGGGAATCCAGCCGGCCGCGATCACCGCGGTGCTCGGGCTGCTGCTGGCGCTCGGCGCGGCGATCGGCTCGTACGCGCTGGCCGTGCCGCTGGTGCTGCTCCAGGCGGTGACGGCGGCGGGCTGGTTCCGGCTGAACGGCATGTGGCCGGCCCGGCAGGGCATCGCGCTGGCCTTCGCCGGCGGCCTGGTCGCCGATGTGGCGCTCCTCGCGGCGGGCCGGGAGAACGGTCCGGCCGCGATCATCGGCACGCTGGGCGTCTGGGTGCTGCTCACCGTGGTCCTCCAGCTGCGCAGCCGGGCGGGCGCGGACGAGCGGATGCAGGGCCTCATGGCGACCGTCGCCTCGGCCGCCTTCGCGGTGCTGGCGGCCGGCCACCTCGCGGCGGTCCCGGACGCGGTGACGGTGGGCGCGGTCGCGGTCGCCGCCGCCGTGCTCGTACGGGCGCTGCCGCTGCCCGCGCCGGTGTCCGTGGTGGCCGCGCTGGCCGTCGCGGCGGGGGCGGGGGCGGTGGCGGGGGGCTTCACGGACCTGGGTGCGAGGGGTGCGTTCCTCGGCCTCGCCGCCGGGGTCTGCGCGCTGATCGGGCTGCGGGTCGCGAGCTATGACTACCCGTCACGCTTCGTGCACATGACGGCGGGTGTGGCCCTGCCGCTGACCGCGGCGGCGCCGGCCGTCTATGTGCTGGGCCGCGTGCTGACGTAGTCCCGTACCGCTCGAATCCGTAGCGCTCCATCCGCATGGCGAAGCCCTCCACGGGGAACCGTTGGGGGGCTTTCGCACGTCGATCACGCCGTACGGGCGGCAGGGGTGGGGGAAGGACAGGCATGCGTGCACTGCGAATATGGGGCATCGCCCTGGTGATCCTGGCGGCGTTGTTCGTGGCCGTGGACCGGGTGGCGGTGCACATCGCCGAGTCGCAGGCCGAGGACCGGGTGCAGGTCCCGGGCGCGCAGATCGGCTCCACCGACGTCTCCGTCAAGGGCTTCCCGTTCCTCACCCAGCTCGCCGGCTCGGAGCTGGACGAGGTCGACGTGAAGATCACCGGCATCGAGACCCGCGCCGGGGGGCGCACGCTGCGGATCTCCACCATGAACGCCGAACTGCACGACGTGCGGCTGACCGACGGCTTCTCCGGCGCCACCGCCGCCCGCGCCACCGGGACGGCCGTGATCTCGTACGAGGACCTGACCAAGGCCGCCAGCGACGGCGTCGCGGTCGAGTACGGCGGCAAGAACAAGGTGAAGGTGACCGGGACCGTCAACGTGCTGGGGCGCACGATCTCGCGCAGCGTCCTGTCCACTGTCACGCTGCTCGACGGCCGTACCGTCCGCGTCCACGCGGACAAGGTGCCGGGTGAGGGCATCCCCGGCCTGGAGAAGCTGGTCCGCGAGAAGACCGACTTCGAGCGCGAGGTGGGCGGGCTGCCGAACGGCCTGAAGCTGGAGAGGATCCAGCCCACCGCCGAGGGCCTGGAGATATCGGTGACCGGCACCGATGTGCGCCTGGCGGGATGACCGGGCCCGCGAGCGGGTAGGGAAGGCCCGCCCAGCCACATAGTGAGACACCCCGGTCCGGTCCGCAGATGGCCGACCGCCCCGACGCCGCGCGCGACGGTGCCGGGCCTGCGCCGAAGCGGCAGTCATTCCGTCATGCGGACGATCCTGTCTCACTATGCGACACGGCGGTGACATGTCCGCCCGTACGTCCCTACGATCGGTCCCATGCAGTGCTCTATTGGCGGTCTCCCCCAGGGTGGCCAGGCGGACCTCACGAAGCGGCGGGCAGTGGACCTGTGCCGCGTCGCCGCCATGCTCTGTCGCACTGTCTGAGCGGGACGCCCGGTTTCCCGCATTCCCAGGCCCTTCGACCGCACGTCGGGGCCATCCCGCATGCCGCCCGTGGACAACGGGTCCGGCCCGCGCCCCGCACATCCGCATGACGCACGACCCGTGCACCATCTCGCCGCAGACTGCCCCGGAGGAGAAACACAATGAGCCGCAGTGACGTCCTGGTAGACGCCGACTGGGTCGAGG
Organism: Streptomyces sp. NPDC008163; assembly: GCF_042956885.1. Taxonomy (NCBI): domain Bacteria; kingdom Bacillati; phylum Actinomycetota; class Actinomycetes; order Kitasatosporales; family Streptomycetaceae; genus Streptomyces; species Streptomyces sp. NPDC008163. Next base: position 119,331 of record NZ_JBIBHG010000017.1, on the reverse strand, counting down.
CCCACATCGACGACCCGCAGGTCGCCATCGTCGAGGTCGACGAGGACACCTCCGCGTACGAGAAGAACCACATCAAGAACGCGATCCGGATCGACTGGACCAAGGACCTCCAGGACCCGGTCCGCCGCGACTTCATCGACCAGGCCGGTTTCGAGGCGCTGCTGTCCGCGAAGGGCATCGCCAACGACACCACGGTCGTCCTCTACGGCGGCAACAACAACTGGTTCGCGTCCTACGCCTTCTGGTACTTCAAGCTCTACGGCCACCAGGACGTCCGCCTGCTCGACGGCGGCCGCAAGAAGTGGGAGCTCGACTCCCGCGACCTCGTGGACGGCGACCAGGTCCCGTCCCGCCCGGCCACGCAGTACCAGGCCCAGCCGCAGGACGAGTCGATCCGTGCCTACCGCGACGACGTCGTGAAGGCCATCGGCACCCAGAACCTGGTCGACGTGCGGTCGCCCGACGAGTTCAGCGGCAAGCTGCTCGCCCCGGCGCACCTCCCGCAGGAGCAGTCGCAGCGTCCCGGCCACGTGCCGAGCGCCCGCAACATCCCGTGGTCGAAGAACGCCAACGACGACGGCACCTTCAAGTCGGACGACGAGCTGCGCGCCCTCTACGAGGCCGAGCAGGTCGACCTGTCGAAGGACACCATCGCGTACTGCCGCATCGGCGAGCGCTCCGCGCTCACCTGGTTCGTGCTGCACCAGCTGCTCGGCCAGGAGAACGTCAAGAACTACGACGGTTCGTGGACCGAGTACGGCTCCCTCGTCGGCGTGCCGATCGAGCTCGGCGCCAACAAGTAATCCGTACGACCCGGATCAGCACGTTCCCCCGACCAGAAGGACTGAACCATGTGTGGAGCAAAGGCCGGCGGCCCCGACGCTTCGACCATCAAGCCCGGTGAGACCACCATCCAGGGCAGCGTGACCCGCGACGGCGAGCCCGTCACCGGATACGTCCGCCTGCTGGACTCGACCGGCGAGTTCACCGCCGAGGTCCCGACCTCGGCGACCGGCCAGTTCCGCTTCTACGCGGCCGAGGGCACCTGGACCGTTCGCGCCCTCGTCCCCGGTGGCACCGCCGACCGCACGGTCGTCGCCCAGACCGGTGGCCTGGCCGAGGTGGCCATCGCCGTCTAGTACGACCGTCGGCGCAGCCGACGACCGGCCGAAGGGCCGTACCCCAGGGGGTTTGGACGCTTGCCTGGCACGGGTACGGCCCTTCGTGCCGCCCGCATGAAGTGCGGGTTCTCCCAGGACCGGCCGAGTGCGCCGATCGGGCCTACGCTGGACTCATGTACCGCCGACGCCGGCGCGCCTACTTCGTACTGATGGGCGTATGCCTCGTCCTCTTCGTCTCGGCCTGGGCCTTCGTGAGGCTCTGGTCGATGCCCGCCGCCATCGCGATGTGTGTGGTCGCGATGGTGATCCCGCCCGTCGCGGCGATGGTCGGCAACCGCAAGGGTCCGGAGGACCGCTGGTGGGACGAGCCCGGCGGGCGGGAGGAGCAGCAGCCGCAGCCGCCTCCCGGTGACACCCGGCCGCGCAAAGGCGGCGGCGCCACCGGCGATCCGGAGTCGGACGCGTGGTGGGACGAGCTGGACGGCCGGAAGCGGCGCGGCTGAGGAGCTTCTGGGGGCAGGCGCTCTCAGTAGACGAGTGCCTGTACGCCGTCGGCCATGATCTCGCTGACGAAGACCTGTGCCCCGGCGATCCGCACGCCCTCCAGCACGTCCGCCTCGGTGATGTCGCGCCGGGCCGCGCACTGCGTGCACAGGGTGATCCGGCCGCCCGCCTGGATGGACTCGATCAGGTCCGGCAGCGGTGCGGCGTGCGGCAGTTCGAACTCGGCGGCCCGGCCCGGCAGGGCGAACCACGCCGATTCCCCGGTCAGCCAGAGCGAAACCTCCACCCCGCTGGCGACGGCCACCGCCGCCACCGTGAACGCCTGCGAGCAGCGTTCGGCGGAGTCGGCACCTGCGGTCACCTTGATCACGAGCTTCTTCGGCATATACGGAACTGTAATCCTCGGCCGCACAACCCCACCCCCAACCTGTGGGTCAGTTGTGTGCGCGGATAACGGAATCCGTGCTTCAAGGTCTCGTGGGGGGACCCATTTTGCATTCGAATGACAGCATTTCCGACGGGCAGCCCGAGCCGCCCGTCGATGCGGGCGAGGCGGCCGGGGCGGGGGAGCGTCCGGAGCCTGCGGCCGAGCCCGCCGCGGAGCCCGCCGGCGCCGTGAAGCGGCGCCCGCGCGGGCGTACGACCCTGATCATCGCCGCCGCGCTCGTGCTCGGCATCGCCGGCGGCATCGCGACCGGTTACGCCGTGCAGGCCGGCCACGCCCCGACGCCGCTCGCCGCGCTCTCGCAGCCGGGGCTCGCGTACCCGGCGAAGGCGCTGCCCGCCGACAAGGCGCCCGGTCCGCTGCCGGCCTCGCAGGACCGCCAGGTCCGTACGGAGGGGGACCTGCGCAAGCTGATCGTGCCCCGGCCGAAGGGCTGGCAGGAGGACAAGGCCCTGACCGCCCTCACCCAGGACGGCTGGCTGGGGGTGGAGGACTACGCCATGAACTTCGAGAACGAGGAGTACATGTACAGCGACCTCCTCGACCAGGGGCTCCGCCGCGTCGCGGGCACGTCCTGGACGAAGGGCGAGTACCGCGCGGCCGACGTGTACCTGGTTCAGTTCCGCTCGGGCGCCGCTGCCGCCGCGCACGCGGAGGACCAGCGCTCGTACATGCCCGAGAAGCGTGCTGCCGGAAGCGAGGGCACCGCGATCAAGGGCAGCGCCGAGGGCCGCTACTACCTCTTCCCGGCCGAGCGCAAGGCCGGTTACCTGCCCTTCTACCAGGCCAGGGCGATCTTCAGCCGGGGCGACGTGATGGTCGACATCCACATGTACGACAGCGCGCCGATCAGCAAGAAGGACATCCGGACGCTGGCCGAGCGACAGCTGGAGCGCCTGTGAACGACGACAACACTCCCGAGTCCGTTCCGCCGGTGAGCGACGACAACACCCCCGAGTCCGTTCCGCCGGTGAACGAGGGCGGCCCCTTCGCGGCGCCCGCTCCCGTGAGCAGGGGGAGGGCGCGCCGGGTGGTCCTCGCGGTCCTCCCCGTCGTGCTGGTGCTCGCCGCGGTCGGCGGCGCCGCCGCGTACACGAAGGTCACCGTCGACGGCGCGGACCGCTCCGTTCCCACCCGGCTCTGGCAGAAACCCGCGCACGAGCCGGGCAAGGACCCCGCCGGCGACATCGTGCGGGGCAGGGCCACCACCGAGCTGAGCAAGCTGCTGCTGCCCGTCCCGGCCGGCTACCGGCTCGGCCCGGACTCCGGCACGTACGGCAACGACACCGAACTCAGCGGCGCCGCGGCCACCGCGGAGATGAAGGACGGCGGACGCGGTCTGTCCGGCCGGCAGCGGCGGGAGTTCGAGAAGCGGGTCGACAAGCTGCGCGTCCAGGGCCTGGCCGTGCGCACGTACACCTCGCACGACGACGACCTGGTCATCGACACCCAGCTGGTGCGGATGAAGGACAAGAAGGCGGTCCGGGACCTCTACGCCTTCCGGCACGAGCTCTTCGACAGCATCGGCGTCCTGCGCGACGGTCCGAAGATCGACGGCCACAAGAAGAACGCCTCCTGCTTCCTCGACCCCAAGGACGACAAGCGGCGGATCGAAGGCATGTTCTGCATGGCGTACGAGGGCGAGGTGATGGTCACCTTCTCGGCATCGGGCATCGAGCCCTTCCGCAAGGAGGCCGTCGCCGAACTGGTGAAGGACCAGCTGAACCACATCACGTCCCCGGGGGAGTACGTATGAGCGAGCAGACGGCCGCACCCGCGACCGAGGAGCCGCAGCCCGAGGCGGTGGCGCCGGCCCCGCTGATGCCGCCCATGCCTCCGGCGCCGCCCGCCGTCCCTTCGCCCCGGCCCCGGCCCCCGCGCCGGGTGCTGCGGGCCGTGGCGCGGTGGACCGCCGCCGTGCTGGTGTTCGGCGCGGCCGGAGCGGGTACGGCGTACGGCATCACCTCGATGGAGCGCACCGACGTGCCCGGTCTCGCCACCGAGGACGACGGGCGCTGGGACTACCCGGCACTCGCCCTTCCCGCGCTCCCCGCGGACAAACCGCGCCCCTACAACGACGGCAACCCGTCCGAGATCCACTACGCCGACCTGCGCGAGCTGCTGCTGCCCGCCCCGGCCGGGGCCACGGTGGACAAGAAGCTCAAGGGCGGCTGGGTCAGCGACGAGCAGTTCGCCTCCGAGTTCACCGAGGGCGGGCGCGCCGGTATCGGCGAGACCCTGCGCGAGGGCACCCTGCGGCACATCGCGGCACGCGGCTGGACCATGCCCGACGGCACGTCGAACCGGATCTACCTGCTCCAGTTCAGCTCGGCGGACGACGCCGACGCGTACCGCGACGACCGTTTCATCGGGGCGTCGGCCGGGGACGAGATGCTCGGCGCGCACGAGATGGAGCTCGACGAGAGCTGGAAGGGCGGCGGGAAGGTGGAGGCCACGGCCTCGTACGTGTTCAGCGAGCCGAAGCCCTACGGCGCCGCGCAGGTGCGGACGGGCTTCGTCATCGCGGGGGACACGCTCGCCGTGGTCGTCCAGTCCCGCAAGGGCGGTGCCGGGACGCCGGGCGTGCCGTTCCACCAGACGCTCATCCTGCAGAACCAGCTCCTGGGCTGACCCGCCCCGGAACGGCGGGACCGGGCCCCACCTATTAGGCTGGGGCCCGGTCCTGTACTGCCCTGTACTGCCGCCATACCGCTCGTCCGAGGAGCCCCCCGTGCTTGAGGCATTCTTCTCCGCCCTGCTGGTCCTGGTCTGCGTCGGCGTCCTCGCCTTCGCCGCCGTGACCGTGAAGAAGCTGTACCAGGGTCAGCGCTGACCACCTCCCCGTTCCCGGCGTTCCCGCCTCCCGCCTCACAGATCGACTGAGCCGCTCATGATCGAGATCCCGTCCGACCTCCACCCGGACCTCGTCCCGCTGGCCTTCCTCCTGGGCAACTGGGTGGGCGCGGGAGTCTCCGACTTCCCGGGCGCCGAGAAGTGCAACTTCGGCCAGGAGGTCACCTTCCGCCACGACGGCCGTGACTTCCTGGAGTACACCTCGCACTCCTGGGTCCTCGACGCCGACGGCAACAAGGCCCGCCCGCTGGAGACCGAGACCGGCTACTGGCGCATCGACAAGGACCGCAAGGTCGAGGTCGTCATGGCCCGCGACCAGGGCGTCATCGAGATCTGGTACGGCGAGCTGGCCGACAAGAAGCCGCAGATCGACCTGGTCACCGACGCGGTGGCCCGTACCGCGGCCTCCGGCCCGTACAGCGGTGGCAAGCGGCTCTACGGCTATGTCAACAGCGACCTGATGTGGGTCGGCGAGAAGGCCACGCCCGAGGTCGAGCTGCGGCCGTACATGTCGGCGCACCTGAAGAAGACCGTCACGCCCGAGGAGGTCGAGGCGATGGCCAAGAGCCTCGGTGACCTGCCGGACGACGGGATCGCCTTCTTCAAGTAGCCGCGGTTTCCGCCGAGTAGCCGTCCGGCCGGACCTACACTGGGGGCTGTGGTGAGCACCGACTGGAAGACCGATCTCCGGAAGCGCGGTTACCGGCTGACCCCGCAGCGCCAGCTGGTCCTGGAGGCCGTCGACACGCTCGAACACGCGACGCCCGACGACATCCTCTCCGAGGTGCGCCGGACCGCGTCCGGCGTGAACATCTCGACGGTCTACCGGACGCTGGAGCTCCTGGAGGAGCTGGAGCTCGTCAGCCACGCCCATCTGGGGCACGGCGCTCCCACGTACCACCTGGCCGACCGGCACCACCACATCCACCTGGTGTGCCGGGACTGCGCGGACGTGATCGAGGCCGATGTGAGCGTCGTCGCGGAGTTCACCGAGAAGCTGCGCGGCGCGTTCGGGTTCGAGACGGACATGAAGCACTTCGCGATCTTCGGCCGCTGCGCCGACTGCGCGGCGAAGGCAGCGAGGAACGGCGCGGACGCCACCGGTCCGGCAGCGGCGGACGGGGCCTGAGGCACCGGGCGGCCGGCGCCTCGGGCACCGGGCCGCCGGACCCCGGGGCACCGGGCGGCCGGGGTCCGAAAACCAGTCGTACGCTGGTCGCATGAAGAGCCCCCTGCTGTCCCTGCCCGGCGCCGTCCCCGCCGAGGGCCGCGACGAAGGCGTCGCCGCGCACTACGGCGACCTGTTCCGCGAGCAGCGCGCCCTCGCCGACGGTTCGGGCCTGGTCGACCTCTCGCACCGCGGAGTCGTCGCGGTCACCGGCAGCGACCGGCTGGCCTGGCTGCACCTCCTGGTCACGCAGCACGTCACCGAGCTCGCCCCCGGCCGGGCCACCGAAGCGCTCATCCTCAGCGCGAACGGCCACATCGAACACGCCCTGTATCTCGTGGACGACGGCGAGACGGTGTGGATGCACGTCGAACCGGGTACGCAGGGCGACCTGATCGCCTACCTGGAGTCGATGAAGTTCTTCTACCGGGTGGAGGTCGCCGACCGCACCGAGGACTTCGCGGTGGTCTACCTCCCGGCCGGCTCGATCGCCGAGGTCCCGGAGGGGGCCGTCGTACGCGAGACACCGCACGGCCGCGACCTGTTCCTGCCGCGCGCCGCGCTGGAGGCGTACGCGGCGGAGCACGGCCCGGTCGCCGGGGTGCTGGCGTACGAGGCGCTGCGCGTGGAGGCGCACCGGCCGAGGCTCGGCTTCGAGACCGACCACCGCACCATCCCGCACGAGCTGGGCCTGATCGGTGTCGCCGTACACCTCCAGAAGGGCTGCTACCGGGGTCAGGAGACCGTCGCCCGGGTGCACAACCTGGGCAAGCCGCCGCGCCGCCTGGTCTTCCTGCACCTGGACGGCAGCGAGGTCCACCTGCCGGGCCCCGGCACCCCGGTCCGGCTCGCGTCGGACGGGCCGGAGGGGCGCCAGCTGGGCTTCGTCACCACCTCCGCCCGCCACCACGAGCTGGGCCCGATCGCCCTCGCCCTGGTGAAGCGGAACGTGGCGGTCGACGCCCAGCTGCTGGCCGGGGACACGGCGGCGGCGCAGGAGACGGTGGTCGAACCGTAGGAGCTCCGGGGGCGGGGCTCAGACCTCGACGATGACGGTGAACGGGCCGTGGTTGGTGAGCGAGACGCGCATGTCCGCCCCGAACCGGCCCGTCTCCACCGTCGCCCCGAGCGCCCGCAACCGTGCCACCACCTCGTCCACCAGCGGCTCGGCGACCTCGCCGGGCGCGGCGGCGTTCCAGGTGGGGCGGCGGCCCTTCCGGGCGTCCCCGTAGAGGGTGAACTGCGAAATCACCAGAAGCGGCGCATTCACGTCGGAGCAGGACTTCTCGCCCTCCAGGATGCGAACCGACCAGAGCTTCCGGGCGAGCTGCGCCGCCTTCTCCGGGGTGTCCTCATGGGTCACCCCCACCAGCACACACAGGCCCTCGCCGACTATTTCCCCGACGACGCGGGAACCGCCGTCGCCGTCCGCGGCGTCCGCCACCGTGACGCTCGCACCATCCACCCTCTGTACCACTGCACGCATACAGACCAACCTATCTTGGGCCGAACGGGTACAGAGCAACCTCAGAAGGCCCCTCGGGGTGGCACGATGCTCGGGAGGCGGTGCGCCGACGCACCGGGTCGAGGGGATGGACACAAGCATGAGCACCCATGGAACCGGGCAGTCCCCGGGGGCAGTGCCGGTCGCGCGCCCCGGTGTCAGCAGCACGGGCAGCGGTACGAGCATCAGCACCATGCGCCCGCCCGTACAGCGGACCGGGCAGGGCGACGACACCGGCGACGGCGGGACCCGGGCCGAACTGGCCGCCCTGCGCCTGCCGGAACTGCGCGCGCTGCGCCGCGACGCCCAGCGCGACGAGGCCGACCTCAGCTATGTGCGGCGGCTGGTGCAGGGGCGCATCGACATCCTGAAGGCCGAGCTGGCCCGGCGCCGGGACCCGGAGTCGCCCGTGGTGGACCGGCTGTCGGAGATCCTGGCCGATGCCCCGTCCCCGCAGCGCTCGTCCGCCCGGCACGTCACGCTGTCCACGCCGCGCAGCGACGAGTACCGCAAGCTGGCCGCCGAGACGCTGGCCGAGGTGGAGCTGTCCGACCTCGACGCCCGGACGGACGAAGAGCTGCACACCGCGATGGGGCGGCTGGTCCGTTACGAGCAGCAGGTTTCCCGGCGCCGGCACCGGCTCCAGCGCACGGCGGACGGTTGCGGCGCGGAGATCGCCCGCAGGTACCGTGACGGGGAAGCACAAGTAGACGACCTGCTCGCCTGAGGTGATCCCTCCGGGGGCGGTCCCGCCCGTCCCCGGAAGGCCACCATGACCTCCAGCGCAGCCCGTCACCCCGCCATATCCGACCCGGCCCCCGGCCTGCCCGTGCTGGCCGAGGTCGTGCGGTCCGGCTTCACCGAGGGCCACCACCGGGGCTCGCTGGTCGTGCTGGCGGCCGACGGCGGCGTGGAGCTGTCCCTGGGCGATCCGGCGGCGCCGGTCTTCCCGCGCTCCTCGAACAAGCCGATGCAGGCGGCGGCGGTGCTGCGGGCCGGGCTCGACCTGTCGGGGGAGCGGCTGGCGCTGGCCGCCGCGAGCCATTCCGGCGAGGGCTTCCACCTCGATCTCGTACGCAAGATGCTCGCCGAGCACGGACTGACGCCCGAGGACCTCCAGACCCCGCCGGACCTGCCGCTGGACGCGGTGGAGGCCGAGGCGTATCTGGCCGCCGGCCAGGTCCGCGAGCGCCTCACGATGAACTGCTCCGGCAAGCACGCGGCGATGCTCGCCGTCTGCGCGCAGAACGGCTGGGACATGACCGGCTATCTGGACCCGGCGCACCCCCTCCAGCAGCTGGTGCACCAGGTCGTGGAGGAGGCCGCGGGTGAGGAGGTCGCCGCCGTCGGCACGGACGGCTGCGGGGCGCCGCTGATGGCGGTCTCGCTGGTGGGCCTGGCGCGCGCGTTCCGCGGTTTCGTCCTGGCGGAGCCGGGTACGGCGGAGCGCCGGGTGGCGGACGCGATGCGGGCGCACCCGGAGTACGTGGCGGGCACCCGGCGCCCCGACACCTGGCTGATGCGCGAGGTGCCCGGCACGCTGTCGAAGATGGGCGCGGAGGCCGTGCAGGCGGTGGCCCTGGCGGACGGCCGGGCGCTGGCCTTCAAGATCGACGACGGCTCGACCCGGGCACTGGGCCCGGTCCTGGCCCGCGCGCTGGGGCTGCTGGGGATCGACGCCCCGGTGGTCGGGCGGATCGGCCGGGCGCCGCTGCTGGGCGGCGGGGCCGAGGTGGGGGAGATCCGGGCGGCGTTCTGAGCCCCCGGCCCTTCCCGCGCCCACGGCCGCCAAAACCGGGCGACATCCCGTAGCGCGCTGCCTAGCGTGGGGCGCATGAACCCCCTCGATATCCGCCCCGTCACCCCGTCCGAGTTCCCCGACTGGCTGCGCGCCCTGAACACCGGCTTCCTCCGGCCGCCCACGCCGCCGGAGGAGGAGGTGTCGGGGCGCCTGGCGTACATGGACCTCTCGCGCACGCGCGGGGCGTTCGACGCGGGGCGGTGCGTGGCGACGTTCCGTTCCTTCGCGCAGGAGCTGACGGTGGTCGGCGGTGCCACCGTGCCGACCGACGCGGTCACCAACGTCACCGTCTCGCCGACCCACCGGCGGCGCGGCCTGCTCACGCGGCTGATGGCCGACGACCTGGCGGAGGCGAAAGAGGGCGGGGACGTGGCGGCGACGCTGATCGCCGCCGAGTACCCGATCTACGGGCGGTACGGCTTCGGCCCGGCGGCCCAGGCGACCGTGTGGGAGGTCGACGTCCACCGTACGGGCCTCGACCCGCACCGCCGGGTCCCGGCGGACGGTGACGGCGGCCGGATCGACCTGGTGGACGGCGCGGAGATCCGGAAGCTGGGCCCCGCGCTGCACGACCGGCTGCGGGCCCGGCAGCACGGTGCGGTGAGCCGGGACGCCCGCTGGTGGGAGAAGACCACGGGGGAGGGGGTCTTCGCCCAGGACCACTGGACCGAACCCTTCTACGCCGTGTACCGGGGCGCGGACGGCACGGTCGACGGCATGCTGGTCTACCGCGCCGACGACCACTGGGGCGACGCGAAGCAGCCGCTGAACAGGGCGACGGTGCGCGACATGGTCGCGGTGACCCCGGCTGCGGAGCGGGCGCTGTGGCACTTCCTGTGTTCGGTGGACTGGATCTCCACCATCCGTACCGGCATCCGCCCGGCCGACGACCTGCTCCCGCTGCTGCTGCCGGACCCGCGCGCGGCGCGTGTCGTGACGCAGGCGGACTTCCTGTGGGTGCGCGTCCTGGACGTCGTACGCGCCCTTGAGGCCCGTACGTACGCGGTGCCCGGGTCGCTGGTCCTGGAGGTCCGGGACGCGGCGGGTCACGCGGCCGGCCGCTTCCACCTGGACGCCACGCCGGACGGCGCCACCTGCGCGCCGACGACGCGCTCGGCGGACCTGGCGATGGACGTCCGGGAGCTGGGGACGCTCTGGCTCGGCGACGAGTCGCTCCTGCGGCTGGCGGCGCTGGGCCGGGTGGAGGAGCTGGCCCCGGGCGCGGCGGCGACGGCGGACCCGGTGTTCCGGGCGGCGCGGCGGGCGTGGTGCCCGGACGTGTTCTGAGGCGAGTCGGGCGGGACTTCCAGGCCCTAGGGGGCGTCTAGGGGACGGCGGGCAGGTCGTCGCCGTTCCGGAGCCGGTCGAGTTGCAGGCGGTGGGCGAGCGTGCGGCGTACGGACGCGGAGCCGGGGGGCGTGCCGCCGCCCCGTGACGGCACGTCGAGCGCGCGGCTGACCTCGTCGTACGCGGCCCGGTGCGCGGCCAGTTCGCCCCCGTACCGCCGCAGGTCCTCCTCGACGAGCCGGCGCAGCGCGTCGACGTTCTCGGGCGTGAAGCGCTGCCTGCCGCGTGCGAGGGCGTCGACGGTGGGGCGGCAGCGCGCGGCGGAGCCGTACGTCTCCGCGATGTCCTCGGCCACGCCCCACAGCCGCCCCTCCAGCCACGGGGGATCGGCCTGGCCGAGTGCCAGGCCGAGCGGCTGGGGCGGTCCGGCGTCGCGGTGCTTGATCACCTGCTTGGAGACGGCGGGCTGGCTCATGCCGGTGAGGCGGGCGATGCGCTCCTGGGTCCAGCCGAGGTCCGCGAGCACCTTGATCATCTCGGTGCGCAGCCGCCGCATCTCCTCACCGGCGCGGATGGCCTCGTTCATCCCGGCGAGCAAGCGCGCGGCCTGCGCCTCGGAGAGCGCTGGAGTGCCGCTGCCGTGTCTCTGCCTCTGGTCGCCTGCCACGGCCCAGTTATATACCAAGTGCTACAACCTGGTTGTACAACCAGGTTGTAGCTGTCACTCTGCCCTCATGACCACCCACACCTTCACCGCGCCCGACGGCACCCCGCTCGCCTACCGCGTGTACGGGGACGGTCCCGGCGACCCGGTCCTCTGCGTGCCGGGCGGCCCGGCCGACTCCCGGTATCTGGGCGACCTCGGCGGGCTGTCGGCCCACCGCCGCCTGGTCGTCCCCGATCTGCGGGGCAACGGCGCCTCGGCGGTCCCGGAGGACGTCTCCACGTACCGCTGCGACCGCCTGGCCGAGGACGTGGAGGCGCTGCGCCGCCACCTCGGGCTCGCCCGGGTCGACCTGCTCGGCCACTCCGCCGGGGCGAACATCGCGGTGCGGTACGCGGAGCGCCACCCGGACCGGATCGGCGGGCTCGTCCTGATCACCCCGAGTACGCGGGCCGTCGGCATCGACATCACCGGGGACGAGCGGCGGGCGCTCGCGCGGCTGAGGAGCGGTGAGCCGTGGTTCCCGGCGGCCTTCCCCGCGCTGGAGGCGATCACACGCGGGAACGGCACCGACTGGGCGGCCGTCGAACCGTTCTTCCACGGCCGCTGGGACGACGCGGCCCGCCTCCTGCGGGAGCTGGGCCGCCCCGGCGATCCGGAGTCCGTCGCCCTCTTCGGCGCCGAGGGGGCGTTCGACCCACCGGCCACCCGCAAGGCCCTCGCCTCCCTCGCGGCGCCCGTCCTGCTGCTGGCGGGTGCGTACGACCTGAACAGCCCGCCGAGCGCGGTGACCGCCTTCGGCGAGCTGTTCCGGGACGCCGCGCTCGTCGTGCAGCCGGGGGCGGGGCACTACCCGTGGGCGGACGACGCGGAGGCGTTCGGGGCGGCGGTGGCGGGGTTCCTCGGGGGGCGCGGCTGAGGGGAGGGCCGCCCGGGCCGTCGGGGTGCTCACGTTCCGGATGCGGCGGTCGGCACCCCGGGCCACCGTAAGGCAGAACACTTTTGCAAGCGGCTGCTTGCAAAAGTTAGCAAGAGGGGGCAGCATCGAGGCATGGCCTCACTCAACGTCGGCAATCTCGGCGAGTACCTGCGGGAGCAGCGCCGCAGCGCGCAGCTGTCCCTGCGGCAGCTCGCCGATGCCGCCGGGGTGTCCAACCCCTACCTGAGCCAGATCGAGCGCGGGCTGCGCAAGCCCAGCGCCGAGGTGCTGCAGCAGGTCGCCAAGGCGCTGCGCATCTCCGCCGAGACCCTGTACGTACGGGCCGGGATTCTGGACGAGCGGCAGCAGGACGAGCTGGAGACGCGGGCGGTGATCCTCGCCGATCCGTCGATCAACGAGCGTCAGAAGAGCGTGCTGCTCCAGATCTACGCGTCCTTCCGCAAGGAGAACGGGTTGGACGACGAGCCCGAGGCCGGAGCTCCCTTCAATGCCGACGGCAGTGCTGCCGATACAGCTTGAGAGCTCCCTCACCCTCACACCCAGTCTGATGATCCGGGAGGACCACAGTCATGGCCATCACCGATGACCTGCGCAAGACCCTCACCGACCCGACCCCCCTCTACTTCGCCGCCGGCACCGCCGACCTGGCCGTCCGCCAGGCCCGCAAGGTCCCGGCGCTGCTCGAACAGCTGCGGGCCGAGGCGCCCGACCGCATCGAGGCCGTGCGCAACACCGACCCCAAGGCCGTGCAGGAGAAGGTCGCCGAGCAGGCCCGTGAGGCGCAGGCGACGCTCCAGGCCAAGGTCACCGAGGTGATCGGCGCCTTCGACACCGACCTGAAGAAGCTCGGCGAGAACGCCCAGGACCTGGCGCTGCGCGGAGTGGGCGTGGCCGCCGAGTACGCCGTACGGGCCCGGGAGACGTACGAGAAGGTCGCCGAGCGCGGCGAGCGCACCGTGCGGACGTGGCGGGGCGAGACCGCCGACGAGATCGTGGAGATCGCCGTCGTCGTGGAGCCGCGCAAGGAGTCCGAGCCCGCCGCCGCCCCGAAGCCGGCCGCCCCCGCGAAGGCCGCTCCCGCCGCGAAGCCGGCCGCCGCCAAGCCCGCGACCACGGCCAAGCCGGCCGCCGCCGCGAAGCCGAAGCCCGCCGCCGCCAAGCCCGCCGCCGCCAGGAAGACGCCGGTCCGGAAGCCCGCCGCGAAGAAGACCACCCCGCCCTCCGGCAAGTAGCACCGGTGTCCCCGGCAGGTGTGCCGGGGCGGCGGGCGGGCACATTCCGGGTGGCCCGTTCGTTGTCCCGGTACCTTGGCCGCGAGGCGCTTTCCACCTGACTAGGCGGTGCACATCATGTTGCTCGACGGCTTCAACTCGTTCCTCGGGCTGCTCTCCGCGGCCATGCTCGTCCTCGCGGTGGTCGCGCTGGTCATGGCTCTGATGGCACGCGAGGACGCCTACCGCGCCGCGGACAAGCAGAAGAAGTCCTTCTGGCTGATCATTCTCGGCCTCGTGGTCGCGGTGAACCTCTGGCCGATCTTCATCTTCCTGCAGATCGCCGGCCTGATCGCCACGATCGTCTTCCTCGTGGACGTACGGCCCGCCCTCAAGGCCGTCAGCGGCGGGGGCCGCCGACGCGGCGGCTCCAGCAGCGACGGCCCGTACGGCCCCTACAACGGCGGGCGCTGAGCCCTCGCCGGTGAGGCCGGGCGCGGGCGCGGGATGTTCACGCTCCGCGCGCCGCCCGGGGCCGCCCGGTGCCGGGCAATCTCCTGGTCGCGGTCGAGCAGCAGGACCGCGACGTCGTCCGTCAGCTCGCCGCCGTTCAGCTCCCGCACCTGGGTGACCGCCGCCTCCAGCAGCGCCTCGCCGGTCAGCCCCTCGGCGAGCTGCCGGTTGACCATCGCCACCATGCCGTCCTGGCCGAGCCGCTGCGTACCGTCGCCGACGCGGCCCTCGATCAGCCCGTCCGTGTACATCATCAGGCTCCACGACCCGCCCAGCTCCACCTGCCGGCGCGGCCACCGCGCTCGCGGCAGCAGGCCCAGGGCCGGTCCGCCGTCCTCGTACGGGAGCAGTTGCGCCGCCCGTCCGTGGCGGGCGATCAGCGGCGCGGGGTGCCCGGCCAGGCAGAGGCCGGCGCGGCGGCCGTCCGGGGCGATGTCCACCGTGCAGAGCGTCGCGAAGATCTCCTCGCTCTCCCGCTCGTGCTCCAGGACCTCCTGGAGCGTGGACAGCAGCTCGTCGCCGCACAGCCCCGCCAGCGTCAACGCGCGCCACGCGATGCGCAGTTCCACGCCGAGCGCCGCCTCGTCCGGGCCGTGGCCGCAGACGTCGCCGATCATCGCGTGCACCGTGCCGTCCGGGGTGCGGACCGTGTCGTAGAAGTCCCCGCCGAGCAGCGCGCGGCTGCGGCCCGGGCGGTAGCGCGCCGCGAAGCGCAGGTCGGAGCCGTCGAGGAGCGGGGTCGGGAGCAGTCCGCGTTCCAGCCGGGCGTTCTCCTGGGCGCGCAGCCGGGACTCGGTGAGCTGGTTCTGCGCGACGTCGGCCCGTTTGCGTTCGACGGCGTAGCGGACGGCCCGGCTGAGCAGCCTGCTGTCCAGTTCGCCGCGGAAGAGGTAGTCCTGCGCGCCGACCCGGACCGCCTCGGCGGCCAGCTCGGCGTCGTCCTCCGCGGTGAGGGCGAGCACGGCGTGCCGGGGCGCGATCCGCAGGACGTGCTTGAGGGTGGCGAGCCGGTCCTCCTCGCCCTCCCCGTCGCCCCGCGCCTCGGCGCCGGCCGGCAGGGCCAGGTCCAGCAGGATGCAGTCCACGTCGTCGGTGAGGAGCCGGCCGGCCTCGGTGAGGTTCCGGGCGGAGCGGATACGGACCCGGGCACCGGCCGCGGCGGAGAGCTCCGGGGCGGTGAAGGTGCCCGCGGGATCGTCCTCGATGACGAGGAGGGTGAGGCCGGCGCCGGAGCTGGTCTCCGCGGCGGGCGCGGAACACGGCTGCGGTACGGGTACGGGCATCGGTTCGGGTTTCCTTCCCTCCCCCCGAGGGCGCGGCGGAGCGACGAACGACGTCCCGCCAGACGGGGACCATAGCGGTACGGACCAGGGGAACGGAATGCCGACCCGCCCGCCGCGCCTGGCATATGCACCGCCATAAGCCGCGTCCCACCACGGATCAGGCACGGTGGGCCGCGCGTTGGCGGCCGATCCCGACATGACAAAGGTCACGCCACGGTGGCCGTCCCGGGCCGCGCACGCCGACGCCTCCCGGCGCCGGCGCCGCGCCGCCACCGGAGCCAACGCGTCCGGCGCGGCGACGCCCCACCGCATCCGCACCCGCCCTGCCGGGCCGACGGCGTCCGACGCGACGGCGCACCGCTGTATCCGCACCCGCACACGGGCCCACCGGGGCCAACGGCCCCGGCGCCACGGCGCACCGCTGTATCCGCGCCGGGCTCCGCAGCCGCACCCCGCCCCGCCGGGGCCGACGGCGTTCGGTGCGGTCCCGCGTCGCCGGGCCCCGCCGTCCGCCCAAGGACTACGCGTCGGGGCGGACCACGCCGAGTATCTGCATGGAGCCCGCGCCCGCCAGGGTGACGTCGCGGCCGGGGCGGGGGGCGTGGATGATCTGGCCGTTGCCCACGTACATGCCGACGTGGGTGGCGTCGGCGTGGTAGATGATCAGGTCGCCGGGGCGCATGTCCTCGATCGCGATGTGCGGCAGCAGCCGCCACTGCTCCTGCGAGGTCCGCGGGATCGGGCGGCCCGCCGCCGCCCACGCCTGGGACGTCAGTCCGGAGCAGTCGTACGACTTGGGGCCCTCCGCGCCCCACACGTACGGCTTGCCGATCTGCGCGGTCGCGAAGGCCACCGCCTTCTTGCCGAGCGGGCTCGCGTCCCGGTTGATCTCCTTCAGCGCGCCGGAGTCGAGCCACGCGGTCTGCGCCTGCCGCGCAGCTTCCCGCTCCAGTTCGAGGAGGCGGGCCCGCTCCTCCTTCTCCAGCCGCGATTCCAGCTTCTTCGCCGCCGCTATCTGCGAGTTGATCTTCTTCTTGGCCTTGGCCTGCTTGACCCGGTTGGCTTCCAGCTTGGTCCAGTTGGTGCTGGCGTCCTTGGTGTAGGTCTCCAAGTCCTGCTGGGTCCTGGTCAGTTCCTCCAGGAGCCCCTTGGTGGCCTGCTGGCCCTGGTGGGTGCGGCTGATGCCGTCGAGGAAGAGCTGCGGGTCGCCGCTGAGCATGAGGCGCGCGCCCGGTGGGAGCCCGGCGTTGCGGTACTCCTCGCGGGCCTGGGCGCCGGCCCGGTTCTTGAGGGCGGTGATCTTCGCCTGGCCCTCGACTATCGACTGCGCCAGCTCGACCAGCTCGCCCGACTGCTTCTTGGCCTTCTCCTCGGCGAGGTTGTACGCGTCCGTGGCGGCGCCCGCTTCGAGGTACAGCTCATCGATCTCCGCGCGCACCTGTTCCAGGCTCTTCCCGCCGCCGTCGGCGGACCCCGGCGGTGTCGGTGCCGCGAATGCCTGGACCGGCGAGGCGAGGACCGCCAGCGCGCAGACCAGGGTCATCGCGGCGGCGGCACAGTGGCGTCGGTACACGAGCTCCCCCTCCGAGCAGTTCCCAACTGTCCGAGTAGTCCAAAAACTGATCAACCGTCAGTAACATGTGGTGTCGACCAGATCGTGCCATGCCGTACTGAAAAGCAACAGAGGCAGACACACTCCGGCCCTCGGGCGGCACTTCGCTATTCCGTCACTCCCCGCCATCCCCACCCCCACGCCCCCGACGTCCCACCCATTCCGACGAACGATGACCGCCGGCCGTTCCCGCCGCAGGGGTGAATCCCTGACGCGATGACGACGCGCCCTCGCGCATCCCGAGTGCGCCCCCTCACCACCCCACGGGCTCCAGCGCCTCCCACGCCACCGTGACCTCGCCCTGGCGCCACCGCCGCACCCCGTCCGTCAGCGGCCAGTCGCCCGAGAGTGCCCGCACCGCCGTGATCCAGCGCTGCCGGGCCCCCAGCGACGCGTAGGGCGCCGCGGCCGCCCACGCCCGGTCGAAGTCGCGCAGGAAGGCGTGCACCCGCTCACCCGGGACATTGCGGTGGATCAGTGCCTTCGGCAGCCGTTCGGCGAGATCGGACGGCCGGTCCAGCGAGCCCAGCCGGGTCGCGAAGGTCACCGTGCGCGGCCCCTCCGGCCCCAGCGCCACCCACACGTGCCGGCGCCCGATCTCGTCGCAGGTGCCCTCCACCAGCAGCCCGTCCGGCGCCAGCCGCTCGCACAGCCGCCGCCAGACGCCGGCCACCTCGCCCTCGTCGTACTGGCGCAGCACGTTCGCCGCCCGGATCAGGGAGGGCCGCTCCGGCAACGGGATCTCGAAGCCGCCGTGCCGGAAGGTGAGGCCCTCGCGCGCGTACGGCTGCGCGGCGGCGACCCGCTCCGGGGAGATCTCGATGCCGACCACCGCCGTGCGCGGTTCGGCGGTGCGCAGGCGCTCCAGCAGCTCGACGGCGGTCCAGGGCGCGGCCCCGTAACCGAGGTCGACGGCGACAGGGGTCCCGGCGCGGCGCAGGGCGGGGCCGTGCGTGGCGGCGATCCAGCGGTCCATGCGGCGCAGCCGGTTCGGGTTGGTGGTGCCGCGCGTCGCGGTGCCGATCGGGCGCATGACACAGAGCGTAACGATCCGGGCGGATGCGGACGCCGGGCGGGCGGGAGACCACCGGGGCGCCCCGCGTCACCCCCGTAATGATTTGGCAAAGCGGAAATGAAAGGAGGGATTCCGCTGTTCCCCACCTTCGAAGGGACCGTGTGCCCCTTCGGTGCCATGCCGTGAACCGCGTCGGCACCGGGGCCCAGCGAGGAGGACGGACGACGTGACCCAGTACGTCTCTCGGCTCGGCAGCAGCCGTGGCGCACCGCGTCGCAGGTTCCCCGCAGGTCTCACCGGCTCCTTCACCGCCGGTCACCGCAGGCCCCGCCGCATCGCCATGCTCTCCGTGCACACCTCCCCGCTGCACCAGCCGGGGACGGGCGACGCCGGTGGCATGAACGTGTACATCGTGGAGCTGGCCAAGCGGCTCGCCGCGATCAACATCGAGGTCGAGATCTTCACCCGTTCCACCACGGGTGGGCTGCCCTCCGCCGTGGACCTGGCGCCCGGTGTCCTCGTCCGGCACGTCGACGCGGGGCCGTACGAGGGTCTGGCCAAGGAGGAGCTGCCCGCGCAGCTCTGTGCCTTCACGCACGGTGTGATGCAGGCATGGGCCGGTCAGCGCCCCGGTTATTACGACCTCGTCCATTCCCACTACTGGCTCTCCGGACACGTCGGCTGGCTGGCCGCGCAGCGCTGGGGTGTTCCCCTCGTGCACGCCATGCACACCATGGCGAAGGTGAAGAACGCCGCGCTCGCCGAGGGCGACACCCCCGAGCCCGCCGCCCGGGTCATCGGCGAGACCCAGATCGTGGACGCCGCCGACCGGCTGATCGCCAACACCGCCGAGGAGGCGGGGGAGCTGGTCCGGTTCTACGACGCCGATCCGCAGGCCGTGGCCGTCGTCCACCCCGGCGTCAACCTCGACCGCTTCCGTCCCGCTGACGGCCGGGCCGCCGCCCGCGCCCGCCTCGGCCTTCCGCAGGACGCCCTGATCCCCCTCTTCGCGGGCCGCATTCAGCCGCTGAAGGCCCCCGACGTGCTGCTGCGCGCGGTCGCCGTGCTGCTCGACCGGGACCCGTCGCTGCGGTCCCGGATCGTGGTGCCCGTCGTCGGCGGCCCCAGCGGCAGCGGGCTCGCGAAGCCGGAGGGGCTGCAGAAGCTCGCGGCCCGGCTGGGCATCGCGGACGTCGTACGGTTCCACCCGCCGGTCGGGCAGGACCAGCTCGCCGACTGGTTCCGGGCCGCGTCCGTGCTGGTCATGCCCTCGTACAGCGAGTCCTTCGGGCTCGTCGCGGTCGAGGCCCAGGCGGCCGGGACGCCGGTCGTCGCCGCGGCCGTGGGCGGCCTCCCGGTGGCCGTGCGCGACGAGGTCAGCGGCTTCCTGATACCGGGGCACGATCCGGCCGCGTACGCGCGGGCGCTGGAGCGGTTCGCGCAGGCGCCGGAGCTGGTCGACCGGATGGGCGACGCGGCGGCGGAGCACGCCCAGCGGTTCGGCTGGGACACGGCGGCGGCCGCCACGGCGGAGGTGTACACGGCGGCCGTTCAGGAACACCGCAGGCGGACGCGCACCCGCGGGTGACCCCGCACGCCCCCGACCGCGTGCCTTTGCCGCCTGACGTACGCTCGAAACATGGCTGACGCACCCGTACCGGCGAAGAACGAGGCCACCCGGGCCGCCCAGGTCCTCGAAGCGAGCTTCGCCGACGCCGGGCTCGACTGGGAGAGCCCCGCACCGGGCAACTACGTCGTCCAGCTCCCCGGCACCCGCAAGCTGGCGACCACCTGCTCACTGATCGTCGGCGCGCACAGCCTCTCCCTCAACGCCTTCGTCATCCGGCACCCCGACGAGAACGACGCGGCGGTGCACCGCTGGCTGCTGGAACGGAACCTGCGCCTGTTCGCCGTGAGTTACGCGATCGACCAGCTCGGGGACATCTACCTCACCGGCAAGCTGCCGCTGTCCGTGGTGACGCCCGAGGAGGTGGACCGGCTGCTCGGCTCCGTGCTGGAGGCGGCGGACGGAGCCTTCAACTCCCTGCTGGAGATCGGTTTCGCGACCGCGATCCGCAAGGAGTACGCCTGGCGGGTTTCGCGCGGCGAGTCCACCCTTAATCTCGACGCCTTCGCGCACCTCACCCGGCGCCCCGCGGACTGACCTCGCGTCACCCCCGTACGCGCGTCGCGGACTCGATCTCCTCAAGCGTGTCCTCCAGGCGCGGCGCGACCTCGCGCCAGGTCCACTCAAGCTGCTCGCCGGAGGTGCCGCGCGGCACGGTCTCCACCAGCATGATCAGGTACAGATAAGCCCGGTACAGCGCGAGCCGCAGCCGCAGTGAACCGTCGAACTCCACGGGCCCGCCCGGCGCCTCTTCCCCGTAACCGGCGAGGAAATCCTTGTCGTCCGCGATGTCACCCAGCAGGGCGAGCGACACGAAGTCGGCGACCGGGTCGCCCCAGAACATCCGCTCCCCGTCGATGACCCCGCCCACCCGCCGGGCGCCCGGCTCGCCCGTGACCAGGATGTTCCCCTGCCACAGGTCGAAGTGGACCAGGGCGGGCCGCGTCACGTCGTCCAGTACATATGAGGCCGAGGCGAGCGTCGAACGGATCTCCGTGACCGTACGGGGGAGCCGGGCGGCATACGTCCGCGCGTCGGCCAGGACCGCGTCCGTCATCGTGGTGAACGCCTGCCGCCAGGTGGGCGCGAGCGGGCCGAGCGCCTGCGAGGGATAGCCGAAGCCGCCCGGTGCGGGCACACCGTGCAGCCGGCCGACGATCCGCCCGAGCCCGGTGCGCAGCCGCGCCTCCTCGCCGTCGGCCATGGCGCCGGTGAGCTCGTGCCAGGGGCGGCCGGGGCGGGCGGACATGACCACGTACGGGCCGGTGGGAGCGGCCGGATCGAGCTCGGCGCGTACGACGAGGGGCACGGTGGGCTCGTCGGCGGCGGCCCGGTAGAACGTCACCTCGTTGACCAGCAGGCCGTGTTCGTACGACAGGCGGTCCCCGGCGCCCGGCGGCGGCACCTTCACCACCCAGTCCCGCCCGTCCGTCAGCCGGACGCGGCTCACGGCGTTGTACGTGCCCCCGGTGAGCGGTTCACGGGAGGCGACCAGGCCGGGCGGTATGTCCAGCGCGCCGAGGACATCGGAGAGAACGGAATCGATCGGCACGGTGAGCTCCCCCTGAACGGTGTGCGCGAAGTGATCACGACGTCGTCACGATCACGTGCGATGCCCAAGGTAAAGGATTGCCAAACCACAGCGGGCTCATAGAGTTGGCTCACCCCCACGCACCCCCATTTCAGCCGTGCCGAACCCGGCGGGGCTGCTCGCGTGCGGGCGAACACCTTGAGCAGAAGGACGGGCCATGCGACCCACTGTCATACGCCGTACCGCCGTTGCCGCCACCGTGATGTCCCTGGCGCTGTTCACCGCCGCCTGCGGTTCGGACAGCGACGACAAGGGCGCCGACAAGGCGGCCGGCTCCTCGGCCAAGCCCTCGGGGAAGGGCGCCGACAAGGGCGCGGAGGCCCCCGCGAAGGCCCTGTCCGCCGCCGAACTGGAGCAGGTCTCGCTGGCGCAGGGCGACGTCGAGAACCACAAGATCACCAAGGCCGGTCCGGCCGACCTGATCGACGCCAAGGACGTGACGGCGGACAAGGAGTCCTGCGACGTCTTCGGTGACGCGCTGATGGGCGCCAAGGCCGGTACGCCCGTCGCCACCACGCAGCGCAAGGTGGCCAGCGTGCCGAAGAAGGGCGCGGACAAGGACATCGCCGACCCGGAGGAGGCGTTCAAGGCCGCCTTCGACATCACGACCACGATGACGACGCTCGCGTCGTACGACGGCAAGGGCGCCGAGGAGACGCTCGCCGCGCTGCGCACCGCCGCGACGGACTGCGCGGGCGGCTTCACGCTCACCGTCGGCGGGGACAAGCAGAAGGTCGCCAGGATCACGGAGGAGCAGGTCAAGGGCGGCGAGGAGGCGGCGGCCTGGACGGTGACGGTGGAGTCGGACGGCGAGAAGAACTCCCTGAAGCTCACCGCGCTGCGTCAGGGCGCGACGCTCGCCACGCTCAGCTCGATGAACCTCGCGGCGGCGGGCTCCGGCGAGGACTTCGACCTGCCGACCGCGGTGATCGACGCCCAGGCGAAGAAGCTCGCCTGATCGCCCGTCAAGGAAGCGGAACGAGCCGTACGACGGTCACGGTGAGGACCGAACCGGAGACGTAATAGAGCACGATCGCCCCGGCGACCGTCGCCTCCCGGCGATCGTGCTCCCCCTTGACGGCGGTCGACCCGTGACCGTACGGCTCACGCCCCAGGGTCGCCGCCATCTCGTCCCGGAATGTTTCACCGTCCGTCATCTTGGCAAGGGTGTCGTCGGCGGGCGGCGCGTAGGAGATCCGGAAGCTCAAGCGACGCTCCGCCTCTCGGCCTCGTCCCGCGCCAGCCGGTCGAGAATCCGCTCGGCCTCCGGATCGGGCACGGCCTCCAGCATCCAGTGCCGCATCACGGCCTGGATCTCATGCACCCCGGCCTCGTTGATGGCCCGTTCGAACTCCGCCCGCCGCCCCTCCGGCAACGCGTCCCGGATCGCCGGAATGCTGTTGGGCACCTCGACCTCGGCACCCCCGACAAAGGTCTTCAACGGCTCACCCATAACCGCCCTCCCGCTCTTCCCCGCATGGGCCCAGCGTACGGGGCGGGGTGACGCGCGTCACTTCCGGCTGGGGGCTCCGGAGCGCGAAGAAGCCCCCGCCTGACCAAGCAGGGCGGGGGCCTTCGTGAGGGCTGTCGTTACTTCTTGCCCTGGTTCTTCACGGCCTCGATGGCCGCCTTCGCCGCGTCCGGGTCGAGGTACGTGCCGCCCGGGTTCAGGGGGCGGAAGTCCGCGTCGAGTTCGTAGCTGAGCGGGATGCCCGTGGGGATGTTCAGGCCCGCGATGTCGGCGTCGGAGATGCCGTCGAGGTGCTTGACCAGGGCGCGCAGGCTGTTGCCGTGGGCGGCGACCAGGACCGTGCGGCCGGTCAGGAGGTCCGGGACGATGCCGTCGTACCAGTACGGCAGCATGCGCGTGACGACGTCCTTCAGGCACTCCGTGCGCGGGCGCAGCTCCGGCGGGATCGTCGCGTAGCGCGCGTCGCCGCTCTGGGAGAACTCGGTGCCGTCCTCGAGCGCGGGCGGCGGGGTGTCGTACGAGCGGCGCCAGAGCATGAACTGCTCCTCGCCGAACTCGGCGAGCGTCTGCGCCTTGTCCTTGCCCTGGAGCGCGCCGTAGTGGCGCTCGTTCAGGCGCCAGGAGCGGTGGACGGGGATCCAGTGGCGGTCCGCGGACTCCAGCGCGAGCTGGGCGGTGCGGATGGCGCGCTTCTGGAGGGAGGTGTGCAGTACGTCGGGGAGCAGGCCGGCGTCCTTCAGCAGCTCACCGCCGCGGACCGCCTCCTTCTCGCCCTTCTCGGTGAGGTTGACGTCCACCCATCCGGTGAACAGGTTCTTCGCGTTCCACTCGCTCTCGCCGTGGCGGAGGAGGATCAGCTTGTACGGTGCGTCGGCCATGAGTCCGAGCGTAATCGAACCCGTCCGAGCCGCGCGCGGCCGGTCACAGAGCGGACAGCGCCGTCGTTTGACGGTGCGCGTCAATTGAGTGGCAGCCGCGCCCAGCGGGTTCGTAATGTTCGGACCGTCGGTGGACCACTTACTCCCCCGGCCTCATCCGTCGTACGTCCCTGGGGGGAACCCGTATGTCTGCCACCGGTCTCGGACGGGCCACCCGTGCCACCCGGGAAACCGTCTCCGGGCTCCCCAGGGAGTTCTGGTGGCTGTGGACCAGCACCCTGGTCAACCGCCTGGGCGCGTTCGTCGCCACCTTCATGGCCCTGTATCTGACCCTGGACCGCGGCTACTCCGCCTCGTACGCGGGTCTCGTCGCCGCCCTCCACGGGCTCGGCGGGGTCGTCTCCTCGCTCGGAGCCGGGGTGCTGACCGACCGCATCGGGCGACGGCCCACCATGCTCGCCGCCCAGCTCTCCACCGCCGCCGCGGTCGCGGTGCTCGGCTTCATGACGCATCCGGCGGCCATCGCCGGGGTCGCCTTCCTCGTCGGTATGGCGAGCAACGCCTCCCGCCCGGCGGTCCAGGCGATGATCGCGGACATCGTCCCCGCGAAGGACCGGGTGCGGGCCTTCTCCCTCAACTACTGGGCCATCAACCTCGGCTTCGCGGTCTCCTCCGCAGGCGCCGGGTTCGTCGCCGAGTACAGCTACCGCGCGGGCTTCCTCGGCGAGGCCGCGATGACCCTCGTCTGCGCGATCGTCGTCTTCCTGAAGGTGCCGGAGTCCCGCCCGGAGCGCTCCGCACCGGCCGTGCCCGGCGGTGTGCCGGCCGACGACGGCGTACGGCTCTCCACCGTGCTGCGCGACGGACGGTTCATGGGCGTCGTCGGGCTGTCGTTCGTGATCGCGCTGATCTTCCAGCAGGGTTACGTGGGTCTGCCGGTGGCCATGGGCGGGGACGGCCTCAGCAGCTCCGACTTCGGTACGGCGATCGCCGTCAACGGTGTCCTGATCGTCGTGCTCCAGATCCCCGTCACCCGGTTCATCCAGAGCCGCGCCCCGCGCCGGCTGCTCGTCGCCTCCTCGCTGCTCGCGGGGTACGGGTTCGGGCTGACGGCCTTCGCCGGTTCCGTCGGGGTGTACGCGCTGACCATCGGCGTGTGGACGGTCGCCGAGATCATCAACGCGCCCGTGCAGAACGGCCTGGTCGTCCAGCTGTCCCCGGCCCACGGCAGGGGCCGCTACCAGGGGATGTACACCCTGTCCTGGTCGGCCGCAGCGCTCATCGCCCCGCTGATGTCCGGTGTGGTCATCGACCACTTCGGCGCCGGCTGGCTGTGGGGGACCACGGCCCTCCTGGGCACCGTGGCCTCCATCGGCTACTGGCTGCTCATGCGCGGCCTGCCGACGGCGGAGACCGCGGTGGCAGAGACCGCCGTACCGGCGCGGCCGGCCGGGGCACGGGTCACGAAGGCGGAGGCGTCACCTTCGTAACCCGTGCGTCACCCGTACGGACCAGCGGCCGGCGGGGTCAGCCGGAGCAGCCCCCGCACTGGCACGGCGCTCCGGACTGGCAGCCGCACCCGCAGCCCGAGCCGCACCCGCAGGCGCCGAGGACGGTCAGCGGCACCACCTCGGCGGGGGCATCGCGCTCCGGTTCGGTCATGGGGGAATCGGCCATGGTTCCTCCTCAAGGCATACGACAGGGCCGCACGCCCCCGAAGGGACCCGCGACCGGGGCGTACGGACACGTCGTGCCGCCCCGACCCATTGCATGCCCACCCGGACGGGCGCATCAACGGCGCACATGTGCAGGAACGCGTGTGCGAGCCGTGCGCGCGGGCGTGCGCCCGTCCGCCGAGCGCCCCGCCCTTCCCGCGCCGGGGCCCTCCTAAGCCCCTTCGACCGGAGCGGACTGCTGGATCTCGTCCGCGTGCTCACCCGTCACCAGGTAGACGACACGCTTCGCCACCGACACCGCGTGGTCCGCGAACCGCTCGTAGTAGCGGCCGAGCAGCGTCACGTCGACGGCCGTCTCGATGCCGTGCTTCCAGCGGTCGTCCATCAGGTGCTGGAACAGCGCGCGGTGCAGCAGGTCCATCTCGTCGTCGTCCTGCTCCAGCTGGAGCGCGAGGTCGACGTCCTTGGTGACGATCACCTCGGCCGCCTTCGCCATCAGACGCTGCGCGAGCTGGCCCATCTCCAGGATGGTGGCGTGCAGGTCGTGCGGGACCGCGGACTGCGGGAAGCGCAGCCGGGCCAGCTTGGCGACGTGCTGGGCGAGGTCGCCCGAGCGCTCCAGGTCCGCGCTCATCCGCAGCGACGTCACCACGATCCGCAGATCGGTCGCCACCGGCTGCTGGCGGGCCAGGAGCGCGATGGCCCGTGCCTCCAGCTCGTGCTGGAGGTCGTCCACCTTCTGGTCGGCGGCGATCACCGTCTCCGCCAGTTTCAGATCGGCGTCGAGCATCGCCGTCGTCGCCCGGCCTATCGCCGAGCCGACGAGCCGGGCCATCTCGACCAGGCCCTCGCCGATCGAGTCGAGTTCCTCGTGGTACGCGTCACGCATGGGTGTCCCTCTCCAGTCCTTGACCGAGGCCGGGGCCCGCCGACGACCGGCTCCGAACCCCACGGCACCACCGTGACGGGCGTACGCGTCGGATTCCGACCGGCCAAGTGAACCGGCCCTAGCCCCTCGGTGAACTCTGGGCGACGAGTGGCCGAGGAGGCCCCCGGACGGCTGGGAGAGTGTCCGAGGTGCCGCATAACCTGGAGACATGGACGTGAACGCGGCGGTCGCCGCAGCTGCCGCGATCGCCGGTGTCGGTACCGGTGTGATCGCCATGCTGGCGTTCCGCTGGAGCGAGCGCGACCAGAAGAAGCCGACGCGCACCACCCTGCGGTCCGAGAGCGGCGCCCCGCTTCCTCCGGGCGTCGACACGGTCCTGTCGGTGCTCTCCTCCTCCGCGGTGGTGCTGGACGAGAGCGACGGCGTCGTCAAGGCCAGCTCCGCCGCGTATGCGCTGGGGCTCGTCCGGGGCGGCCGCCTCGCCGTCGAGCCGATGCTCAACATGGCGCGGGACACCCGCCGCGACGGCGAGATACGCCAGGTCGAACTGGACCTCCCGCGCCGCGGCACGGGCCGGGGCGAGGCCCTGGCGGTCTCCGCGCGGGTCGCCCCGCTGGGCTCCCGCCTCGTGCTCCTGCTCGTGGAGGACCTGACCGAGGCCCGCCGCATCGAGGCGGTCCGGCGCGACTTCGTCGCCAACGTCAGCCATGAGCTCAAGACCCCGACCGGCGCCCTGTCCCTGCTCTCGGAGGCCGTCCTCGACGCCTCCGACGACCAGGAGGCCGTCGAGCACTTCGCCCGCCGCATGCAGATCGAGGCGACCCGGCTCACCAATCTCGTCCAGGAACTGATCGACCTCTCCCGGGTGCAGAACGACGACCCGCTGGAGGACGCCGAGCCGGTCCGGGTGGACGAGCTGGTCGCCGAGGCCATCGACCGCTGCCGCCAGCAGGCCGGCTCCAAGCAGATCACCATGGCCGCCGGCGGCACCGCCGACCTGCGGATATGGGGGAACCGGGGCCAGCTCGCCGCCGCTCTCGGCAATCTGGTCGAGAACGCCGTCAACTACAGCCCCGCCCGCACCCGCGTCGGC
Source organism: Streptomyces sp. NPDC008163 (assembly GCF_042956885.1). Taxonomy (NCBI): domain Bacteria; kingdom Bacillati; phylum Actinomycetota; class Actinomycetes; order Kitasatosporales; family Streptomycetaceae; genus Streptomyces; species Streptomyces sp. NPDC008163. The sequence continues at coordinate 92,185 of NZ_JBIBHG010000017.1, read as the reverse complement.
ATCGCCGCCCGCCGCGTGGTCGTGCCCGGCGGGGACGAGATCGAGATCGCCGTCACCGACCAGGGCATCGGCATCTCCGAGAAGGACCGGGAACGGGTCTTCGAACGCTTCTACCGCGTCGACCCGGCCCGCTCACGCGCCACCGGTGGTACGGGCCTCGGCCTGGCCATCGTCAAACACGTGGCCGCCTCGCACGGCGGGGAGGTCACCGTGTGGAGCTCGGAGGGACAGGGCTCCACCTTCACCCTGCGGCTGCCCGAAGCGGGCTCCGCACGCGGCCGGGACCGCGCGTCCGGCGGCCCGCTCATCGTCAACGGCGACGCGGCGTCCCATCCGGACGCCGCCCCCGACTCCTTCGATTCCTTCCCTTCCCCGGAGGCCCTTCCGTGACCCGAGTGCTTGTCGTCGAGGATGAGGAATCCTTCAGCGACGTCCTGTCCTACATGCTCCGCAAGGAAGGCTTCGAGGTCGCCATCGCGACCACCGGACCCGACGGCCTGGACGAGTTCGAGCGCAACGGCGCCGACCTCGTGCTGCTCGACCTGATGCTGCCCGGACTCCCCGGCACCGAGGTCTGCCGCCAGCTGCGCAGCCGCTCCAACGTGCCCGTGATCATGGTGACCGCCAAGGACAGCGAGATCGACAAGGTCGTGGGCCTGGAGATAGGGGCCGACGACTACGTCACCAAGCCCTTCTCCTCCCGCGAGCTCGTCGCCCGCATCCGTGCGGTGCTGCGCCGGCGCGGCGAGCCCGAGGAGGTCGCCCCCGCCGCCCTGGAGGCCGGACCGGTCCGCATGGACGTCGACCGGCACGTCGTCACGGTCTCCGGCGGCAAGGTCGACCTGCCGCTGAAGGAGTTCGACCTCCTGGAGATGCTGCTGCGCAACGCGGGCCGGGTGCTGACCCGGATGCAGCTCATCGACCGGGTCTGGGGCGCGGACTACGTGGGCGACACCAAGACCCTCGACGTCCACGTGAAGCGGCTGCGCGCCAAGATCGAGCCGGACCCGGGCGCGCCCAGGTTCCTGGTGACGGTGCGGGGCCTCGGGTACAAGTTCGAGCCGTAGGCCGGCCCGTACGCATGACATGGCCGAGGCGCCTCCCCCCGGTGGGGAAGGCGCCTCGGCCATGTGCGGTGCGGGGTGCGGCTCAGCCGGGCTGGCCGGACTCGGAGGCCGAGGACGAGGCCGACGCCTCGCCGGACGGGCTCCCGGACGCGTCCGGCGACGCGGAGCCGCTCGGGGAGCCCGAGGGGGAACCGGACGGCGAGGCGTCCGGCGTCTCCGAGGGCTTGGGCAGCGCGCTCGGGCCGAAGCCCTTGAAGTAGTGGGACGCCGGGACGACGGAGGCGCTCAGCGAGATGTCGCCGGAGCGGCTGAACTTGAAGACCAGCGGCTGCATGTTGCCGTTCTCCGTGGCCTCGTCGCCGTTCTCGATCACGGCGGAGGCGTTGCCCTGGCCACCCAGGATCACCCGGCCGCCGGCCGGGACGACGACCGGACCCGAGCCCTTGGCGGGGTGCAGCTGCACGGTGCCGCTGCCGCCCTTCAGGGTGATGGAGTCCAGGGTCTCCGGCTTGGAGCCGTTGTTGAACAGCGTGGCGGTGACGACCGCCGGGCCCTTGGCGTCGCGCTCGGGCTGCGTGATGACGTTGGCGTTCTGGATCTTGATGGCGCCGGACCGGGTGGAGGCGTTGTCCGGCCGCACGCCGAGCGTCTGCGCGTTGTTGCCCGCACCGCATGCGGTGAGCGCGGTGATCGAGAACGCGATGGCAGTGGCGGCGAGGGCGCCGTGTCGAAGGCTGCGGCTCACGGCGGCGGCAACTCCTTGAACGAGCGGACGGGTACGGACGGGTCGGGCGCCTGGGGTAAAGCCGCCCTAAGGGTCTGTCAGCCGTCAGGTTACCGAGCCCTTCTCGCCGCCCCGCACCCGACCCGCCCCTGACGCGCCCGTGATCGCCGGGCCCGGACACGTACGGACATTCGCTGTCTCTTCACATAAGGCGCTTGATCAAATTCCGGCCAGGGGTTCGCCCGGGGCTTCCTGGCTGTTCACGGACGGTGGCGCATTCATTGCGCATAATCCCCGCCGGGGCCGTAGGTTGATCAATTTCATTGGCCATCGGTACTTACGTCCGAACGAGTGATCCATCACCGAACGGACTACGGAAAGTTCAGCAAGCGGAACCCGACAAAACGGGACGTTCGGCCCCTTCGGAGGGGCCCGGGGTGCGTGTAACGTCCGCGTTTCTCCGTTGCCGGACAGCCGCTCCGACCTGCGAATACCCCCTCCCGAGGGCCCTTCGCAGCACGTCCCTGTCTCTCTTGTCAAGCCCCGAGATATGCTCTGACCTGCGAAAACGCCATTCAGGAGTGGCGATTCTCGTGTTACGCTTGATAGCCACGGAAGGGGTACCTGTCACATGACGTTCAAGGTTGGCGACACCGTGGTCTATCCCCATCACGGGGCCGCGCTGATCGAGGCTATCGAAACTCGCCAGATCAAAGGCGTGGACAAGACCTACTTGGTGCTCAAGGTCGCTCAGGGCGACTTGACGGTGCGTGTGCCGGCGGACAATGCGGAGTTCGTGGGTGTGCGCGACGTAGTCGGGCAGGAAGGGCTGGACCGCGTCTTCGAGGTGCTGCGCGCACCGTATGCCGAGGAGCCGACGAACTGGTCCCGGCGCTACAAGGCAAACCTCGAGAAGCTCGCGTCCGGCGATGTCATCAAGGTTGCCGAAGTCGTTCGCGACCTGTGGCGTCGTGAGCGTGAGCGCGGACTTTCCGCAGGTGAGAAGCGCATGCTCGCCAAGGCTCGCCAGATCCTGGTGAGCGAGCTCGCCCTCGCGGAGAACACCAACGAGGACAAGGCCGAGGCTCTCCTCGACGAGGTCCTCGCATCCTGAACCGGATGGCGCCGGTCATGACGACCGGCTCGCACCGGCCGTAGATAATGTGCCGCGGTGCCCGCTGACCAGCTGTATCAACGCTGTGTCGTCGGGCGCTGCGGCATGTCCGGACCGCAATCCAACGGCGAATTCCGGCCACGTGCCGATGATCCCCCGGTACGCGTCCCTGGTGCACACGTCCTTGGTACGTTGCTCGCGATCTTGCTGAACCGGCGTGCGAGACCGACCCCGAACGGCCGCGGCGTGTCCCGGCTCGCCCGGGGTCACGGAAAGGGTCCCGGTCGAGTCATGGCGCAGCGCCCCGGCTCGCTTGTGGCCATACCCACGTCGGCCGTGGACACAAACATGCCGAAGCCTCGGAGTGCAACCGATGTCTGAAGAACCGCGTCCTTACCGCACGGCCGCCGTGATCCCCGCGGCCGGCCGCGGCGTACGGCTCGGCCCCGGCGCCCCCAAGGCGCTCCGCGCGCTCGGCGGGACGCCCATGCTCGTCCATGCCGTCCGCGCCATGGCAGCCTCCCGGCACGTGTCCCTGGTTGTCGTCGTCGCCCCGCCCGAGGGCGTCGCCGGGGTCCGCAGCCTGCTGGACGAGTACGCCCTGCCGGAGCGCACCGACTTCCTCGTCGTGCCCGGCGCCGACACCCGCCAGGAGTCCGTGCGCCGCGGCCTGGACGCGCTCCCCGACAACATCTCCGCCGTCCTGGTGCACGACGCGGCGCGGCCCCTCGTCCCGGTGGACACCGTCGACGCGGTCGTCGAGGCCGTACGCGACGGCGCCCCCGCCGTCGTTCCCGCCCTGCCGCTCGCCGACACCGTCAAGGAGGTCGAGCCCGGGGCCCCCGGCGCGCCCGAGCCGGTGCTCTCCACTCCGGTCCGCGCCCGGCTCAGGGCCGTACAGACCCCGCAGGGCTTCGACCGCGCCACCCTGCTCCGCGCCCATGAGCAGGTCGCCGTCAGCGGCGAGGGCGCGACCGACGACGCCGGCATGGTCGAACAGCTCGGCGCGCCGGTCGTCGTCGTCCCCGGGCACGAAGAGGCGTTCAAGGTCACCCGCCCCCTGGACCTGGTCCTGGCCGAGGCGGTTCTCGCACGCAGGAGGGCCAACGATGGCTTCTGAGACCCCCGGGCCCGGCCGGGCCCCCGCGCCGGTGATCCCGCTCGTCGGCATCGGCACCGACATCCACGCCTTCGAAGAGGGCCGCGAGCTGTGGTGCGCCGGGCTGCGCTGGGACGGCGAGGGCCCCGGCCTGGCCGGCCACTCCGACGCGGACGTCGTCGCCCACGCCGCCTGCAACGCGCTCTTCTCGGCCGCCGGCCTCGGCGACCTCGGACAGCACTTCGGCACGGGGCGGCCGGAGTGGTCCGGCGCCGCCGGGGTCACGCTGCTCACCGAGGCCGCCCGCATCGTCCGCGCCGCCGGGTTCGAGATCGGCAACGTGGCCGTCCAGGTCGTCGGCGTACGACCGAAGATCGGCAAGCGGCGCGAGGAGGCGCAGCGGGTGCTGTCCGACGCCGTCGGCGCGCCCGTCTCGCTGTCCGCCGCCACCTCCGACGGGCTCGGTTTCACCGGGCGCGGCGAGGGCATCGCGGGCCTCGCGACCGCCCTCGTCTACCGCACCGGCTGACCCGCGCGGGGAGCGCCCGCACCGGCCCTCGTAACAACTGCGCCCGCAATATCCACAGGGGCGCGGGGCACTGGTGCGGGCCCACTACCCTTGAGGGGTGACTATTCGCCTGTACGACACCAGCGCCCGGCAGATCCGTGACTTCGTCCCGCTCACAGCGGGCTGTGTCTCGATCTACCTCTGTGGCGCTACCGTCCAGGCCGCCCCGCACATCGGGCACATCAGGTCCGGACTGAACTTCGACATCATGCGCCGGTGGTTCGCCCACCGCGGCTACGACGTGACGTTCGTCCGGAACGTCACGGACATCGACGACAAGATCATCGCCAAGTCCGCCGAACAGGGCCGCCCCTGGTGGTCCATCGGTTACGAGAACGAGCGGGCGTTCAACGCGGGCTACGACGCGCTCGGCTGCCTGCCGCCCACCTACGAGCCGCGCGCGACCGGGCACGTCCCGGAGATGATCGAGATGATGCGGGGCCTCATCGAGCGGGGCCACGCGTACGCCGCCGACGGCAACGTCTACTTCGACGTGCGCTCGTTCCCCGGCTATCTGGAGCTGTCCAACCAGGAGCTGGACGATCTGCGCCAGCCGTCCGGCGAGGGCGAGACCGGCAAGCGCGACCAGCGCGACTTCGCCATGTGGAAGGCGACGAAGCCCGGCGAGCCCAGCTGGGAGACGCCCTGGGGCCGCGGCCGTCCCGGCTGGCACCTGGAGTGCTCCGCCATGGCGCACAAGTACCTCGGGACCGCCTTCGACATCCACGGCGGCGGCATCGATCTGATCTTCCCGCACCACGAGAACGAGATCGCCCAGGCCAAGGCGTTCGGCGACGACTTCGCGGGCTACTGGGTGCACAACGGCTGGGTCACCATGTCCGGCGAGAAGATGTCGAAGTCGCTGGGCAACTCCGTGCTCGTCAGCGAGATGGTCAAGACCTGGCGCCCCATCGTCCTGCGGTACTACCTGGGCACCCCGCACTACCGGTCCATGATCGAGTACAGCGAGGAGGCCCTGCGCGAGGCCGAGTCCGCGTTCGCCCGGATCGAGGGCTTCATCCAGCGCGTCACCGAGAAGGCCGGCGAGACCGTCGCGCCCGCCGCCGAGGTGCCGCCCGCCTTCGCCGAGGCCATGGACGACGACCTCGGTGTGCCCCAGGCGCTCGCGATCGTCCACACCACGGTCCGTCAGGGCAACTCGGCCCTCGCCGCCGACGACAAGGAGGCCGCCGTCGCGCGCCTCGCCGAGGTGCGCGCCATGCTCGGCGTCCTCGGCCTGGACCCGCTCGACGACCACTGGGCCGGTGAGAGCGACCGCGGCGACGACCTCCACGGCGTCGTGGACACGCTCGTCCGCCTCGTCCTCGACCAGCGGCAGTCCGCGCGCGCCCGCAAGGACTGGGCCGCCGCCGACGCCATCCGCGACCAGCTCAACCAGTCCGGACTCGTCATCGAGGACAGCCCGTCGGGTCCCCGGTGGACACTCGGCCCGCGCCAGTAGCCACCACATGCCGCCCGGTCCGCCGGGCGGCACACTGCACTTATACGTACGCACGACCGAAGCAACGAAACAGGTAGGTCATGGCCGGGAACAGCCAGCGCAGGAACCGCCGCACGTCCAACAAGAAGGGCGCCACGGTCGGCAGCGGTGGCCAGCGACGCCGGGGCCTCGAAGGCAAGGGCCCCACCCCGCCCGCCGAGCAGCGCAAGAAGCACAAGAAGAACCGCATCGCGACCGCCAAGGCCAAGCAGGCCGCCAACCGCCGCCCGGCCCCCCGGCGCGGCGGCGTGAAGGGCACCTCGGAGATGGTCGTCGGCCGCAACCCGGTGTTCGAGGCCCTGCGCGACGGCGTCCCCGCCACCACGCTCTACGTCCAGCAGTACATCGACAACGACGAGCGCGTCCGCGACGCCCTCCAGCTCGCCGGTGAGCGCGGCAACATCAACCTCATGGAGGCGCCGCGCCCCGAGCTCGACCGCATGACGGGCGGGCTCAACCACCAGGGCCTCGTCCTCCAGGTCCCGCCCTACGAGTACGCCGACCCGCAGGACCTCCTCGAAGCCGCGTACGACAACGGCGAGGACCCGCTGATCGTCGCCCTCGACGGCGTCACCGACCCGCGCAACCTCGGGGCGATCGTCCGCTCCGTCTCCGCCTTCGGCGGTCACGGCGTCGTCGTCCCCGAGCGCCGCGCGGCCGGGATGACCGCGGGGGCCTGGAAGTCCTCGGCAGGCACCGCCGCCCGTACCCCGGTCTCCAAGGTCACCAACCTGACCCGGGCCCTCGAAGCCTTCAAGAAGGAGGGCGTCGCGGTCGTCGGCCTCGCCGCCGACGGCGAGCACACCGTCGAGGACCTCGAAGCGCTCGGCGGGCCCGTCGTCATCGTCATCGGCAGCGAGGGCAAGGGCCTCGGCCGCCTCGTCGGCGAGACCTGCGACTACCGCGTCCGCATCAACATGCCGGGCGGCGCCGAGTCGCTCAACGCCGGTGTCGCCGCCGGCATCGTCATGTACGAGGTCGCGCGCCGCCGCGCCTGATCCCAGGGGCCCTTATCGGGCCGCGTGGGGGCGCGTACGCACGTGCACGCGCCCCCGCGCGACCCCCCACCACCTGTTGACGGGTCTCGGACACCTTCGACACGGTCAAGGCAGTGTCCTAATCACACATCACTCGGTTAGATGAGTGTGGACACCAGAACGCCTCGGTTCGACGAACTACCCGCCCTGAGCATGACCAAGGTGGACTGCGACCCTGCGCAGGTCATCGTCAACCACGCCAGCTTCCGGGTGCAGCTCGCCCCCGGCCAGCGCGCACGGCTGCGCGGTGTGACCCCCGCCGGCGCGCCCAGGATCCCCGCCATGAGCGCCCCCGGAGCCGGACGCGGCCGGCGCGCCCCCGTCGTCTGGAGCGGCAAGTCCGCCCCCGGCGACCCCGGCGCCACCGGACTCCTCCAGGCCGTACGCAACTCCACCGCCGGCCGCCCCGACACCGCGTACGACCCCTACGATCCGTACGCCTCCTACGAGTTCGACCAGGGACGCGGCGGCGCCGGCACCCAGGTCATCCCGCGCCTCGACGAGTCCCAGCTCGAAGAGACCCAGCCCAACCCCGTCATCGGCGCACCCCGCTCCGGCGGTCCCCTGCTGCCTCCCATGCGGCGCGCGGTCGGCGCCTACGACCCGGTCGGCCCCGGCCCGTACGACCCGGACGGCTACGACGAGCGGGGCCCGTACGACGACGAGCCCGCCGTCGACCTCACCGACGAGGAGGACCGCGGCCGTCGTCAGGGCGCGCCCGACGACGTGCGCCACGCGTACTACCCGGGCCGCCGGATGAACCTCGGCGTCGTGCTCCTGCCGATGCGGGTCTTCCTCGGCTTCATCTCCATCTACGCCGGCATGGGCAAGCTCTGCGACCCCGTCTACTTCGACGGCGGCGAGCGCGGCTCGATGGTCAAGTGGCTCAACTCGCTGCACCCGTGGGCGCTGGCCGAGCCGCTGCGCGAGTTCGCCCTGTCGCACCCGGTCGGTGCCGGGCTCTCGATCGCCTTCCTCCAGGTCGTCGTCGGCGTCCTCACCGTCCTCGGGCTCTGGCAGCGCGTCGCCGCGACCGTCGGCGCCCTGCTGTCCGCCGCCCTCCTGGTCACCGTGAGCTGGCGCACCGTCGCCGCCTACGACGCGCCGGACATCATCTACCTCGCCGCCTGGAGCCCGCTTATCATCGCGGGCGCCCCCGTCTACTCCATCGACGGGCGGCTCGCCGGGGAAGCCTGGCGCAAGCTCGGCCCGCGCTCCGAGATCTGGGACCTGCGCCGCCGCGTCCTGCGCCGGGGCGCGGTCGTCGCCAGCGTCGTCGTCGGCCTCACCCTGCTGATCGGCTCCGTCCTCGGCGGCGCCGTCCGCTCCACGGAGGTCGTCACCGTCCCGGGCCCGCACGGCGTCCCCACCAACCAGCTGCCCGGCTCGCCCCTCCCCGACAAGTCCCGCAAGGGCAAGGCGTCCAAGAGCCCGGCCGGCCGGCAGCCCACGCCGTCGCACAGCACCGCACCGCACACCCCGTCCGCCGACGCCTCGACCCCCTCGTCGGACAGCGTCCGGGAGACGGGCCAGGCGGCGGGCGCGAGCACCGGCCAGCCCAGCCAGACCCAGGGCACCGGCCAGCAGCCCCCGCAGCAGACCACCCCCCAGCAGCCCCCCGCCACCAGCTCCGGCCCCAGCTCCTCCGGGACCACCGGCACCGGTGGCGGCTCCACCACCGGCGGCTCCGCCCCCGACCCGGGCGCCTCCTCGGGCGGCGGCGGCGACGGCGGCAGCGGTGCCGGCGGCAGCGGCCGCAACCCGATCGGCGGCCTCCTCGGCTGACGGCGGGCGCCCGTACAGGAACGGGGCGGGCCCGGAGGGAATCCTCCGGGCCCGCCCCGTTTCCGTACGTCCTACCGCGCGTCCAGCTCCTTGGCGGCCTCCGTCAGGTCCTTCGCGGTGTCGATCGCCCGCCAGTACGCCCCGTGCGGCAACGGATAACCGGCCAGCCGGCGTTCGCGGGCCAGCCGGGGGAACGTCGTCCGCTCGTGGTCGCCGCGGTCCGGCAGCATTCCCGTGAACGCGGGGGAGAACACGTACACCCCCGCATTGATCAGATACGGCGAGGGAGGGGCCTCGATGAAGTCCGTGATGTGGCCGAACGCGTCCGTCTCGACCGCGCCCCACGGAATCCGGGGACGGGCCAGGGCCAGGGTCGCGGTCGCGTCGCGCTCCGCGTGGAACGCCGCCATCTCGCGCAGCGAGAACCGCGTCCAGATGTCCCCGTTGGTCGCGTACCACGGCTCGTCCGGCTCGGGGAGCCGCGCCGCCGCGTACTTCAGGCCGCCGCCGCGCCCCAGCGGCTCGGACTCCACGACCGTCGTCACGCGCAGCGGCAGCACCGCGTCGGCCAGCCACTCCTGGAGCACCTCGGCCAGGTGCCCGCACGACACCACGGCGTCGGTCACGCCCTCGGCGGCCAGCCAGGAAAGCTGATGGCCGATGATCGGCGTCCCGGTGCCCGGGATCTCGACCATCGGCTTGGGGCGGTCATCGGTATACGGGCGCAGCCGTGACCCCTGGCCACCCGCCAGGATCACGGCCTGCGTCGGAAACGTATGCATGCCAGGCACGATAGGCCGTGCCCGGCAGCGGGGAGTGTCGCGTCGGTCAGCTGAACTGGGCGACGCCGGAGGCGAACGAGGTGTCGCAGACGGGGCGCGAGAAGCGGTGCGCGCGCGTCGGGCCGTACTTGTCGACGGCGGCCTTGCCCAGGGTCTTCGCGATGGACATGCAGTGCTTGGCGAGTGACGGGCGTCCCTCGACGGCGCGCTGGAGGTCCGTCAGCGCGACACCCGGGTCCTTGGCGCGCAGCTCCTGGAGCAGCCGGTCGCGCAGGACGTCCTGCGGGGCGCGCGGCTTGACGGCGGCCTCGGCACCCTTGGCGTCGGAGACGGTGCGGGCCGACGCGGCGAGGAGCTGCGAGTCGGAGTTGCTGGCTGCCCACGGCACGGCGGTGACCGCGAGGGTCCCGGACAGCACCATGACGACGGGCAGTACGAAAGCGAGAGTTCGGCCGATACGGCGCACGGTGTGGGTCACGCAGCGAGCGTAGCGGCCGGTGACGGCAGGGCGACATTACGTCACTCTGGCGAGGGACGGTTCGAGTGTGCTTTTCGAATCGCGTGTTGACGAACGGAAGCGAAATGACCGTTCTGACGGGGAATTCGCCTTCGCCGTTTCAAACGCGTCCGCCGCTTCGAACCCTGCCCGGGACGCGCGGTGGCCCCGCACGAAGATCGTGCGGGGCCACCGTACAGCGTGTGCGACGTCAGTCGGTGAGGCGCTCACCGGTCGACGTGGCGAAGACGTGCAGCTCGTCCGGGCGGGGCACGACGTGCAGCTTGGTGCCCTTCTCCGGGACGGCGCGGCCGCCGACGCGGACGACCAGGTCCTTGTGCTCGCCACCGACCTCGGCGGCACCGTAGACGAAGCCGTCGGCGCCGAGCTCCTCGACCACGTTGACCGAGACGGCCAGGCCGGCCGGGGCGTCCGAGGAGTCCTTGGTGAGGGTCTTCGCGGCGGCGCCGCCGTGCTCGACGATGTCGAAGTGCTCGGGGCGGATGCCGACCGTGACGGTGGTGTCGCCGCGGTTCGCGGCGGCGGTCAGCGCCTCGCGGGAGACCGGGACGACGCTGTTGCCGAACTTCACGCCGCCGTCGGTGATCGGGACCTCGACGAGGTTCATCGCGGGGGAGCCGATGAAGCCGGCGACGAAGAGGTTCGCCGGGCGGTCGTACATGTTGCGCGGCGAGTCGACCTGCTGGAGGAGACCGTCCTTGAGGACCGCGACGCGGTCGCCCATGGTGAGGGCCTCGACCTGGTCGTGGGTGACGTACACGGTCGTGATGCCCAGGCGGCGCTGGAGCGAGGCGATCTGCGTACGGGTGGAGACACGGAGCTTGGCGTCGAGGTTCGACAGCGGCTCGTCCATGAGGAAGACCTGCGGCTCACGCACGATCGCGCGACCCATCGCGACACGCTGGCGCTGACCACCGGAGAGCGCCTTCGGCTTGCGGTCCAGGTAGTCGGTGAGGTCCAGCATCTTGGCGGCCTCTTCGACCTTCGCCCGGATGTCGGTCTTGTTCACACCGGCGATCTTGAGCGCGAAGCCCATGTTGTCCGCGACGGTCATGTGCGGGTACAGGGCGTAGTTCTGGAACACCATGGCGATGTCCCGGTCCTTCGGGGGCAGGTGCGTGACGTCGCGGTCACCGATGCGGATCGCACCGCCGTTGACGTCCTCAAGACCCGCGAGCATGCGGAGCGAGGTGGACTTGCCGCAACCGGAGGGACCGACGAGGACGAGGAACTCACCGTCCGCGATGTCGATCTCGAGCTGGTCGACCGCGGGCTTCGTGGAGCCGGGGTAGACGCGGGACGCCTTGTCGAACGTGACACTGGCCATGCTGATTCTTCTCCTCCACCGGCAGGAACGTGCCGGACGATCCGTTGTAAGGGAGTGGTCTGGTCCAAACGAGTGAACCTGCAAGGACGCTACCTGGAGGTTTCGAATCTGTCAGTAGTTCACCGGCTGCGAAATTTCTGCACGGCACCGGGGGCCGGGTTGGTTAGACTGCTCCGGCACGCCTCCTTAGCTCAGCTGGCCAGAGCAACGCACTTGTAATGCGTAGGTCGTCGGTTCGAATCCGACAGGGGGCTCCACCGCCAGGCCGGTCTTCCCCGGCCTGGTTTTTTTTCATGCCTCCGTTCCGCGTCGCGTCAGCGGATAGCACCCCAGTCCGATCAGTGCCGCTGTCAGGTGGCCGACATCCGTGAAGGTCGGGCTGGTGATCAGGGGGACCGTGTAGATCACCAGGACCGCGAAGAGGTAGGCCGGGCGCCAGGGGCGGGGGACGTAGTAGGTGAGGACCGCGACCACGCCGGCGAGGGCGTAGCTGACGCCCACGTCGAGGGTGTTGGCGGCCGCGGCCGGGGCGTGGCCCCGGCTGATGGCCCAGGCGAGGACGGACTCGCTGACCAGGGTGGCCAGGACGTGCGCGGTGGCGGCGACGGCGAGCCAGCGCAGGGTGCCGAGGCGGCGTTCGGCGGGGGCGTGGAAGACCGTGTAGAGGACCGCGTAGGGGAGCCACTGTCCGCTGTCGATCCAGAAGGCGCTGGTGATGAGGACGCGGACCGGGTTGCGCGAGAGTTCGTGGATGTTGGTGGAGCGCTGGCGCAGGAACTCCTCCTCGAAGGCCGGTGACATCTGGTGGACGATCACTGTCGTGACGAAGAGGACGGTCAGCCAGAGGTACGTGCCGGGGGCGCTGCGGATCCAGGAGCCGAGGGCGCGGAGCAGCCGCCCGGCGGGGGCGGTGGGGGGCCGGGCGGGCGGGGCTGGGCGGCCGGAGGGCATGCCCGATTGACGCACGCTCCTACGATCGGGGGCGTGATCGACATTCCGGATGCGCTCATCGCTACTCAGTCCGCATACAACGGGGAGGCGGGCCGGGCGTTCGTGGCCGCGCTGCCGGGGCGGGCGGCGGAGTTCCTGGAGCGGTGGGGGCTGCGCCGGGACGGTGCGGCGATGTACGGGGTGTGCGCGCTGGTCCTGCCGGTGGTGCGGGCGGCGGACGGGCGGCGGGCGGTGCTGAAGTTGCAGCCGGTGGACGCGGAGACGGCGGGGGAGCCGGTCGCGCTGCGGCTGTGGGGTGCGGCGGGGGCCGGGGCGGTGCGGCTGCTGGAGCACGATCCGGAGACCGGGTCGATGCTCCTGGAGCGGCTGGACGGACACCGCGCGCTGGCGGGCGAGCCGGACGCGGACCGGGCGGTCCGGGTGATCGCGGGGCTGCTGGCGGAGCTGACGGCGGTGCGGCCGGGGGAGGTGGCGGGCGCGACAGGATCCGGGGCCGGGCTGCGGGGGCTCGGGGAGGCCGCCGCGCGGATGCTGGCCGCCGCACCGGATGTCGTGGCGGGTCTGGTGGACGAGGAGGAGCGGGCGCTCGTACGGGACTGTGCGGCGGCGGTGCGTGAGGTGGCGGGGGAGCCGGGGGACCGGCTGCTCCACTGGGACCTGCACTTCGGGAACGTGCTGGCGCGGGAGGACGGCGGCGGGTGGGTGGCCATCGACCCGAAGCCGTTGGTGGGGGACCCCGGGTTCGAACTGCTGCCCGCGCTGGTGGACCGGTTCGACGCGGGCGCGGTGGGGAAGCGGTTCGACGCGATGACCGGGGTGCTGGGGCTCGACCGGGGGCGGGCGGCGGCGTGGACGCTGGGGCGGGTGCTCCAGAACGCGTGCTGGTCGGCGGAGGGCGGGGCGCGGCGGCTGGCGCCGGAGCAGGCGGAGATCGCGCGGGTGGTGCGGGGGTCCGTCCGACCGATGGGCCGGGGGTGAGGGCCGGCGGGGCGATGTTTACGCTGCACGCATGATTCGTACCGCTACCCCCGCTGATGTCCCCGTCATCCACGCCATGGTGCGTGAGCTGGCCGATTACGAGAAGGCGTTGCACGAGGTGCGTGCGACGGAGGAGCAGTTGCGGGAGGCGCTGTTCGGCGAGCACCCGGCCGCGTTCGCGCACATCGCGGAGTCGGACGAGGACGGCGAGGTCGTCGGCTTCGCGATCTGGTTCCTGAACTTCTCGACGTGGCGCGGGGTGCACGGCATCTACCTGGAGGACCTGTACGTACGCCCGGAGCGGCGGGGCGGCGGGCACGGGAAGGCGCTGCTGAGGGAGCTGGCGCGGACCTGCGTGGAGCGGGGTTACGAGCGCCTGGAGTGGTCGGTGCTGAACTGGAACGCCCCGTCGATCGCGTTCTACGAGTCGCTGGGCGCGCGTCCGCAGGACGAGTGGACGGTGTACCGGCTGACCGACGGGGCGCTGGCGGAGCTGGGCGGGGCGTGAGGCGGGGCCCGAGGCGGGGCGGTCGCGTGACCGGGTCCGCCGTGTGGAGCCGGTCGGTGACGGCGAGTTCGGCGTAGCCGCCGGGGACGTTGCCGAGGTGGGCGACGACGTCGCGGCCGAGCCGGGCGGGATCGGTGCCCTCGCCGAGGGCGTCGACGGTGCCGACGACCTCGCGCCCGGGGATGGTGGGCAGCGGGGTGGGGACCGGGTTGGGGCCGGGGAGCCCTTGGCGCAGTGCGGGGTCCAGGAGGTGTACGCCGGCGGCGCGGACGGCGATGCGGACCTGGCCGGGTGCGGGTGCGGGGGCGGGGTCCTCGGTCCGCTCGTAACGGAGGTTCTCGGCGGGGCCGAAGGCGTGGAGGCGTACGGCGTGCAGGGCGGGGTCCCCCGGGTGGTGTGGGCGCTGGTGGCCCCAGCCTTCGGCCTCAAGCGCGGTTGAGGTCAAGTGCGGACGGGGTGTTGTCAGTGGCGTGCGTCACGATGGGGGGCATGGTGCGCAGTGGTGGTCGGAGCGGTGGTGTGAAGGCGGCGCGGCGGCCGGAGGTGCGGTTGCCGCCGCTGGTGGATTTCGGGGAGGGCGGCCTCGAACCGGACGGGGATTACGACGGGGTGCGGTTCGGCGCGTCCGTGGACCTGGCGGACGCGTCGGGGCGGGGCGCGCGGTTCATGGACTGCGCCCTGGAGGGCTGCGCCCTGGACCGGGCGGAGCTGGTGCGGGCGCGGTTCATCGACTCGGTGCTGACGGGCGTACGGGGCGTGGGCACCGATCTCGCGGAGGCGTCGCTGCGGGACGTGGAGGTGGTGGACGCGCGGCTGGGCGGGACGCAGCTGCACGGCGCGGTGCTGGAACGGGTGGTGGTGCGGGGCGGGAAGGCCGACTACCTGAATCTGCGGGAGGCCCGGCTGACGGACGTCGTCTTCGAGGGCTGTGTGCTGGCGGAACCGGACTTCGGGGGTGCGCGGCTGACGCGGGTGGAGTTCCGGGACTGCGTGCTGAAACGGGCGGACTTCAGCGCGGCGCGGATGGAGTCGGTGGACTTCCGGGCGGTCGCGGAGCTGGACATCGCGCGAGGGGTGGAGCGGCTGGCGGGTGCGGTGATCAGCCCGGTGCAACTGATGGAGCTGGCGCCGGCGTTCGCGGCGCAGATCGGGGTGCGGGTGGAGGCGTGAGGTGCGGGCCGGGCCCGGTCAGAGGCGGGGGAAGCGGGCCTGGAGGTCCCAGACGGCCGGGTTGTCCGCCAGGCCCTCATGCATGTCGGCCAGGTCGGCGATCAGGTCGTGCAGGAAGTCGCGGGCCTCGCGGCGCAGGAGGGAGTGGCTGAAGGTCAGCGGCGGTTCCTCGGGGTCCATCCAGTCGGCCTCGATGTCGACCCAGCCGAAGCGGCGCTCGAAGAGCATGCGGTCGGTGGACTCGGTGAAGTCGAGTTCGGCCTGCTGGCGGCGGTGCGAGCGGCTGCCGCGCGGGTCCTGGTCGATCTGCTCGACGATGTCGCACAGCGCCCAGGCGAAGTCGAGCACCGGCACCCATCCCCAGGCTGTGGACACTTCGCGGTCCGCCTTGGTGTCCGCGAGGTAGACGTCCCCGGAGAACAGGTCGTGCCGCAGCGCGCGGACGTCCGCGCGGCGGTAGTCGGTCTGCGGGGGGTCCGGGAAGCGGGGGGAGAGGGAGTAGCCGATGTCGAGCACGGTTCGATGGTGTCATGCCCGGCGTGTCACCCGTTACGGCAGCAGGCGCTGCTCCTTGGCGACGGCGACGGCGCCCGCGCGGGTGTCGACGCCGAGCTTGTCGTAGATGCGGCCGAGGTGCGTCTTGACCGTGGCCTCGCTGATGAACAGGGCGCGGGCGATCTCGCGGTTGCCGAGGCCCCGGGAGAGCTGGCCGAGGATGTCGCGTTCGCGGTCGGTGAGGGTAGGCAGGGGTGCGCGCATGCGGGCCATCACGCGGCTGGCGACGGGCGGCGAGAGCGTGGTGCGGCCCTGGGCGGCGGAGCGGATCGCGGCGAACAGTTCCTCGGGGCGTTCGGCCTTGAGCAGATAGCCGGTGGCGCCGGCCTCGATGGCGCGCGTGATGTCGGCGTCGGTGTCGTACGTGGTGAGGACGAGGACGTGGGTGCCGGGGCCGGCCACGATGCGGCGGGTCGCTTCGACGCCGTCGATGCCGCTGCCGAGCTGGAGGTCCATCAGGACGACGTCCGGGGTGAGCCGGGCGGCGAGCGCGACGGCTTCCTCGCCGCTGCCCGCCTCGCCGACGACCTCGATGTCGGGTTCGCTGCCGAGGAGGGCGAGGAGCCCGGCGCGTACGACGGCGTGGTCGTCGCAGAGCAGGATGCGGATGCGGTCTCCGGTCGTGTCGGCGGTCGTGTCCGGGGTCGGGTCGGCGGTCATGCGGGGTCCTGGGGTGTGGGGGCGACGGGGACGGTGGCGGTGACGACGGTGCCTTCGCCGGGGGCCGATTCGATGGTGAGGGTGCCGCCGAGCTGGTGGAGGCGGGCGCGCATGGCGGGCAGTCCGTGGCCGCGCACCCCGCCGGGGGCCGCGGCGGCGGGCGTGAAGCCGTGGCCGTTGTCGGCGATGTCGAGGACGGTGCGGTCGTCCAGGTGCGTGAGCGTGAGGGCGGCCTCGGTGGCGCCCGCGTGCTCGGTGACGTTGGCCAGGGCGCCCTGGGCGATCCGCAGCAGGGCGGACTGGGTGCGGTCGGGCAGGACGGTGTGCGGGGCGCCCTCGATGTGGCAGCGGACGGTGAGCCTGCCCTGCGCCTGGGCCGTTTCGCGGGCGGCGAGTGCGTGCAGGGCGGCGTCGAGGCCGCCGCCCTCGGCGAGGTCGGCGGGGGCCAGGTCGTGGACGAAGCGGCGGGCCTCGGCGAGGTTGCGTTCGGCGATGCCTCCGGCGGTACGGATGTGGCGTCGGGCGGCGGCCGGGTCGGTGTCCCAGGTGCGGTCGGCGGCCTGGAGGAGCATCTGCTGGCTGGACAGGCCCTGGGCGAGGGTGTCGTGGATCTCCATGGACAGCCGCTGGCGTTCGGCGAGGGTGCCCTCGCGGCGCTCGGTGGCGGCGAGTTCGCGGCGGGTGCGGAGCAGGTCGTCGATGAGCCTGCCCTGCCGTACCGCCTGGCGCCGCATGTGGACGAACACGGCGGTGGCGACGGCGGCCACGGCGGGCGGGGCGAGCACCAGGTTGGGGTCGAAGCCGTGCGCCAGGCGGAGCTGCGCGGCGACGACGAACAGCGTCAGCAGGGCGACGAGCGCGTAGGCGGCGCGCGGCGGCAGGATGCGCAGCCCGGTGTAGAAGAGCGGCACCGCGCACCAGGCGAAGCTGGGCGCGAGGACGACCACCACCATCCACACGACGACGAGCGCGCCGAGCCAGACGAGACTGCGGGCGGTCGGGCGCGACCCGAGCACGGGCCCGACGACGTAGAGCACGGCCAGGGCGACCGAGAGACCGATGATCCAGGGCGTGCGGGCCTCACCCGGGTGCCGCAGCAGGAACCGGGTGAGCGAGGCGCCGAGGAGCAGGAAGAACGCGGCGTGCATGAGGAGGGCGAGGGAGCGGCTGTCCCCGTCGTCGGTGCCCCGCTCCGGTACGGGCCGGAGCCCGTCCTCGTACCGCTGCTCCACCTCGTACCCCTGCTCTCCGGTCCCGGAGGGAACCCCGCTGACCTGCGTGGACATTCCATCGTCCCCCCGGACGGGCGCCCGCGCATCAACCGATCGGCCGATGGGGACGTCAGCCGTCCCGGGCGCCGGGTCGAGCCGGTACGACGACCGTCCGGAGGCGGTTGCGGGCCAACGATGGATGCAGGACGCGGGAACCACCCGCTTCCGCCCCCCCGCTGAGGAGCCCCTGATGAAGAAGATGTCGCTGCGCACCCGTGTCCTGACCGGTGCCGTCGCCGCCGCCGCCCTCGGGGCCGGCACCTTCGGCGCGATGTCCGCGAACGCGTCCACCCCGGGCGCCGCCCCCGCGACCACCGTCAAGGCGGACACCGCGAACCGCGACCTCCAGCAGACGACGCACCTGACGCTCGACGCCGCGACGAAGGCCGCGAAGGCCGCCCTGGACGCGGCGAAGAAGGAGAACCAGCGCGTCGCCGTCTCGGTGGTCGACCGCAACGGCACCACGATCCTGACGCTGCGCGGCGACGGCTCGGGCCCGCAGGCGTACGAGTCGGCCGAGAAGAAGGCGTACACCGCCGTGTCGTGGAACGCCCCGACCTCCGAGCTGGCCAAGCGGCTCGCCCAGGCCCCGAACCTGAAGGACATCCCTGGCACGCTGTTCCTCGCGGGCGGCGCCCCCGTGCAGGCCAAGGGTGCCCCGGTGGCGGGCATTGGTGTCGCGGGCGCCCCGAGCGGCGACCTGGACGAGAAGTTCGCGCAGGCCGGCGTCGCCGCGCTCGCCAAGTAGTACGTACGCACACCTCCCCGGGAGACGGACATGAACGCCCTCGATCACCAGCTGCTCGACGCCGCGCGCACCGGCGACACCGACGGAGTGCGGACCGCGATCGAGGGCGGCGCCCGGGTCGGCGTCCGCGACGAGGAGCTGCGCACCCCGCTGCTCCTGGCCGTCCACGGGGACCACGTCGGGGCCGCCCGGCTGCTCGTCGCGGCGGGCGCCGACCCGGATGCGCAGGACCGGCGCGAGGAGAGCCCGTGGCTGGCCACCGGCGTCACGGGCAGCGTGGCGATGCTGCGCGTCCTGCTGCCGGCCGGGCCGGACCTGAAGCTGCGGAACCGGTTCGGCGGGATCGCGCTGATCCCGGCGAGCGAGCGCGGTCATGTCGCGTACGTACGGGAGCTGCTGAAGGTCACCGACATCGACGTCGACCACGTCAACCGGCTCGGCTGGACCGCCCTGCTGGAGGCCGTGATCCTCGGCGACGGCGGCCGGGCGCACCAGGAGATCGTGGAGCTGCTGCTCGCGGCGGGCGCGACGCCGGGTCTCGCGGACGGCGACGGAGTGACGGCGCTGGAGCACGCGGAGCGGCGCGGGTTCGCGGAGATCGCGGCGCTGCTGCGGGACGCGCGCGGCGCGGAGGCGCCGGACGGCGGGGGCACGCGGTGAGCGCCCGCCGAGCCGGGCGTCCGGGCCGCCGCACCGGGGACCGCGCCCGACGCCCCCTCCCCGTCCTCCTGACCGCCGTCGCGGCGGCGGCCGTGCTCGCCGGATGCGCCGCGCCCGACGCTCCCGCGTCCCCCGCCACCTCGCCCGCCGCGCGGGCGCACGCCCCCACCGCCACGCCCGCCCCCGGCACCACCCCCGAAGGGACGTTGCTCGTCGCCGACTTCGGGGCCGACACCGTGTCCTTCGTGGACCCGGTACGGGGTGCCTTCGACCGGGTGAAGGCCGGCACCGCCCCCTATGGCGTCGCCGTCGGCGCGGACGGGCGGGCCTGGGTCACCACCGCCGAGGGCGTCGCGGTCGTGGACACCGGGAAGCGGACGCGGACGGCCCTGATCCCGTACCGGACACGGACCGGTCCGGTGACCACCGGTGAGTACCGGGGCGGCGGAATGGGTATCGCGCTGGCCCCCGACGGCCGGCACGCGTACGTCGGCGTCAACGTGCCGGACGGCAACGGGGTCCTTGAGGTCATCGACACCGCGACCCGGAAGGTCACCGGCACGGTGCCCGTCGGGCGTCGGCCCTTCGACGTCGACGTGTCGCGCGACGGCTCGGAGGCGTACGCCACCGGGCACGACTCGTTCGACGTGACGTCCGTCCGTACGGACACGCTCCGCGCGCGGCGCATGGAGGTCGCCCCGTACGGCACCGAGGGCGGGCTCGGGTCCTGGCTGAAGCCGCACTACGCGGTGGTCCGCCCGTCCGACGGGAAGCTGCTGCTGCCGTTCGAGGGCGAGCGGCTCGCGGTCCTCGACCCGCGCACCGGGAAGGTCGCCGTCGAGCGGATGACGGCCAACACCCACCAGCACGGCGCGGCGCTCGCCCCGGACGGCACGCTGCTCGTCGTCGGCACCGGCCCGATCGCCTCCGACGACGAGGAGGCGTCGCTGACGATCCGTGAACCGGACGGTTCCGAGCGCGTCGTGGAGCTGGACGGCCCGCACGAGAACGTCGCCGTGTCGCGGGACGGCCGTACGGCGTACGTCACAGGGGGCTTCACCCGGGACGGCTACTGGAACGGCATCACGGTCGTGGCTCTCGACGGGAGGACGCCCCCGGTCCGTGTGGTGGCGGGCGAACGGCCGCTGGGGATCGCGGTGCTGTGAGCCCGGCGCACCACCCCCGGATTACGACATTCCGCACATAGGATCATCGGTGTGGATCATCGAACCCCGGCTCGTCGCAGGGCGGCCCGCGCCGCCCTCCCCCTGCTCGCTCTCGCCCTCCTCGCGCCCGCCTGCACGGGCGGGGTGGAGGGCAAGCCGGGTGCGTCCGGGGTGCGCGATCCGTACTTCCCGAAGCTGGGCAACGGAGGCTACGACGTCACGCACTACGCCCTCACGCTGGATGTGGACCCGGACGAGCAGACGCTGCGCGGGAGGGCCGAGATCACCGCGCGGGCCACGCAGGATCTCAGCTCGTTCAATCTGGACCTGGCCGGGCTGACCGTGGACGCGGCGACCGTGGAGGGGCGTCCGGCCGCCGTGAACCGGGCGGGAAACGAGCTGACGCTCCGTACGGACGCGAAAGTCGAGGACCGGCTGCGGAAGGGCGAGACGTTCCGCGTCGTCGTGCGCTACTCCGGATCGCCGAAGACGATCACCGACGCGGACGACTCCGAGGAGGGCTGGCTGCCGACCGACGACGGGGCGCTGGCCCTCGGTGAGCCGACCGGTTCGATGGCCTGGTTCCCGGGCAACCACCACCCGAGCGACAAGGCCGCGTACGACCTGACGGTCACCGTTCCGAAGGGGCTGACGGCGGTCTCCAACGGGGTGATGGCCGGTCCGCCGGTCACGGAGAAGGGCCGCACGATTTTCCGCTGGCACACCGCCGAGCCGATGGCGAGCTATCTCGCGACCCTGGCCGTCGGGGAATTCGAGACGAAGACGTCCACGATGGCGGGCGGCATCACGGTGTTCACGGCCGTGGACCCGGAGGTGGCGAAGGCGAGCGCGCGGACGGTCGCCCGGGTCCCGGAGGTCGTGGCGTGGGAGGCGGAGCACTTCGGCCCGTATCCGTTCTCCGCGACCGGCGCGATCGTGGACCGGAAGGACGACGCGGGGTACGCGCTGGAGACGCAGAACCGGCCGTTCTTCCCCGGCCCGCCGAGCGTCGGGCTGCTCGTGCACGAGATGGCGCACCAGTGGTTCGGCGACTCGGTCACGCCGGAGAGCTGGCGCGACATGTGGCTGAACGAGGGTCTGGCGACGTACGCGGAGTGGCTGTGGGAGGAGGAGAAGAACGGCACCCCGGCCGAGGAGTCGTTCGCCGACGCCTACGAGGACGAGGACAACTGGGCGTTCCCGCCCGCCGATCCGCCGTCCGCCGCCGCCATCTCGGACGATCCGGTGTACGGGCGCGGGGCGATGGTCATCCACAAGATCCGCGAGGCGGTGGACGACGACGAGGAGTTCTTCGCGCTGCTGAAGGGCTGGACGAAGAAGTACCGGCACCGCAACGCGTCGACGGCCGACTTCACGGCGTACGTGGAGGAGGAGACGGGCCAGGACCTGTCGGACCTGTGGAAGGCGTGGCTGTACGGCAGGAGCCGGCCCGCCGCGGACGGCTGACCGGCTCCCGCTCCCCGGGTGCGGGTTACTTCACGTTGACGCCGCTCCAGGCCGCGTCGACGGCCTTGAGCTCGGCGCTGTCGGCGCCGTAGAGGTCGGTCGCCGCCTTCTCGGTGGCGGTGCGGGCGTCCGCGTAGTCGGTGGTGGAGGTCATGTACTCGGACAGGGCCTTGTACCAGATCTGGACGGCCTTGTCCCGGCCGATGCCGGTGACGGTGGAGCCGTCGGAGGTCGGGGAGTCGTAGTCGACGCCGTTGACGGTCTTCGCGCCGCTGCCCTCGGACAGCAGGTAGAAGAAGTGGTTGGCGACGCCGGAGGAGTAGTGGACGTCGAGGTCGCCGACGCCGCTGTCCCAGTAGTCGGCCGAGCCGCCGTCCTTGCTGGGCTTGTCCATGTAGCGCAGCGGGCTGCCGTCGCCGTTGATGTCGATCATCTCGCCGATGAGGTAGTCGCCGACGTCGGTCGCGTTGTCGGCGGAGAACTCGACGGAGGTGCCGAGGATGTCGCTGGTGGCCTCGTTGAGCCCGCCGGACTCGCCGGAGTAGTTGAGGTTGGCGGTGGAGGAGGTGAGGCCGTGGCTCATCTCGTGACCGGCGACGTCGAGGGCGGTGAGGGCGCTCTTGTTGTCGGCGCCGTCGCCGTACGTCATGCAGAAGCAGCTGTCGTCCCAGAAGGCGTTGACGTACGCGTCGCCGTAGTGGACCCGGGAGTACGCGGCCTTGCCGTCGCCCGCGATGCCGTCGCGGCCGAAGGCGGACTTGTAGAAGTCCCAGGTCTGCGCGGCGCCGTAGTGGGCGTCGACGGCGGCGGTCTGGCGGTCGTTGCCGGTGCCGTCGCCCCACGTGTCGTCGTCGTCCGTGACGAGGGCGCCGGTGCCGCTCTCGCCCTGGTTGAGGTCGTACGTCTTGTGGCCGCCGCGGTCGCCGTCGGTCAGCTCGAAGCCGGAGCCGGACGTGGTGGTGGAGAGGTCGACCTTGCCGCTGTACTGGCTGTTGCCGACGCCGGCGGTCTCGATCTCCTCGTAGCTCTGGAGGACCTTGCCGGTGGTGGCGTCGGTGATGACGCGTTTGCGGCTGGGGGTGCCGTCCTTCTGGACGCCGGTCTTCACGGACTCCAGGGCGAGGACGGGGGTGCCGTCACCGGCCCAGATCACCTTGCGGGCGCTCGCCACGGTCTTGATCTTCGGCGTGATGGACGGCACGGATATGCGGGCGGTGGTGGCCTTGGTGACGCTCTTGAGCTTGCCGTTGGCGGCGGTGTGGGTGACGAGGTCGCCGCCGAGGACGGGCAGCCCGGCGTAGGTGCGCTCGTAGCGGGTGTGGACGGTGCCGTCGGCGTCCTTGATCACGTCCCGCGCGATCAGCTTCTCCTTGGCGCCGAGCTTCAGCGTGGAGGCGGTGGAGGAGGCGTCGGACTGGGCGGACTTGAGGGCGGCGGTGCGGGCCGAGGCGCTGCTGAAGGCCGGGGTCGCGGAGGCGGAGGAGGAGTCGCCGGGGGTGTTCGGGTGGGCGTTCGCCGCACCGGTCTGCATTCCGACGACGACCATCGCGGCCACGGCGGCCAGGGCTGCGGCGCGACGGGTGTTCATGTGGGGGGTCATGCAAACTCCGTTGCTCGTTCCGTGGGGGGTTACGAGCCGGGAGCCTGCCACCGAATCGGCGCTATTGACGGTGTACCAACAAATGCCTCACATTTCTTTGACCAGTTCTTGTCCGACTGAGGGGCTGTCATGTCCGTTATTCGGCGGCCTTCGACCGGTCGTGACCGGATGTCCGGACACGCGGGAGCCCCCGGCCGCAGGACGTTCGGCCGGGGGCTCCCTGTGAGGGCTTGGTGGCGTCAGAGGGTGACGCCGAAGTCCTGGGCGATGCCGCGCAGGCCGGAGGCGTAGCCCTGGCCCACGGCGCGGAACTTCCAGTCGGCGCCGTTGCGGTACAGCTCGCCGAAGACCATGGCGGTCTCGGTGGCGGCGTCCTCGCTCAGGTCGTAGCGGGCGATCTCGGCGCCGCCGGCCTGGTTGAGGATGCGGATGTACGCGTTGCGCACCTGGCCGAAGTTCTGGCTGCGGGTCTCGGCGTCGTAGATGGAGACCGGGAAGACGATCTTGTCGACGTCGGCCGGCAGGCCCGCCAGGTTGACGTTGATCTGCTCGTCGTCGCCCTCGCCGGCACCCGTGAGGTTGTCACCGGTGTGCACGATGGTCTGGTCCGGGGTCGCCTTGTTGTTGAAGAAGACGAAGTGGCCGTCGGAGTAGACCTTGCCGCCCGCGTTGACCGCGATCGCCGAGGCGTCGAGGTCGAAGTCGGTGCCGGTGGTGGTACGGACGTCCCAGCCGAGGCCGACCGTGACGGCGGTGAGGCCGGGGGCCTCCTTGGTGAGGGAGACGTTGCCGCCCTTGGACAGGCTTACTGCCATGGGAAGTCCCTTTCATCTGTCGGGTGCGGGCTTCGCGGTCACGAAGCTACCGTCACAGGTCTTAACGCCGACAGGGGACCGAGAGGTTCCGTCCGCCTTTACTTTCTTTGCCGAAGGGGCGTCGGGGCAGCGCAAAAAGAGGTGACGAACAGCTGGTGGGGCGGGGAACATGGGTGTCATGTCCGGGCCCTATGTCATCCGAGGTTCGGTCTCCCTGCCGGAGGCCGAGCTCATGTGGCGTTTCTCGCGGTCCTCCGGGCCCGGCGGGCAGCACGTCAACACCAGTGATTCGCAGGTCGAACTGCGCTTCGACCTCGCCGCAACCGAGGCGCTGCCCGAGGTGTGGAAGGCGCGCGCGCTGGAAAGGCTGGAGGGCCGCCTGACCGGCGGTGTGATCGCGGTACGCGCGTCCGAGCACCGCTCGCAGTGGCGCAATCGCGAGACGGCCGCCGTACGCCTCGCGGCCCTCCTGGCCGAGGCGTCCGCCCCGCCGCCCAGGCCGCGCGTGAAGAAGAAGGTCCCCCGCGGGATCAACGAACGACGGCTGCGCGAGAAGAAGCAGCGCAGCGACACGAAACGGGGCCGCTCGGGGCGCGACTGGTAGGGACGGCCTCCTGGCCGGGCTTGCCGGCTCAGCCCAGCTGCCGGTACTTCCCCCGGAAGTACGTCAGCGGCCCGCCGTCCCCGCTCGGCACCCGTGCCCCCAGCACGCGGCCGATCACCAGGGTGTGGTCGCCCGCGACCACCCGCTGCTCCGTGCGGCACTCCAGCGTCGCGAGCGCGCCGCCCGCCAGCGGGGCACCGGTCACCTCGCCACGTACGTACGGGATGTCCTCGAAGAGCAGCCGGTCGCTGATCCGGCCCTTCATCGCGAACCGGCCCGCGATGTGCCGCTGGCTCTCCGCCAGCACGGACACCGCCCACAGCGGCTGCTCCGCGAGCAGGTCGTCCATCCGGGAGTCGTTGCGCAGGCTCACCATGACCAGCGGCGGGTCCAGGGACACGGACATGAAGGCGGTCGCGGTCATGCCGACGTCCTCACCGCGTCCGCCCTCGTCGAGCGGCGGCTCCTGAGCGGTGACCAGCACCACACCGGCCGCCAGGCGGGACAGGGCGGCACGGAACTCTTCGTTGCTCACCCCCTCAGCATGGGGGACGGGCTCGGTACGCGGGGTGGGGGGTTTCGTCTGCAACACACAGGGAACGCTAGCCGCGCCCCAGGAGCCACCGCATCGGGCCAGGGGACCAGCCGGGTCCTAGGACCGCCCGCTTCCGTCACCCCTCTGACCTGCCGTGACCACTTACCGCTCGTTTGTGACTTGAGTCACAGAGTGCAATATTTGCTGACCCTGTGTACCGGGTGCACAGCTCGCTGTGATTCAGTGGCCGTGACACTGCAGTAAGTACGTCACGTACGTCGATATGAATTCTGGAGTGCTGTCGAGGTCTCGGGGAGTGCGAGCGATGGACGCCGAGTCGGAGCCCTACGTCCGTCTCGCGACGATGCGGCAGCTGCACCAGGCCGTCGCCGATCTCAACACGGCGCGGAGCCTGGCCGACACCCTGCAGACGGTGGCCGACGGGATCGTCGCCAATCTCGGCTACGAGCTTGCCTGCGTCAACCTCGTCCGTCCCGACGGCGACCTCGTCGTCGCCGCCCTCGCCGGGAACCACGCCGCCGAGGCCCTGATCACCGGCCGGGTCGGCTCCCGCGCCTCCTGGGAGCGCCGGCTCCTCATGGGCGAGGCATGGGACGGGCTGCGGTTCATACCGCACACCGAGGGCTGGGTCCTGCTCGACGACGACGTACCGCAGTGGCACACGGAGGGCCCCGAGCCCCGCTTCGAGGACGAGTGGCACCCCCAGGACCGGCTGTACGCCCCGATGTACGCGTCCGGCGGCGGCTCGGACCTCCTCGGCGTCATATCCGTCGACCGGCCGCGCAACGGACGCCGCCCGGGCGCCTGGGGCCGCGAGGCGCTCCACATGTACGCTTCGCAGTCCGCCATCGCGATCAGCAACGCCCGGCTCCGGGCCAACATGCAGCGGGCCCTGGTCCGGCTGGAGCGCGAGCAGCAGGCGCTCCGGGCCAGTGAGGAATCCTTCCGCCAGGCATTCGAGTACGCCCCCAGCGGCATGGCGATCGCCGAGCTGGGCGGCGACCAGCAGGGGCGGCTGCTGCGGACGAACGACGCGCTGTGCCGGCTGCTCGGCCGCCCCGCGTCGGTGCTGCGCCGCTACTCCTTCGCCGACCTGGTCCACCCCGAGGACATCGGCACCCTGCTCCGTACCTCCGCCGAGGGCGGCCGGGCCGAGCTGCGGCTGGGCCGGCGCGACGGCTCCTACCTGTGGGTGTCGCTGCGGAACTCCGTCGTCGCGGACACGGCGGACGGGCCGCGCTTCCTGCTGACGCACGTGGAGGACATCGAGGAGCGCAAGCGCCATGAGCTGAACCTCGCCCACCGTGCCTCGCACGACGCGCTCACCGGCCTGCCCAACAGCGCGGAGCTGCGGACCCGGCTCGGCGCCCGGCTGTGCGCCCGCCCGGACGCGGCGGCGACGACGGACGTGGAGGCGGTGGACGCGGCGTACGGGGACGTGGACGAGACGCGGGGGCACTATCCGGTCGGCGGTCCGGGTGCGCATCCGTTCGACCACCATGTGCACGCCGTGGCGCCGGACACATCGCGGGACGACGGGGCGAAGGGGCTCGCGGTCCTCTTCTGCGACCTGGACGGCTTCAAGTCGATCAACGACCGCTTCGGGCACCACACCGGGGACGCGGTGCTCATCGAGGTGGCCCGGCGGCTGACCACCTGTGTCCGGGACGGGGACACGGTGGCCCGGCTCGGGGGTGACGAATTCGTCGTCCTCGCGGACGGCCTGGGCGCGGCGGACGCCGCTGACCTGGCCGTTCGCCTGCGGAATGCCATCATTCCGCCCATTCGTGTCGACGGGCGCGCGGTGCGCGTGGGGGCCAGTTTCGGCATCGGCTGGGCGGCCTGCGGGATGACCGCGGAAGAGGTGCTGCGCTCCGCCGACCAGCGGATGTACGTGGAGAAGCGGTCGCGGTCGAAGGTTCACCGCAGAGCCGGCTGACGTTCTTTTGCGCGTCCCCGCCCGGGTCCCCGCCGAGGTCCTTGTCAATTCTTGACATCGTCCATTCGAGGTAGGCTCGGCCGGTCGGCGACGGCCGGCGCTATTCGGCGACGGCTGACGACATGGTGAGGAGTGACCCAGGGATGGCCGGGAACAACGGCGCGAGCACACCCGAGGACGACGATCCGTTCGGCTACCTCTACGCGGACGGGCAGGCGGCCGGTGCGCAGCCGCCGGGGCAGGGCGGCTACGGCTACCCGGGTCCCGCCGCCCAGCCGGGTGTGCCCCGGACCTCGTACAACCAGGTGCGGACCGTCGGCGAGCGCCAGTACGGGCAGCAGGTGCCGCAGCAGCACGCGTACGGCTACCCGCCGCAGGCGCCCCAGGGTCAGTACGGTCAGCCCAGCCCGCAGTACGCCGCTCCGGAGACGTATCCCGGAGGCGCGGCCACCACGACGCAGGTGCCGCAGCAGGGCGGTCGCGGCGGCGGTTCCGGCAAGGGCGGCCCGAACACCAAGGGCCTGCTGATCGCCGCGGTCGCGGTGGTCGCGGTGGTGCTCATCGGCATCGGCGCGGCACTGATGACGAGCGACGGCGACAAGGACAAGAAGGCCGAGGCGAACTCCTCGCAGGAGCCCGGCTCGAAGGTCGAGGAGTCCCCCACGCCGGAGACGTCCCCGTCCGCCTCGGCCCCGGCGGAGCTGCCGAAGCAGGACGCGGCCTCGCTGCACCTGGGCGGCACGGCGCAGCTCGACAACACCGTGAAGGGTGCCAAGAGCGCGAACGGGCAGTACATCAACCTCAACGAGGTGGGCCGTTCCGCGACCTGGACGGTCGAGGTGCCGGACGCCGGTGAGTACACGCTGTTCGTGACGTACGGAGTGCCGGGCAAGGACGCCAAGACCTCGCTGACGGTCAACCAGGAGGACCCGCGCGCCATCAACATGAAGAACTTCGCCAACGCCCCCGAGGGTGATCTGGAGAAGGGCTGGACGACGACGTACGCCTACGTCAACCTCGTCAAGGGCCAGAACACGCTGATGATCTCGTGCAACGAGGGCGATCAGTGCGACGCCAACCTGGACCAGCTGTCGCTGAAGGCCGGTCACCAGACCCGCTGACCGTACGGCGTACGACGTACCGGCCCCCTCGCCTCCGGGCGAGGGGGCCGGCGCGTTCCCGGGTCCGCTCAGCCCATCAGGGCGAGGAAGGCGGCGACCGTCGCGGCCATGGCCTCGCGGCCGGGGGCGATGTACTTGCGGGGGTCGACGCCCGTGGTGTTCTCGGCCAGGTGGGCGCGGACGGCGCCGGTGAACGCGGTGTTCAGGGCGGTGCCGACGTTGATCTTGACCATGCCGGAGGTGGCGACGGCCTGGCGGATCTCGTCGTCCGGGACGCCGCTGGAGCCGTGCAGGACGAGCGGGACGGGGACGGCGGCGCGGAGCCGGCCGATCAGCTCGTGGTCGAGGGCGGCGGTGCGCTCGGTCATGGCGTGCGAGGAGCCGACCGCGACGGCGAGGGCGTCCACGCCGGTCGCGGCGACGTACGCGGCGGCCTCGTCCGGGTCGGTGCGGACGCCGGGGGCGTGGGCGTCGAGCGGGGCCTCGCCCTCCTTGCCGCCGACCTTGCCGAGCTCGGCCTCGATCCAGATGCCGCGCTCGTGGCCCCAGGCGACGGCCTCGGCGGTGGCCCGGACGTTGTCCTCGTAGGACAGCTTGGACGCGTCGAACATCACGGAGCCGAAGCCCTCGTCGTGGGCCTGGTGGAGCAGGTCCACGGACTCGACGTGGTCGAGGTGGAGGGCGAGCGGCGCGGAGGAGGTCCGGGCGACGGCGGCGGCGGCCGCGGCTATGGCGGTGAGCCGGCCGCCGTGGAACTTCACGGCGTTCTCGGAGACCTGGAGGATGGCGGGCGCGCCGGCGCGTTCGGCGCCGGTGGCGATGGCCTCCGCGTGTTCCAGGGTGATGACGTTGAAGGCGGCGATCCCGCGTCCCTGGGCCTGGGCGGCCGAGACGAGTTCACCGGTGCTGACGAGCGGCATGGCTGACCTCTGTTGTTTCTCCGGACCCGGCGGGCGGGTCCGGTGCGGGGCGGGGCGCGGCGCTCAGGCCGCCCCCGCTGCGTGTTCCTCGATGGCGACGCGCGGCAGCAGCTCCTCGTACGCCGTGCGGTCGAAGTCGCCCGCGGTGGGGGCCAGCACGGTCGCCGTCGACAGTGCCACCGCCCGGCGCAGCCGGTCCGGCCAGCTCAGGGACTCCACGAGTCCGGAGAGCAGCCCGGCCACGGCGGAGTCGCCCGCCCCGGTCGGGTTGCCCTTGACGGGTGCGGGCGGCGAGGCCCGCCAGACGCCGTCCGGGGTGACGGCGAGCATGCCGTCCGGGCCGAGCGAGGCGATGACGCCGTGGGCGCCCCGGCGGCGGGCGTCGCGGGTGGCGCGCAGCGGCTCGCGGGAGCCGGTGAGCTGGGCGAGCTCGTCGGCGTTCGGCTTGATCAGGTCGGGGCGGGCGGCGATGCCCCGGCGCAGCGGTTCGCCGCTGGTGTCCAGGAGGACGGGGACGCCGGCGGTGCGGGCGAGCCGGACGAGCTCGCCGTACGCGCCGACGTGGATGCCGGGCGGGAGGCTGCCGCACAGGGCGACGGCGTCGGCGGTCTTCAGCAGCTCCGCGTACGCGCCGAGGAAGGCGGTCCACTCGTCGGCGGTGACGTGCGGTCCGGCCTCGTTGAACTGGGTGGTGTCGCCGGTGGCCGCGTCGACCACGGCGAGGGTGCGGCGGGTGTCGCCGGAGACGGGGACGAGCGCGTCGGTGAGGGCGGCCCGCTGCCGGGGGAGCGCGGCGAGCAGGTCGCGCAGGACGGTCCCGGTGGCGCCGCCGGCGAAGCCGGTGACGACGGTGTCGTGGCCGAGTGCGGTGAGGACGCGGGCGACGTTGAGGCCCTTGCCGCCGGGGCGCTCGGAGAGGTCGGTGACCCGGTGGCTGGAGTGCGGTACGAGGGCGGGGACGGAGTAGGTGAGGTCGAGTGCCGTGTTCAGCGTGACCGTGAGGATCACCGCGGCCGCCCTTTCGCGTTCGTTCCGTGCTGCGCGCTGTTTCCTTGCCGGAACGCGCTTTCCGTGCTGGTTTCCCAGGCGATCATGCCAAAGAGGTGGCGGTCGGCCCAGTCCTCGGGGCCAACCGCCGTCTCTTCGTTACGTGGGAGTCAGTTCGCGGAGGTGTCTGGGCGGACGATCCACTCGCCCTTGCGCATGACGCCCTTGAGGCGGAAGTCCTCGTCCAGAACGACCAGGTCGGCGTCCTTGCCGGGCTCCAGCGAGCCGACCTTGTCGTACACGCCGAGGAGCCGCGCCGGGTTGGCGGAGATGGAGGTGACCACGTCCTCGACCGGGATGCGGTCGATGGTCACGGCGCGGTGGAAGGCGGTGTCCAGGGTGAGGGTGGAGCCGGCGATGGAGTTGCCCTCGACCAGCCGGGCGACGCCGTTCTCGACGTTCACGGCGAGCGGGCCGAGCTGGTAGCGGCCGTCGCCGAAGCCGGCCGCGTCCATGGCGTCGGTGATGAGGGCGACACGGTCGGCGCCCGCGTGGTGGTAGGCCAGTTCGAGCGCGGCCGGGTGCAGATGCGTGCCGTCGTTGATCAGCTCGACGGTGACCCGCTCGTCCTCCAGGAGGGCGGCGATCGGGCCGGGCGCGCGGTGGCCGATGGCCGGCATCGCGTTGTAGAGGTGCGTGGCGACGGTGGCGCCGGCGTCGATCGCCTCGACGGTCTGCTCGTACGTGGCGTCGGTGTGGCCGATGGCCGCGATGACGCCGTGCTCGGCGAGCAGTCGTACGGACTCGATGCCGCCGGGCAGTTCGGTCGCGAGGGTGAACATCTTCGCTGTGCCGCGTGCGGCGTCCATCAGCTTGCGGACCTCGGCCGGGTCCGGGTGGCGCAGCAGGGCCTCGCTGTGGGCGCCCTTGCGGCAGGGGGAGATGAAGGGGCCCTCGAAGTGGATGCCCGCGAGATCGCCCTGTTCGACCAGTTCCGAGAGGATGCCGGCGCGCTCGGCGAGGAAGTCCATCTCGCCGGTGACGGTGGAGGCGACGAGGGTGGTGGTGCCGTGCTCGCGGTGGGTGCGGACGCCGGTCAGGACCTCGTCCACGGTGCCGGAGGTGAAGGACGCGCCGCCGCCGCCGTGGTTGTGCATGTCCACGAAGCCGGGGACGATCCAATGCCCGGAGAGGTCCAGGACCGGGGCGTTCTCGGCCTGGGTGCCGGAGATGCGGGTGCCTTCGACGGTCACCCGGCCGTTCTCGACGGTGCCGGTGGGCAGTACCACCCGGGCCCCTGCGAGAACGGTGCTTTCTGCGCGTCCGGCCATCAGGCGGATACCTCCGTGGAGAGAAGATCCCAGGCGAGCAGCCCTGCGCCCAGGCATCCGGCGGTGTCCCCGAGGGCCGCCGGGACGATGTGGGGCAGCTTCTGGAACGTGACGCGTTCCTCGACGGCCGCACGGAGTGGTGTGAACAAGGTTTCCCCGGCCTCGGCGAGCCCGCCACCGATGATGAGCGTGCGCGGGTCCAGCAGGGTGAGCGCGGTGACGAGTCCGGCGGCGAGCGCGTCGACGGCGTTCTGCCAGACCTCGACGGCCTTCGGGTCGCCGGATTCGACGGCCTTGGCGCAGTCGGCGGCGTCCGCCTTCGGGTCGCCGGACGCGGCCGCCCAGGCGCGGCTGACGGCGGAGGCGGAGGCCAGGGTCTCCAGGCAGCCGCGCTGGCCGCAGCCGCAGTCCGGGCCGTCCGGCCGGATCACGATGTGGCCGATCTCGCCCGCGTAGCCGTGGGCGCCCTCCTCGATCGCACCGGCGATGCCGATGGCTCCGGCGATCCCGGTGCCGAGCGGGATGAAGAGGAAGCGATCGGCGCCCCGGCCTGCGCCGATCCGGCCCTCGGCGAGCCCGCCGGTGCGGACGTCGTGGCCGAGTGCCACGGGCACGCCTCCGAGGCGCTCGCCGAGCAGCTGCCGCATGGGTACGTCGCGCCAGCCCAGGTTCGCCGCGTAGACGGCGATGCCCTTCTCCGCGTCCACGATGCCGGGCACGGCGACGCCGGCCGCGAGGGCGCTCTCGCCGAAGTGCTCCTCGCCGTACGCGCGCAGGTCGGCGGCGAAGGCGAGGATCGACTCCACGACGGCGTCAGGACCGCGCTCTCTGCCGGTCGCGCGCCGTGCCTCGTGGAGCAGGGCGCCGTCGGCCCCGACCAGTGCGGCCTTCATCCCGGTGCCGCCCACATCGAGGGCGATGACGTGTTTCACGTGGAACAGTTTCGCCCGAGCGACCCAAAAGGTCTAGTCCACTAGTGCTGTTTGTTGCGCATCCATACAAAATCCCGGTACCGGTTACGGGGATGGGCCCGGTTTGTCGAGGAGACCGCCCGGGAAGGGCCCGGCGCCTGCCCGATCCCGGGTCCGTTCCCCGTCCGTACGGGCCCTACTCCGGCAGGATCACGCTGCGCGAGAGATTGCGCGGGTGGTCGGGGTCGTACCCCTTCGACTCGGCCAGGACCACCGCGAGCCGCTGCGCGCGGATCAGGTCCGCCATCGGGTCCGCCGTGCCGTGGGCGACCAGCGTCCCGCCGACCGCCGCGACCTCGCCGGCCAGCCCCTCGGGCAGGGCGCCGAAGATCCAGGCCACCCGGTTCGGACCGGTGATCGCGATCGGGCCGTGGCGGTACTCCATCGCCGGGTACGACTCGGTCCAGGCGCCCGCCGCCTCGCGCATCTTCAGCCCGGCCTCCTGGGCGAGGCCGTAGGTCCAGCCGCGCCCCAGGAACGTCCACTGCTCGGCCGCGACCACCGCCTCGGCCAGCGGCTCGGTCACCGCCAGCTCCGCGTCCACCGCCGCCTCGGCCACGGTCTTCACCCCCGCCGGAAGCGGACCGGCCGCCTCCAGGCCCGCCCGGAGGAAGGCGAGCGCGGTCGTCGCGAACCGGGTCTGGACGACGGACTCCTCGTCCGCCCAGTCCAGCACCGCGACCGCGTCGGCCGCCGCCATGACGGGCGTCTTCGGGTCGCCGGTCAGTGCGACGGTGGGGACGCGCCCGCGCAGCTCGCCGAGGAGCGCCAGCACCTCGCTCGTCGTACCGGAGCGGGTGATCGCGACGACCCGGTCGTACGGCCGCCCCACCGGGAATTCCGAGGAGGCGTACGCGTCCGTCTCGCCCTGCCCCGCGGCCTCCCGCAGGGCCGCGTACGCGATGGCCATGAACCACGAGGTGCCGCATCCCGTGACGGCGACGCGCTCGCCCGGCTTCGGCAGTCCCTCGAACTCCGCGCCCGCCTGTGCGGCACGCCGCCAGCAGCTGGGCTGGGTGGCAATCTCAGATGCGGTACGCGACATGCGGAGCGGCTCCTTGCGGCTGGGCGCGGTCGGGGCGACGGGGCGGAGTGGTACGGGAACTGACGCACCGTCGGCTAAAGGTCTGGACCAATAAGGCCCGTACGTCGAGACCTACTTAGCAGCCGTCGCGGGCCCCGTGCAATGCTGCTGCGTTGTGGAAGCGATACCTCCGTGGTGTAGACCTCTATGCCGGTGGCGGGCAAAATCGCAGCTCACCCGGAGTGCCCCGCGCGAATGCGGGAGCTGTGGGCAGTGCAATCGACGAGGACGGACTGAGCTGTGCAGCGGCGTTACTTGGGACTGACGGCGGCTGTCGCCGTACTGGGGATGACGGCCACGCTGTCGGGCTGCGGCACGAGCGGCGGCTCCGGCGATGTGACGCTGAAGCTGGTCGCGGCCGACTACGGCACGAGCGCGGCGAACAAGTCCGACAAGTACTGGGACGACGTCGCCCGCGGCTTCGAGTCGTCCCACCCCGGCATCAAGGTCGACGTGACCGTCCTGCCCTGGACCGACATCGACCGCGAGGTCGCCAAGATGGTCAAGGACGGCAAGGCCCCCGACATCGCGCAGATCGGCGCCTACGCCGACTACGCGAAGGCGGGGAAGCTCTACTCCGCCGACGAGATGCTGAGCATCCCCACCCAGGCCAACTTCCTGCCGAAGCTCATCGACGCGGGGCAGGTCAACCGCATTCAGTACGGGCTGCCGTTCGTCGCCTCCACCCGGCTGCTCTTCTACAACAAGAAGCTCTTCTCGCAGGCCGGCCTCGACGCCCCCAGGACCTGGAGCGACATAGCCTCCGACGCCGCCGCGCTCAAGCAGCGCGGGGTGTCCTACCCCTTCGCGCTGCCGCTCGGGCCGGAGGAGTCCCAGGCCGAGACCCTGATGTGGATGCTCAGCGGAGGCGGCGGCTACACCGATGAGGTCGGCTCGTACGACATCGCCTCCGAGGAGAACGTCAAGACGTTCGACTGGCTGAAGTCGAACCTCGTGGACAAGGGCCTCGTCGGACCGGTCGCTCCCGGCAAGCTCAACCGCGCCCAGGCGTTCGAGGAGTTCTCGAAGGGGAAGGTCGGCATGCTCAACGGCCACCCCACGCTGATGGAGGAGGCGCAGAAGCAGGGCGTCAAGGTCGGCATGGTCCCGCTGCCCGGCGAGCAGGGGCCCACCGAGGGCTCGATGGGCGTCGCCGACTGGATCATGGGCTTCAAGCAGAACGATCACCGGGTCGAGATCGGCAAGTTCTTCGACTACCTGTTCACCGACAAGAACGTGATCGAGTTCGCCGACATGTACGACCTGCTGCCGCCCACGAACAGCGCGTCCGCGGCGATGGAGGACGACGCGAAGTACAAGCCGCTGCAC
This sequence comes from Streptomyces sp. NPDC008163, assembly GCF_042956885.1. Classification (NCBI taxonomy): domain Bacteria; kingdom Bacillati; phylum Actinomycetota; class Actinomycetes; order Kitasatosporales; family Streptomycetaceae; genus Streptomyces; species Streptomyces sp. NPDC008163. The sequence goes on along the minus strand of NZ_JBIBHG010000017.1, from coordinate 57,273 downwards.
CAGTTCCTGGCAGCGCTGCCGGAGTCGGAGTTCTACCCGTTCGGCAAGACGTCCTGGGCGGCGGCGAGCGAGTCGATCAAGGAGAACATCGGCAAGGCCGTGGAGCCGGGGGCGAGCCCGCGGAGCGTGCTGGAGCGGATCGCTCGCGATGCGACGCAGGCGGAGGCGGCGGAGTAGCCTCCGCGTTCCGTGGGGGCGGGGAGCGCCATATATTGGCTGATATGACCGCCCACCCCCCGAACGGCCCCGCCGAGTCCGCGCCGCTGTCCGACCGCGACCGAGCGGTCCTTGCGGTGGAGCGGCAGTCGTGGGCGGGGGCGGGGGCGAAGGAGCGGGCGATCCGGGAGCGGCTTGGGCTGTCGCCGACGCGGTATTACCAGCTGCTGAATGCGTTGCTGGATGATCGGCGGGCGCTGGAGGAGGATCCGGTGACGGTGAATCGCCTTCGGCGCGTGCGGGACGCTCGGCGCGGGCGGCGGTAACCGGGGCGCTGCCCCGGGCCCCGCGCCTCAGGCGCCGGCGGGGCTGGACGGTGTGGCGGCCAAATCAAGCCCCTGCGGCGATTGAGCAGCGGGGGTGCGGGGGCAGCGCCCCCGCAACGAGGTGCGCGGGGATACGCTCACCGCATGGGCACCCCACAGACAACCGCAGGCCGTACCGGGCTGGAAGCCCTCCTCGCCCGGCCGGCCGAGGCCCTCGTCGCGCTCGACTTCGACGGGACGCTGGCGGACATCGTGCCGGATCCGGAGCAGGCGCGGGCGCACCCCGGAGCCGTGGCGGCGCTCGCCGCCCTCGCGCCGAAGGTCGCGGCCGTGGCCGTGATCACCGGCCGCCCCGCCGACGTCGCCGTGCGGTTTGCCGGGGTCGCCGGAGTGGAAGGGCTCGACCATCTCGTCGTCCTCGGGCACTACGGGGCCGAGCGCTGGGACGCCGTGACCGGGGCCGTGCACGCCCCCGAACCGCACCCGGGCATCGCCGCCGTGCGCGCCGAACTCCCCGGCGTACTGGCGGAGTACGAGACCTGGACCGAGGACAAGGGCCACGCCCTCGCCGTGCACACCCGACGCGCCGCAGACCCGCAGGCCGCGTTCGACGCGCTGCGCGGGCCCCTCGGCGAACTGGCCGCGCGCCACGGGCTGATCGTGGAACCGGGGCGCCTGGTACTGGAGTTGCGCCCCCCGGGCATGGACAAGGGTGTCGCGCTCACCGAGTTCGTGCGCGAGATCGGCGCGACGTCCGTGCTGTACGCGGGCGACGACCTGGGCGACCTCGCCGCGTACGCGGCCGTGGAGAAGCTCCGGACACAGGACGAGGACGCCGTCCCGGGCCTGCTCATCTGCAGCGGCAGCGAGGTGCCGGAGCTCGCCGACCGCGCCGACCTGGCCCTGCCCGGGCCCGGCGCGGTCGTGGCGTACCTGCGGGACCTCGCCGACCGGCTCGCCTAGTCGCTAGTCGCGCCGCAGCGCGTCCAGCTGGTCCAGGAACCACTGCTGCGGGGGCAGCGCCGTGGCGGCCTCGGCCAGGCGTTCCGTGCGGGCGGCCCGCACGTCGTCCGGGAGCGTCAGCGCTTCGTGCAGCGCGTCGGCCGTGGCGGAGACGTCGTACGGGTTGACCGTGAACGCGTGCTCGCCGAGCTCCTCGTACGCACCGGCCTCCCGCGACAGGACCAGCGCGCAGCCCTCGTCGGAGACGACCGGGACCTCCTTGGCGACCAGGTTCATGCCGTCCCGGATCGGGTTGACGAGGGCGACGTCGGCCAGCCGGTACGCGGCGAGCGAGCGGGCGAAATCGTCCTTGACGTGCAGGACGACCGGGGTCCAGCCCGCCGTGCCGTACGTCTTGTTGATCGCGTCGGCGACCTGCTGGACCTCCGCGGTGTACTCCCGGTAGACCGCGAGGTCCTGGCGCGAGGGATAGGCGAAGGCGACGTGCACGACGCGTTCGCGCCATTCGGGGTGCTCGTCCAGCAGGGTGCGGTAGGCGTGCAGGCCCCGGACGATGTTCTTGGACAGCTCCGTGCGGTCGACCCGGACGACGGTCTTCCGGTCGGGCCCGATCTGCTCGCGCAGGGCCGCCATCCGCTCGTCCACGTCCGCCTCGTGCGACCGGCTCCGCAGGAATCCGGCGTCGGCGCCCAGGCCGTGGACCCCGACGCGGGTGCCGCCGGTGCCGCCCAGGATCTCCGCGCAGCAGCCGATGAAGGCGTCCGCCCAGCGGCGGGTCAGGAAGGCGGCGCGGTCGGCGCCGAGGATGCCGCGCAGCAGCTGCTCGGCGATGTCGTCGGGGAGCAGCCGGAAGTAGTCGACGGGCGCCCACGGGGTGTGCGAGAAGTGGCCGATCCGCAGGTCGGGGCGGAGCTCGCGGAGCATGCCGGGGACCAGCGAGAGGTGGTAGTCCTGCACGAGGACGGCCGCGCCCTCGCCCGCCTCCTCGGCCAGCGCCTCGGCGAAGGCCCGGTTGTACGTCTCGAAGGAGGCCCACTGCCTGCGGAACTCCGCGTCGAAGACGGGCTCGACGGGCGTCTGGTACAGCATGTGGTGGACGAACCACAGCACGGAGTTGGCGATGCCGTTGTACGCGTCGGCGTGCACCGCGGCGTCGATGTCGAGCATCCGGACGCCCGGCTCGCCGACTCCCCGGCGCACCGCCTCGCGGTCGCCGTCGCCGAGGGCGGCGCAGACCCACATCTTGTCGTCGACGGCGCTGAGGCCGGAGACGAGTCCGCCCCCGCCCCGTTTCGCTTCGAGGGTGCCGTCGTCGCCCAGGGCGTACGAGACGGGGCCGCGGTTGGAGGCGACGAGAACCTGGGCAGCGGGCTGGGGGGCGTGCTCGGAGACCATGGCCGGAATCTAGCCCGAACCCGATCCGTCCAAACGTACGAAGCCGGACGGCGTGGGGTCGTGATCAGGCCGCGCGGCGTGCCACGTACTCCTCGATCTCGCACATCGGCGGCCTCTCCTGCGTGTCGACGGGGTACGTGCGGGGAACGAACCCGTCCGGCCCGCGTTCGAACTGGGTCAGCGAGGGGCGCACCAGATGGCCCCGGGAGAGCCGCACCTGCGCGGTGCGGTAGATCGCGGAGGCCATCCGGCCGAGCGCCCGGCCGTCCTGGTGGCGGTGGACGCGGACGCCGACGTCGACCTGCGCGAGGGCGTCGAGGCCCACGGTGTGCAGCGCGTCCACGAGCAGGCCGAGCTCGACCCCGTAACCGACCGGGAACGGCAGCCGCTCCAGGAGCGAGCGGCGTGCGGCGTACTCGCCGCCCAGCGGCTGGACGAAGCCCGCGAGGAGCGGCCAGTGCAGATTCAGCAGGGGCCGGGCCACCAGCTCGGTGACGCGGCCGCCCTGCCCGGCTGCCTCGCCGAGCGGCCGGTCGTACATCGCCTTGACGAACTGCACCTCGGGTTGGGCGAGCAGCGGGCCGACGATGCCGGAGACGAAGTCGGCCGAGAAGTCCTTCAGGTCCGCGTCGATGAAGCACAGGATGTCGCCCCTGGTCACCAGGAGCGACCGCCACAGCACCTCGCCCTTGCCGGGGACGGCCGGGAGGCGGGGCAGGATCGCGTCGCGGTGGACCACCCGGGCGCCCGCGCGGCGGGCCACCTCGGCGGTGGCGTCCGTGGAGCCCGAGTCGATCACGACCAGCTCGTCCACCAGCGGGATCCGCTCCATCAGCTCGCGCCGGATCGTCGCGACGATGTCACCGACGGTCGCGGCCTCGTTGAGGGCCGGTAGAACGACGCTCACGCCCGTACCGTTCGCGGCGGCCCGCACGCTCCCGGGCGGGTGGTCGGCGGCCGACCAGGAACGCCTGGTCAGCCAGCGTTCGACCTCTTCGAGCACGGTCGATACTCCCTGTATGTGATCCATCTCGCGGTACGGACGGCTATCTCACCCGTCCGGTCCTTCGGTTACAGTCTTGAACAACGCGGACGGTCCTCGCATGCCGGGGTCGGTCCGCCGACAAATGCGCGGATCCATGATCCGTCGCCACAGCGCTCATCCAGAGGGACAGAGGGAACGGCCCGTTGAAGTCCCGGCAACCCTCCTGCCGACCGCGAGGTCAGGTGGGGAAGGTGCCAATTCCGTCTCGCGGCGAAACGCGCCGTGAGGAAGATGAGGAGAAAGGGCCTCGCCATCATGGCTGTTGAAACCGTCGCAGCACACACCGAATCCTCTGTGGACCTGGGTCCCGCCGCGGCTCTTTCCTGCCGCGAATGCGGTGAGCGGTTCGCACTTGGTCCCATTTTCGCCTGCGCGTCCTGTTTCGGGCCGCTCGAAGTGGCGTACGACCTGCCGAGCGGCTCCCCCGACGAGCTGAAGAAGCGCATCGAGGCCGGCCCGAACAACATCTGGCGCTACGCGCCGCTGCTGCCGGTGCCCGCCGATGTGGCCGACAAGCCCAATCTCAACCCCGGCTTCACCAAGCTGGTCAAGGCCGACAACCTCGCCCGTGAGCTGGGTGTGACCGGCGGCCTGTACGTGAAGGACGACTCGGGCAACCCGACGCACTCCTTCAAGGACCGCGTCGTGGCGATCGCCGTCGAGGCCGCCCGCGCCTTCGGCTTCACCACGCTGTCCTGCTCCTCGACCGGCAACCTCGCCGGTGCGGTCGGCGCCGCCGCCTCGCGGGCCGGTCTGCGCTCCTGCGTGTTCATCCCGCACGACCTGGAGCAGGGCAAGGTCGTCATGGCCGCGGTGTACGGCGGTGAGCTGGTCGGCATCGAGGGCAACTACGACGACGTCAACCGCTTCTGCTCCGAGCTCATCGGCGACCCGCTCGGCGAGGGCTGGGGGTTCGTCAACGTGAACCTGCGTCCGTACTACGGCGAGGGTTCGAAGACGCTCGCGTACGAGATCTGCGAGCAGCTCGGCTGGCAGCTGCCCGACCAGATCGTCATCCCGATCGCGTCCGGCTCGCAGCTCACGAAGATCGACAAGGGTCTTCAGGAGCTGATCAAGCTCGGCCTGGTCGAGGACAAGCCGTACAAGATCTTCGGCGCCCAGGCCGAGGGCTGCTCCCCGGTCTCCACCGCCTTCAAGGCCGGTCACGACGTGGTCCGCCCGCAGAAGCCGAACACGATCGCCAAGTCCCTCGCGATCGGCAACCCGGCCGACGGCCCGTACGTCCTGGACATCGCCCGCCGCACCGGCGGTGCCGTCGAGGACGTCAACGACGAGCAGGTCGTGGACGCGATCAAGCTGCTGGCCCGCACCGAGGGCATCTTCGCCGAGACGGCGGGCGGGGTGACGGTCGGCGTGACGAAGAAGCTGATCGACGCCGGTCTGCTCGACCCGGCGCTCACCACCGTCGTCCTGAACACGGGTGACGGCCTCAAGACGCTGGACGCGGTGGCCGACACCTCGCAGGCGACCGCCACGATCCGCCCGAGCCTGGACGCCTTCCGCGCCGCCGGACTCGCCACCAGCTGACCACCCGAGACTTCAGGAAGGCACCGCCCATGAGCGTCAAGGTCCGCATTCCCACCATCCTCCGCACCTACACCGGCGGCCAGGCCGAGGTTCCGGCCGAGGGCGCGACCCTCTCCGAGGTCATCGCCTCGCTGGAGAAGGACCACCCGGGCATCGCCGCCCGCGTGCTGGACGACCAGGGCAAGCTGCGCCGCTTCGTCAACGTGTACGTCAACGACGACGACGTGCGTTTTGAAGGCGGCCTCGACGCGGCGACCCCGGACGGTGCCGGCGTCTCGATCATTCCCGCAGTGGCCGGCGGCTGCTGAGCCCAAGGCTCCGTAGCGTCACCGCAATTGCCCCCTCCGCGAGAGAAGCGGAGGGGGCAATTCTGCATGGTTGAGCGGGGTAGAGTGTGGGAAGTCCCCTTCGCTGCCCGTGCGCCTCGCATATGAGAATGCGCCGCGACACGATCAGAAGCAGCCAATGTGCGTGTGCCTCTTGTGCCTTAAGTCGCCTTTGTGGGGCCCGACTTGCCCCGCAAGCTCATGAATTCCTCATATTCGGGCGATCGGCGCTGCGCAGAATTGTCGTCCGATTGACCTGTCGCACAGGGCAGTTGGGCAGATACATTCAGCCGCGGTCGACGCGCTTCGGCGCACACACGTTACAGGGGAGTTAGGCATGGCTCAGGGCACCGTCAAGTGGTTCAACGCGGAGAAGGGGTACGGCTTCATCGCGGTCGACGGTGGTGCGGATGTATTCGTCCACTACAGCGCGATCCAGATGGACGGGTACCGCACCCTCGAAGAAGGTCAGCGGGTCGAGTTCGAGATCTCGCAGGGCCAGAAGGGGCCGCAGGCGGACATGGTCAAGCTCGCCGTCGGCTGAGCCCGGCACGGCACGTCGGCCGCGACGCCACGCACGTACGAAGGGTCCGTACCCATAGGGGTACGGGCCCTTCGCGTGTCCGGGGTCGGCCGAGTGTCGCCGGGGTTGTCCACACTCCGGCCGGGGGCGCTTGCGCCCTCCCGTCGCCCGACCACCACCCCTCAAGGAGCCTTCGGCGCTTGCACTCAACGGGGTCGAGTGCTAATCATTGGGCTTAGCACTCTCCAGGTGAGAGTGACAGAATTTTGGACCGGGCCGGTGAGGCCCGCACGCCGGGCGGGGAAGGAACCGCACGGCACGCAGGCCGTCCGTCGCGGGCGCCACTCGGTCCGGAGCAATCCACCCCTGTCCGGGAGGACCACTTCACATGGCCAAGATCATCGCGTTCGACGAGGAGGCCCGGCGCGGTCTCGAGCGCGGCATGAACCAGCTCGCCGACGCCGTCAAGGTCACCCTTGGCCCCAAGGGTCGCAACGTCGTCCTCGAGAAGAAGTGGGGCGCCCCCACGATCACCAACGATGGTGTGTCCATCGCCAAGGAGATCGAGCTGGAGGACCCGTACGAGAAGATCGGTGCGGAGCTGGTCAAGGAGGTCGCCAAGAAGACGGACGACGTCGCCGGCGACGGTACGACCACCGCCACCGTTCTCGCCCAGGCGCTCGTCCGCGAGGGCCTGCGCAACGTGGCCGCGGGTGCGAACCCGATGGCTCTCAAGCGGGGCATCGAGAAGGCCGTCGAGGCCGTCTCCGCCGCCCTCCTGGAGCAGGCCAAGGACGTGGAGACCAAGGAGCAGATCGCTTCGACCGCCTCCATCTCCGCCGCCGACACCCAGATCGGCGAGCTCATCGCCGAGGCCATGGACAAGGTCGGCAAGGAAGGCGTCATCACCGTCGAGGAGTCCCAGACCTTCGGTCTGGAGCTGGAACTCACCGAGGGCATGCGCTTCGACAAGGGCTACATCTCGGCGTACTTCGCCACCGACATGGAGCGCATGGAGTCGTCCCTCGACGACCCGTACATCCTGATCGTGAACTCCAAGGTCAGCAACGTGAAGGACCTCCTTCCGCTGCTGGAGAAGGTCATGCAGTCGGGCAAGCCGCTGCTGATCATCGCCGAGGACGTCGAGGGCGAGGCCCTGTCGACCCTGGTCGTGAACAAGATCCGCGGCACCTTCAAGTCCGTCGCCGTCAAGGCCCCGGGCTTCGGCGACCGCCGCAAGGCCATGCTCGGTGACATCGCCATCCTCACGGGCGGCACCGTCATCTCCGAGGAGGTCGGCCTCAAGCTGGAGAACGCCGGTCTCGACCTGCTCGGCCGCGCCCGCAAGGTCGTCATCACCAAGGACGAGACGACCATCGTCGACGGCGCCGGTGACAGCGACCAGGTCCAGGGCCGCGTCAACCAGATCCGTGCCGAGATCGAGAACTCCGACTCGGACTACGACCGCGAGAAGCTCCAGGAGCGCCTGGCGAAGCTGGCCGGCGGCGTGGCCGTCATCAAGGCCGGTGCCGCGACCGAGGTCGAGCTGAAGGAGCGCAAGCACCGCATCGAGGACGCGGTGCGCAACGCCAAGGCCGCCGTCGAGGAGGGCATCGTCGCCGGTGGTGGCGTGGCTCTGCTCCAGGCTTCCGCCGTCTTCGAGAAGCTGGAGCTCTCGGGTGACGAGGCGACCGGCGCCAACGCCGTGAAGCTCGCGCTGGAGGCCCCGCTCAAGCAGATCGCCGTCAACGGTGGCCTTGAGGGTGGCGTCGTCGTGGAGAAGGTCCGCAACCTTCCGGTCGGCAACGGCCTGAACGCCGCGACCGGCGAGTACGTCGACATGATCGCCGAGGGCATCCTGGACCCGGCGAAGGTCACGCGTTCCGCCCTGCAGAACGCCGCGTCGATCGCCGCGCTGTTCCTCACCACCGAGGCCGTCATCGCCGACAAGCCGGAGAAGGCCGCCGCGGCCGCTCCGGGCGGCATGCCGGGCGGTGACATGGACTTCTGATCCTGACGGATCGGCAGTTCCAGTAGTACCAAGACACCGGCCCCCGGGGATTCGTCCCCGGGGGCCGGTGTCGTCGCGTCTACGGGGCCCGGCCCGCGGCCGGGTTCAGTGGCGCCCGGACCCCTTGCCGAGGGTCTTCAGGAGGGCCTGTGCCATGACCTCCTCGCCCTTGGCGTTGGGGTGGGCCGGGGCGGCGGGGGCCGCGGGGCTCAGCGGCTCGATCCAGCGGTCGGCGGGTGACTTGCACATGTCGTGGCCCACCGTCGGTCCGTACGTGTCCACGTAGTCGGCCCGGTTCAGGAGAGCCACCGCGCGCAGCATCAGGTTGAGGCGCTTCTCCGTGTCCCGCAGGTAAGGGAAGTCCTTCGCGGCGAAGGGGACCTGGGGGAAGCAGCCGGTGCCGTCCTCGGGAAGGAGGTCGGGATAGCCGACGACGACCACGCGCGCGTGGGGGGCCTTGCGGTGCACGTCCCGCAGGACGCGGGCGATCTTCGGGGCCGTTTCGAGGATCTTCAGCGTCAACTGGTCGTAGCCCTTGGCCCCGTAGTACTGCCGGCACGGATCGCCGGCGAGGTCCTTGGTGCTGAGGGTCGCGCAGGTGCCGATGATGGAGCCGAAGCCGACGTCGTTGCCGCCGATCTGAAGGGTCACGAGGTCCGTGTCCTTCTCCACCGCGTCCAGCTGCGGCCCGTTGGTGCCCTGCGCCTGCCACATCTCGGCGGTCGTCGCACCGCCGCAGCTCACGTCGGTGAACGAGGTGACGTGGCGCTCGCGCGCGGTGATCGACGGGTAGTTGTTGTCCGAACGGGCGCAGTTGGCGTCGACCTGCGTGGGTATCAGGGGGCCGGACGTGTACGAGTCGCCCAGCGCCACGTAGGAGGTGCGGGGCGCTCCGTGCGAGCCGCCCGTCGCGGCCGAGGCCGTGCCGGTGAAACCGGCGGTGAGTACGCAACCGCTCAGCGCGGCCAGCGCGATGGCGGTGCGGCGCTTGGATACGGCCCTGCCCGGACGCGTCCGATGCATCATCTTGCCCTCCCCAGAAAATCCGGCAGTCCGCGGACGGGCGGCGACGGCCGGGGCGCGCGGGGTGCCACACGGCACCCGGCCGCTCGGCGGCTCGTGCCCGGCGGACCCAACCTCGCCTGTATACCGGCCAGTAGGCCATGAGACCAGTGATCGGACGGACAAGGTCCGGGCAGGCTCGGGTGACCGACGGCGCCTTGCGCAGCTTGCGCAAAAAAATGACAGAGCAATGCACTTGCGCTGCACTTGGTCGGAAAAATGGCTGCACGGAGCTTGTGGGCGGGCGGGTGTCCGCCCTACTGTCGGCTCACTCATGACGGCGGCGACTCCCCACGCGCGCACGGCCGTTGCCACCAGAACTCAGAGAAACGGGCATGCGATGTCACGGAAGATCGCCGCTGTCGCGGCGGCGGTGCGAAGACCGCGTCGGGCCGGGCTGTACGCGTCCACGGTCGCCTCGGTGACCGCGGCCGCCGTCGGGTTCGGGGTGCTGGCCGGTGCGCCCGCGCTCGCCGGACCCCGGCCCGCCGCCGCTCCGGGCCCGGTCGTCACGCGCGCCGCGCTCGACCCCGCGCTGGTGCGGGGGCGCGGCGCCGAGGTGGCCTTCGCCGAGCAGGAGGCCGAGAACGCGGCCACGAACGGCACGGTCATCGGCCCGGACCGGGACGCGTACACGCTGCCGTCCGAGGCGTCGGGCCGCCGGGCGGTCAGGCTGACGCCCGGGCAGCACGTGGAGTTCACGCTGCCCGAGGCGGCCAACGCGATCACCGTGCGCTACAGCATCCCGGACGCGCCGGGCGGCGGCGGGATCACGGCGCCGCTCGACGTCTCGGTGAACGGGTCCAAGCGGTCCACGATGACGCTGACCTCGCAGTACTCCTGGCTGTACAACCAGTACCCGTTCTCCAACGACCCGGGCGCCGGGCTCCTCCACCCCGACTGGTGGATCACCGAGTGCGGCTGCGTTCCCGCCGACACGACGCCCGCCCCGGTCGTGGACAAGCCGTTCCGGCCCAGCCACTTCTACGACGAGCAGCGCCTGCTGCTCGGCCGTACGTACCGCGCGGGCGACACCGTGCGGCTGACCGTGCCGGCCGGGAGCCGGGCCGCGTGGACGGCGATCGACCTGCTGGACTCCGAGCGCGTCGGGCTGCCGCACGTCGAACTCCTCGCCGCCAACGTCCTGGCGTTCGGTGCCGATCCGACCGGGCGGCGGGACGCGGCGGGCGCGATCGAGAAGGCGATCGCCTTCGCCCGGCGCACCCATCTGAAGGTGTACATCCCGCCGGGGACGTACCGCGTCGACCGGCACATCGTCGTGGACGACGTCACGATCACCGGTGCGGGCAGCTGGTACACGAAGATCAAGGGCCGTGAGGTGGCGCTCGACGAGCCCGCCGCCGACGGGTCCACGCACACCGGCGTCGGCTTCTACGGGAAGACGGCGGCCGAGGGCGGCAGCCGTCACGTGCATCTGTCCGGCTTCGCCATCGAGGGCGACGTGCGCGAGCGCATCGACACCGACCAGGTCAACGCGATCGGCGGCGCGATGAGCGATTCGACCCTCTCGGGCCTGCACATCAGCCACACCAAGGTCGGCATGTGGTTCGACGGCCCGATGAAGAACCTGAAGGTCTCCGACACCGTGATCGTGGACCAGATCGCGGACGCCATCAACTTCCACACGGGCGTGACCGATTCCCGCGTGACCAACACCTTCGTGCGCAACTCGGGCGACGACGGACTCGCGATGTGGGCCGAGAAGACCACCAACGCGCGCAACACCTTCGACCACAACACCGTGCAGACCCCGGTCCTCGCCAACGGCATCGCGGTCTACGGCGGCAGCGACATCACCGTCTCCGACAACCTCGTCGCCGACCCGGTCCGCGAGGGCAGCGCGCTGCACCTCGGCTCCCGCTTCGGCGCCGAGCCGTTCGCCGGGAAGGTGGACCTCGCGCGCAACACCACGGTCCGCGCGGGCACGTTCGAGCTGAACTGGAAGATCGGGCTCGGCGCGCTGTGGGTCTACGCCCTGGACCGGAGCATCGACGGCGCCGATATCCGGGTCACCGGCAACGACTTCCTGGACAGCACGTACAACGCGGTCATGCTGGTCTCGGACTGGGGGGTGAAGGACCAGTACGTCATCAAGGACATCCACTTCAAGGACATCAGGGTCGACGGCACGGGCACCTCGGTGCTCAGCGCCCGCGCGGCGGGCGGCGCCACCTTCGAGAACGTGGACGCGCGCAACGTGGGCGCGGTGGGCGTCAACAACTGCGGCTCGTTCAACTTCCCTTCCACGGGATCGGAGTTCGGCCTCACGGACCTGGGCGGCAACGACGGCGGCTGGCTCGCGCCGTGGCTGCTGCCCAACACGATCACCTGCGACGACCGTCCGGCGGTGGTCCCGCCTCCCGCTCCCTCCGGGTGGTGACGCGCAGGTCCTAGGCGGTGGCCGGTCCGGGCGGACCGGCCACCCCGGATCCGTGGAACTGCTGCGGCCGGATACGTACGGTGGTGTTCCCCCCAGAGGTCATAGGCTCAACCTAGCGCGTGGGTCTGGCAACGCCTCCCGCGCGCGGGGAAAACAGCTGTTCACGCGACCCACGGGAGACCTTCGGTATGGCCGTCATCCACCGCACCACCCTGTCGCCGACCAAGCTCGAACTGCTCACCGCCTGGCTTCCCACCCGCCCCTGGTACGTGGGCCCCACGCGTCCCTCCCTCGTCAAGTCCGGCGGCTTCCGCCTGGACGATCCGCAGGGCGAGGTGGGCATCGAGTTCATGGTGGTCACCGACACCTCGGGCGACGGGCCGGTGCCGTACTTCGTGCCGCTCACCTACCGGGGCGCCGCGCTCGCCGGTGCGGAGGACGCTTTCATCGGCATGACCACGCACGGCGTGCTCGGGCAGCGCTGGGTGTACGACGGCTGCCACGACCCGGTCCTGGTGGAGCGGTTGTTCGCCCTCCTCGACGGTCGCGCCGAGCCCCAGGCCCAGAGCGAGAGCGACACCCCGGACCGGACGATCTCCCATTCCGGGCCCGGAGGCCCCCTCGGCGACGCGGCCGCGAGGGCCACGGACAACCCCACGGGTACGCATCTGTCGACCAGGGACGCGACGCTCCGCGTGAACCGCCTCCTGCGGCCCGCCGCGGCCGGTCCGGAGGGCGCGAACGGGCACGTGTCGGGCCCCTGGCGTACGCCGGAGGGCGCGGAGGTGCGCGGCGTGTTCGCGGAGCTGCGCACGGAGTAGGCCCCGGGCCCGTCGTGGTCCTCAGGCTTGTCGTTCCCTGCGGGCCAGCGTGACGACGGCCGCCGCGAGGGCCGCGCAGACGGCCGCCATCGCCCAGAGCAGCGTGTGGAAGGCGGAGTCGTAGGCGGCGGGGTACGTTCCGGTGCCCTGCCGTCCGGCGGCGAGGCCCGCGACGGCCGAGCCGAAGACGGCCACGGCGACGGCCTCGCTGCCCAGGCGCAGGGTGTTGAGGAAGCCCGCCGCCATGCCGGCCTTCGCGGGGTCGACCAGGGCGAGGGCCTGGGCGTCCACCAGCCCGGCCGAAAGCCCCATGCCCGCCCCGGTGAGCAGCATGGGCACGGCCATGGTGAGCGTGGAGGTGTCCGGGCCGAGCAGCAGCAGGGCGAGGTCGCCGATCACGAGGCAGCCCAGCGACGCGAGGACCACGGTGGTCGCGGGGGTGCCGCGCTGCACCAGTCGCGCGCCGACGAGGGGCAGGGCGAGGACGGGCAGCGTCAGCAGCAGCATCGTCGCCCCTGCCGTGGACGGGCTGTCTCCGGCGACGGTCGTCAGATACGTCGGCAGGTAGGTGAGCTGCGTGACGAAGCCGAACGAGGCCGCCACGGGCACCAGGCAGTACGCGAGGAACGCCTTGTTCCGCAGGACGGTCAGGTCGAGCAGCGGGGCCTCGGCCCGGCGTGAGTGCGCGGTGAACAGTGCGAGCAGGACGAGGGCCAGGGCGAGCAGACCGAGCGTGCCGGTGGCGGTCCAGCCCCACTGCGAGCCCTGCACGATGGCGTACGTGAGCGCGAGCATCGCGAGTACGAAGACGGCGGCGCCGCGCAGGTCGAGCCGGGGTGCGCCGGTGCCGTGCGGTTCTTCGACCGTACGCGCCACGGCGGGCAGGCAGAGGAGCACGAGCGCCAGGGCCAGGGCGTGCAGCCCGAAGATCCAACGCCAGCCGAGTCCGTCCACGGCCGGTCCCGAGACGGTGGGGCCGAGCGCGACGCCGATCCCGGCGACCGTGCCGAACAGCGCGAACGCCCTGGCGCGGGCGGCCCCGTCGAAGGCCGTGGAGATGATCGCGCTCCCGCAGGCGAAGAGCGCCGCCCCTCCGATCCCGGCGACCGCGCGGGCCGCGTCGAGCACGTAGACATTGGGCGTGACGGCGCAGGCGACGGACGCGGCGGTGAAGATCGCGGCGCCCGTGGTGAAGGCGCGGATGCGGCCGATGAGGTCGGCGAGCGAGCCCCAGACGAGGGTGCAGCAGGCGAACGCCAGGTTGAAGGCGTTCACCACCCACTGAAGGGATGCCGAGCCCGCGTGGAGGTCTTCGCCGATGGCGGGAAGCGCCACGGCGGTGCCGGATATCGAGGTGGGCACCACGAAGACGGCGAGCAGGACGACCGCGAGCGTCAGCCCCTGCCGGGCGGGGGCGGTCTGTTGCACGAGAGGGCTCCGGGGGTGAGGGGGCAGACGAGGACCGCCAGGTACGAGGAATTTCGTACCTGGCGCCGGATAGACTGGCACGGCGTCAGGTACGACGCAAGTAGTACCTTGGTGGCGGGGGGCCCGTCATCGAAGCGGAGGAGGTGCGTCATGCCGGACGCCGAAGGGCATCCGACCCTTGAGGAGATGGAGCTCCAGGCCGTCATGAAGGCCCTGTCCGACCCCATGCGCTACCTGGTCGTGGCCACCCTGGCCGCCCAGCCGGACGGCACGGAACGCTCCTGCACGTCGTTCGGCCTGCCCGTCTCCAAGTCGACCCGGACCCACCACTTCCGGGTCCTCCGCGAAGCGGGCCTGGTCCGCCAGGTGGACCGCGGCAACAGCCGCATGGCCCAACTCCGCCGCGAGGACATCGAGTCCCGCTTCCCGGGCCTGCTGAAACTCATCGCGGACAGTTCGCCGGCCTGAGCCCCGATAGCCGCGTGTAAACCGGGAGCGCGCTCGTGGCCGGAGACGGGAAGATGGCGGGCATGTCCAACTCGCACGCGGTGCCCATCCTGAGGACGGCTGATCTCGCGGTGGCGTTGCGCGCGGTCGACGGGCTGCTCGGGATCGCCGACCTCAGGGATCTCGAAATCGACTACACGGCCGTGATCTCCTCGCCCGACGCGTTGAAGGCGCTGACGGAGCTTGTGCCGTACGCGACATGGTTCGCCTGCGACGACGACGGGTCGTCAAAGCCGGGCGATGATCCGTCCGCGTACCTGCCGATTCACTGGCGCGCCTTGGCGGAAGAGCCGGAGACCGTTCCGCGGTTCCTCGAAGTGTTGAACGGCACCCCGGCCACGGTGCGGTGGGACTTCATGGGGTGGCCGGCCGCGCCGGAGGCCGGGCTGGGCACCGGAGGGGCCAGAGGGGCCTTCGTGACGCTGTGTGTGAACGTTCACGACCTCGAACTGAACGAGCCCGCAGACGATTACATGGTCTACGTACACGTCAAGCAGTTCGAGGCCGAGCGCGCGCCTTGGCTGGCCGCGCAGATCGGACTGCGGGTGATCGGTGAGGGGGTGCAGGCTCCGTACTAGCGGGCTTGCGGGTCCGGGTGTCCACCAGCCCTGCCGAAAGATGCATGCTCATCGTGGACAGCGCGGAGCCGGTGGCGTAGCGGCCCGGAGGCCCCCGCTCAGCGGTCGGCGCTGCCCGGGGGGACGACCCACTCGGCGGGCTGGCCGGTGAGCGAGGCGATCATGTCGAAGTCGCCGTCGTAGTGCAGGACGGTCAGCCGGTTCAGCTCCGCGGTCGCGGCGATCAGAAGGTCCGGGAGCGACAGGGCCCGATGGAAACCGGCGTGGAGGGCGTGGCGCTGGACCTCCAGGGCGCGGGCGAAGGTGTTCTCCGTGACGTGGAGGTAGTCGAAGGCGTGCAGCCAGGTGCTGATCCTGGTCGCCTCGGAGCTGTCCCGGGCCGAGTGGACCATCTCGTACTCGGTGGGTTGGCAGACGGCGAGCAGATATCGCTCGTGCAGCGGCTTCAGCACCTGCTTGACAGCCGGCTTCGTCCAGCGTGCGAGCGCGGACTTGTCGATCAGATAGCGGTCCTGCATCAGGCGGCCCGGCCGCCCTCGCGCTTGAGACTGCCGTCGGCGTTGCGGGGGCCGGTGCTCTCGACGATCTCCCTGAAGTCGAGCTCCCCGGCGTCCATGGCGTCGAAGCCCTCCTGTCGGAGGTGCCGCTTGACCGCGTCCTCCATGGCCAGGCGCACCGCTTGGGCCTTGGTCTTGGTGCCGAATATGCGCATGGCCTCGGCGACCATGGCCTCGTCGAGGTCGATGACGGTCCTGGCCATGTGCGTGCTCCTCGCTGTCGCCTCCGAGAACAAAACGATATCACTTCACATGATTGCGCGATATCGTTCTGGGTGGGCTGCACGTGATTACGGCCGGGTTCAGGGCGGTGGCAGGTTGCTCGCCGAGGAGCATCGCGAGGGCGTGATCCTGGCCTGGCCTGGCGAGGTGATCGGCGGGTGCCGGGCCATGCCGACAACGGAACGATGCCCGAAGCGGAGGTCTCCTGGTCCCTTGAGCGCCCCAGGGTCTCCGTGGCAGGGTCGCGTCGCATGATCGACGAGACCGCGAAAGACCTTCTGCACCAGCGGCTCCGGCGTGACCGTGAGGCGTTGCTCTGGAAGCTCGACGGGTTGTCCGCGTACGACGCCCGGCGGCCGCTGACGGCGACCGGGACCAATTTGCTCGGCCTGGTCAAGCATATGGCCACCGTTGAGGCCCGGTATTTCGGCGAGGTCTTCGGGCGCCCTTCACCCGAGCCGCTGTGCCGGTGGCAGGACGCCGACGGGAGCGACCTGTGGGCAGCCGAGGGGGAGACCTGCGAGCAGGTCATCGCGTTCTACCGGCGCACGTGGGAGCACGCGGACGCGACGATCGAGGCCCTTCCCCTCGATGCGCCCGGTCATGTGCCGTGGTGGCCGGAACCGTACGACCGCACGACCCTGTTCGCCGTCCTGATCCATGTCCTCGGTGAGTCCAACCGGCATGCTGGGCACGCCGACATCCTGCGCGAGGGCTTGGACGGCCGGACCGGGCTGCGGCCCGAACATGAGCGCCTGATCGACGAGCAGGCCCGCGCAGCGCACCGCGCGACGATCGAGCGGGTCGCCGGGGCGGGCGAGGCGTAGGAGCAGGCCGAGCGGCGCCTCATCGACGTGGGGGACGTGGCCCGCACGCTGGAGGATGTGCTGTTCACCCCGATTCCCCCGGCGATCGGGCCGGTCCGGCTCACCACCTCGTACGTCTCCGCCAGCCGCGCCACCCGCCTCGGCGGGGACCTGTACGACGTCGAGCCGTGCTCCGTCCGCGAGCGCGTCACACCGCTGCTGACGACCGGCGACACCGAGGACGCCCTCCACCGTGTACGCGAGGACGTCGCCGGGTACACCGGCGGCCCGCCCGACGACGACTCGGCGCTGCTCCTGGTGGAGTTCCGAGGTTCTGACTGAACGGTCAGCGCTTGGGGCGGTTCGACCTGGGGATCAGGCCCGCTCGTACGGCGCGGGCCTGGGCGTGGACCTGTTGGGCGGGGAGGGGCGGGGTCGCGCGGGTCGGTCTGCCCGCGCAGGGGCGGCACTTGCCGCCGGGGAGGGCTTCGGGGGAACCAGGGGCGCGGCACTCGCTGCATTCCAGGGTGCGCAGCACCGGGTGCGGTTCGCGGGCCGGGGGGAGTTTCGTCTGGAGGCGTTTGGCGACGAACGCCGCCGGGTGGTGGATGACGTCCGGCAGTCCGGTGGTGAGGGCCAGGAGGACTTCGGGTTCCGTGGCCCCCTTCGCAGCCACTCCGCCGCCTGCGGTTCGAGCGTCACGCACTCCCGGTGCGACAGCGACAGCACGGGGGCCCGGCGGCCCAGGGCCGCGAGCAGGATGAACGCTCGTGACCGCGTTTCCCGTTGGGTCTCCTTGGGGACGTCGCCCCGGCTGAAGCCCGCCCACCAGGCATCATCCCGCGCGGTGCGGGAAAAGAACGTCCGCGTCACCCACAGCAGGTTCACCCCGCTCGTCACGCACTCGCTGCCCCGGCGCAGGTGCCCCGCCTCCTGGAGGCGGTTCAGCGACGTCCGGACGGCGCACTGTCCGTACGGGAGGGCTTTCGCCAGCGCCTTCACGGAGATGTCGGCGCCGTCGCACAGCCCGTCGATGTACGCCGCGATGGCCGCGTCACGGGGGTTGAGGTGCGTGAAGTCCTGACCCGTACGAGGGCGTTGGTCCGGGGCGGAGCGTTTGCCGTAACCGGGGTTCGCCATCGGGTGGTGGGGGAAGGGCGCGCTACTAGACTGGTCATCAGCCATCTGATCGTCTCCTCAGCTTTCGATCGAGGTGGTCAGGCCCCTGGCGGTGTTCGTGCACCGGCGGGGGCCGTTTTCAAGGTCTATGTCCTCGCTGAAGCTAAAGCGTGCCTACCGTGCGTCGCAACTCCGTCGCGAAAAGTGAACCCTTGCGGGTAACGGGGGCGGGTGGGCGGGCAAAGGCCCTCCCAACCATTCCACTCAAAGAGCGCTCGGAACTCGGGGCTTGAGCCCCGGGCCCGCCGGATCCGAGGGTCTATCGTGCCCCTATGCCGGTTGACCTGATTCGTATCGTTTCCCGTGATTCCCCGATGGCTCTCGCGCAGGTGGAGCGTGTCCGTGCCGAGCTGGCCGTCATCCATCCCGGTATCGAGACCGCCGTCCTCCCGGTGAAGACGACCGGTGACAAGTGGATGGGGGACCTCAGTGAGGTCGAGGGGAAGGGGGCGTTCACCAAGGAGGTCGACGCGGCCCTTCTCGCCGGGGAGGCCGATCTCGCCGTGCACTGCGTCAAGGACATCCCGGCGGACAGGCCCCTTCCCGCCGGTACGACCTTCGCGGCCTTCCTCAAGCGGGACGACATCCGCGACGCGCTCATCCACCCCGGCGGCCTCACCCTCGACCAGCTCCCGGCCGGTACCAGGATCGGGACCTCCTCCGTGCGCCGCGTCGCCCAGCTCGCCGCCTCGCACCCGCACCTCGAATGCGTACCGATGCGCGGCAACGCGAACAGCCGTCTGGCGAAGCTCGACGCGGGGGAGGCCGACGCGCTGCTGCTGGCCCTCGCCGGTCTCGAACGGATCGGGCGGACCGACGTCGTCACCGAGGTCCTGTCGGTCGAGGCGATGATCCCGCCGATCGGCGCCGGAGTCCTCGCGCTCCAGTGCCGCGAGGGTGACGCCGAGCTCATCGACCTCATCAGCCCGCTCGGCGACCGCGACGCCTACCGGGAGACGCAGGCCGAGCGGATGCTTTTGCACGTCCTGCAAGGCCACTGCAACAGCCCGATCGCCGGATACGCCCGGGCCGACGGCAGCGGGGAGCTCTCGCTCCGGGCCTGCGTGTTCTCGCCGGACGGCAAGACGGTCCTCAACGCCCACGAGTGGGCGGGCCGCCTCGATCCGGCCACGCTCGGCACGTCCGTGGCCGTCGCCCTGCTCCGGCAGGGGGCGCGCGAGCTGATCGACGGCATCGCGCACTAGAGCCAGGGGTCGAGGGCCAGCTTGCCCTGGGTCCCGCCCGCTTCGAGTTGCCGCAGAATCGCCGGGCCCTCGGCCAGGGGATGCACGTGGGGGGTGCCGGGCGGGTAGACGCCGCGGGCGATGAGGTCTTCGAGCTCGACCAGCAGCGACCGGTAGAGGGACGGGGCCGCGACCGCCAGTGCGCCGATGTGCAGACCCTTGACCTGGACCTGGTGGGTGAAGACCAGGTCGTGGGTGGTGAGGGTGGCGTCGCCGGACGCGGCGCCGAACACGACGACGCGTCCGGTGAAGGGTCTGGCGACGGCCAGGCTGGTCCTGAACGTGGCTCGTCCCACCGATTCCAGGACGAGATCGACACCACCGGTCAGGCGGGTGATCTCCTCGGCCAGATCGGGGCGTCGACTGTCCAGGACCTCGTCGGCGCCGAGCGCCTCGACGGTGCGGTGCTTCTCCGGTGACGCCGTGGCGATCACGCGTGCGCCGTAGTGGCGGGCCAGGCGGACGGCGGCCTGCCCCACACCTCCGGCCGCGGCGTGAATGAGGACCGCCTCACCCGCCCTGATCCCGCCCAGCGGCTTCAGTGCCGCCAAGGCCGTGGCCCAGTTCAGCACCAGACCCAGGGCTTCGCCGTCGCTCCAGCCGGACGGCACGGGAAGCACACCCGCGGCGGGCATCGTCATGTACTGCGCGAAGGCGCCCGGTCCGGCCCCGACCACGTGTGTGCCGAGCCGCAGCGGAGTCCCGACGTCCGGACCGACCCCCACGATCTCGCCTGCGGCCTCGAACCCCGCCACGTAGGGAGCCTGCGGACCCCCTGCGTAGGTGCCGTGGGTCTGCATGACGTCAGCGAAGTTGACCCCGGCTGCGCCGACACGGATCAGGTACTCGCCGGGCCCCGGGGCGGGGCGGCGCCGATCGGTCGTGAGAGTCAGGTCCTGCGGCCCCCGCCACGACGGCTGGACCAGTGCGCGTACGGTCTGTTCGGCGGTGTTCCGCCGCTCGTCGATTCCCATGCACCGACCGTAGAAACCTGACACTTGCGTCAAGGTCAAGCGGCCGTCAGAGATCAGTACGGCGGGCCTCCCGCAGGTAGGCGTCGAGTGCCGCCTGCTGAGCGCTGAGCACGGCGATCCGGGCGGCGAGCCGATCGCGGTGGCTCCGCACCTCGTGAAGGAACTCCGCGCACACCGCGTCGGTGCCGGCATCGGAACCATCGGTGAGGCCGGGCAGGACTTCCCTGATCAGCCGTACGGGCAGCCCCGACTCCAGCAGCGAGCGGATGACGAGCACCCGGTCGACGGTGGACTGGCAGTAGTCACGGAAGCCGTTGCTGAAACGGCCGGGGACGATCAGGCCCTCGTCCTCGTAGTGCCGCAACGACCGCGCACTCACACCGCTGACTCTGGAAGCCTCGCCGATTTTCATACAAGCAACCAACGCCCAGGAGGCCCACGGTTCTTCCGGCCAACCCGTTGCGCACCTGCGAGGCCGCCCTCAGGGCAGCGGCCGGTACGGCGTCACCTCTTCGGTGTGGATCACGGCGTCGAACCAGGTGGTGAGTGAGGCGCCGGACATGTGGTGGGACTCGTCGTTCCCGGGGTCGTACGACGGGCCGATCAGGCGTGTACGGGTCGGGGCGTCCAGGATGCGGCGCACCGGCTCGGGGCGGGGGAGGGTCAGGTCCAGGAGGTAGGACCTCGTGTTCCCGGTGGCCGCGCTCAGGGTGCTGTCCACGAAGTCCGGGCTCGGTGCGGGCAGGGGTTGGCCGAACGAACCGTGACCCACGGTCAAGCCGATGGACCGGAAGCCCGTCCCCATGCGCTCGCGCAGGTAACCGCCCATGTTCCGGTGCGTTTGCGGGGGCTCGGTGGGGGAGACGGACACGGTGCGCGGGTCGCCGATGGCGGTGTGCGCCATGCCGCCCCAGTAGACGACCTTGTCCCCCGTGTGCCGCTGCCACCAGGCCGCCCCGTCGGCGAGAGCGCGTTCCGCTTCGGCCAGGGTGCTCGCCTCTGCGGCCGGTGGCTCCGCGAGACGTACCGGGTCGTCCGGGTGACGCTCGTTGTACGCCCGCATCCACCGTACGAGTTCGAGGATTTCCCCGGTCCGCCAGAACGCCCGCGCCTCCGCCAGCATGGCCCCCGGGTCCCCCGCGCCGGTGGCCACGTACGCCGCCAGGCCGAGCCTGCCGGGATCGTCACCCTCCAGGACGACGCTCCGGAACCCCTCCTCCTCCACCAGCAGGCGCGCCACGCGGTGCGCCGCCTCCGACAGTTCGCGCGTCTGCCTGCTGGCGGCTCCCAGCGCCACGATCTCGGCGTCGCGCACCAGCGGGGCGAGCGGGCGCAGGTCGTCCAACGGTTCGTCGGGCTTCCTCGCGGTGAGCGCGTGGGAGTTCCTGCTGATCCAGTCCGTAGCTGTCTGCATGGATGAGATCGTGTTGCCTCAAGCGTGGTTGAGGTCAAGGCGGCCGGTACCACCGTGCGCGTCAGTGGTACCGGCTCTCGGCTCTCGCCGCGTCAGCCGTGCTTCAGGTCGGTGACGAACTGCTGCCAGGCGGTCGTCGCGAACACGACCGCCGGGCCGTCGGTGACCTTCGAGTCGCGGACGGGGACGACGTCCGGGATGCCGTCGAGGATTTCGAGGCAGTCGCCGCCGCTCGGACCGCTGTACGTGGACTTGCGCCAGGTGGCGACCTCCACGCAGTTGCCGCCGTCGCCTCCGCTGTAGCTCGACTTGCGCCAAATGGCCGTAGAAAGGTCGTAGTTAGAACTGTTGTGCCTCATGCTCGTAATCCTCCGCCACCGACTCGATCAACGCCAGGGACGCTGCCGGTGAGAGCGCGCTGGCCACGACCAGATCGTAGGTGAGTTCGTACTGCCTGACCGTTGCCGGATCGTCTTGGAGATGGCCGATGCCCATGCCGTCCACGTAGGCGAGTGGCGGTTCATCGACGAACGACATCAGCTTGAGAGAGCCGGTCAGAGCTGCGTGGGCACCTGCGGAGAACGGCAGTACTTGCACGATGATCCGGTGCTGCCTTATCAACTCGGCGATGCGGCGGAGGGCTTCCGCCATGCATTCGGCCCCGCCCACCTTTCGACGTAACACCGCTTCGTCCAACACGGCCCACAACATCGGCAGTGTTGGATCGGCGAGGAGTCGTGTTCGGTCGAGGCGGGTTGCCACCAGTTCTTCGATCACGGACTCGACGGCTGTGGGCTGGTACTCCCGGAACACCGCTCGGGCGTACGCCTCCGTCTGCAACAGACCCGGGATGAGCTGGGGCGCGTACTCCTTGATCTCCGTCGCACGCGCCTCCGCCTCAGCCGCCTCCGCGAAGTGATCCGGGTACTTCGACTTCTCCAAAGCCGCACAGTTGCGCTTGAAGAAGCCATCCGCGTTCAGGATGTCGTCCAACTTGATCGCCTGGTCCATCTGCATGCGGCGGTAGCCGTTCTCCAGCTGGCCGATGAAGGAGCCGCTGACGTACAGCAGCTCGCCCAGATCGGACTGGGAGAGGTTCGCGTGTTCCCTCCGATGGCGGAGTTCCGCGCCCAGGAGGGCTCGGGGGGAGGAGGAGGGGTCTAGCTTCCTGGGACCTGGCATGACAACTCCCTGTTACACACGTGCGGTTGTTGGGCCTGCATCTCTTCCAGGCTAGCGAGAGAATTACCACTCTGGGTATGCATCGTCATTACTCAGCGTGGAAGGAATGGATCATGACGACAACGGAACGGCGCAGAGCGGCAGTGGCGAAGATCCGGGAGGCGGAGGAGGTGGTGGCGTTGCTGAAGGAGGGCTTTGCGCGGGCCGGGGTGAAGCTGCCCTCGCTGCGGATCGACGCGGCTTCGTGTGCGGGTGACGACCCGGCGGTCCTGGTGGACCTGGGGCGTTGCAACCTCGCGGCGGCGCAGCGGCTCAGCCGGGTGCTGGAGGAGAAGGCGGCGGGGTCGTGACGGGCGGGGAGGGCCTGGAGGCGTGTACGCCGGAGCCGGGGTCGTTCGCGGTGGACGTGCGGGACGGGCGGATCGGACGGGTGCTGGGGCGCGTGGGGCCGTACGTGCGGCTGCGTCCGCCGGGGGGCGGGGTGGTGTGGGACTGCCCGGCCGACTCCGTACGGCAGGCGCCGCCGGGGGCGGTGCTGCGGGCGCGGGTGACGGAGATCAACCGGGAAGGGCAGTTGCCGAGGTGAGCGCGTGGGAGGCGGGCTTGGCCGCGGCGTCGTCTCCCTCGTGGGAGGGGCGGGCGCGTGCGGGGCGGGACCTCGCGGTCTTCGCGGAGGTGCCGGAGGTCGCGGAGGCGCTGGCGCGGCTGCTGCTGGACGCCGAGGATACGGCGGTGACCCGGCGGACGGCGGAGGCCCTGGCCCGGGTGGGGTCGGTGGCGGCGGTGCGGGTGCTGGCCCGCGCGGTGGCCGGGGCGGACGACGGGCAGGCGGACTGGCTGGAGACGGGGGTGCTGGACGCGGAGGCGCCGGACGTCGCGGCGGCCTGTGCGGCGCTCGCATGGGACCGGGAGGAGGCGGTCCGGCGGGGGGCCGAGGAGGTCATGGTGTGGGTGGGGGACCGGAGTTAGCCTGCGGAGATGGTGACCATGGACAGTGATGCGCAGGTGGCCCTCCGGGCCGCGTCGGCGGGTGCGGCGGTCGTACGCGAGATGTACGGGGCGTCGCTGACGCGGTACGAGAAGGGCGGCGGTGACTTCGCCACGGCCGCCGACATCGCGGCGGAGGAGGCCGTCCTCGACGTACTGCGCGCGGCGCGCCCCGATGACGCGGTGACGGGCGAGGAGAGCGGGGCCGGAGGGGCGGCCGGGGCGGCGCGCCGGTGGCTGGTGGACCCGTTGTGCGGGACGCTCAACTACGCGGTGGGCACCATGCTGGTCGCGGTGAACGTCGCGCTGCGGGACGCGTCCTCCTCCCGGATCACGGCGGCGGCCTCCGCCGATCCGTTCAGCGGCGAGGTCTTCTGGACGGACGGGGCGGGGGCGTGGGTGCGGGGGGCGGACGGGCGGGACGACCGCCTCATACCCTCGGCGGGGTCCCAGCTGGTGGACCTGAACCTGGACCCGCCGTTCCCGCACGCTCCGGACTTCCGCGCGGTGGAGCTCATGGCGGCCCCGGAGTTCGTCGCCGGGTTCCGGCCGCGCGTCGTCTCCAGCACGGTGGCCGTGGCGTGGGTGGCGGCGGGGCGGCGTGCCGCGTACCTCACGGACGGCGGGCCCGGCCTGCGCCTGGACAGCGTCCACTTCGCGGCGGGCATCGCGCTGTGCGAGGCGGCGGGCTGCGTGGTGACGGGCATCGACGGGCTGCCGGTGGACGAGGGCGCGGGCGGGTTGGTGGTGGCCGCGGACCGGGAGACGCATGAGGTGCTGCTGGGGTTGGTCCAGCGGCAGCGGTGAGCGGCGATCGGCGCGTCGCCCGGCTTTCCGGTCTGAGGCGTACAGCAAAGCGGCGGCACCCCTCGTCCGAGGGGGCCGCCGCTCCGGCCGAAGGCGCCTCCCGCGCATCCGCGGGGAGGACGCCGCGGCGCAGTGGTCAGTACAGGCCGTTGTAGATGTTGAAGCCGTAGCCGATCTGTACGCGCTTGGTGATCGCGCCGGTGCCGGTGGACGTGTAGCGGTACAGGTCGCCGTAGCCGTTGACGCCGACCAGGTCGGCCCTGCCGTCCCCGTTGATGTCGCCGGGCGCGGCGAACTTGTTGTAGATGTCGAAGCCGGAGCCGATCTTCACGCGCGCCTTCAGAGGCGCGGACGCCTGGCCCGTGCCCGCGTACAGGTAGAGCGTGCCGTCCTTGGCGACGGCCACCACATCGGTCCTGCCGTCGTCGGTGAGGTCGCCGGCACCGACGATGTGGCGGTACGTGCCGTAGCCGTAGCCGACCTTGATCTTGGCACCGAACGCGGTGAGGCCGTTGCCCGGATACAGGTACAGGTCGCCCTTGGTGTCGCGGGCCAGCAGGTCGCCCTTGCCGTCACCGCTCAGGTCGCCCGGTCCGATGAGATCGTCGTAGACGCCCCAGCCGCTGCCGAAGGAGTGGTCCCCGATGGTCAGCCGGCCGTCCTTGACCCAGAGTTCCTCGGGTCGGCCGTCGGCGTCGAGGGAGGAGACGAGCCGCCTCATCGGCCCGGCCTCGGCGACGTTGCGGAGCCCGCGGGAGGCGAACTGTCCGTTGTTCTTGGAGTCGTACCAGTACCAACGGTGGTCGTCGGTGGTGCCCACGGCCTCGTGCTTGCCGAAGTCGGGGTTGCCGCCCTGGCCGACGAACAGTGCGGCCTTCTGCCAGCCGAAGGCATCGGCGACACGCGTGCGGAAGCTGCCCTGACCGGTGGACCGGTAGATGTACGTGTCGCCGTTCGGCAGGCGGCCCATGAGGTCGCCGTGGCCGTCTCCGTTGAGGTCGTCGACACCCACGAGCTGGTTGTAGATCTGGAAGCCGTAGCCGATCCTCTTGGTCGGCGTCTTGAAGGGCTTCGCGGCGTCGCCGGTGCCCGCGAAGAAGTACAGGTCGCCCCCCTTGGTGCGGGTGACGACATCGGCGAACCCGTCACCGTTGCTGTCGTTGAGGCCGACGATCTGGTCGTACGTCTCCCAGCCCGAGGCGACCTTGACCGCGGGCGCGAAGGGCTCGCCCTTGATGGCGCCGGTGGAGGCGTGGAGGTAGACGTCCCCGGAGGGCGTGCGCGCGAGCAGGTCGTTGCGGCCGTCACCGGTCAGGTCACCGGGGGAAAGGATCTTGTTGTACTTCTGCCAGCCCTCACTGGACCAGGTGGCGGGGGAGGCCCTCTCCTCGCCCGCGCTCGGGTACAGCGTGAGCGTGCCCGTCTGGGACAGCGTGACGATCGCGGGCGGGCCGTTGGCGTCGAGGTCGCCCATCGCGATGATGTCCTTGTGCATCTCCCGCTCGTCGGTGGCGGGGATCCGGAACGGGTAGTCGGGGGTGAACCCCCCCGCCTTGACGTACAGGACGCCGTCCACGCCTCGGTAGAGGAGGTCGTTGTCGCCGTTGCCGTTCAGGTCCAGGCGCGGTTTCGTGCCTGTGGCCGGCGTCTCGGGGCCGCCGGAGCCCTTGGAGGCGTCGTCGGCCGAGGCCGGAGCCGCCAGCAGCATGCCGGCGGCGAGAACGAGTGCGGTGCAGGCCGAGATCCGTCTCGCGCGCTTCGCGTGTGCGAGACCGAAGCGGCCGGGTGTAGCGGAAGGCAATGTCCCCCCAGGGATTCTCCGCGCATGGGTGTCACCAGCGGGACGGGAGTGATTCAGGCTTGAATCAGCTGGTGTTCACATCGACCCGTGCCGGCTCCCAATGGAGGGGGCGACTTCCGGCCATCCATGGTGCAATTTTTCGGCCATGCCCCTCGGTGGCGGCAAGTCGTGAGCCGTGACGACGGAGCGGCGGCACCCCTTGGTGAAGGGTGCCGCCGCTCCGTTCTGCGTGTGTCTCAGACCGCCGCCGGCGCCTTCGCCGTTTCGGAAGGCGTGGCCGGGGCCGGAGTCGCCGCCGGGGCGGCGGCCTCCTCCTGGCTCACGTTGAACTCCGCCAGGAGTTCCTTGCTGAAGCCGAAGAAGTACGTCGCCAGGAAGCCCGCGAGGTAGCCGACGACGAGGCCGCCCGCGTAGATCGCGATCGTGGCGCCCAGTCCGTGGTTGCCGTCCAGGAGGGGGAACAGGGCCCAGCCGGACGGGCCGATCGCCGTCGAGCCGACCGCGTCGCCCAGCTGGTTGAAGAAGCCGACGAACGCGCCGCCGAACGCGCCGCCCACGCAGGCCGTGATGAACGGGCGGCCGAGCGGGAGCGAGACGCCGTAGATCAGGGGTTCGCCGACGCCGAGGAAACCGGCGGGCAGGGCGGACTTGATGGTCTTGCGGATCGACTCGTTGCGCGGGAGGCGGAAGTACGTGGCGATGGCCGCGCCGACCTGGCCGGCACCGGCCATGGCGAGGATCGGGAGCAGGACCGTGTAGCCCTGCTGCTCGATCAGCGTGGTGTGGATCGGGATCAGCGCCTGGTGCAGACCCAGCATGACGAGCGGGAGGAAGAAGCCGCCCAGGATCAGGCCCGCGCCCGCGCCGCCGTTGGAGAGCAGCCAGTCGGCGAAGTCGCCGATCGCGGTGGAGACCTCACCGGCCACGTACATCAGGCCGAAGATCGTGACCAGGCCGGAGATGAGGACCGTCAGCGTCGGCGTGACCAGCACGTCCAGCGCCTCCGGCACCCAGCGGCGGCACCACTTCTCCACGTACACCGCGAGGACCGCCGCGCCGAGGGCGCCGAGGACGCCGCCCTGGCCGGGGGAGAGCTTCTGGCCGAACGCCTCGATGTTCGCGACGCCCGGGAAGACGATGATCGCCGCGACCGCACCGCCCAGGATCGGCGTGCCGCCGAACTCCTTCGCGGTGTTGTAGCCGACGAAGACCGCGATCAGGGCCATGAAGCCGGAGGCCATCGCGGCGAGCGCGGGGGTGACCGACGGCAGCCATTCGAGGTTGACCAGCAGGCCGTTGAGCCCGGCGATGATGCCGCAGCCGATCAGGGCCGGGATCAGCGGCACGAAGATGTTGGCGATCTTGCGCAGGAACAGCTTGAACGGCGTCGCGTTCTTCGCCTTGCGGGCGGCCCTCATCTCGGCGCCCTGCGCGGCCAGCTCCTCCGCCGTGAGCGGGGCGGCGTCGGCCGGGGCCGGGGCGGAGGCGGGAGCCGGGGCCACCGCCCTGCCCTCCTCGACCAGCTTCTCGAACTCCGGCGTGACGCGGGCGACCGTACCGGGACCGAGGACGATCTGGTACGTGTCGTCCTCGACCACGCCCATGACCGCGGGGACGGCCTTCAGCGCGTCGTCCTGGACGAGCGAACGGTCGTGCAGACCGAGCCGGAGCCGGGTCATGCAGTGGGCGATGGAGCTGACGTTCGCGGCGCCACCGACGAGCGGAAGGATCGCGGCGGCAGTGGCGCGGTTCTTGTCTTCTGTAGCCATGGTGCGTGGTGCCTTGCTGTGCGGGGGACGGTGGTGCGGTGGGCCTGTCCGCCGGACAGGCCCCCTAGGTCAGGTGGTGCGGGGGGCGGCGGCGAGCGCGGCGCGGAGGTGGCCGTCCGACTCGGTCAGGAGGGTGGCGGCCGTGGGGCCGTCGACCTGGCCGAGGATCGTCAGGATGGCGTTCTTCACCTCGCCGTCCGTGGCGGCGAGTGCCGCCTCGATCTCCTCGTCGGACGCGCCCGTGGCCAGCGCGACGATGCGCCGGGAGCGGGCCCGCAGCTTCTCGTTGGAAGCACGCACGTCGACCATGAGGTTCCCGTACGTCTTGCCGAGGCGGATCATCGTGATGGTCGAGATCATGTTGAGCACGAGCTTCTGCGCCGTGCCCGCCTTGAGCCGGGTGGAGCCGGTCAGCAGCTCCGGGCCGACGACGACCTCGATCGGGTGCTCGGCGGCGGCGCCCAGCGCGGAGTCCGCGTTGCACGACAGGCCGAGGGTCAGGGCGCCCTTCGCGCGGGCGTGCTCCACGGCCCCGATCGCGTACGGCGTGCGGCCCGAGGCGGAGATGCCGACCACCGTGTCGTCGGCGGTGAGCTCCAGCGCCTCCAGGTCGGCGGCGGCCAGCTCCTTGCTGTCCTCCGCGCCCTCGACGGCGGTGACCATGGCGGACGGGCCGCCCGCGATCAGGCCGATGACGTCGGCCGGGTCGGTGTTGAAGGTGGGCGGGCACTCGCTGGCGTCCAGCACGCCCAGCCGGCCCGCGGTGCCCGCGCCCGCGTAGATCAGCCGGCCGCCGCGGGCCATGCGCTCGGCGGTGGCGTCGATCGCGGCGGCGATCTCGGGCAGGCGCTCGGCGACGGCGGACGGGACCGTCTGGTCCTCGCCGTTCATGATCCGGGCGATGTCCGCGGTGGCCAGCCGGTCGATCTCGGCGAGCTCGGGGCGGAACGCCTCGGTAGTGAGGGTCGCGAGCTCGGCGCGCAGCTTGCCGTAGCCGTCGGGGGTGGCGTCGGTCAGGGAGGTCATGGAGGGCGGCTCAGCTTTCTCGTACGGCGTGCGGATGCGGGGGGCGGGTGCGCTGCCGGAGGGCGTCCGGGTGACGGTCAGCGGGTGTGGCGCGGGGTGTGGCGGTGGGCCAGCGCCTCGTAGGAGGCGGCGAGGGCCGGGGCGGCCGTCTCGTACGTACGCTGGGCGACGCCTATGAACAGGCAGTCCACGACCAGGAGCTGGCTGGTGCGGCTCGACATCGCGGCCGGGCGCAGCTCGCTCTCGCGCGCGGTGGACGTCGTCAGCACGTGGTCCGCGTACTGCGTGACGGGGCCGTCGGGGCGGCCGGTGATCGCGACCGTCGTCGCGCCCCGGTCGAAGGCGACGCGCAGCGGCTCTATGACGTCGCCCGTCGAGCCGGAGTGCGTGATCGCGATGGCCATGTCGCCGGAGCGGAGCTGCACGGCGTTGGTCACCGCGAGGTGCGGGTCCGTGTGGGAGTGGGCGATGAGGCCGATCCGGGACAGCTTCTGGGCCAGGTCCTGGCCGACGAGGGAGGACGCGCCCACGCCGTAGATGTCGATCCGGCGCGCGGTGGCGGCGGCGGCGACCGCGGCGCCCAGCTGCACCGTGTCGAGCCCGGCGGCGGTGTCGGCGAGGGTCTGCTGCTCGTCATAGGCCAGCTTGGCGACCACGTCGGCGATGGGGTCGTCCACCGCTATGTCCGCGGTGACGGCGGGGGCGCGGCCGGACTCCTGGTGGGCGGCGAGACCGGCGAGTGCGAGGCGCAGGTCGCGGTAGCCCGGGTAGCCCAGGAGGCGGGCGGTGCGGACCACCGTCGCCTCGCTGGTGCCCGTCAGCTCGGCGAGACCGGTGACCGTCAGGGCGGCGCAGCCCGCCGGGTCGCCGGCGACGGCCTCGGCGACGCGCTGCATCGAGCGGGTCATGGACGGCGACAGCGTCCGCACCTTGGCGGCGAGGGCCGCCGGGGCCGGCGGCGAGTCCGTACTGAAACTTTCCTTCAGGTCATTGGTCACCTTTGAAAGATATTTTCAAGTCCGGGGTGCGTCAACCCTCTTTGGTGTGACCTTTGGCAGAAGCCGTTGACGCCGCCGTACGGGTGGACAATGGCTGCATGGAGCAGAATCCGCCGGAGTCCGACCGGCCCGACCGCCTGGAGCAGGCGCTGCACACCGCCCGCGCGCTCGTCATGGCCGATCTCGCCGCCGGAGACGTCGCCGAGGCGCAGATCGTGTCCCTGGTCGAGGACGCCGTGACGCACCGCCGGTGGTGGGTGGAGCAGTGGCCGGAGGGCGCGGAGTTCGTCACCGGCCTCGTCGCCCAGGACGTCCAGGACGCGCTCCTTGAGCGGTATGGCCGCTGGCCTCTCTGCCCGGTCTGCGACGCGGGCGACCCGCACGCGCTGGACGTCGAGCCGGAGCTCGGGCCGCACCCGCACTGGGTCTGCACCAAGGCCGCGGTGGCGGTCGCGCCGGTCGGCGCGCTCAGCGGCATACTCCGGCGGTGAGGCGATGACGCTCTACATCGACCCGCCGACCTGGCCCGGACACGGGCGGCTCTGGTCGCACCTGGTCAGCGATGTGTCCTTCGAGGAACTGCACGCCTTCGCCGCGTCCATCGGCGCCCCGGAGCGGGCGTTCGAGCGCGACCACTACGACATCCCGGCCACGCGGTACGCGGACGCGGTGCGGGCCGGGGCGCGGGAGATCGGCTCGAAGGAGCTGGTCCGGCGGCTGACCGAAGCGGGGCTGCGGCGGCCGAAGGGGCGCCCGGCGCCCTGACCGCCCGCCTGTCCCCTCGGGCTCAGCCCGTCGCGCACTCCGTCGACTCCACCGGCGCGCCCTTGGGCGCCCCCGCCCCCTGAGCCACCAGCCGCGAGGCCGCCGAGCCGCGCGCCCGCTGGAGCCGCAGCGAGGCCACCACGGCCACCAGCGCCGCCACGGTCATCGCCGCCCCGGCCCAGGCCGTCGCCTCGAAGCCGAAGTCCGCGTCGATCACCGTGCCGCCGAGCCACGGGCCGCCCGTGTTGCCCAGGTTGAACGCGGCGGTCGTCGTCGCCCCCGCCAGCGTCGGCGCGGCACCCGCCACGTTGAACATCCGGGCGTTGAGCGCGGGCGCGGTGTAGAACGCCGACAGGCCCAGCAGGAACGACAGCGTGATCACGGCCGCCTGGTTCGACGCGAACAGCGCCAGCGCCCCCAGGAACACCGTGGACGCCGCGATGCCGCTCAGCAGCACCCCGAAGAGGTGCGCGTCGGCGACCCGGCCGCCGATCGTCGTACCGACCAGGGCGCCCACGCCGAACAGCGCGAGCACGGTCGGCACCCAGCCGGAGTCCAGGCCGGCGACGTCCGTCAGCAGCGGCGCGAGGTAGCTGAACGCGCAGAACACGCCGCCCGCGGCGAGCGCGGTGATCACGATCGACAGCCACACCTGACGGTCGCGGTAGATGCCCATCTCCCGCTTGAGCTGTGGCTTCTCGTCCGGCAGCGGGATGCGCGGGATCAGCGTCGTCACGCCGACCAGGGCCACCGCCGAGGCCGCGCCGACCGCCCAGAACGCGGACCGCCAGCCCAGGTTCTCGCCGAGGAACGCGCCCAGCGGGACGCCCAGCACATTCGCGATCGACAGCCCGCCGATCATCACCGCCATGGCGCGCGCCCGTGCGTTCACCGGCACCATCGCGATGGCGACGGCCGCCCCGACGGCCCAGAAACCGGCGCACGCGAACGCGCTGACCACGCGGGACGCGAACAGCACCTCGTACGTCGGCGCCAGCGCACCCGCGACCTGGCCGAGGCCGAAGACCGAGATCAGCGCGATGAGCGTCGTGCGGCGCGGCAGCCGCAGTGTCGCCACGGCGAGCAGCGGGGCGCCGACCACCATGCCGATCGCGAACGCGGATATGAGGAGTCCGGCGCGCGGAATCGACACGTCCATGTCGTCCGCGATCGGGGGCAGCAGCCCGGAGAGCATGAACTCGCTCGTGCCCAGGGCGAAGACCGAGAGGCCGAGGATGTATACGGCCAGAGGCATACGGGAAGAGGTGCGCACGGCGGAGTCAGGCATGACAGGTGGCAACAGCGGAAACGTTCCTGACATTCCCCGGGCGACATTCCCCGGACGGCATTCCCCGGGCGACATTCCCCGGGCGCGCGTCGGCCGTTTCCGGTCAGGAGGTCAGTGCGTGAGCAGTTCCAGCTCCGTCAGGAGGTTCTGCCGCGCCTTCGGCTCCCACTCCGTCATCCCGTACGGCGTACGGAACAACTGCGGCAGTCCCAGGAGCTGCCGCAGCACCGCCGCCCGGCCCTCCCGGAACGCCTCGTCCGGCACGAAGCCGTACTCCTCGCGCACCTGCGCCGCGTACTCCCCGTACTCCTTCGGCGGCGCCGCGAGGATCGCCAGGTCCGCGTCGCACAGCACCTCGCCGTTGGTGTCGCCGGCGGCCGGGTCGTGCGTGACGGTGAGCCGGACGAGCCGGGCTACCTCCCCGGTCACCGCGTCCGGCACCCCGGCCTCCGGGAGCGCCCGCTCGGCGAGCACCGCGCTGCGCTCCTCGTTCTCCGACCGGTCGGGCCGGTACACCGCGTCATGGAACCAGGCCGCCAGCCGTACGGCGTCCGCGTCGGCGGCGTGCCCGGCGAGCGTGTCGATCCGGTCCAGGACCGCCGCGAGGTGGGCGGTCGTGTGGTACTTGCGCTGCGGCTCGGCCCAGCGGGCGAGCAGATTCTCGGCGTACGGAAGCGGATCGGGGCCGTCCACCCCACCCCGGGCGGCGACGAGGGCGTCGTGCCAGCGGGTGCGGAGGGCTTCCTCGTACTGCGCGCGGTCGTCCGTCATGCGTACGAGGGTAGGCCCGGCGGGACGCCGCGGCGCGGGCCCGCCCCAAGTCGCCTTTACGAAGCGGGCGTTATGTTGTGGCCATGGCTGACGAACGTGATCCGGAACTGCCCGGTCTTCTGCTGCGCACCGAGCGGGACGTCTTCGTGCCGCTGCTGCGAGAGGCGGGAGACGGCGACTTCGAGTTGCGCACCGCCTGCCCCGGCTGGACGGTGCGGGACGTGCTCGCGCACTGCGGGGCCGCGCTGACGCGGGTGGTGGAGGGCAGGTTCGAGCCGGGGGTGTTCAGCCCCGAGGCCAACGACCGGGACATCGCCGAGCGGGCCGACTGGACGAACACGCGCGTCGTGGACGAGCTGGAGCGCGGGATGACCGAGGCGGGCGCGGTCATCGCGGCGGCCGGCGGGGCGATGGACGGGATCGCGCTCGGCGAGTGGGTGCACGCGGGGGACGTGCGGGAGGCGTTCGGCGCCGAGGGGGCCTATGCGGGCCCCGGGCTCGCCCCCGCCCTGGACCTCCTCGCGGTGGTGTCCCGGAAGCGGAGCCCGGTCCCGCTCACCGCCCGGCTGACCGGTGCGGGCGGGGAGCTGCGGCTCGGCCCCGAGGACGGCGGGCGTGAGCGGGGCCGGTACGCCG
This sequence comes from Streptomyces sp. NPDC008163, assembly GCF_042956885.1. NCBI lineage: Bacteria > Bacillati > Actinomycetota > Actinomycetes > Kitasatosporales > Streptomycetaceae > Streptomyces > Streptomyces sp. NPDC008163. The sequence continues at coordinate 23,757 of NZ_JBIBHG010000017.1, read as the reverse complement.
GGGACGGGGCGACGCTGATCCGGTTGTACGCCGGCCGGCCGCTGACCGGCACGCGGTACGAGCTGGCCGGCGCGCGGGAGGGCGAGCTGAACCTCTTCGGCTGAAACGCGGCGCGCCCGCCGCTCAGCCCGTGGCGGGCAGGCCGAAGTGGTCGGCGATGATCCGCAGGGTCACGGCACCGTCCGCGTTGAACCCGGGCTCGGTCTCGTAACGCGGGGTCTCCCGGCCGACGATTCCGGCGGCCAGCAACTCGCGTACGAGCAGGTCGCCGGAGCGGCGGGACTCGCGGCGGGCGCCGATGTTGAAGTACGTGGTCTCGAAGCCGCGCCTGCTGTGGAGGAACTGGAGCGGGTGCGCCTCGCAGTGCGGGACCATGAGGTTCTGCCCGTACGGGCACTCGCAGGCCGGGGTGGAGGCCAGGAACACGGTCTCCACGGGATTGGGGCGGCCGAAGCGTTCCTCGTAACGGAATCCGGTGAGGAAACCCGCCTGGGTCGCGACGTCGCCGCCCTTGTAGGTGGCCGCGTCGTGCGTCAGCCAGGCCCAGCCGTCGGATGCGCCCTGCGTACGGGCGGGGAGGCCGAGGTCCGTGTAGATCCCGCTCAGGGCGGGAAGGTCGAGGCCCCTGGCGTATGTGACGAAGGTGTCCGGTGCGATGAAGGGTGCGGTCATGCCGACGCCACCTCCTGGGCCAGCGGCGGCGAGGGGAGGCCGAAGCAGGCGGCTATCGCGCGCATGATCCGCTCCTCCTTGTCGGAGTCGTGCTCGTCGCAGTCGTGGCTCGGATCGGTCTCCCAGGCGAGGCATTCCGCGTCGGGGCCTATGAGGTTCGCCGCGAGCAGTTCGGCGGACATGTAGTCGGGGTTGTCGCCGACGCGCTGTTCCACGTTCTCGAAGCTGAAGTGGACCATCCATTTCCCGTCGCGCAGATACGTGAAGTCCGGCCCGTGCGCCTTGGCGCTGCACGGCTCGGTCACGAGGACCGCGATCTCGCCGCCGGACGCGCAGAGGCGGGTGTAGTCGATGTTGTCGTAGTCCTCGGTCTCCCAGTTGGCCATGTCATGGACCGCCCATGCCCAACCCCCTGCCTCCCCCTCGGCAAGCGCCTCGCGATTCTGCTCCCGCAGCCCTGCCACGAGCGCGGACCGGGACACCCCCCGGGCGAACACGAGGTTGACCTCGTGGTCCGGGAACACGCACGAACTGTCGATCAAAGTCATGCGGTGAGCGTAGGCGGGGGGACTGACAACGGGGGGTGAGGCAGGATGCGTTCGGGCGGGGCGGGGCGGGGCTTCGGCTCGGGGGGTTGAGGTTGTGGGGTCGTGCGGCGGGCTTATTCGGGCGACACGGGGGGCGGGCTCTGGGAACGTACGCACGGGCTCGGGCCCGTTTATTCGTGACTGTGGATGGGGGAGCTGTGGCTTTCGTGCTGGTGGGGCCGGTTCTGGAAGGTTCTCGGGTGCGGCTCGAACCGCTCGAACACCGGCACGCGGAGGGGCTGTTGCGGGCCGGGCAGGAGAACCGGGACTCGTACGGGTTCACCTGGGTGCCCGGGCCCGGGGAGGTGGAGGGGTACATCGACGCCCAGCTGGGGCGCGCCGCTGCGGGGAAGCTGGCCCCCTACGTGCAGGTGGACCGGGGGTCCGGGCGGGTCGTCGGGGCGACGGCCTTCTGGGAGCCGCGCTGCTGGATGGACGACGGCAGTCTCACCGCCATCGAGGTCGGCTTCACCTGGCTCGCCGCGTCCGCGCAGGGCACCGGGGTGAACACCGAGTCCAAGTACCTGCTCTTCCGCCACGCGTTCGAGGAGTGGGGCGTCTCGCGCGTGGACCTCAAGACCGATGCCCGCAACCAGCGTTCGCGGGCCGCGATCCAGTCCGTGGGCGCCACCTTCGAGGGCGTCCTGCGGAACTGGTCCCCGTCGTGGGTGCCGGGTGAGGAGGGGCGGTTGCGGGATTCGGCGATCTTCTCCATTACGGGGGAGGAGTGGCCGGGGGTGCGGGGGCGCCTGGAGGCGCGGATGGGGGCGTAGGCGGCTCCCCGGGCACCCCGGACTCCTGGTGCGCCCCCCCACCGGGGCAACGGTTCCGTCCTCAAACGCCGGACGGGCTGGGGGTGTCGGACGGGCTGGGGCTGTCGGTCGGGCTGTACGTGCCCCGGAACCTCCGCAGGCGCAAGGAGTTGCCGACCACGAAGACCGAGGAGAAGGCCATCGCCGCGCCCGCGATCATCGGGTTCAGCAGGCCCGCCGCGGCCAGCGGGAGCGCCGCCACGTTGTACGCGAAGGCCCAGAACAGGTTCGTCCGGATCGTGCTCAGGGTCCGGCGCGCCAGGCGGATCGCGTCCGGGGCCGCGCGGAGGTCGCCGCGGACCAGGGTCAGGTCGCCCGCCTCGATCGCCGCGTCCGTGCCCGTGCCCATCGCCAGGCCCAGGTCGGCCTGGGCCAGCGCTGCGGCGTCGTTCACACCGTCGCCGACCATCGCCACCGAGCGGCCCTCCGCCTGGAGGCGCTTGACGACGTCCACCTTGTCCTGCGGCATGACCTCCGCGTACACCTCGCCGATCCCGACCTCGGCCGCGACCGACTCCGCCACCGCCCGGTTGTCGCCGGTCAGCAGGATGGGGGTCAGGCCCAGGCGGCGCAGGCGGGTGATCGCCTCCGCGCTGGTGTCCTTCACCGCGTCGGCCACCTCGAACACCGCGCGCGCCTCGCCGTCCCAGGCGACCGCGATCGCCGTGCGGCCCGCGGCCTCCGCCTCGGCCTTGCGGGCGGCCAGGTCCGCCGGGAGGCGTATCTCCCACTCCGCGAGGAGCTGCTCACGGCCGACGAGGACCGCGTGACCTTCGACCACGCCCTGCACGCCCAGGCCGGGGACGTTCGCGAAGTCCTCCGGAGAGGGAAGCGCGGCGCCGGTGCGTTCCGCGGCACCGGTCGCCACCGCCTGGGCGATGGGGTGTTCGGAGGCGTGTTCCAGGGCTCCGGCGAGGCGCAGGGCGTCCGACTCGGTGGTTCCGGGGGCCGTGTGGACGGTCTGGAGGGTCATGCGGCCCGTGGTGACCGTGCCCGTCTTGTCGAGGACGATCGTGTCGACCCGGCGGGTGGATTCCAGGACTTCGGGGCCCTTGATGAGGATGCCGAGCTGGGCGCCGCGCCCGGTGCCGACCATGAGGGCGGTGGGGGTGGCGAGGCCGAGGGCGCAGGGGCAGGCGATGATCAGGACCGCCACCGCCGCCGTGAACGCGGCCGTGATCCCCGCGCCGTCCGCCAGCCAGAAGCCCAGCGTGCCCAGGGCGAGGGCGATGACCACGGGGACGAACACCGCCGAGATCCGGTCCGCGAGCCGCTGCGCCGCCGCCTTGCCGTTCTGCGCGTCCTCGACGAGCTTCGCCATCCGGGCGAGCTGCGTGTCCGCGCCGACGCGGGTCGCCTCGACCACGAGGCGGCCGCCCGCGTTGAGCGTCGCGCCGGTCACCGTGTCGCCGACGCCGACCTCGACCGGGACGGACTCGCCGGTGAGCATGGACGCGTCCACGGCCGAGGTGCCCTCGACCACGGTGCCGTCCGTGGCGATCTTCTCGCCGGGGCGCACGAGGAAGCGGTCGCCGACGTGGAGGTCCGCCGTGTCCACGGTCACCTCGCGGCCGTCGCGCAGGACGGTGACCTCCTTCGCGCCCAGTTCGAGGAGCGCCTTCAGCGCGGCGCCCGCCTTCCGCTTCGACCGTGCCTCGAAGTAACGCCCGGCCAGGATGAACGCGGTGACGCCGGCCGCCGCCTCCAGATAGATGTTCCCCGCGCCGTCGCTGCGGCCGATGGTCAGCTCGAAGGGGTGCGTCATGCCGGTCATCCCGGCGGTGCCGAAGAACAGCGCCCACAGCGACCACAGGAACGCGGCGGACGTGCCGAGCGAGATCAGCGTGTCCATCGTCGCCGCGCCATGCCGCGCGTTCGTCCACGCGGCCCGGTGGAACGGCCAGCCCGCGTACGTGACGACGGGGGCGGTGAGGGTGAGGGCCAGCCACTGCCAGTTGTCGAACTGGAGCGCCGGGATCATCGACATCGCGACCACCGGCACGGCGAGCAGCACGGCCGTGACGAGTCGCTGCCGCAGGGGGTCGGCCTCCGGCGGGGCGGGTGTCGCCGCCTCCTCCGCCGTACGTGCCGGGGGTGCGGGTTCGTGCGCGGTGTAGCCGGTCCTCTCGACCGTGGCCACGAGGTCCTGTACGGAGGCGGCGGCGCCGTCGTAGGTGACGTGTGCCTTCTCCGTGGCGTAGTTCACGGTGGCCGTGACGCCGTCCATCCGGTTGAGCTTCTTCTCGATGCGGGCCGCGCAGGAGGCGCAGGTCATGCCGCCGATGGCCAGCTCGACCTCGGCCGTTGCGGGGTGTGCGGTGTGCGCTGACACGGGCCCTCCTCGTGGTCCCTGGGCACCCCGTCGTGGGTACCCCCTGGGGGTATCTGTCTCTGATCCCATGTATACCCCCACCCCCTATGTCGAAGCAAGGGTGATCCTCGGCGGGTGCGCGGGCCGCGCCGGTCGCTCGCCCGTCGGCCGTTCGGGCTCGCGTATCTTCACGTTCACGGTCAGGGCTGCGCCGTCGGCCTACCGCCCCGTAGGCTGGGCCATTGGACTAGACCTGTAGCTGCTTCCTGGAGGATTGGGATCCCATGAGCAACCGTGCAGTCCTGGAGGTGATCGCTCTCGACGCGGAGGACGCGGTCGCTGCCCAGGCGGGTGGTGCGGACCGGCTTGAGCTGGTCACCGACATGGCGGCGGACGGCCTCACCCCGTCCTGTGCGACCTTCGCGGCGATCCGCGCCGCGGTGGACATTCCGCTTCGGGTGATGCTCAGGGTCGCGGACGGCTTCGCGGCCGGTGACGTCGAGATACTCGTACGCAAGGCGCGGGAGCTGCGGGCGGAGGGGGCGGACGAGTTCGTCCTCGGCTTCCTGGACTCCGACGGGAACCCGGACCTGGTCGCGGTCGAACGGCTCGTCGCCGTGCTGGACGGCTGCCGGTGGACGTTCCACCGGGCGATCGACCGGGCGGCGGACCGGGACGCGCTGCGCAAGTCGCTGGCGGATCTGCCGGGGCTGGACACGTATCTGACGGCCGGGGCGGCGGCGGGCGTGGACGCCGGGATACCTACGTTGGTGGCTGAGGCGGGGCGGGCGGGGGAGCCCGGGTACGAGCCGCGGATTCTTGTGGGGGGCGGGCTTCGGCTGGAACACCTTCCGGCGCTCCTGGAAGCGGGGATCGACGCCGTGCACATCGGTGGTGCGGCGCGGCCGGGGGGCTGGGGTGGGCCGGTTTCCGCGGGTGCGGTGCGGGAGTGGCGGGCGGTGCTCGACCGCTAGGGGGTGTGGTGCCTCTGGGCGCGCCCGTCGCGCGGCGTTGCTGCGGGGCGCTGCCCCCGGATCCCTGCTCCTCAAGCGCCGGAGGGGCTGGGGTTGTTGGCGGCACCCGGTTCGGCCCCCGCGCGCGGGTGGTGGTGTCGGGGGCGCTGCCCCCGGGCCCCCGCTCCTCAAGCGCCGGAGGGGCTGGGATTTGTTCCCGGGCCCCCGCTCCTCAAGCGCCGGAGGGGCTGGGGTTTGCCGGCGGCTCCGGAAAAACCAGCCCGTCCGGCGATTGAGGACGGAACCCTTGGCCCGGACCGGGGTGGTCAAGCGGCGGGGCGGAACGTGGTCCTGTCATGACCCTGGCGCAACCCGCGCCCCGCGTCCCACAATGGCCTCGCGGTGATGGGAACGCTCCCATAACGCGTCTCCCCGGCATGCCCGTCTGCTGTGGGAGCGCTCCCATCATTTTCTTCCGTCCCCACGACGAAAGGCCCCTGGTGAACGCCTCCCCACCCCCCTCCTCCCTCCGGCGCAGACGCCGTGCGCTCGGCGTGCTGGCCGTTGCCGCCCTCTGTGGCGGCATCCTCGCCGCGCCCGGGGCCGTCGCCGCCGACGGCGACCCCGCTCCGGAGCAGATCGTCAACGGTGACTTCTCCGCGGGATCCGCGCCCTGGTGGTCGACGGCCAATGCGCCGGTCGCCGTGGTGGACGGGCGGTTGTGTGCCGACGTGCCGGGCGGGACCGCCAATCCGTGGGACGCGATCGTCGGGCAGAACGACATCCCGCTCGTCGCGGGGGAGGCGTACACCCTTACGTACACGGCGAGTTCGACCGTACCGCTGTCCATTCACACCAACGTGCAGATGGCGACCGACCCGTACACCGCCGACCTGTCCGCGACGGATCAGATCGGGGCCGAGGCGGCCGTCCACACGCACGTCTTCACGGCGTCCGCCGATCAGGACGCCGCGCAGGTGGCCTTCCAGGTCGGCGGCGGCGCGAAGGCGGCCACCTTCTGCGTGGACGACGTGTCGCTGCGCGGGGGCGCCGAGCCGCCCGTGTACGAGCCGGACACCGGGTCACCCGTACGCGTCAACCAGGTCGGCTACCTGCCCAAGGGCCCCAAGACCGGCACCCTGGTCACCGACGAGACCGACCCGCTGCCGTGGGCGCTGAAGGCGGCCGACGGGACGACCGTCGCGAGCGGGACGACCACCCCGGGCGGCGAGGACCCGACCTCGCGGCAGAACGTGCACACCTTCGACTTCAGCGACGCCACCGCCACCGGCGACGGCTTCACGATCGCGGCGGACGGGCAGGTCAGCGAGCCCTTCTCGATCCGGGCGGACCTCTACGACAGTCTCCGGTCCGACTCGCTGGCGTACTTCTACCAGAACCGCAGCGGCATCGCGATCGACGCGGACCTGGTCGGCGAGGAGTACGCGCGACCGGCCGGGCACCTCGGTGTGGCGCCCAACAAGGGCGACACCGACGTGCCCTGCCAGGCGGGCGTCTGCGACTACCGGCTCGACGTGCGCGGCGGCTGGTACGACGCCGGGGACCACGGCAAGTACGTCGTGAACGGCGGCATCGCGGTCGCCGAGCTGATGGACACCTACGAGCGCACGCTGACCGCCGACGGCGCGGAGGCGGCCGAGCTGGGCGACGGCGCGCTGCGGGTGCCCGAGCACGGCAACGACGTGCCGGACATCCTGGACGAGGCGCGCTGGGAACTGGAGTTCCTGATGCGCATGCAGGTCCCGGCCGGGCAGCCGCTGGCGGGCATGGCCCACCACAAGGTGCACGACGCCAACTGGACCGGTATCCCGATGCGGCCCGAACTCGACCCGGAACAGCGCGAACTGCACCCGCCGACGACCGCCGCGACCCTCAACCTCGCCGCGACGGCCGCCCAGTGCGCCCGGCTCTACGCCCCGTTCGACGCGGAGTTCGCCGCCCAGTGCCGTACCGCCGCCGAGACGGCGTGGGCCGCGGCGAAGGCGCACCCGGCGGTGTACGCCAGCCCGGCCGACGGCGTCGGGGGCGGGACGTACGAGGACAACGACGTGAGCGACGAGTTCTACTGGGCCGCCGCCGAGCTGTTCACCACGACCGGCAAGGACACGTACCGCCAGGCGCTGCTGGACTCGCCGGTGCACGGCGACGTGGACGCGGCCTTCCCCGCCGACGGCGGGATGTGGTGGGGCGGCACCGCCGGGCTCGGCGTGCTGACCCTGGCCACGGTGCCGAACGACCTGACGGCCGCCCAGCTCGCGGACGTACGGAACGTCGTGACGACCGCCGCCGACCAGTACCGGGCACAGACCGAGGTCCAGCTGTACGGCGTGCCGTACGCGCCCGAGGGCCTGAACTACGCCTGGGGTTCGAACAGCCAGGTCCTGAACAACATGATCGTGCTGGCGACCGCCGCCGACCTCACCGGTGACACCGGTTACCGGGACGCGGTCCTGCGCGGCGCTGACTACCTCTTCGGGCGCAATCCGCTCAACCAGTCGTACGTCACCGGCTACGGCGAGCGGTACTCGCAGAACCAGCACCACCGGTTCTGGGCGCACGAGTCCGACCCGTCCCTGCCGCACCCGCCGGCCGGGTCCCTCGCGGGCGGGCCCAACCTGACCGCGCCGACCTCGGGCGACCCGGAGGCCGCCGCGAAGCTCAAGGGGTGCGCGGCCGCGATGTGCTACCTGGACGACAACGGCTCGTACGCCACCAACGAGGTCGCCGTGAACTGGAACGCCCCGCTGGCCTACATCGCCTCCTACCTGGACGACGCGGGCGACGCCACGGGTCCGGAGCGGGCCTGCAGGGTCACGTACTCCTCGCACCCGTGGAACACCGGCTCGACCACCACGGTCACGGTGAAGAACACGGGCAGCAAGGCCGTCACCCCGTGGTCGCTGACCTGGCTGCTGCCCGGTGACCAGAAGCTCAGCCACACCTGGAGCGCCGACATCGGCCAGTACGGGCGGACGGTGACCGCCACCCCGCTGTCCTGGAACCGGACGCTGGCCCCCGGAGCCTCGATCGACTTCGGGTTCAACAGCAGCCGCACGGGTCCGGCGGCGGACCCGGGCACTGTGAAGCTGAACGGGCGGGCCTGCACCGCCGGTTGATGACCGGGCGGAGGCGGGGGTGGACGAGGGTCCCCCCGCCTCCGTTCTTTTCGTCAGACCAACTCCTCCGGCAGCGACGCCGAGTGAAGCACCGTCAGTCCGGAGACCGCACGGGTCAGCGCCACGTACAGGCGGCGCAGGCCCGTGCGTTCGTCCGGTTCGCCGTCGACCACGGCGGCCGGTTCGTCCAGCACCACGTAGTCGTACTCCAGACCCTTCGCCAGCGACGCCGGGACCAGGGTCAGCCGGGACTCGGCGGTCGTCTCCTGGCCGGGGGAGAGGTACGCGTGCCCGGCCGCCGTCAGCGCGTCGGCCAGCGCGGGGATGCGGGCATCGGCGGCGATCAGGCCGATGGACCCCTCGTGCGCCAGCGACTCCTCGCAGGCCGCGACCACCGCCGCGTCCAGGCCATCGGAGCCCACTTCCCGTACCGCCAGCGAGCCGGGCGACTCACGCACCGACTCCACCGGCGTCAGCCCCGGCGAGATCACCGGGAGCAGCCGGGAGGCGTACGCGATCACGTCGCGCGGCACGCGGAAGCCGGCCGTCAGCTCCTCCACCAGCGCGTCCGCCTTGCCCAGGTGGTGCAGCGCCTGCTCCCAACTCTGCGTCGACCAGGGCGTCGTGCCCTGCGCCAGGTCGCCGAGGACGGTCGCCGAACCGGTCGAGCAGCGGCGGCCGACCGCGCGGTACTGCATGGGGGAGAGGTCCTGCGCCTCATCGATCACGACATGGCCGAGCGAGTGCGTACGCGACACCAGGTCGGCCGCCTCGTCGATCAGCACCGCGTCCGCCGCCGACCACTTGGCGGTCTTCACGCTGCGGGCGGGCTTGATCCACAGGATGGCCTTCTGCTCGTCCTCGGAGAGCAGCCCGTCCGCGTGCTCCGCCAGGAACTCCGCGTCGGACAGCAGCCGCAGGACCAGCTTCGCCGGGTCCACGGCGGGCCAGATCGCCTTGACGGCCGCCTTCACCGCGGGGTTGCGGGCCACCGAATTCTGCACCCGGTCGTCGGGCGCCTCGCCGGACTGCTCCATCCGCACCAGGACCGCGTGCGCGATGCGCTGGGGCAGCGCCTCGTGCGCGGCGCCGTAGCGCATGTCCCGGGCCAGCAGCTCCCGCACCATCTCCTCGATCTCGTACGCCGGTACGCGCCAGCGCCGCGAGCCGCGCACCACCATCACCGGCTCGGTCGGCAGCGTGACATGCGAGCGCAGCGCGCGCCGCAGCACCTCCGCCATGCGGGCGTCGCCCTTCACGACGGCGGCCGTCGCCTCGTCCGCGCCCCGGACCTCGATCTGCGCGGTGACCAGGTCCTCGACGGTCGCCTGCTTGACCTCCAGCTCGCCGAGGGCCGGGAGCACCTGCTCGATGTAGTGCAGGAAGGACCGGTTCGGGCCGACGACCAGGGTGCCGGTGCGGGCCAGGCGCTCGCGGTGCGCGTACAGCAGATACGCCACCCGGTGCAGGCCCACGGCGGTCTTCCCGGTGCCGGGGCCGCCCTGCACGCAGACCGTGCCGCCCAGCTCGCTGCGGACGATCTCGTCCTGCTCCGGCTGGATCGTCGCGACGATGTCCCGCATGGGGCCGACGCGGGGGCGCTCGATCTCCGCCTGGAGCAGCTGGCTGGTCTGCTCGGCCTCGGCCGGGTCGGTCAGGTGCTCGTCCTCGTACGCGGTGAGGTCGCCGCCGGTGTAACCGAAGCGGCGCCTGCGGCCGACGTCCAGCGGGTCCTTGCGGGAGGCGCGGTAGAACGGCTGGGAGACCGGGGCGCGCCAGTCGATCACCATCGGGTCGCCCACGGCGTCGTGCACATGGCGGCGCCCGATGTAGAACTGCTCGCCCTCCGCGCCCTCCGCCTCCTCCGCCCCGACGACGTGCAGATAGTCCAGGCGCCCGAAGAACAGCGGGGTGTGGGCCAGGTCCGCGAGCGACTTGATCCGCTCGTCGATCTGCGCCTGGAGCACCGCCGCGTTCACCCAGTTCGCGGTGACGTCGCGGATGTCCAGGGACTGGGCGTCCGCCCGCATGGCGCGCAGCGCGGCGCGGGACGCCGCGAGATGGGCGCGCTCATGGGCGAGGGGGTCGGTGGTGGTGTCGCTCTCGAATTCGTGCGCGGGCACGGTGTTGCCTCCGGCATTCAACGCAGGACGGCGGACCGCGTCTCACCCTCGGGGGGTGGGCGGTCCGCTCGGGGATCGATCGTGCGTACGGTTGTCGGCCGGTTTCCGTCCGGTCGGCGGCGCTCCCCCGGCTGCCGGCAGGGCCCCTCGGGGGCCGCCGGTACCACGGTGCGGGAGGCGGGCAGACCGGGGAGTGTACCGGGGGGCGGGGGGTGGGCGCGAATGCTTTTCACGGCTCCGATTTTCACGGCTCCGATTTTTACGGCTCCGAGGGTCGTCGGTCCCCCAGGTGACGCCGTCCTCCCGTAGGGGGTGCCGTGCGACCGGAGACGTACGCGCGGGGCGGCGCGCTTCCGTCTGCGGGGCGACGCCACGGCGTACCCGTCCGGAGCACCATGGATACATGAGTACCGGCACCCTTGACCCGAGAAGGACCGGGGCCACGGCGGCCCCCGGTCACCCCCACAACCGCGCCTCCGGTGCCCTGCGCGCCGTGAAGGTGTTCGCACAGGCGGCCTTCGGCGTCGTCGTCCTCGGCGAGTACGCGGAGGAGGCGGGGGTGCGGCGGCGCTGACCGCCGCACCCGTGCCCGTTCCTCAGCTCTCCGACAGCAGCTCGTCCGCGTCGACGATGCGGTACGCGTAGCCCTGCTCGGCCAGGAACCGCTGGCGGTGCGCCGCGAAGTCCTGGTCGATCGTGTCGCGCGCGACGACCGAGTAGAACCGCGCCTCGTGCCCGTCGGCCTTCGGGCGGAGCACCCGGCCCAGGCGCTGCGCCTCCTCCTGGCGCGAACCGAAGGTCCCCGACACCTGGATGGCGACCGTCGCCTCGGGCAGGTCGATGGAGAAGTTCGCCACCTTCGACACCACGAGCACGTTCAGCTCGCCCTGCCGGAACGCGTCGAACAGCTTCTCGCGCTGTGCGTTGCTCGTCTCGCCCTTGATCACCGGGGCGTCGAGATGCTCGCCCAGCTCGTCCAGCTGGTCGATGTACTGCCCGATGACCAGGGTCTGCTCGCCCTTGTGCTTGCGCACCAGGGCCTCGGTGACCTTCCGCTTCGTCGCGGTGGTCGCGCAGAACCGGTACTTCTCCTCGGCCTCTGCGGTCGCGTACGCCAGCCGCTCGGAGTCCGTGAGATTGACCCGGACCTCGACGCAGTCCGCCGGGGCGATGTAGCCCTGCGCCTCGATCTCCTTCCACGGCGCGTCGAACCGCTTGGGGCCGATGAGCGAGAACACGTCCGACTCGCGGCCGTCCTCGCGGACCAGGGTCGCGGTCAGGCCGAGGCGGCGGCGGGCCTGGAGATCGGCGGTGAACTTGAAGACGGGGGCGGGGAGCAGGTGCACCTCGTCGTAGATCACGAGGCCCCAGTCGCGCGAGTCGAAGAGCTCCAGGTGCGGGTAGACGCCCTTCCGGCGGGTGGTCAGCACCTGGTAGGTGGCGATCGTGACCGGCCGGATCTCCTTGCGGGTCCCGCTGTACTCGCCGATCTCGTCCTCGGTCAGCGAGGTCCGCTTCACCAGCTCGTGCTTCCACTGGCGGGCGGAGACGGTGTTCGTCACGAGGATCAGCGTCGTCGCCTTGGCCTGTGCCATCGCGCCCGCGCCGACGAGTGTCTTGCCGGCGCCGCAGGGGAGCACGACGACGCCGGAGCCGCCGTGCCAGAAGCCGTCGACGGCCTGCTGCTGGTACGGGCGCAGCGCCCAGCCGTTCTCGTCCAGCTCGATGGCGTGCGCCTCGCCGTCCACGTAACCGGCGAGGTCCTCGGCGGGCCAGCCGAGCTTGAGCAGCGTCTGCTTGACCTGGCCGCGCTCGGAGGGGTGCACGGCGACGGTGTCCGGGTCGATCCTCGCCCCGACCAGGGGCTGGACCTTCTTCGACCGCAGGATCTCCTCCAGGACCGGCCGGTCCGTCGTCGTCAGGACGAGCCCGTGCACGGGGTGCTTGGAGAGGGTGAGACGGCCGTAGCGGTCCATCGTCTCGGCGATGTCGACGAGCAGCGCGTGCGGTACGGGGTAGCGGGAGTACGTCACGAGCGCGTCCACGACCTGCTCGGCGTCGTGCCCGGCCGCGCGGGCGTTCCACAGCCCGAGCGGGGTCAGCCGGTACGTGTGGATGTGCTCGGGCGCCCGCTCCAGCTCGGCGAACGGCGCGATGGCCCGACGGCAGGCGTCGGCCTGCTCGTGGTCGACTTCGAGGAGGAGCGTTTTGTCGCTCTGGACGATGAGGGGTCCGCTCACGCGCGTTGGCCCTTCCGGCTCGGGGGAAACCTCCAGTGTGCCGTATGTGGGGGCGGTGTGTCGTTGGCCCGGTACGGACGGGGGGCCTTGCGCGGTTGCCCCGGTCCGGGGCGAGGGTTCCGTCCTCAAGCGCCGGACGGGCTGGATGTGCGCGGGCGGCCCGCAGCTGGGATGTGTGCGCGGGCGGCCCGCAGGGCGCGCGGCCCGGGCAGGGCGAAACGGGCGGCCTACTCCGCCAGTTCCGCCACGCCCGTGATGCGGTGCAGCGGGTACGTGCGGATCTCGTCCGCCGTGTGGTCGTACGCCGTGACGTAGCCGCCCTCCACGCGGACCGGGGCGATCACGCGCTGGCTCGCGGCGCCCTCCGCGTTCACGTAGCCGATCCACACCGCGGAGCCGGTCATCGCGGCGGCCTGGACGGTGACCAGGGTCTCCGCCGCGGTGGTGCGCGGGAGGGCGCCGGGCGGGGCGGCGGGGCCGGTGTCCGGCTGGGCCTTGACCACCGTCGCCGCGTCGTCCCCGGCCCGGATCGCCCGGACCGCCGCGCCGAGCAGCGTGGTGTCCGGCACGGGCGGGCCCTCGGGGACGGGGGCCGGGGCGGACCGGGGCGGGGTGCGGTGGGCGCCCGCCCGGGTGATCAGGACGTCGCCGTCGGCGGACTCCGCGGCGGGCGCGTACCCCATCTCGCGCAGGCCGTCGAGCAGGGACGCCGGATCGGCCCGCGCCGCCAGCACCGTCGGGGCGATCCGGCGCAGCCGCAGCGCGGCGGACCGCTTGTCGGCCAGGATCTCGCCGAGCACGGTCTCGTCGTCGCAGCGTACGTACGAGGACGCGGCACCGATCCGGAGGTGCCCGTGGCGGCGGGCCACGTCGTCGATGAGATAGCTCAGCGGCTGCGGCACCGGCGTACGGCTGTGCGTGGCGAGGAAGGAGTGCAGGTCGGCGGCGGTCTGCCCGGCGTCCAGGGCCCGGCGGACGGACCCGGGCGTGAAGCGGTACACCGTCGCCCCGCCCTTGGACTCGACGTCCGCGAGCGTGCCGAGCATGTCGGCCAGCGGGCGTTCCAGCGGACCGGGCGCGACGGCCGTCAGGTCCGCCTGGAGCAGGACGTGGTCCAGCGGCTCCGGCAGCAGCGGGGCGAGCATCCCGGCGGCCTTCGCGGGCCCCTCGGTGAGCAGGGCGCGGGTCTGGCTGGCGAGCGCGCCGCGCCCGGTGATGCCCAGCAGCTCCGACTCGTTCAGCGTCCACAGGGCGATCCGGGACCGCAGATCCGTGGTCCCCTCGGTGGCGGCGGCCCCGCGCAGCGGCCGCTCCCAGCGGAGCCGGGCGAGCACGGATTCGGGGTCGGGCGCGGTGCCCGCCGGCAGCGCGTCGAGCAGGGCGAGGACCCGGTGGCGTACCTCGGGCGCGGCGGAACGGTCCAGGTCGGGGCCGAGCGCGGACAGCGCCCGCCCCTTCGCGTCCTGGCCGCCGACCAGCCCGGAGGTCCGGGTGGCGGTCAGCCAGGCCGTCGCGAGGGAGACCCAGCGCTCCTGCGCGGGCAGCTCCAGCCACTCGTCGGACGCCGGCGTCGGCGCGTACCGCTCGTCCGCCTCGCCGTCGGAGGCCAGCAGCCCGGCCGCGTGGGCGAGCTCCACCCAGAACGCGGCGACCGGCTCCTGGACGTCCAGCGCCGCCGCCGTCTTCCGCAGCTCCCGGACGCTCAGGCCGCCCGCGCGCAGGACGGCCGGGCCGCCGCCGTTCCAGTGCTTCAGCAGCTCCTCGACGGTCGTCACCGCCAGGAACGCCTGGCCGGCCGCCGCGCTGTCCACAGCCTGTGGATCGCGTTCGGCGACGGCGGTCACGACCGGCGGCCGGGGCTCCGGCGTCCGGTGGGCGCGCCCGGCCCGCAGATGCAGCGCCGCCTCGCGGGGCAGCACGACGGTCCTGGTCGAGACGGGCAGCAGCAGCCCCCGGTCGCGCAGCCACTTCACGGGCGGCGCGGGATTCGGCGTGACCTCCCCGTACGGCGGCCCCCACACGAGCCGGTCGAGCACCGCCAGGGCTTCCATGGGCGCGGTGTCCAGCAGCCCGCCCATCCGGGCCCGGTCGGTGAAGAGTCCGGTCAGGGCCGCCACCGCGGACACCGGGTCGTGCGTGGCGGGCAGCCCGGCGGCGGCCAGGATCTCCTGGAGCCGGCCGGGCGACATCCCGGCGGTGGCCTCGGCGACGGTCGGCCCGAGGCCGGTGGGGGAGGGGTGCTGCGGCGACGGCGACAGCAGCTCCCGCGCCGTGCGGACGAGCCGGAGCCGGTCGTCGTCGCCCCACACGAGCGCCTGCTCGCGCAGGGTCCCGAGCGCGCCGGGCAGCGCCGCGACGATCGCGGCGCCCACGTCGTCGCGCTGCTCGCCGTCGTCCTGCCCGTCGCCGGTCAGCAGCCCGAGCAGCGTCCCGTACGGTGCCGGGTCGGGCGCGACCGCGAGCGCCTCGGCGGCCTGGAGGGCGAACCGGTCCAGGCGTTCCAGGGCGCGTACGACGGACGCGCGGGTGCCCGCGCGCGTGGCGAGCTGCGTGATGTCGCCCGGCACGGGGGAGAGGAGATCGGGCCGCGCCCGCAGCAGCCCGGCCAGTGACTCGTCGTCCCGGGCGCGCAGCGCCTCGGCGAGCGTCCGCGGTGGTGTGGTCGTCCCCATCCGTCCCACGGTAGCCGCTCCGGACAGCCCTGAGGGCGCTACCGTCGGTGCAGGCCGTGGCGGGGAACCGAGGGGAAGCGACGCGTGGGGATCGAGAGCGACCAGCTCGTCTACGACTACCTGAGCCGGGTCGGAGACCTGGCCCAGCAGCAACAGTTGCCGTCGGGCGCCCGAATGCGCCTCGTCGCGGAGCTCCGTACGGAGATCGACCGCCGCCGCGAGGCCCAGCGGGCCCACACCCCCGGTCAGGTCCGCCGCATCATCGGCACCCTCGGCACCCCGGACGAACTGGTGGCGGCAGCGGCGAGGACGGGGGTGTCGGAGCCGCCGGACCCCCCGGAAATCCCTGAACCGCGCCGCGCGAGTCTCCCCGACGGAGGGCCGCGTGGGGCGGGCGCAGACGCGTCGGCCCCGCGCCGGGCGGGCAAGGGGGCCTTCTCCCGGCGCCGGGCGGTCCCGGACTCCGGGGCCCCGGGGGCCCCCGTCCCGTCCCAGGCGGACCCGGACGCCTCCGCCCCGCACCGGTCGGGCATGGACGAGCTCGGCCCGGACGCCGACGCCGAGGGCGGCGACTGGTGGCAGGACGAACCCGGCCCGTTCGGTGAGACCGGGCCCGGTGCGTTCGGGGAGTTCGGGCCGGGGACGGAGGTGCCGGGGTTCCGGGGCGGCGTCGAGATCCCGGCGCTGCTGCTGCCGCCGGAGCCGGAGGAGGAGCCGGAGGCCGACGCCCCGGAAGAGGAGGAGGAGCCGGAGGCCGAGGCACCTCCGGAGAAGCCGCGCCGCCGCCTCCGCCGCGCCCGCCCGGTCCCGGCACCCCCCGAGGCGACCCCCCGCCGGGGCTTCGGCCACCCCGTCCTGCTGCTGGCGGCGGCGCTCCTCGTGGTGGGCGCGGTGATGGGCTCCCTGCTGGCCCTGGCAGGCGGCTGGCTGCTCGCGTACAGCTCCCGCAAACTGTCCCGCGCGGAAGCGAAGTGGGCCGCGATGGGCCTGCCCGGCGCGGTCGCGGCGGCCGCCCTGGTCTGGCTCTGGGGCCGCATGGACGGCCGCTGGGGCACCCCCATCCCGGAACACGGCATGAAGGACGCCCTGGGCGACGTATGGCCGGTCACCGTACGCGCGGCGGCGGTGGCGTCGGCGCTGTTCCTGCTGTGGAGGGCGAGGCGAAGGTAGAGGAGAGGGGCCACGCCCCCTCAGGCCCGTCCGGCGTTCGAGGACGGAACCCCGCGCCCGGCCCCCCGGGGCACACGGACACCATCGCAAGGGGGGCGCCCGAAACCCCACCCCCCGGCCGAAGGCCGGCCCGGCACAATGGACGGCATGACCCCCTCACCCCTCACGGTCGGCTTCGACCTGGACATGACGCTCATCGACTCCCGCCCCGGCATCAAGGCCGTCTACGACGCCCTCGTCGCCGAGACGGGCACCCCGATCGACACGGACCTCGTGGTGAGCCGCCTCGGCCCCCCGCTGGAGGACGAGCTCGCGAACTGGTTCCCCGCCGCCGACGTCCCCGCCGTCGCGAACCGGTACCGGGCGATGTACCCCACGTACGCCATCGAGCGGACCCTCGCGATGCCGGGCGCCCGGGAGGCGATCGAGGCGATACGGGAGCGTGGCGGCCGCACGATGGTCGTCACCGCCAAGTACGAGCCGAACGCCAAGCTGCACCTGACCCACCTCGGCATCGAGCCGGACGTCATCGTGGGCAACCTCTGGGCGGAGCAGAAGGCGGTCGCGCTGAAGGAGCACGGCGCCACGGTCTACGTCGGCGACCACATCGGCGACATCCGCGGCGCCCAGGCCGCGAACGCCGTCCCCGTGGGCGTCGCGACGGGCCCCTGCGACGCGGAGGAACTGCGTACGGCGGGAGCGCACACCGTCCTCGCCTCGCTCACCGAACTCCCCGCCTGGCTGGCCGCGTACACGGAGCACGGCCCGCGCTGACGCGCCACGAACAGCTCCCGGTGCCGCACTGGGCACGCGAGTCGTACGTCTCCCGCAGATACGCGAGGCCGGACCGGTGGGCGGGGGTGATGACCGACAAGAGGTGGGTCATGAGCGGCCCCCTGGCAGCGGACCACATGCCCTCGGCAGCGAAGCGCGGCACCGACACCCCGTCACAAGCCCATGTGCGAGCCCGAATCGGTGGTCCGTATGAGGCGGCCCATCTGCACTTGGATTTCGCGCAGCCGTTCCCAGCGGGACGGGGCGTCGCCGTCACCCAGCATGTAGTGCAGTCCCGGTCCGGCGGCCGGTCCGAGGCGCACCGGCACGGTGTCGGCGAGGGACACGCCGGTGAGGTCGAGACCGGCGACGGCATCGGGCCCCAGTGTGAAGGAGAGGGGAGCCGAAGGCGGCTGGTGACGGGCCGGAGTGCTCAGGTCGGCCCGGGCGAAGCGCAGTTGGACGAGCATGGTCGCGAGACCGTGATCCGTGGCCAGGGACGCCGCGAGTTCTGGCACCAGATCCAGCGGCACGTCGTTGCCGGACCCGTAGCCGAGGGCGATCGTCGTGCGTTCCTCGACGCCGGCAGCGGTGTGCGACACCCGCACGGTGGCGATCGAGGGGCGGTCGGAATCGCCGACGGCGACCACCCAGGTAGGCAGGGACCGCTGGGCGCGCCCGCGGGCCAGTTCGGTCAACTGGCGAGGCGACCAGGGCACATTGACTGGCTCAGCGGTGGACCATCCGGCGGGCGGCGCACCCGTGAGCACGCGCCAGGCCAGCTCCGGGGCGCCGCCGAGGGTGAGGTAATCGTCGGCCGGATGAATCGTGCGAAAAGAGAGGATCAGCTGCCGCTCCCCCTCGGCCCCGGCAGGCCGCCGGAACGCCTCCGCGATCCGGGGCGCCCCGTCGTCCGTGGTGGCGGGTGCGAAGCGCCCGTCGTGCCAGCCGAGTACGGTCCCGGAAAGGCCGTCGTAGTATCCGCACTCCGGATCCCGGACGACCCAGCGCGACGGCACCCCGTCGAGCAGGGTGTGGAGGGGGAAGGTGAGCCGGGTGTCCGGCGGCGTGACGAGTTGCAGCTCCCGCCCGGTACGTACGGCGTTACGGGCGACGTCGGTCAGCCACGTGGTCGCGGCCACGACGGGGCGTCCCTGGATGACGACGGCCGCTCTCGCGGTGAGCACGTCGACGCCTGGGGGCGCCGTATCACCGCTGAGCCCCGCGAGGGCGGGGACCACCTCGGTGCGACCGGCCCCGGGCGGCCAGACGGCGCCCCCGAGCACAGCTGCCAGCCGCCCCGCGACGGACTCCGCGAGCCGCGCGGGCTCCGCTGCCGCACTGGACGCCCGCACCTCCGTCCACCACACGGGCGACTCGTCCATGACGTCCTTGCCGAGCAACCTCTGTACCTCGCCCGGCACTTGGAGATACCGGGGTGCTTCGAGCGACACCAGCGTCTGCCCGGAGTCCGCGCACAGTCGCACGACGGCCCCGCCCCCCGCCTCGTCCACCCGCAGATCGGGGCCGCCCGCGTGCAACCCGGCCAGCAGCGCCTTCGGGTCGGGCATCCGGGGAGTGAGGGCGATGACGTCCTGGGTCATGCTGCTCTCCGTCCTTTGAGGAGGGCGATGGCGCGCGATGCGGTCAGTACCGGCCGGACAGCTCCTCCAAGGCGTCCAGGGAAGGCGCTTCCACGGGACCTCCCCGGGCGATGACGCCGGCTTCCGGCGGTACGGGGCGCCGGGCCGCGTCCCGCAGTGCCGCGAGCGGGGTGAGTCCGCCTCGTCGGGCTTCCCTGAGGGCCGTGACCCAGGCCGCTCCGGCGTCGAACGCCTCGTCACCCGCTGCGGTACGCGGCACGTACCCGGCGGCGGAATCGTCGACGGCCGCCCAGACGAACCCCAGCGTCCGGTCGTCCCGCCGAACCGCGAGGTACCGGACCGGGCCGTCGGCGATCTGCTCGTAGTCGTCCCCGGCCCCCGGCAGACGGGAGTCGAGCAGCCGTGTGCGGTCGAGCGTCTCGAAGGTTCCCCAGGCGTCGTCGTAGGCGGGACCTTCGGCCCGTACGTCCCTGAATCCGGTCGTGCTCGGTGCCGCGTACCGATTCTCCTCACCCGGCTCGGGCGGGCCGCCCAGCAGCGCCGAGATGCCGTCGAGCGCGGCGGCGAGCCGGGGTGCGTTCAGCGCGTACACCTCGGGCTGCTCCCTGCCGCGGGTGTCCATCGTGAGCCAGGCATCGGAGTACGTCTCCAGCGTTGCGGCCAGCAGGGTGCCGCCCCACACCTCGACCTGGACGGCGAACAGCTTCTCGGCGCGGTAAGGGCCCCCGGGCTCCAGCCACGTGCCGGGGCAGTCGATACGTATGACGACGACGAGGTCCCCTTCCAGAGCTTCTGCCTCCCGCACCGCCCGGGCGAAGGGCGAATCCGGTGCCCAGGGCGGCGCTCCGAGGCCCAGACCGTTCCGTTCCATGCGGACGTCCCGCGTGTTGTTGCGGTCGGAGACCCGCAGAGCAGCCGTCCCGCCCGATGCGGCGAGGTCCCCGTCCGCCAGCCGGTCCCACATCCCCGCCGCGGTCCGTGCGGCATCGCCGGGCCGGAATCCGTCACTGTTCGTGGAGAGTTCCCACACCCACTCGCCGACAGGAGTCGAGGTGATCACAACATGTCCTTGGGGTCGGTGCGACTGCCCGGCGGAATGACCAGGTTGCCGTCCTCCAAGCGGATGACGAACGTGATGCCGGTGCCCTTTCGTCCTCGCGCGCCGCTGTGGATGGCCAGGAGCTCATCGTAGGAGCCGTTGGTCATCCAGTCCCGCACGGTTCCCCGCCCCCCGTCCACGAGCATCACGGAGTGGTCGGCGTCGGCGATGGCCAACTGCAACAAGTACTTGCCTCGTGTTATCTCTCCGACCGGGTCCTGCGGATCGTTGAGGTGCTTCATTTGGTACGCGTACACATCGCCGGACTCGTCCCTGATGCGGATGTCCACGTCGGCACCGACCGGCACCTTCTGTTCGAAGTCGATGGCGTGCGCCGGGACACCGCTCTCCACCAGCTTGTCCGCGAAGATCAATTGGTCGGCGGACGGCTGGAACATGTGAGCCTTGTTCGCTCCCAGAGCGGAGACGACCTGGCCGTACTCGTCGGCCTGATTGAAGCGGCCCGAAGCGATGATGTCGGCGACGCGCTGCCCGTCCGGTTCCGAAGCAAGCCGCTCCAGGACCCGTTCCAGCACATTCGGCTTGGGGCGTTTCCTTCCCGGAACGCTCTGCACGGCGTCGCGGATGCGTTGTTCCGTTTCGCTGCCGCGGACGAGGGGACCGCTCTCGGGTGCGGGGCCGTGGGGTGCATCGGGGACGCTTCCGCCGGAACCTCCCGCAGCACCGTCGGAGGCGTGGCCGGTGCCACCGTCTCCGCTCCCGCCCTCGGGTGCGTCCCCCCGTCCGTGCACCGCGTCATCGCGGTGCACGCCATGATGTCCCTCGCCTGCGGGGTGCGGGGCCGCGTTCTCGTGCACATGTGCCGCGGGGCCCTCCGCCTGTGCGCCAACGCCGACCGGGTGCCGTTCGACCCCGCCCCTCCGGTCCGCCGCGGGCTCGTGTCTCGCCGGTTCCGGGTGGGGGTTGCCCTCGCGGTCGAGGGGGACGAAGTTGCCGTCCTTGTCGATGCGGTAGCGGTGGTCCAGGTCCAGGGCGCCGTCGGGGAACCGTGAGGCCGGGATGCGGAGGTGGTCGCTGACGTTGGCGAGCACCTGGGAGACCTTGGGCAGGTCCGACAGGGCCTTGGCCGCCTTGAACGCGCCGCCGAGCGGGTCCAGGGCGTCGCCGATCCGGGCCACGGTGCCTGCCGTTTTCGCGAATGTTCCGCCCTTGCCGAGCTTGGCGGCGACTCCCAGCGGACCCGCGAAGAGGGTGAGGAGGTTGAACGAGACGATGGCGTGGCCGCGGGCGGGATCTTCCGGGGTGACGTCGTACGCGACGAGCTGCTTGGCGAACTCCTTCGCGTACGACTCGCTCTCCCGCTGCCAGTCCGACAGGTGCTCGCCCTGGCCCAGGGCGTCCATGCCGTACGCGTACCCGCCGACGGCTGTCCGGCGTAAGCCGTCCCATGCCGCGTCGCGGTCCTTCTTCCCGTGGAAGCCCACCAGCGTGCCCAGGCCGTCGATGCCGCCCCAGATGCTGTCCTTGGCCAGGCCGTCCCAGGCCCAGCTCTTGGCTCCGTGGCCCCACCAGCCGAGGCTCCAACGCTCGTACGTACGTTCCTCGGGGCTTCCCCACGGCAGGTTCTTCATCCCCGCGAGCAGGTCCTCGGACGGGCCGTACGTGCGGGGTCCGTGGGAGCCGTCGTCGGCGGTCCAGCGGGGTCTGGACATGGCCGGGCTGATCGTCTCGATCGCGTTCGCGGCTTTGCGTTCGGCCTCGTGGAAGCCGTCCTGCGCCGCGGCCACGTCGTCCATGAGGGCCTGGTGCTCGTCGAGCTTCCTCTGGTCCTCGGTCCAGTCGTCGCCCTCGACGCCGTGGACGAAGTCGATCGCGTCCAGCTTCAGCTGTCTGAGCCGGTCCGCGTGCGGCTTCGCCTCGTGGATGAACGTGTCCAGGGCGTCCGCCAGCGACTCGATGTCCGTGGCGAACTCTTCCGCCGTGTCCATCACCGGCTGGGTCGAGGAGAAGAGCCGGTCGGCCTCGGGCGCCTTGTAGTAACCGGCCGTCGCCTGGAAGCGGGAATGGACGTCCTTCCCGCTGGCCCGGATGCCGACGGCGTGCGTACGGAGACTGGACGCGGCCTTCTCCAACTGGGCGAAGTCACCGGTGTACTGCGGGATGCCGCCGGGCTGGATCACGGCGGCTACTTCCCGTCCCGCTCGCCGGACGGCTTGCCGGCCGCTCTCAGCTCCGCGGGAGTCGGGGCCTTGGCGGCCTCGCGCTGGGCCCGGGCCGCCATGGCGAGGTCACCCTCGATGTACTCGGTGGTCGCCTTGACCGTGCCGTCCATCGACTTCTTGGCGCGGGCCGCCATGAACGTGATCTTGTGCTGCGTGTCGGCAACGAAGTTGACGACGGCGGCGCCCACCGGCCCCGACGGCGCCTCACCGCAGTAGGGCCCGCTGATCGTCCCCGCGGACACCGCCGCGTCCTCGACGCTCCTGCCGTAGCCCCGGACGTCTTTGCTCAGGTCTTTGGCGGCAAGCCCGACCAGGGACAGGATCGACTCCACCCCGCCCGGATCAATGTCCCATCCCGTCATGGCGCCCCCCGGCCCCGCTCGGTAAGAACTTCATCTCTACCAAGGAAATCGTTGCAAGTGCAACGCATTTCTGGCCAAAGACCGGCCGGCGGGGCTCGGTGCTACCGCTCTGCCCGCGACCCCGCCCGTGCCGAGCGGATGACGCCTGCCGCGGCGATCAGGAAGCCGACGCCCATCAGCATGCAGAGGGACCAGGCGATGGACGGCAGCGGGTGCGTGCCGAGGAAGAGGGGGGCCATGGTGGCGAGGGTGGAGAGGGCGCCGATGAAGAAGACGATCGCGCCGATCCGGACCAGCCGGTCGCCCGCGCCGGAAGATGAGGTACTCACCCCGTCAGGGTAGTTCCCGGACGCCGCGGGACCGTGGCCGGGTGAAGCAGGTGCCGTTTCCGGACACGGTCCGGATGACCAGGCTTGACGAGGGGTACTTCCCCTGTGGAGGCTTCAGCCAGCAGGGGAGCACGACCACAGGACGGCCTGACCTGCTGAGGGCATTCGTTCCGGCATACGGGTTGAGATGGGGTGCGTGCTTTGCCGACTGGCAAGGTCAAGTGGTTCAACAGCGAGAAGGGCTTCGGCTTCCTCTCCCGCGACGACGGCAGCGACGTCTTCGTGCACTCGTCCGTGCTCCCGGCCGGGGTCGACGCTCTCAAGCCCGGTCAGCGCGTCGAGTTCGGCGTGGTCGCCGGGCAGCGCGGTGACCAGGCGCTCTCCGTGTCGATCCTCGATCCGACCCCGTCCGTCGCGGCCGCCCAGCGCCGCAAGCCGGACGAGCTGGCGTCGATCGTCCAGGACCTGACGACCGTCCTGGAGAACATCACCCCGATGCTGGAGCGCGGCCGCTACCCCGACAAGGCGGCGGGCGCCAAGATCGCCGGTCTGCTGAGAGCGGTCGCGGACCAGCTCGACGTGTAGCCGCGACGGGGCCGCCCCGGCCGGGGCGGCCCTGATCGACAAGACACCCCCTAGGTGTATTGACCCGCAGCGTTGTTAATCCGGCTGATGGGTGGCTTGCCGTTCAGTGCGGTGTGGCTTCGGTGGTGGTTGTAGGTGTGGAGG